>BTQZ01000003.1:0-143035 GCA_036986135.1 Anaerolineae bacterium | reverse complement strand
TCGAACAAGATCCACGATATTGTGTCTAAAGTCGGGTTGAGCCGAAGGCAGGTGGACGATCCGAGCCGAGTGTCAACCATGTCTCCAGAATAAAGTGTTAACCATGTCTCCGGTCTGTACCGGCCAGGCCAGGGAAGGTTGTCGAGGCGATAAACGCCCGACCTACCAGGAGGCTGCCAGCCAGGCCAGAGCCGAAGCAGGCTCATGAGCCGCCAAATCTGAGGCAGCATGGAAGGGAAGCATGGCAAAGTCCCGGCAGCTTAAGATTCAATAGAGACCAGGGGGCTTGACAGCAGCGCCCACATAGAAGGCAGCCTCGGGACCCTAAGGATTTGCGCGAATTGCTTGAACACCGAGAAGCATGAAAGAATGCGGCCATTCCAAGATGGCGAGCATTTGATTAGCACCGGCAACATTGTGTAACGGATGAGCTAAAGATGGAGGTGTGCGATGCAAAGTGAAGGTTCGACTCCATTTCGTGCGGCTGGCAGGAGCGCATACGTCAGTTCGGCAGTGTCCGCATTTGGCATAGCATTTCTTGTGCTTCTGTACGTTGGCATCTTTGCCAGCATTGAGCCCCTTGGTGTTTTCGGCCCGCTTAATGACCTCTTCGTTCTTGTCCAATACACTCTTGCACTGCCAGTTGTAGTAGCCTTCCATCGGATTCTGAGACCTCAATCACCGCGGCTAAGTCTCGTTGCGATGCTTGTGGCAGTTGTCGGGATTGTCGGGGTCGTGGTGTTCCAATTGCTGCTGATCACAGGCGCAATGTCGTTCTTAGAGCAGGTTGCGTACGCATCCGCATCCATCCTGCTGGTGGGTGTGTGGATCGTGATCACCGGTTTCCTGGGCCGCCGCAGCGGCAAGTTGCAGCTCAGCGTGGCGGCAATCATCCTGGGAGCTTTGTACTTCGGCTACCCGTTATGGGCCTATCGGGTGGGGCGGCAGCTCCTCGCCGGAGATAGAGCTTCGACCGAATGAATGGCCTGCAGTGCACAGCCAGCACGGGATGTGGCCGCCTAACCCCTTCCCAGGCTGTGTGAAAAGTCGGCAATAAGATAATCGGTGGGAGGAAAACACCAGAATATGCTTATTATGCGGTTCAGTTCCCGTAAATACGGGCTGAGAGTGTAATGAGAGGGACGCTGGCCCGTTGACGCGGGAAAAATCGGACTTTTCACACAGGCTCTTCCATGAGAAGGCTTAGATTGCCAAGGGTCGACGTGGAGACCTAACCGTTACTGCTCCTCCAAAACCAACCTTTCACCTTGCTTCCATCCGCACTCTTTATGGGCTCTCGATTCGATCCCGGTGCCTGTTGGTGTTCGTCGTAGATCCTGGTGTATTTCCAGGGATCCAGGTGGCGCTGCCATCTCGCTGACGGCCTCTGGCTTTCGCCTGGCCTAGTGGTTAGCCGCACCCGTGCCGGGCACAGGCAGTCGGGTCCAAAGGGCCCCAAGATTTAGTGGGCGGAACCCACGAGCAGGAGGCGCGTGATCAAGTACAGCAAGCCCGCTTGGACCAGAGTCGCAACACCGACGGTCGCAAAGGCCACTTGCCAGAAGCGCTCGGGAAATAGCCGAATCAGGGTGTCGCTGAACAGGAAGGTCCATGTATTAGGATCGAAAAAGATCTCGTGAAAGGCTACAAAGAGCACCGAGAACGCGACGAGCAACCCCACAATCAGAATAACCATGACCAGCGCGGTCAGTTTAGCACCTGCCTGGAGGCTCTCCCAGAGATACCTGCTGCCGGCGACTCTCCACAAGAGCACGCTAGTGGCGACCGCCGCAATCAGTCCGAGGCGCCAGACGTTTAGGGCGGCCCGGGTGATCTGCTTGACGTCTACCATGTGGCCGAGCTCGCGCGCATTGTAGACCGGAGTGCCATCTTCAAATTGCTGATCCCCAAGAAACTCGATTCCCGCATCATTCAGCAGATACTCAAGGGCGATCGGCGCGTGCTGCAGCCGATCCTCTTGAGTAAACCCGTACTGATCCCTCGGGAAGCCAGGCAAGGCGTAATTGAAGCGCACGAAGCTATTGGTCATCATCAGCCGCACGCTGGTCAGCACCAGGATCGCCGGTATGAGCGCTTGTAGGAAGATGCGCGCGGCAGTCAGCCATCCGGGTTGCGAAGTTGTATCCATCAGGGTAATCCTTCCATCCCCCCCAGCATAAATTGGAGCACAATCGAGTTGATCAGTTGCTCGACCGGCGCACGATCATCGGTGAACACGATATCTGTTTCGGGTGTGGTTCGGATGTTCGCCGTTGCACGGTTGAGCACATCGAGCAGTTCAGTCGGAGCCCCGCGATCTTCCAGGGCAAGCAGATTTTCAACCAGGTTGGTAGCACGCGTTGGCTTTCGCGTAGCATACAGCAGTGAATTGAAACTACCTGGCACATCCACCAGGTATACCGAGGGAAAGACGGCCTGGATCGTTCCAGCCAGTGCTTCGATCAGACGTCTGTCCTCAGCAGTACGCCCCACGTTTATCGCCAAGACCCCCCGATCGTCGAGATGCTCCGCCACGTTTTGGAAAAACTCAACGGTAGTTAGTTGCCAGGGGATATACGGTGCGCGATAGGCATCGATGGCGATGACTGAATAAAGCTGCTCGCTTTGTTCAAGGCCCCAGCGACCATCGGCCTCGATTGCATCTAAGTTTGGCTCGTTCATATCGAAGTATTCGCGGCCGACGCGAATGATCTCCGGATCGATTTCCCATCCATCGATAGGTACCGGTCCAAAAACCTCCGAATACTGCTTCGCAATCGTGCCGCCGGCCAGGCCAATCAAACCCACTCGCTCAAGGTCATCAAGCTCCACCGGGGCAGGATTGAAAAAGGGCGCAGCGAGAAACATCTCCCACGTGCCGTATCCGTATGGGGGTGCGCCCTCCTCCGGCAAATAAATCGAGTGTTCCGCCAGGCCCTCGTTCAGGTAGAGCAGGCGCACACCGTTGCTGTCAACGACCTGGATGTAGTTGTAAGACGACTCCGTCTCGTACAGCGAACCGTCTTTGATTGGACCCGAAAGCGCCAGAAAGGCAAACACGAGCAGGGCAATCGGCATCCATGCGTATCGTAACATGCTACGGAAACCGCCCTCGTAGGCCAGACCGCCAAGTGCCAGGACCAGCAGCACCAGACTGTACAGGAGGAACGTACGCGCGGTTCCGATGGTTGGGATCAGCCATAGCACGGGAATAAACGTTCCGAGGATAGAGCCCACGGTGGATACCGCATATACCCTTCCCGAAGTGCGGCCCGCCTCCGCCGTCTCCGTGATCGTGAGACGAATGGCGAAGGGGGAAACGCAGGCCAAGAGAGTGATCGGGACAACGAACAGAATGAGCACTGAAATGAAAGATCCGGCCATGATCGCCGCGTCCAGTGCCTGCACCGCGACCGCCGCCTGTCGAAGCACCGGTTTGGCTACCAGCGGCACCAGGCCGGCGGTGAATGCCCCCCAGGCAATGATGCGGTAGAAGGTGTCGGTATGGGGAGAGCGATCGGCCCACCGACCGCCGATGAAGTAACCAGCGGCCAAATAGATCAAGATGAGTCCGATGATGTTCGCCCACACGATATTGGTGGTACCAAACACCGTGCCCAGCAATCGGGCGGCCGTAATCTCAATGGCCAAGGTCGTCATGCCGGCCGTGAAGACTGCCAGCAGAATGAGCCTTTCACGTTTGATCAATCTAGTCATTGTGCCTGGGAGCGAATCTGCGATCCAACCGCAGAATTGTACTTCGTTTGGCTATTGCGCCAGCAAGATCGCCAATAGTGCTGTCCAGAAGAGGCTGTAGCGCAGCGGCCGCATGAGCTGTCGCGAGGCGGAGAACAGAATAACTGCCAATACCAGACCGCTGGCGAATCGCACCAGTCCCAGCGGCTCACGAAAGGTGGAAAACGGTAGGACCATCAACGCAATTCCGTTCCCGAGCAGCGACCAGGCTTCCGCCGAAGGAATGCCTTTGAGGATCGATCGAATGGAGGCGATCACGGCCCATATGGTGGGCAGCACGATCGTTGGCAAGAAAATCAAGAGGAATAGACCCAGTGCGAGCATGTCGACGGATCCGATGCGAAACAGCCCCATGAAGGGGATCCACTCGAATGAGGTGGCCATATCCCCGCCACTTCCTAGGCCGGGGCTCCCAAAGGTCCTCCACAGCCAGGCCTGCCAACCGACGAAGACCGCCAGGGAGGCGAGATAGGCGACCAGCGCACGACTTCTCCGTTGCCCGGCCAGCTCAGCCAGGATGGCAGCGGCCAAGAAAATGATCGTGGTTTCTTTTGCAAACAGCGCCAGGCCAAACAACAATGCACTCCACCCGACCCTGCCCCTCGCTCTTAGCAGCCATCCCCCCGCCGCGAGACCATAGGCCAGTGGTTCCCCAAGCCCCAATCCAATGGGAGCCACCAGCCCGACCCATAAGCCATAAGACAGCGCATACCAGGGATTCAAGGCCTGGTCCATTAGGAAGCGCGCGACCGCCCACGTGCCCCCCCAGTGCGCCAGCAGGCCCACAATTACGAAAGACCAAGGCAGCCAGGCTTCGACCCCGATCGACATCACGCGTGCGGAGAGCGGGTACAGGATCCGTTGGTATCGATAGGCGGGGACATCCAAGTTCGGCTCGACGACTTTCGGGTCGGGGCTCGATGCGATGTAATAGGAAAACTGCCCGTCATACCCGGGCGAGCCACCCTCAATTCCCTGCGAGAAGCGGGTACCCAACTCGAAGAGTTCGATCGGCTGCCAACCAAAGCTTGCCAGGCGCCAGACGACGTAGGCGCCTGCTACCAGGGCCGCCACCGTTGCAGGCCAGTATGCTCTCATTCGCGCCTCAGGTACACGAAAGCCGCTAGCCCCACAAGCGTCAGCGCAAGGCCGATTGGCACCGTAATCGGACGGTACTTGAAGGCCACCGTATGTTGACCGGCCGGCACCCAAATGGATCGCATAACTCCATTCGCAGGATAGCTTTCAATGGTCCGACCATCGAGCTCAGCCGTCCACCCTGGATACCAGGTATCTGCCAGCACGAGCCAGCCTCCCTCCGGCGCCTCAACCGCTAGCTCAACCTCGTTCGGGCCCTTATCTCGGAGGGCCATCACCACGCCCAGACCACCCAACTCCAGTCGGGGATCCCCTTCCAGCAGCACTTCTCTGGATGGGTCGAAATTCGAAGCGGTCGTTCGGCGGATGGCTTCCGCTGGACTCGTCACCCAGTCTGCGCGCGGGACGATCCAGGCGCGCACGGGAGCCGGTACCGGGTCATAGCTCGTCGGAAGGCTGTCTTGAACTGAGGCCTGCCAACCCACATTCATGTAGGGCAGCAATCGGTCGCGCAGCGCGGGCGTCGTACGCTCTAGTTGCTCCATCCATGCAACGTATCTCGCGGGGAGCAGAGGATCAAAGTTATTGGCGGATGCAATTCGATCCATTAGAGCAGTATTCGGCAGACCGCTCTCCCGCACGATCCGCCAGTCGAGCTCTGTTTGAAAGCTATCGAATCGAAACGCCACATCGAACTTGATTTCTCTTTCCACGTCTTGCGACATGTACAGACGATGGTCACCAAATACTTGCTCACTGAGAGCGGTCGGGGCTGAATTGAACTTGGCTGGCAATGTGGGATTGAGGCCACGACCGGCGAGGAAGAGGTCGACCACAACAACACTCAGGGCTGCCGCGGTCCATCCTGCGCGGGCCGGCTCCGTTCGCAGAAGAGCCAGAATTCCGCCGGCGGCAAGCCAAAAGCCGGCCACAGCAATCGCGCGGGTGAATGTCGGTTCGATGTCGGTCTCAAGCAAGCCGATCAGGGTGGCAACCACCAGCACGGCACCCGCGCCTGCGGTGCCGAGGCGAAGCCAATAGAGTTTCCGCCCCTCCGCAACCTGCCAATGTTCGGCTCCCAGGCCTGCCAGCAGCGACAGGGAGGCCACCAGCCAGAGATTCCAGCGCGTGGGCGCCTGAAATAGTGAAAACGTTGGCACTATCTCGAAGAGGAGGGTGAAGATCGGCGTATTGCTTCCGAGGCTCAGCAGAAACGCGACCACTGCTATCCCGAGCAAGAACCATTTCAAGCGGCCGATCGCTTTGGTAAATAGTGCACCGACGGCCAGGAGCAATGGAAGCAGTCCCACGTAGATCGCGTCTTCCCAGAAATTCCCGTAGCCCCAGAAATCTGCTGTGCGGGGATTGCCAAAAAGGTCGGGCGCAAGGAGCCCGAACAATCGCCAGGGCCAGAACGAGTAGGTCAATGCGAATTCGGGATCCAAATCACCAGCTCGGTTGGAAACCGATACGTACTCCAACGTCGGAATGATCTGCACGGCAGCAATGGCGAATGCCAGCAGCCCTGCCGCCACCAGAGCCATGACTGCCTTTCCAGTCGAGCCTGAGCTGTAGCGCGCGCGGTATACGACCCACGCCGCGGCCAGAATTAGCGTGTACCATGCGATCTGCGCGTGTCCAGAGAGCCACTGGAGGCCGAGCACTAAGCCGAGCAAGGCCACGCTGCGCGGCCTGGGTTTTTTTGACAGGCCCTCTGCGGCAAACAGGATCCAGGGAAGCCAGGCCGCGGCGGCATTGATGCTGAGGAAGCCCGATCTGGCAACCAGGTACCCAGACATCCCGTACGCAAGCCCTGCGATGGCCTGGGCAAACGTACCGAGCCCGATGGACCGAGCGAGCAACGCCATACCGAATCCGGCCCAAATGAGGTGCAGCAGAACCAGGAACGTTTGGCCCCACGAGACATCGGTCGCTAGCAATATCCAGTTCGGCGGATACAGCAGCGCCGATTGATAATTCGCCAGCAGCGGTGCTCCCATTCCCAGCCACGGGTTCCACAATGGGAAGTGGCCCGAGAATGCGATCTCTTTGGCCGCGGTGTGCCACGGCGTGAACTGCAGTAGGGGAGCACCCCAGAACAACGCGCGGCCTTGGATCAGATCGATTCCGAAGAGCAGAATCGGCCCAAGTACGATTGGCAGCCAGGGAAGGGCCTTACGGAAGGCAGGTCTGGTAGAGGTCATATCCGCCTTGACTGTCTAAGAGATCCAAACACTCCCATTCCTGCGGGTTCCAATCGCCGAGGGCGCGCTCTCTAGGCCCGTAAATAAGATAGGTGATTCGCTCGTCTCGTATGAGTGACATTCGCTGTTCTTCTGTTCCGGAAACCCGATAGAAATCTTCGATCCTGGGCCTCAGTTCGGCCAGCCCCGCAGTCTCAGGCCCGTGGCCAGCGACAACTCGCACCGGCGCCCAGGCCGGGAGGGGATTGCTGGTATCGAAGGAGGCCAGCACAATTGCCGACTGCTCCGCCAACCGACTCAATCGGCCAAACGCCTCGACCTCTTCTTGTGGTCGGAAGGCAGGTTCTCGAGGGTTCACCGCAAGCTCGAATCCGGCGGCCAAGATCAGCAGGCTGCTGGGAATCAATAAGCTGGCAATGGCAACCCTTCCAAGCCGCCGCCCTGAGGCTCCTTCGAGCGTGGCAAGCCCCGCTGCCGCCAGCACAGCCAGCGCCACCCAGCCACCCTCCGGCAGGCGGCGCTGAATGCTGAGCGGCGCCCAAGCCAACGCCGGGATGGCAATCGCCCAGGCAACCGGAAACAACATCGCCTCCCGCCTTCGACGAAGCAGATTGCGCGCACCGATGAAAGCGGCAGGCAGCACGATGCCGAACGCTAACAGATACAAGATGGGATGAGGCGAGAGAATTAGATTCTGGGCGGCCCAGGATTGCAGGTATGGATCGGTGAGCGCAGCATAGCCAAGGTACGCGATCAGTGGGACGGAGGGCAGGACCGCGCGCGCCAGGCGTCTCATCCATTGGGATTTTTGCGCCCCGAATCCCAGGACTGCGATAGCGTGCGCGCTCAGGACTGCGAAGGCAGAGAGCAGTTCTGGTGAATGTATTAAGCCCGCAACCAGCAATGCGAAGCCTGAGCGCCACCTCGATTCATCCTGCAGATACCAGACAAAGCCAAGCAGCATCGCCGCGCGTGCCAGCGTCAGATGCGGCAGACCGTATATGGCAAGGAACCCGAAGGTCTCCGGTGAGTAAAACTCCAGCGGCAGGCTGCCAGCAACCGTCGGCTGTCCCAGCATTATCAGGAGCCAGCCCAACCCACCCCCGATGGTTGCGATGATCACCGTCCAGCGGCGCAGCGCGATGTTTTCGACAAACAAGGAGGAGAACCGGTAGACCGTCAGCACCAGGGCTGGGATAGCCAGCACCCGAAACAGATGGTAGAGAGCCACCAGCTGGCCGTGGGATCCGTTGCTGACCTTGCCAACCAGGATGTAAGGAAGGAAAGCCAGGACGCCGGATTGCTCTGCTGTGGAATACGGGCTTCGGAATAGCCAGGCCCCCTCAAACCCCGAGAGCATTTTAGCGATGTAAGAATTGCCGTCTTCTGTCGCGAGGAGAAATCCGGTGAAGCTCCAATCGCGCTCTGGGCTTAGCGCTGCGAGCAGGTAAGGCAAGCTCGTTACCAGGGCCAGGATCACCGAGTAGAGCAGGGCCCAGCGAGTCTCGCTTCGGGTCAACGCCTGATCCAGAACGACGCCAGTAAGGTCAGGCCGAGAAGGGTGACGAGCGCTCCCGCGCGCAGCGAGTTGGAGCGAAAGGCAAATACCACCTCGTGCTCTCCGGAGGACAGTTCAACCGCGCGCAGCAACCCCGCGTACGTATCGAGGGGGGCGGTCGCACCGTCGATCGTGACCTCCCACCCCGGATAGGCAATTTCGCCGGCAACCAGCGTCCCCGGCCCCGTAGCTCTCATGACGATCCGATTGGGGGTGCGTTCCAGCACTTCCACCGGTGCCCCGCCTTCGATCCAGGCACGCGGCCTGGCTTGAGGGTTGCGGTAGTAATAGCGCCCCTCCTCCGCTCCTTCAAATTCGAGATCGGTGTGCTCAATCGGATACGCGGAGACGATCTGCGCGATGGCGAGGTCTCCCATCAAAGCCAGATCGGGCCTGAAGGCCCATTCGACCTGAGGGTCGCCCTCAGGAAATGGCGGCAGAGTCACCGAATATTCGTCTTCACTGAATCCGGTAGCCCGCGACATGTAGGCCGAGTAGGAGGCCAACTGCAGGGGATTGATCCCATCCGCCAATTCAAGCCCCGCGGCAGCGGCAGCAGGCTGAGGCAGGCTGTAGGAGGGCGAAAACGCGCGTGGGTTTCCCGCTTCTGGGCCCGCCCTTTCACGCTCTAGATCCGGGCCAGGGCGAACTTCAACGGTTGCTAGATTCACCAAGCTGAGATCGAGCACGATCAGCAGGCACCATCCCACGATTGACCATTGCGACCGCTTACGTAAGCAAATCCCCGTCCAGATAACTGACAATCCGATCAGCGCGGCAGACACGATAAAGGCCGCCGATTGCAGTGCTGCTTGATTGCGCAGCCACATGCCGAGGGCCAGCGCCAGCGATATGCCTGCGAGTGCCGCGCCGATGATCCGAAGCGATCTGACCTGTGCCCTTCGCTTAAGCATCTGATCCAATCCCATGCCGGCCAGCATGGCCAGGGCAAATGAAGAGAGGAACAAGCTACGAGGAGGTACGCGCAGTTGGCCGAATCCCGGTACGAGCGTAGACATGAGCGCGTAGATAGGTGTGAGGTCGCCAAGAGCGAGAATGAGCGAGAAGATGACAATTCCCACCCAAAACCACCGCCCCGGCGCACGGCTTGGCAGCGTCGCTAGGGCCAGGAAAAGCACCACGACCCCCGCATAAACCTGCCACTCCGGCCAACCTGCGTACTCGGGAGCCAACACGTTCAGGAGATATGAGGGTGGCAGGCGGAGCGCCGACGATTCAGCTAGAGATAGGTTCGCGCGAGTACTAAGCGATACAAACTCACCCAACGGCACCGCTAGTATCGCTGCAATGGCAAGAGACATTAGCCCTGCGATAATGAGAGACGAGGCCGCTCGGATCCAGCTCGCCTGCTCACTTCGCTTCGGGCCGACGCCTGGTGGAGATTCGCCAAGCGCTTGCGATTGCGGTGCGGCTGCCTCTTCCTCTCCAACTGATCTTCTTATTCCCTCTCGATTCCCCGCACTGATCCGGGACGGTCCGAGCTCTTGCGGTGCGGCTTCATCCGCACTTTCTTCCGCTGATCGCTTTTGGCTATGCGCAAATCGCCACACAGCAAACGCCCCCGATAGCAGCGCCGATGGCAAGTACCAACGCGGATCGATCAGAAATACCATGCCCAGCGCGCCCCCGGCGAGCGCCGCAGAAGCCAGGCGCCTCCCATTCATTTCGCGAACCGCCTTCTCAAAGGCGAGCAACACCCAAGGAGTCCAGTAGACGGCAAAGACCAGCGAAACGTGTCCGAGCCCAAAGTGCCCGATCAGCTTTGGCATTCCCGCAAACGCCAAGCCCGCCACGACAGCCGGACCCGACCTGATCCCGAGAGCTCGCGCAAGCTTCCACATACCCAGCCCGCCCCAGGCTATGTGGAGCCAGGCCAGTAAATTGAATGCCACAGCCGGATTGAGCGCGATCGCCAGCCAGTTCGGCGGGTAATACAGCCCTGAAAGCGGATCGGCCGCAAACGGGGCGCCCGAGAGGATCATCGGATTCCAGAGAGGTACCTGCCCCCAGTCGATCAGCGAACGGCGCACAAAGGTCGCGTTCGGCCAGTGAGAAATCAGGAGGTCCGAATATGCACCCCCTCGCCAAAAAATCACCCCTGTCGGATCGCTGATTAGGGGCGCAAGCCATAGCAGACCCGTTAACACAAACACAAAGACGATGGCTGCGGTCAACTATCAGGTACCTTATACAAGTCAGAGTCGCCTTCGCGATGGGCCAATTCGGCTAGCGAGAGCCAAGAAGGAACCCCGAGCTCCTTCTCTTCTTCCCCATAGAAGGCGTAGTCGACTCCGGCCGCCCGAAGGGCCTGAAGCCCCAGCACAGGATCCCCATTCCAAGCCCACAGTCCTCGAACAATCGCCTCTTGGTCATCTGAATGCGGGGTTTCGAACGGATGGCCGTAAAGCACGCGGACATCGCCGTAGGCGGGCAATCGGCTGCCGGTTTCGAGGCCGGCCAGTATCAGCGGATCTTCGGAGAGGTTGAGCCCGATCCAGTCGAGCAATGCCTGATCGCTTTCCGACATCACGAGGCCTGCCTCTGCTCGCGAAACCGCAACCAGTCCTGATCCGATGACGACCAGGTGAGATGGCACGGAGAGGACGAGGGTTGCAGCCAACAGCAGCGCAAACCTTCGGCGGGTTGGAGCAACGGCCTCTAGTCCAACGCCCGCCAGCGCCGCCAGGGGAATGAAGAGCCCAAGCGTCAGCCGACGCTGAAGGGACACCGGCAAGTAAAGCATGATGAATCCCAAGATTACCCATGTGATCAGCAAGCGACCAGAGGAGCGACCGCGGGCATCTCCCAATAACATTCCCACGACCGCGAAAATCAGGACCAGGCCGTATCCAAGTAGGACTTCGATAATGCCTGGCGTTGGCGTCAGGTTTTGCTCATTCCAAGCGGACAGGATCGGATGCAGACGGATCACGCCCCACGTGTACACGAGCATCGGGAGGGCTCCAACCAGAAATGCCGTCAACCCCACCGCCCAGCTCCTCAGCCGCCCAACCGGCGTCTCGTGCAGGCGCTCAACCACCAGCCAGACGCCGAGCACGAACCCGATCGCGACCACTGTGAACGGTTGAAGCAGCGCAAGCAGCAAACCGCTGATCCAGAGCAGCGCTAGGCGCGCGTCCGGCAGAATCTCAGGGAAGAGGGTCAGCGTCACGGAGGTGATTAAAGCCGCCGTCGCCAGCGGAAAGTGCGCATTGGCATAGGCGGAGAGGAACGGAATCGCCTCTGGAACCCAAAGATCGATGGGAAGCAGTCCCATGGGCAAGGCGATCCACCCCACTCCAGACCCAAACAGGGTGAGCATAAACGCGGCCCACTTAGCCCTCGCCGTCGGAAGGGTGCGCGCAAGGAAGAGATAGCTGCTTCCGAACATAGCAAATGTGCCGAGCACACGCGCGGCATGGTAGGTCAGGATTTGCGGCAGTCCGACAACGCGGCTGATTCCGCCAAGAATCAACTGGTAGGCGAAGAGCAGGACTCCCGGTCCCGGCTCGGGCGCATATGGAAGCCGAAATTCGAAAACGAGATCGGCTCCCTGCCGCATTTTGGCGAGATAGCTATAGCCGTCAGCGGGATTGATCAGGAAGCCATTGAAGGTCGACCCGGTTTCGAGAAGCGCAGGCGCGACCAAGAATGGGAGGGTGGTAATCACGACGGCCAGCAGTGCCAAGCCGGCTGCCCAGCGCAGCTCGTAATCCTCGAGCACGGGCGAGATTTTACGTCGGTATCGGAGACCCCGCCATTTGCCCCGCAAACCTCCCCACATCTATAATCCAAACATGAGTCGCGCCTCTGGCCTGTACCGCCTCCAGGAAATTGATCTTGAGAACGATAGGCTAAAAGGCCGGCTTGAAGAAATCCGAAATACACTCGAAGATTCAGCTGAAATCACACAGCTAAGAGCCGATCTGGCTGCCAAGGAATCGACAGTGGCCTCCGTCGGTGCGGCTGCCAGGCGAGCCGAGAACCAGGTGCAGGATCAGCGACATAAACTCAAGAGTAGCGAGCAAGCCCTATATGGGGGGAGCGTCAAGAATCCTAAGGAGCTCGAGGACCTTCAGATGGAGTCGGACTCGTTGAAGCGCCATTTGGAGACGCTCGAGGATCACTACCTGGAGGTCATGCTGGATCAGGATGAAGCGGAAAGCGCGCGAACACAAAGCCTAGCGTCCTTGGAGGCCGCCGAAGCCGGTAAGGCAAGCCTGCACGCGGAGCTGATCTCCGAGCGAGAGAGTATCAATGATCGTCTGGCCAGCCTGCAGGCCGAACGAGAAGTAGCTTTGGCCAGCGTCTCTGAGCAGGATCAAGACACCTATGAAGGATTGCGAACCCGCCTGGGTGGCGTGGCAGTAGTCGTGCTGAACGGCGACAGCTGCGGCGCATGCGGGCTTACACTATCAGTCTCGTCCCGACAACTGGTAGGCAGCGCTGACGAGCTCATACGCTGCACCCAGTGTGGCCGAATCC
Organism: Anaerolineae bacterium; assembly: GCA_036986135.1. Taxonomy (GTDB): domain Bacteria; phylum Chloroflexota; class Anaerolineae; order Anaerolineales; family E44-bin32; genus JADFRG01. The sequence continues at coordinate 129,913 of BTQZ01000003.1, read as the reverse complement.
TTTACGGAGGCTAGCGATTTTCGGACCCTTCGGACCTTTCGGATTACGGTTTGACGTCGAAGAATTTGTCGTTGGCCTGGTAGCCGGCATTCTCGTCGGCCTGCTCCTGGCCAGGCTCAAGCCGACCTTGGTCTGGGTGATCGCAAGGATCAGAGAGCAACTCAGATCTCTGCGGTCAGGTCTCACAGCCCGGGCTATTGACCGCTACCAGGTCGAACTTATTTCTCGCGCAGAGACCATGCACCTGGCGCGGGCTATTCTAGCGCTGGATGAAATCCTCATCCCACCACGCGTGCTTGTCCCGCCGGCTCCTTCCGATCCATCGAGTGACAACGATCTTCCACAAGACACGCTTGGGGTTTTGCCGAATCTTCCAGATTTCACCTATTTGTCCGGCGTGTATGTGGCGCGCACGCTATCGCTCGGTGAAGCGCTGAGCAACGGCGCGGATCTGATGCTCACGGGCGATCCGGGCAGTGGCCGATCAACGGCTCTGGCTTATCTAGCGATCCGGCTTGCGAACCGCGATGCGGCGCTTGGCGAGCTCGCGGGCAAGGTCCCCATTCTTGTGCATGCCGCGGACCTACCGCTCCAGGGCCGCCGGGATGCACTTGAACCGGTGATCGAAGCCTCTCAGCGAACCGTATCGCCGAGCGTGGCGGCCATGCTGCCCAGCTATATTCAAAAGCACTTTGAAGGCGGAAATGCTCTCCTGCTCTTAGATGGGTTGGATGAGATGCCCTCCGAGGATCTCCCCGAAATTTCGAGCTGGTTGAAAGAACTGCGCACTCGGCATCAGGAGCTTCGAATCGTAGCCGCCGGCCCGACGGCCATCCTCGACGGATTGGCACAGGCGAACCTGACACCGGTTCCGATCGCTCCCTGGACGGAACGTATGCAGCGCGAGTTTTTTTCCAAGTGGGGTCGATCCTGGAACGAGTATGTCGTTCCAGACCGGCCGAAGAGTCGCATCTCAGAGATCGACCCGGCCTTGATAAATGGCTGGCTAGCCGGGACTACGCGCGGCCGAACTCCGGCCGAGATTACGCTTCGGGTTTGGGCAGCGTACGCCGGCGATGTTCGAGGTCAGCGAGCAGTGGACGATGTGGAATCCTACGCTGCGCGCATGCTCTCTCCCGAGGAGCAACGGCATACCGAGGAAGTAGCCTTGGCCTGGCTGAAAGCCGGCAAAGCTGCCATCCCCGAGCGTGCCCTTCCAAAGGGGATTCCGATCCCGAGCTTAATTGAAGCCGGCATTCTGGTTCGCAGATCCGGAGGCCTCATCTCATTCTTCCAGCCCGCGATCGGCGCCTACTTTGGAGCGCGAGCCATGGCCAGGGGCGAGCTATCGGAAAGCGTCGAGAGCGCCAAGTGGTGGGAGCCGGCATCCAAGGCCCTGCACTACTATGCCGTGCTCGGTGATCCAGAGGCGGTTGTCATGCGGGCCTTGAACTCGAACGGTGAGCCATTGGAGGCGCGTCTGCTCAACAAAGCCAACTGGCTTCCTGATTCTTCAAGCAAGGCCGAGTGGCGCGGCAAGCTGCTCCGCGAAGTGGCAAAAATGGTTCAAGACACCGCCAGAGCGTACGGATTGCGTCTGCGTGGAGTGCATGCGCTAGCCAAGGCCAATGAGCCATCGGTCAATATACTTTTCACACGAATGCTGAAATCACAGGCGATCTCTAGCCGTGTGCTGGCGTGCCTGGGCCTTGGGGGTATGGCGGATGAGGATTCAGCGGAACGCTTGGTCACGATCGCCCAGGGAGATTCGGAGCCTCTTGTGAGGCAGGCCGCATGCCTGGCGCTGGGGGCTATCGGCAGCGATGCCGCGCTGGAAGGGCTGGGACAAGCGCTGCTGGGCGGTGATGAACAACTCCGACTGGCGGCGGCGGAAGCGCTCGCGGTGCACCCAGATGAAGGCTACGGAATGTTGCGGGAGGCTGCGGAGCACGAGGAAATCATGACCCGTCGGGCAGCTGCATTTGGCTTAGCCCGGATTCAAGACGAGTGGGCGATCGAAGTACTAGAGAGAGTCAAAGTAGAAGACGAAGAGTGGATCGTACGCGGTGCGGCGGCCGAAGCCCTCGATCGCAGGCTCAATCCTCCCTGGAAGATCTATCCGCCTCCAAATGAGCCGGCGGAGCTGCCATGGGTAATCGCATATGCGGCCAAAGAGGGCCTAGGAGTTGCACCGGGCAAGGCGGCTACTGAGATCTTGCGACGTGCATTGAGCAATGGTTCGTTAGATGAGCAAATCGCTGCACTGGAGGTGCTCGGCTGGGGAGCCGGGGAGGATTTGACGCTCGAGCTTTATAAGGCACTCGAGTCGGGAAATGACCACCTGCGAGACGTCGCCTTTGAATCGCTCTGGCGCTTGTCTACGACGGGTGTCCGCTTGCCCGACCCGCTGAAATTCGGATTCTAGCCCTGTCAGGTGTCCAGGTAGCCCTGGATCCGGCTCTCGACCTCTGCGGCCGTCATGGCCTCAATTGCCACAATCTTGTCCAGCCCCCTCAAGCCGGCCACAATCTCAATCCGATTCTTCCGCACGCCAAGCACCTTGGATAGAAAAGCAATCAGAGCACGATTGGCCTTGCCCTCCACGGGCGGCTCTTGAATTCGGATCCGAACCGTTCCATCCTCCAGTATCCCCCCCACTTCACTCTTTCGGGCGCGGGGAGTCACTCGAACGGTTAGCGCCGCGCCGTGTTTGCCGTTGTGAAGCCTAAAGCGGCGCATTTGATTGCCTACGCGAGTACGCCCACGACCAGCCTGCGGGCGATATCCAGCACGATGAGTAAGACCAGGGGGCTAAGATCGATCCCACTGACGGGTGGAACGATGCGCCGGATCGGATCGAGCATGGGCTGCACGATCGAATCCAGGAACCTTCGAATTGGGTGGAATGGGTCAAGGACCCAGCTGACGATGATATCTGCGAGCACTACGATCCATAAAAATGTGAAAACGAGACCAACTATTTCAACAATCAGGTCCATAGTGTCGCTTTCCGCAATTATCCCATAAAATCGAGCCGGTTTGCCCGAGGAAGCATTTCCTATCCGGTCGCCCGGGGTCCAAATATCGCCCGGCCGATGCGCAGCAGAGTGGCTCCCTCCTCTACTGCGATTACGTAATCTTCCGTCATTCCCATTGAAAGCTCCGACCAATCGACCGGGACGGCCTGCCGCAGGTAATCCCGAAAAGCTCGTAACCGCTGAAAGACTGGACGAAGGCGGTCCGGTTCAATAACCATGGGGGCCATGGTCATCAATCCTCGAACCTCCAGGCTCGGCAATTCGCAAATTCGAGCAAACTCTACCGCAGTCTCTGGCCAGCTCGCCTCGTCGGTAAGCGGCCAGCCCCATTTCGAGGCCTCACCCGATACATTGCACTCCAGAAGAACAGGCAAGCGAGTTCCCACCCGCTCCGCCTCACGGTTCAACCGATCCGCGATCTTGGAACGATCCACCGAGTGCACCGCGTCAAAAACCTGAACCACCGTCCTTGCCTTACGGCTTTGTATGTGTCCGACCATGTGCCATTCCAGATCGGCCAGGTCGTCAGTGGCAGCCCGTTTAGGCAGGGCCTCCTCGACCCGGTTCTCACCAATCAGCCTGAGTCCCGCTTCATGGGCGGCTCGCACGAACTCCTGAGGGTGCGACTTCGTTATCCCCACAATTCGGATTGCATGGACATCACGACCCGCCCGATTTGCCGCGGCATGGATCCGCCCCTGGACTTCATTCAGTCGTTGCTGGACCTGAGTAGCTACGGATGGCAAGGTGTGCTCCAAAGCGTCCGGTGCTGCCGTTCTCTCCGCGATGCGAGTACCAGTCTTGCAGGTTACATGCCGTACAGATCTCAGATATTTCGATGGACCGTACCCCCGCTGAACGCAGCTGCGCCTCGTTTGCGCTCCATAAATCTAGATGCACGGCCCCGCCAATCGAGCGGAGGTGATCGCGCGCCGGATTGCCGATCGAATCTTCGAATTGCGCAACTACGTCTTCGCCTACCGGATAGTGGTCGGGTCCGATGGAGGGTCCGATGCCCGCTACCAGATCCTCCGGCCTGCATCCATATTCATTTTGCAGGCTTTGCACCAGCTCAGTCGCCACCCCGCGCAGCGTACCCAGCCAGCCGGCATGCGCCAATCCTGCTGCCCGCCGGTAAGGATCATAGACCATGATCGGCACACAATCTGCAAAACGCATCATGAGCGTCACGTCGGGACGGTCGGTTATGATGGCGTCCGCCTTCAGGTGACCCCCCGCGAGATTGGGTTCATCTGTACGAATAACCGTTGCTGAGTGCACCTGCCACACATCGAACGCCCGGTCGAGGGCCTGACCCGTTGCCCCCAGCCCGCGCGCGATGTTTTCGGTGACACGTCCATCGTCATCTCCGACCTTACGCCCATAGTTGAGCGAGTTCCATGGCGCCGGGCTCACCCCGCCCTGCCGGGTCATTATTGCGTGGTCCAGGTTAGGATCCGCAAGGGATTCGAACTGGAAGAAGCGTAATCCTTCTGCTTCCCTAAAAGGCATGCGGCGAGTCTACCACTCTCGCAGACCTATCCCGCGGCTGCGCCGTGCGGGGCCATGGCTATGCGCAAGCCAGGGCGCGTCTAGTGAGTTTCCGCAACTTGTGGACTCTCGATAGCCTGTCTTGAGGGTGTTGGTCCGTGCAGCTCATCCAGCCACCCTTTGCAGACCCAATATACACTGGCAGTTCCGACCATTTCACCGCTTGCCTCAAGCTCCGCGGGATGCAGGATAAAGGGTTTTGTCTGCATGCCTCCAAGACCGCCATAGAAGCCGATCAATTCCTCGAAGGCGGCTCCCTCATCGGTCTCGGGATCGCAGAAACTGTTGACAACGATATCCGGGCAATTCGGGAAGCTGTCGGTGCGGCGAAGGTGACTGGCGGCGTTGGGCCCAAATACCTCGAGCGGGTTTGTGCCTTCCACACGATCGTCCTGGAGATAATAGGTTCCGCGGTTGCCATAGACAACCGGCCCATGCTTCTCTGAACGCACCATCACAAATCCAACGAGCTCATGTTCACGGAGGCCCGGGAGAACGGCCGGAAAAGCCTGATCAATCTGCTCCTGAGACATTCTTCCAGGCCACCTGGTAAACGATATCAATCCAAGGTTACCCGAGGCAAGCGCCACAACTTCTGGCAGCTGCTCTTCCTCCGCTTCACGGTCAATCTCAGCGACATCTGCTGCCTCGGGACCCATCCACACCCGACCATCTTTGGTCCGGCTTTTAAACGCGCGTGCGGCCACCTTGGAGCTGGCCGAATCTTCATTCCTAATCGTGTCAGTGATATAGGCGGACAAATGACCCCAGTCCTCGCCGCTGGCTACCTCTCCGACCACCGCGCCTTCCGTTTCCATGAGCTCTTGTACATATTCCTGTAGTGACTTGCCGTAGCGCTGCTTAAAAGTTGCCCCTCCCGTCTGACCATGATCCGACAGGATCACGAAGTGATAGGGTCGAGGCGCTTCAGGCACTGCGGTCGTCAAGCGGCGGAATTGCTGATCCAGCTTGTACAGAATGTCGAACGCCCCAGGATCCAGCACGCCTGAGTGGTGGGCGATCTCATCGTAGCCGACGAAGGTTGCGTAGACCACAGATCGACCGGCGAATATATCGCCCAGAACCGTATAGATGCTCAGCTCTCGCATGACGACCGTCATAAAGCCTCGCAGCACCGGGTAGATCCCACCTCGATGATGTTTGTCAAGGATGGGCTGAACGTTGTTCTTGCGTGCGCAGCGAAACTGACGCCATTCCAGAATCATGTCCCAAATCAGGAGCAGGATGGTGCGCGAGGCGTTGTAGGGATTGCCGAAGTAGGCCTGAAATTCAGAAGTGTGAAACTTGCTTTTGTCACGAATCGTACTGGCGGTCGCCATGACATACGGCGCATCCCCCGAGAACAAGTTCCCACGACTCGCGCCGTCGTTGCTGAGCAGGCCCTTTCCATTGGAGCGCTGCTTCTCAATATCGGGCAGCATTTTAAGGTCACTCGAGGCGATAATCCGCTGGGATGTCTTGTCGTACCAGCGGAATGCCGGGATGTTCGAATTGTCGCCATGTAGAATGCCGGCCTGGCTGGCCGAAGTCTGCGAGGAGGTGTCGGGCTCCCAGCCTGTGATGACGTGGCTGCCGCTGTCAATCCAGGACTTCAGGGTCGGTAGATGGCCCTCTTCAAGGGCCTGCTCAAGGATCGGTTCTGCCAAACCGTCGATCTCGAGGAAGATCACACCAGGAACATTGGTAGGTTCGGGCGTGGCGATACGCTTCATGCGCCTCCGCACTTGATTTCGGTACCAGGAATTGTCGTCGTCGATCGTCAACAGCGTACTGAGGATGATGTTGATGGCCGACATCCCCAGCGCGACCCAAAACGCTGTCCAGAAGCCATCCACCTCGAAACCATTCACGAACTCCGAGGCGAGCAGAACCATGAATCCATTGAGAAGTAGCGCCCCGATTCCCAGGGTCAGCACCGCAAATGGCACCAGGACAAAGCTAAGCAGAGGCCAGAGCAAGGCATTCAGCAAGCCGATGATGGCGGCTCCCCATATGGCGGTCCCAAGGCCGTCAATCGTCACTCCGTTAAGCAGGAACGCCATGATGATCAGAGCGGCGGTCTGTATCGCCCAAATTACCAGAATACGAACGACCGCGCTTCTTAGACGTGGATTCCGGATTCTTTCGTTCACTTTAGACTCCGATGTGGATTTCGAACTTCAAGCAGAAATTCTACTCTGAGATCTGGCACTCTCAGCTCGCCCCGGTTCGCTATCCATTGATAAATCTGTTGAGAAGGATCAGCACCCTAAACTAACCAGATGGCCTGCCGCCAGCCATACCTATTTGTGCGTATTTCGCTCGGGAGCGCGGAGTTTCGGCACACGAGATTGGGCCACCGCTTCAGGTTGGATTGAGCGCGAGCTTCAGATGTTATGAGGGAGGCTCGGAGAGGGGATATCGGGGCCAACTCGTGGAGAAGGAATCGTTGCTTAGACTGAGTGGCCCTCTTCCGCGCCGGGGTCATCTCCCAGCACCTGAACCGCATGGGGCAGGACGGGCAGAATGACCTCGAGGTTTTCGCGTGCCCCTTTGGGACTTCCCGGAAGGTTCACGATCAGCGTGCTTCCGCGAATGCCGGCCACGGCTCGGGAGAGCATGGCGTGCGAGGTCTTTCTCAGGCTATGCGCGCGCATGGCTTCGGCCAGACCTGGCGCCAATCGGTCGACGACTCCCAGCGTTGCTTCCGGCGTTACGTCTCGGACCGCGAATCCGGTGCCACCTGTCGTGAGGATCAGATCGACATTGCCGGAATCGCCCCACTGTTCCAGCAGACCAGAAATCTGCGCTGCCTCGTCGGGAAGCACGGTGGTCTCTACCACGGTCCATCCCTTAGACCGGGCAATTTCAGCCAGCAGCGGGCCGGATTCATCCTCCCGTTCGCCCATTGCGGAACGATCGGAGATCGTCAGAATGCCGACCCTCAAGGCCTACTCGGACTCCTTGCCCACTAATCGCTTCCAGTCCCCATGAATTCCGTCCTCGGTCACGCCGTAATAGAGACGTGTGGATCCGTTTGAGGCCTGCGCCAGATCATAGCGCCGGCTCTTGCCTCGGCCGCGCGTCCGCAGCAGCCCCAGCTCCCCCTCCCACAACGAAGCAGCCTTGCGAATATCTTTAGGCAGCTCCAGGTACTGTGTAATGGCATAGTGCCACAGTCTGCGGGCGGAAGTCTCGGTCACATTCTTCACGACATTGCCGTTTCGCAGGTCTCGTACGGTGAAGTACTTCACACCTTCGCGTTCTTCAACCGAAACGATCTCGACTCCGGTCTTGGGAGCCGGAATACCTTTTGCAGCCTCGGCATCCACTTCTGGCTGATCCCGATCCACATCTTCGATGACCGCCCCGCGCCGAACCATCTGCACGATCTCGTCCCGTACGGCAAGTCCTGTCTCTGCCTCCGCGCGTACATAGATCTTGTTGTCATCGACGGCGTATGGCGGATCGTCTCCTCTTGGGACCAGGACCCGAACCACCGTGACGCCTTGCGTGACCTGCGCATCCACCTGGGCCTTGAGCGGGGGGCTGATTCGGTTGCTGATTTCGCGACGCAGCTTGGCCACCGAGGCGGAGGGGTTGCTTATTCCGGACGGTTTACCCTTCCGCTCCGGATCAATGCCGACGTAGACGGTTCCGCCATTCGTATTGGCAAACGCGCAAACATCGGCAATGATGGCGTAGAGGTTCCCACCGCGCACGGTCATGCTCTCGTGAAAATCCTGCACGATCGATGTGCCTTCCTCGATCGCCGGTTGGATAAAATCGAATTCCTCCTTGCGCTTTTCCACATGCGGTCGCGTCCGAGCGAAATCGTTGCCCTGCAGTAGCTCCTGGATGGCCTGAAAGGAGACCTCAGGGAGCAGCATCTCCGTCGCGCGCCCCCCCACCCCAAACTTCTTATTGCTATTCGGATCCACCGAGAGGGTGTGGGCATCCGATCCCTGGATGACATGCATGCGCCGTGGGTACTCGGGCTTGGTGCCGTTGAAAAACGCGGCCGTCGATCGCCGGCTCTTGGTTTCGAGGTCCGTGACTTCTAGCGCATGCAGATTCGGATCCTGCGTGTAGGCGATCTTCGTTTGGCCCCCTATTGGAAATCCCCGCATCGCGACTCCATTGCTCGAGTTGGCGTGGGCGGCGATCGCCAATCCCCCCCCCTCATTGATTATTTGATAGGCTGCAAGTACGTCGCTCGAGGCACCGATATTGGAGGCTCCCGCGTCGATTTCGCCGGGCGGGATATTGAGCGACAGCAATAAGTGTTCAAGCTCTCTCAGCGGCTTGTCGGGCGGAAAGATCCCCAATATGTGGAACCCGAAGGTGGCCGTAAACTCGAATCCAGGAAGGACCAGCAGCTCATCCTGGAGCTTGCGGTAGTCAGCCAGCCGCTCCTTCTCATCTTTTCGAATGCGGTCCAATTCCTCCAACATCGTCAGCCGCTGAATGTCCTCTTGCATGGCTCGGATACCGGCGACGGTGTTGTGGTCGGTAAAGGCGATGACCTGCAAACCGCGAGCTTTCGCAGTTCGCAGGATATCCAAATACGTGATTTCCGGCTCCCGATAGTCGCTGGAAGCCGGAGTATGCAAATGCAAATCAACTACTACCCAGTTGCGTTCTTGTTTCAACCTCGTTCTCCTAACGGGGGTTACCCGCTACAGTAAGTTCTCTCGAATCATGTCGATCAGGTCGGGTGGCGAATATGGCTTGAGAACGAAACCATTTGCACCGGCCTCCAGACACTGGTCCTCCAGGTCCATGCCGGAAGTCATGATGACTGGAAGGTGCTTAAACTCCGTGGTGGATCGCACGTTGCGCAGCAGCTCGATCCCGTCGCCGTTTGAGAGAAACACGTCCATGATCACCAGATCCGGTTGATCGTCGCGCAAGTTCTGTACCAGATCTCCCGGCTGCGTTATGGGGAACACTTCAAATCCGTCCAGTTCAAGGAGCGTTGCAAGCAATGAGACCATGGTGTGGTCGTCGTCCACGATCATGAGTTTCGCCACTGTGATCGCGCTAGCTCGGGGCACCAACAGGTTCTTGCGATTCCGACTTCTTGGAGCGCGCGGCCTTCCTTTTCGCGGCCTGTGTCTTGGCCTTTGAGGAAGTCTTCTTCTTGGATTTGGGCGGGCTTTTCTTCTTGGCTTTCGCTGCGCGTTTCGGCTTGCTCTCGAGCGCCGCATCGAGCACCTCATCGACCATGTCGACGAAAACGAATTCAATCGCCTCCTTTACCTCGTCCGGAACATCCTCCAGATCGACTTCGTTTCGCTTGGGCAGGATGACGGTCTTAAGCTCGGCCCGGTGTGCCGCCAGCACCTTTTCCTTAATCCCCCCGATCGGGAGCACCTTGCCCCTCAGAGTAATCTCGCCGGTCATCGTCACGTCGCTCCGAACCGCCCTTCCGGTGGCCAGCGAGGCGAGCGCGGAGGCCATCGTGATTCCCGCGGAGGGGCCGTCCTTCGGCTGTGAACCCGCAGGAATATGAAGATGGATGTCGTTTTCGCTCCAATAGGAATCCTTGATCCCGAGACTTTCTGAGACCGAGCGAATGTAGGAAAGAGCGGCCTGAGCCGACTCCTTCATGACATCCCCGAGTGAGCCGGTCAGCTTGAATTCCTTGCCGCCTTTCATGGCCGTGGCTTCGATGAACAAGACCTCGCCTCCGGTCGGCGTCCAGGCCAATCCGGCTGCCACGCCGGGAATTCGGGTTCGGTCGGCAATTTCCTCGGGTCCTAGATAGCGCGCCTTGCCAAGCAGCTCTGTGACCACGACAGGCGTCACGTCCTTCTTCTTGGTCTTCCCCGCCGCCACCTGGGTGGCTACCTTTCGGCAGACGCGTCCGATCTCTCGCTCCAGGTTTCGTACGCCCGCTTCGCGCGTGTATGCATGAATCAGCTCGCGGAGGGCAGCCTCGGTGAATGTGATTTCGTCCTCCCGCAGGCTGTTCTCCCGGATCTGCCTTGGAATCAAGTAATCCTTGGCAATGATGACTTTCTCGCCCTCGGTATAGCCCGAAAGGCGAATGACCTCCATCCGGTCCAGCAGCGGAGAAGGAATCGTATCGAGCCAATTAGCAGTGGTGATGAACATGACCTTCGAAAGGTCATAGGCCACTTCCAGGTAGTGGTCTCGAAACTCGGAATTTTGCTCCGGGTCCAGCACCTCTAGCAGCGCGGAGGCTGGGTCGCCGCGGAAATCACGCCCGAGCTTGTCGATTTCGTCCATCATGAAGATCGGATTGCGCGACTCAACGCGTCGGAGCGCCTGCAGGATTCGTCCCGGGAGGGCGCCAATGTAGGTGCGCCTGTGTCCTCGAATTTCAGCCTCATCGTGGACTCCACCCAGTGAAATACGGATAAATTCGCGCCCAGTTGCACGCGCGATCGATCTTCCAAGGGAAGTCTTGCCCACACCAGGAGGCCCCACAAAGCAAAGTATGGCGCCTTCCCGCTCGCGCCGGATCTCATCCTGCACCTTTTCTTCGGCGCCTGTATTTCGCTCCAGCCTGAGTTTTCGTACTGCCAAATACTCCAGGATCCGCTCTTTGACGTCTTCTAGACCGTAATGGTCCTCGTCCAGAACCTGGCTCGCATGCTCCAGATCGAGATTGTCCTCGGTTTCCTTACTCCAGGGCAGGGACACCATCCAGTCCAAGTAGGTACGGATCACGCCAAACTCGGCCGCGGCCGTCGGCAGCTTGGCCAACCGATCTAGCTCTCGTTTGGCCTGTTTCTCGGCCTCCTCTGGGAGCCCCGCCTGCGCGATCTTTTCCCTGAATTCATCGACTTCTGCGGCCTGCTCGTCCACCTCTCCGAGCTCGCGCTGGATGGCCTTCAATTGCTCCCGCAGGAAGAACTCGCGCTGAACCTTCTCAATCTCCTCGCGCGCCTCATCTTGAATCTGCTGACCGAGCGCCAGCACTTCGATCTCGCGGCTAAGCAGCGCGTTCAAGTGCTGAAGTTTCGCGACGGTCGAATTTTCCTCCAACAGCTCCTGCGCCACTTCAAGCTCCATGCGCTGGTAATTCGCGATGGTGTAGGCGACCTGGAGTGGATCATCCTGAAGGAGTACGCTGCCTACCACTTCCCGGGGGAGCGAGGGAGCCAGCTCCGCTACCTCCTGGAACATGTCCGAGGCGGCCCGCATCTGTGCCTCGATTTCAACCCCTTTCTCAACCTCTTCTGGCCAGAGCAGGATGCTGGCTCGCAGGTAGGGCTCGAGCTCGCTAAACTCTCCCAGCTCGAATCGAGCCAAGCCCTGCACGATCATGCGAATGGTGCCGTCCGGTGCGCGGAATAGCCGTTGCACATTGGCAACGGTCCCATACGCGTATAAGTCATCTGGTCCTGGCTGCTCCAGCTCGGGCTTGCGGGAAGCGACCAATCCGATGAGGCGATCCTTGCCTGCCACATCGTCAACTAATCGAATGGATCGCGGCTGTCCGATCGTCAGCGGAACCACCGTATGGGGATAGACCACGACCCCTCTCAAGGGAAGGATCGGCAGTTCCTCCGGAATCGTGAGCACATCCGACTCGGGTATATGCTCTCCGAGCGCCGTACTCTCGTCGCGGACGACGATGCGCGATTCGGTCGACTCTTCCGGTTCGTCTGGTGGTTCTTCCAAAAGCTTGTCGTCTGGATCTTCCATCAAAACCCTACTCGATCGAGATTACCTTAGGTTGTGCCTTAGGTAGTTCCACCCGAAGGAAGCCATCAACGTAGGAGGCCTCGATATCGGGAACCTTCACCGGCTCCGGCACCTGAATTGCAGTCTCAAACTCTCCATAGGCGATTTCCATCTGATGGTAGGCCTTTTGGGAGCCTTCGTCGCTCCGCAGGCCCCGAATCACGAGAGTTTGTTTGTCGAAGGTCACCGAGAATTCGGCTCCACGCATTCCGGCGATCTCCACCCTCACATGGTAGCCTTCGTCGGTCTCATACACGTCGGTTGGCGGCCGCCAGGTGTGCGCCCTTCGCTTTATACCCCAGAAAGAGTCGTGTTCCGAGCTAGGAGGCCATGCGTCCTCATCGGAGGCCTGCAATTGGATTCGTTCGCCTTCCGCCATTCTTCCCCCAACTCCATTGGGTCGATGTGTGCAATTATGTCTATTTACGGTACGGCCACCCATTCTACCATTCTCAACTTTGTGGCGCACTTTTGCCAAAGTGTTGTGCGCTCCGATTATTGCCGGTAGAATGCTCCTGGGCGCTCTCGTATCTGATGGACGCTCGCTAGGCGAGCAACTCCGGATCCCGAATCAGCAGCTAGCCAAACCCCACACCGGGAGCTATTAAGAATGACACTCTCCGATAGATTGAGCCAAGTCGAACTATTTGAAGGCCTGGAGCCCGACGAACTCGATCAAATTGCGGCCATTTGTGAGGAGCGCACGCTCAGCTCGGGTCACGTCGTCGCAAAGCAAGGAGACGCGGGCGATGAGCTGTACATAATCTGGGAGGGCCTGGTCGAAGTCGTTCACGAAGAGACGCCCGAAGACCCGGCGCCGCGAACGGTGGTCAATTTAGGCCAGGGGCAAGTCTTCGGCGAGATGGCCCTGGTCGATTTTGGGCCTCGATCAGCCACGGTTCGAGTGATCTCCGAGAAGGCCATTCTGCAAGCCATTCCACGTGAGGCGTTCCTAGAAGCGTGCGAATCCCACAATCACCTGGGTTACGCAGTCATGCGTAATATGGCCGCCGATCTATCCTTCAAGCTTCGCCATCAGCATCTCATCGGGCGCTAGCATATGTCGACGATCTTTAAAGTTAGCTATGTGGTCCAGGGGGGCGGTCATCCCGGTGCAATAGTCAATGAAGATAAGAAACCAGAGGTGGGGCAGCGCGTGACCTTGGGGAGCAAGGAGTTCGAGGTTGTCGAGGTTGTTGATCTTATGCCGGCTCGGGGCGATTTCAGTTTCCTGCACGTGACCGTTAAGGCGATCGGTAACTGACCCAAGCAGATCGAAATAGTCGAGTCCCTGGCACAAGACTGGCCGGGGCTTTTTTGTTGGGCTGAGAGCTGCGACTGCAAACTGACTTGCGCTGGGTGGTGTGGATGGATGGACAGGAAGACGGATGGGCTTAGGGGCCCGCTAGCAGTGCCGCTGCCACGCGCGGTGTCACGAATACTTCGAGCGCAGCTGCGACCAGGAGCAATGGAATGACCAGTGCAAGCAACAGGCGCGCCCACTTTCCGAGGGCCACTAGCCAACTGGCGCCAAGGGACGAACCCTTAGGCAGACTCAGCGCGGCAAGGCCGAGCTGAAGAATCGCTGCACCTGCGATGATCGCGGCCGGGATCTCTATCAGACCGTGCGGCAACACCAAGGCCATGAGCAGGCGAGAGGTGTCCACACCGGCCAGGGCAAAGTTGCCTGCAAGATAGCCGACGATCCCGACCGGAGCCATCAGGAGCAGCATGGCAGCGATTCCCAGGCTAAAGGCCCCCAACACACTCGCGATGGCCAGGGCCCGCAGATTATTGAATGCGATCCACGCCCATCCGCTTGTGGATAGAAATCCGAAATTTGATAGCTCATCGGTGAGCACCGACGCGATCCGCTCTTCGACGAACAACTGCTCAGGCAAGGTGAATGTGGAGGCACTTCGGAATCCGATGATGTAGGCCGCCGCCATAGCCAGCGTCATGATGATCAGCGGGCCAGGCATTTCAGGCAGGGTATGAGTGATCGTCTCTCGAAACCAGATGAAGGGAGATCGAGCCTTTCCTCGAAAGCCATCCCAGAACCGCCCCGCCCCCCACCTCACGTCGACGTTATCAAACTCTCTTCCAAGCAATTCCTCTCGGTTGAATAGGTGCAGCCCCATTCGCCCAAGAACCACCGAAACCAGCAGCAGGGCCGCCACAATCCACCACAGGACTGTGTAGCGCCCCCAGAACATGATCAGGCTTTCGATGATGATCAGCTGGGCTGCGGGGATGATGATGAACGAGGCCAGCAGGTTGGCGCCTCGCACGGAGGTGGTTTGGGTTGAGATTACGACCGCAGCCGTAACCATCAATAGGGCCTGCGCCGCGGTCAGCAGGAGTATCTGTGCCAATAACTGCGGGGTCGGGGTCCACCCCAAGCGCCACAACAGGCCAGCCAGGTACACGAAGATACCCAGGTATGCGGCTCCGATCGGAGCCAGGAGCGAAGCAAGAATCTTTCCGAAATAAAGTTGCGTGTCCGTCAGCGGAGTGGCCAGCAGGGGCTCCAGCGAGAGCCGCTCCCGCTCCCCGGCGAAGCTTTCCAGTGCAATCACGAGCGAAATGGAGATCGGAAAGAAACCCACCACCATCAGCAAGAACGGAATCAATCGATCGCCAATGATGGTTGCCCCATACTGCTCGACGAAGCTGACCGCAGTGCGAGCCGTATAATTCATCAGCAATGGGAAGAACAGGGTCAGCATGATGATCGGGGTCAGGATCCGCCAGTCTCGGAGCTGATCCCGGATCTCTCGTCTCGCCACGAGCAAAGTGCCAGGAAGTTCGCGGGTCAATCCCAGATTCATTCCTGGGCCTCTCGCTGCATAACCGACAGGTACACATCTTCGAGGCTGCGCTTTACTTCCGAAAGCGTCACGATGCGCACACCTGCGGCTGCCATGTTCTCGATGATTTGGGGATTGATTTGTTCGGGATCGGACGCTTGAAACCGGAACCAATCGTATCCCTGTTCCCGAATTTGTACTCCTTCTGGCAGCAATCTCGCCGCACCGTCCAGCTGACCGGCAACCTTCAGCTCCATGATAGGGCTACCCAGGTAGTCTTGCATGAGTTGATCAGCGGTGCCCTGCGCAACGATGCCACCTCGGCGGATAATGGCGATACGATCGGCCAGGGCTTCTGCTTCATGCAGATTGTGTGTGCAGACCACAATTGCGCGATTTCCGGAACGTAGGCCCAAAATGCTCTCGCGTACCATTCGGGCGCTCTCCGGATCCATGGCAGAGGTAGGCTCATCCAATAGAAGTACTTCCGGATCATGGAGCAAGGCCCTCGCCATAGCAAGCTTTTGCCGCATGCCTTTCGAGTACTGACCTAGCCGCTGATTGTAGGCATCGGAAAGACCGAAACGGTCCAGGAGCTCGACGGCTCGTTGGGCGGATTGGTCCGGATCCAGACCATAGATCGAACCAAAATAGGCCAGATATTCCCTGGCCTTCATACGAGTATAAAGACCGTGATGCTCCGTGAGCAGGCCGACCTGGTGCCGGACCTTTGCGGCGTCCACCGCAGTATCAAAACCGGCTACGCGCACCCAGCCCCGAGTAGGCCGTAAGATGGAGGCCAGCATGCGGATGGTAGTAGTCTTTCCTGCTCCGTTGGGTCCGAGCAAGGCCAGAATCTCGCCCGCCTCGACGCGAAGCGACACGTCATCCACAGCGACGAGATCGCCGAATTGCTTGGTTAGGCTATGCGTTTCTATGAGGGCTGGCATGTAGGGGAGGATTATAGCAGTGGGGGGATTCGCCGCTCAATCGGCCCCATCTCCCATGTGAGGGTGAGAGCTTATCCCCTGCGCCGGCTGGAACGCCTTCGCTTGTGCTCCTTCTCCGGACTC
This sequence comes from Anaerolineae bacterium, assembly GCA_036986135.1. Classification (GTDB taxonomy): domain Bacteria; phylum Chloroflexota; class Anaerolineae; order Anaerolineales; family E44-bin32; genus JADFRG01. The sequence goes on along the minus strand of BTQZ01000003.1, from coordinate 113,722 downwards.
GGACGATTGCGAACGTAGAGCGCTATTCCGGCCGCAAGCGCCACCCCAAGCGCCAGCAGCTGATTGAGATTGGTGCCAGGACCAATCTCAACGTAGTCCAAGCGGAGGTATTCGAGCAGGAATCGTTGCAGGGGATACAGGACCAGGTAGATGAGAAAGATGTCCCCATCCTTGAGCTTGTCGCGCTTGTTCCGCCAGAACCACATCAAGATCAAAAAGTTAATGAAGTTCAGGATCGATTCATAAAGGAACAGCGGATGGAAGCGCTCGAAGCTCTCGAACCCTCTGAGACGATTACGGGGGTCAATTCGGATGCCCCAGGGTAGCGTGGTCGGTAGCCCATAGAGTTCTTGGTTGACGTAGTTCCCCCAGCGTCCGATGGCCTGCGCCAGCGCAAGACCCGGGGCCGCAGCGTCGATCAGCGGACCGAACCCTATCTTCCGGCGCCTGGAAAACAAGTAGGCGCCGAACAAGCCACCAACGATAGCGCCAGGAATCCCCAGGCCGCCGGCGGGGATGTTGAGGATTTCAAGGGGGTTTGTGAGGAAGTAGGCAACGTCTTTACCTAGATCAACCGTGCTGATGGAGGGCGTGAGCACGTGGTAAAGGCGAGCGCCGATGACGCCAAATACCAGCACCCAGATCAGTCCGTCCCAGGCAATGTCCGGATCCTTCCGATCGGACTTTAAGAGCCGACCGGTAAGATATGCCGCTGCTACTGCGCCGCTCATCAAGAGCATACCGTAATAACGGAAGGTCAAGGAGAAGCCGAATACGGTAAATTGGATACCTAGCGATTGAAAATCGATCCCGAATTGGTCCATATTAGAAGCTCTCTCGTTCCCGGGCCTGGCGACGTACGTGGAGGAAGCGCTGGACGGCCGTGAAATTGGCGAAGATGGCTATGATGATAATGCCAATCTTCGGTATGGTCAGAATCAGAGTCGGAATGATGATGAGGTAGCGTTCGAAGCGGGTAAGGAACCCCCTACGCACCTCATACCCGAGCGCTTCTCCCCGCGCTCGCGTGTAGGACACCAGGATAGAACCCGCCGCGGCCGCGAAGACCCACAGCACCATATCCTGGTCAAAACGCCGGAGGAAGTAAACAAGGAAGCCTGCGAAGAGCAGCATCTCAGAGTAACGGTCAACGACGGAATCAAGAAAGGCCCCGAATTTAGAAGGCTCCCCTCGCAGGCGGGCCAACGAACCATCCAGGGCATCCAGCGGCGCGAGGAACAGCAAGACAAATCCCGCCGCGCGCAGGTAGCCTAGGCCGACCAGGATCGCCCCAAAGATATGCCCGCCAAATCCAGCCAGAGTGAGCATATCGGCCGTCACACCGAGACCGTCCAAGAACAGGGCGATCGCATCCATGACGCCTTTCAGGCGGGCGCGCGCTAAGTCACTAAACGTCGCAGGTTGTGTTTGATCCAAGGCTCAGTCCCGTCGGAATGAGAATTGTACCCGTTGGATGCAAGGAGCACGCCAAGCGAGCCTACTCTTCGGAGTCCTTAATCAATACCTCTCTCGCCCGGCCACCGCCTTGGGCACGGCCCACGACTCCCAGCTCCTCAAGCTCATCCATAAGTCGGGCCGCACGCGGGTACCCAACGTGGAGTCTTCGCTGCAGCAAGGAGGCGCTTGCCTTACCCGTCTGGCGAACGAGTTCGATGGCCGATTCGAGTTCCGAGTCTTGTTCAGACGTCGCTTCCTGACGCACCAGATAATCCTCCCAAGGTGGAATTGCACCGAAGGGTATGTCTTGCCTCCGCCAAGTCCGGATGAGCTTTTCGAGCTCCTTATCGCTGGTAAACGCGCCCTGCAGCCGCACCGGACCCGCGGCATCGGGCGCAAGGTAAAGCATGTCTCCGCGGCCTAGCAGGGATTCTGCGCCTGACCCATCGAGTATCACCCTTGAATCCACGGCTGAAGCCACAGCGAAGGCGATTCTGGCCGGGAAGTTTGCTTTGATCAGACCTGTGACGACGTCAGTGCTCGGGCGCTGGGTGGCCACGACAAGGTGAATGCCGGTGGCCCTTGCCATCTGTGCCAGGCGCACCAGCGCGCCCTCCGTTTGATCCGGGGCCAGCATCATCAAATCGGAAAGCTCATCAATCATGACCACCAATCTTGGCAGGATCGATGGCTTCTTTCGTCGCGCCACCTTTCGATTGTAGGCCGTGATGTCCTTGGCAGCTTCCTGTTCCAGCAGCTTGAAGCGACGATCCATCTCCACCGTGCACCACCGCAGCACTCCTGCTATGCGATTCAGGTCGGTCTCCACCTTGCCCATCAGGTGCGGCAATCCATTGAACCGGAGCAGCTCCACGCGTTTGGGGTCGATCATCACGAATTGCAGCTCAGAGGGGCTGTTGTTCATGGCCAGGCACGTGGCAATGGAGGTGATGCAAACCGACTTGCCCGAGCCCGTGGTCCCAGCAATCAGCAAGTGTGGCATGGATGCCAGGTCGGCTACGACCGGGGTCCCCGCGACGTCGCGGCCCAGCGCAATCGCAAGGCGCGATCGTTCACCCTGAAAACTCGCGGATTCCAGAATTGGGCGGATGGCCACCAGCGCCGCCATCTGGTTTGGAACTTCGATGCCAACATAGGCCTTGCCGGGAACCGGCGCCTCGATGCGAATGGCGGAGGCAGAGAGGGCAAGTGCCAGATCTTTTGCCAGGCCCGAGATCTGCGAAACGCGAACCTTATTCCTCGAAACCACACCACTGGGCGAAGTGTGTTCGATATACCCGGGTTCCACAGCAAATTGCGTCACCGAGGGGCCGGAACGATAGTCCACGACCTTGGCCGGCAGACCAAATTCATTCAGCGTCTTCTCGATTATGCCTGCCGCGCGATTGATCTCACGCGCCGTGACGCGGTGCGTACTTCCCTTTTCCAGGATCTCCATGGCGGGGAGCTCAGGGTGTCTTGTTTTGGGTCGAAGATCTGGCGTGGATGAGGTATCTGTGATCTTGAACCTCTTGGGATACTGTTGAGGTAGCGATTGAGGAGATTCCTTTGCTGCTTCCGAGGGCTGAATAGTTTTTGCCACGTCTTGACCTCTGCGGCGCACGACCCAGTACACGCTAGCTGCGGCCAGCAGGAGCAGGACAATCAGGCGGCCGATTCGTCCGAACGCGCTGCCGAGCGCCCGAGCAATGGACCATCCCACGATCCCCCCACCCTCGCCGATCTCAGCTGCTGGCAGACCGTCTGCCAGCAGCCCGCTCAGAAAGCCGAGGGTGGCAAAGAGCAGCAGCTCAAGGGCAAGGATGCGGCTCCACCTGAAATCCCGCGTACGTGATCCCAGAACCACTATGCCCGCGGCTAATGCGGTCAGCGGAATCACGATGGCGCCCCAACCCAGCCAGCTTTCGAGCAGGCCGATCCAGGGATCTACCAGTCCACCGTTTGTGAGCCCGACCAGGCCCAGCAAAGTGATCGCTCCGAGGGTGATCAGGAGTATGCCGGAAAGGTCTCGGCTCCGACTGCGTGCAATTCGCATAGGATTTGAGGTCAAAGTTTGGCCTTGCAGGCGGAAAAACGCAAGCCGGGCGCCCCATGAGGGCTCGGATATAGGATCCTATCCTTCCGGCCACAGTCGGGCGTAGGCGGGGGTTCGCGCGGGATGCGAACTTCTCGCTGCCTAGCACTTCGATGCGCGGGCCTTATTGGTGGGGTTTAGGACACTTCTAAACGGAGTTAAGAGCCGGACTCGATTTGGGCGGACATGGTGGCCTCCCTCTCCATTTCCACCATTGCCTTGGCGACCGACTCAATGGCGACTTTTTGCTTTCGGTAGAGATCGGCCTCCGACATCGCCAGCCGCATGGCCACATCGCGCACTTTGCGTCCCTGCAGGAACTTCATTTCCAGGATGTTGTAGAGCATCCATTCCCCCGTAAACCGACGCTCTCCTTCAGGTCGCACCTGATCAATACCCCTCAACAAGATACTTCTGAGTGCGTTGACCGCGTTTCCGTCGTGATCTTGCATCGCATCTCGCACAACGCGCAGGCCCAGCAGAGGACTCTCGGTCAGCCTTGGACCGCCCCAATAGTGTCCAAGCGCCTCCTTAACCAGATCCGCCAATCCAGCGTCTCCGGCAACTTCTTCGAGAGGCAGAGCCAGTGACTGCAAATTCCCATAGCGGGCCGCGGAGCGCATGCGCTGGATTTCTTCGACCAATGGCACCAGCCGGTCCACCGCGGAGAAGACATCCTTTTGGAGGGCGCGGTTGGTCAGCGCTACTGTTGCCCGCTCTCTCAGCAGGCTTAAACCTTCAATCTCTTCCGGTTCCAAATCCCTGGGGTGCACATCCGTGCGCAATCCGAGGATCCCCGCCACCTCATCCGAATCCGGCGCATGCAGCGGGGTCAGCCAGTACCGGTCCCATCGGAAAACTGAACCGAGGTTTTCAATTTCAACCTGATCTTCCGGCAGCAGAATTGGAGGGAGCTCGCCCTCCAATGCCTCTTCCTGCCCCACCGATACCGCGAGCTCTACGTTCCCGTTCCCGACTACCGCCACAAATCCTGAGGGTGCGGAGGTGAGATCGCAAGCTGCATTGAGAATGGACTCCAGGTACTGGCGAAGGTCCCCCGATGTGAGCAGCCGTTCCTCCAGCAGGTGCAGGCGCTCGACATCATGACGGTCCTGGCCATAAAACAGCCAACGCTCGACGGTCGGACGCACGAGCGTGATCAGGAATTGTAGAGCCAGTATCGTGGCGACCATGGCAAATGGGACGGCCCGGCTGTTTTCCAGGCCGAGCACTAATCCAGCCCGATTGACCAGCACCGTGATCGCCAGGGTAGCGGACGCAACGACCGGACCTCGCAGGATCCACTGGAACAATCGGGATTTGACGACACGATCCGGGAAACTCACACCAAAATAGGCCACTGCGTACGACATCAGGACCATTTGCACCGCCACCAGGAGGTTAACCCCTATTAGCAGGCTCCAGGTCAGAGTGGGAGCCTGCGGGACCAGCCCGCCGGTGGCCGTCAGGAAGGGGAAGGTTCCAAGGAATGGAGCGAGTGCTCCGAACATGAGGTAGCGCATTCGGCGCCTGCTTACTTTCGTAAGGCAGCGATGGTACGCACGCCACAGATTCACCCCGGTGAAGGAAAGGCTCGCAATGTAGAACATCGCAAACACGATAAAGAGCGGGCCTGCCGTGAGATACGCAATAGGACCGACATGCGCAAGATCGCCGACAAGCATTGGGGTCAACGCCGCCAACACAAAAGCAACGAAGCTTAAGAGGTACCCGGCACGGATCACCCAGTGCCGCCTCCCACGCGACGGTCGCCCGGTAGCCGCCAGGAGCGCGTCCGAGAGATGCATGTATGCGGCCGGAACGAAGCTGATCCCGAGCCATTGAACGCGCAGCCAGAGCATCTTCTCTGACTCAAGCACCGCGGTCCCAGCCAGAACATCCGTCGCGTACACGATCGCCAAGCATCCCAGCAAGAGCGCTAGGATTCTGGCCGACCGCTCACGCAGGTTGAATGTCAGTGCGTAGAAGAGGAGCGAGAATGCCGTGATGGCATTACCGGCGTTTAGGATTTGCACGATGACGGGCAAGCCCGCATTTATGACCTGGAAGATGGTCCTACCTCAGGTTTAGCGTGAAGAACAAGGCAATCTCCTCGTCTGGAAAGTACTTGTCATGATATCCAGAAAGAACAAATCCTAGCTTTCGAGCCAGGCTCAGCGAAGGGTAGTTCTTGCTCTGCATTTCCAGGGTCAGGCGGGAGAGCCCTTGCTCTCGGCACCATCGCCTGGCGCTGGCTAGCAGCTTCGTTGCGACGCCTTCGCGCCTGTAGGGAGCGTCCGTGACGAGATCGGTAACCCATCCCGTTTCAGGCGCGGCTCCAGATTCGATGATCAGGTAGCCCAGGTGAACTTGATCGGTGACCGCGACAAGGATTTCGGAGGAGTTCGTCCATTCGTCGGCCAACCTGCTGGGGTCCCGCGGATATTCAACTCGCATTAGGCGCGGGAGTCGAACCTCACGAAATGCGATGGAGGTCTCGGATTGGGAATGGCTCAAGGCCATTTGCCAGACATGATCCGTCTGATAACTGTGGTTCATGCCCATGAGAGGCGTAATATCCGTTGAGACTGCGTGTCGAATCTCCATATTTCCTATCCAGCCTCCGGAAGCACAACGATCTCGATGGTGCAGGGAAGAGGTGCATTCCCAGCAGTATCTGTGACGACCAACTGCAGCAAGTACACCCCGTTCTCGACGAGGCTTGTATCCCATGTTCCAAGCACATCTTCCGATAGGATCTCCGTCCCCGCAGTAATGACCTGCCAGACCGAGTTAGGTTGGCTCGGTCTGATCTCAATCTTGTAGAAGGCAAAGTTGGGGATGTCGGCGCTGCCGAGCACTTCCACCAGGCTCCGGACCTCCTCTCCGGAGGTTGGCGAAGTGATGGTTGCACTTTCATTTAGGCACCCCGCCCCATTAGGGGCGCGTTGCGGAACTGAAGTCGAGCCCCTAATCGCTTCCGGCTCAAGTAACGATATCGTGGGGATTGCGGTTGGCTTGGGGCTAGCGGGTAGCTGAGGCGCCAAGAAAGTTGAGACCACAAATGTGGCTGCTGCAGTGGCCAGGATTAAAACCAACATGCCTGCCGCGCGTGAACGCTTGCTGCCTGCCCTTTCCCGCTCCAGTCCGAATTGTGAACTACGAACTTCGCCTTGCCACTTAAGTGCAAGCCGTAGGTAGACGAGGCCGGTCAACAGCAAAAGGAGATAGATCCATCCCTGGAGGGATGATATGAGAAGGAGAGCCTCTTCCATCTAGCCTAGAGCCTGGCAATTACACCCTTGATAAGCCGCACCAGCTTTGGGGCGATCGTGCTGCCCGCTTCAAGTACCTCTTCATGGGAGGCGGCTCGATCACCATTCAAGCTTGTCCTGTTGCTTATACCCGAAAATCCAAGTACTCGCATCCCTCCGTGCCTTGCCACAGTCACTTCAGGCGCCGTAGACATCCCCACGGCATCCGCCCCATTTCCTTGAAGGAACCGCAGCTCAGCAGGGGTTTCGAAAGCGGGGCCAGCCAGGCAGAAGTAAACGCCCTCTCGGAGTTCAATTCCCGATTCAACCGCTACCTCCCGGGCTATCTCCTGGAGTTCCCGATCATAGGCCTGGCTCATATCCGGAAATCGCGGCCCGAGTTGATCTAGATTGGGTCCAAGCAGCGGCGAGTGTCCCGCCATTGCCGGAAAATTGATGTGGTCGGTTATCAGCATCACATCCCCCGGCTCAAAGCTTTGATTCACGCCGCCTGCTGCATTGGTCACGATCAGAACGCCGGCGCCGAGCCGCTGGAGGACGCGGACGGGAACCGCCAAGCGGGACATCGAGTGTCCTTCGTAGAAGTGCACTCTGCCTTGAACGACACACACCGATTGGCCCTCAAATTTACCAAAAACGAGTTTTCCAGCATGCCCTTCAACGGTGGACTCTGGCCATCCGCTTAGCGTCTCTGCAGGAATCTCAATAGGTGATTCGATGGCTTCAGCGACCCCACCCAATCCAGATCCGAGCACAAGCCCAACCTGCGGTTGCTCATCAATCTTCGCCCGAACGATTTTGACGATGGAATCGATCTCTTGCAGCGTGACGAAATCCGAGTCCGCGCCGCTCACCGGGTCGATACCCGAATGGCGTTTGGACTGCTCAAGCCCAGCATGTGCTGTATATCACGCTTGCTCTTGCCGTCGTCAAGAAGGTGGCGAATCAACGAATGACGCAGCGTATGCGGGGAGATAGCTAATCCGAGGCCCTCCTCTGCCGCCCAACGCTTGACAACCAGCCAAAGTCCTTGCCGACTCAGGCGCTTGCCTCGCAAGTTTAGGAAGAGCGCCTGCTCCTTATCATCCTTAACCAAGTATGGACGCCCGGTCCTGAGATACACCTGCATAGGGTCCAGAGCCATTCCCAGGCTTAAAGTCACGGGATCCACCCCGCTTCGGAGGAAGCTGCCTGCGGCTAGGTCTACATCCCGCAAGTTGGATTTGACCGCCTCCGATGCCCGTAGCCCCCCAACATAGAGCAACCCAAGAATGGCAGCATCTCTGAGACCGCGCGGTGTCCCGGTTTGGGCCGGCACATCAACCAGTCGATTGATCTGTTCCCGGGAAAGAGTTAGCGGCAGTGTCCGGGGAGCCGGTGGCGGGCGAAGCACCGCATAGGTGCTTGAAGAGATTACGCTCTCCTGCTGCTCCAGGTAAATCAGGAACGCGCGAGAAGCAGCCATCTTGCGGGACACGGTGGAAGGACGATAGCTCTGACCGTCAAGCCAACTTGCGTAGTTTGCCACCATGGTGGGCTTGAGCTCCTCTGGCTTGACGGGCGACCCTGCATTGGCGCTGAGCACCTGTTCGAATTGGCGCACATCCGTTGAATACGCCAACAGCGTGTTCTCAGCACAGCCCCGCTCAAGCTTCAAATAGGACAAGAATCGATCGATCGCGGCTCTCATTGCAGGCCTACTCACAAAGCTCGCCTATTATACATCTCGGGTGATTACTTGTCATAAGTGCCAATATGGGACGATGGTCACGAGCCAATTCGACGGTACACAGGCCCAGTGATAGAATCCCTCGTCGCCTCAGGTCCCATCGAAAAAGCGCAACGTTATGCAGAATCGCCTCGCGCGCGTCGCCGATCGGTTTTGGCCGGCTCTTTCAGAAATGCCCGCCGGTCGACAGGCGCTAGGCGTTGGCGAGGTCGTCGCATTTCTATTCTTGGCGCCGATCGCGCTCCTGGGAATCATCTGGCTCGCCAGCCTCACTAACCTGGAGGCGGTCCGCTCCAACCTGCCCCTCTTGCTGCTCATCGGCGCGCTCGCCACGCTGCTGAATCGCCTCAAATACTTCACTGTTACCCGCATTGAATCGACTCGATTCGGGAGCTCCGAAGGATCGCTTGCGATCGTGGTCGTTGTCTCCGGGTGGTTCATCATCGGTCCAGTGGTGCTCTGGATCCCGCTGATGCTAACGGTTTTTCAGTTTCTGGCCCATTGGGATCGCGCGGTTGGAACTGCTACGCGATGGAGGTTGCTCCGTCAGGGCGCCATGGACCTTTCCAGCACCACAGTCGCACCCCTCATCTCGCTAGCCTTCTACGCGGCGTGGGGTGGCATGATCCCGATCTCCGGTCTCGAGCCCCAGGCCATACTGCTGGCGTTGGCGACACTGGTCGTCAACTTCGTCGTTCAGATCTTGCTAGGCGCGCCCTATCTCGGCTATCACGCCTGGATCCAACATAGCGTTTCCGAGGCCAGGTCAATGGTTTCGTTCTTTCTGCTAGCCATGGCGGTTCCATATTTGGCCAGTCCGTTTGGGGTCTTGGCTTCGGGCATCTATGTGGAAAGCGGCCTCCCGGCCTATCTCTTCTTCTGCGCAGGCTTGCTGCTTGTGGCGATCCTGGCGCGCCGCTGGAGTCTGGCCGCCGAGCGCAGCCGTCAGCAGTCCGATGCCCTGGTCGAGCTGGAAGGCCTGGGCCACGATATCATCACCTCAACTCCCGACGAGCCCCGCCTGCCCCGGCTGCTGGCCGAGCACCTTCCCAAGATGTTCCCCTCCGGAAACCTGATCATCTGGCGCTTTCCGGATCAGGTGCTTTTCAGGCAGCCTGATGATTGGAATTTGGAACTGGATCGGATCTGGCCCTGGCTGGCAGGCCAGTCGCAGAGCTCCTGCTTCCTTCCCGGCGAGCGACTTCCATGGGACAACGATCGCCATCACGAGAACCCGATATTGATCTCGCCGGTAATTGAGCATTCCCAACCCATCGGCGCCATCTACCTCTCGCTTCACAGTCTCCAGCCGTGGGATCGTGCCTCGGTTGAACGCCTGATGCCCGCTACTCAATCCCTGGCGGCCCTGATTGCCTCGGCCTTCAATCAATCTCAGGCATATGCGACGGATATTCGCCTCGAGCGCATTTCGAAGGAACTTCAACTTGCGGGAGAGATCCAATCGAGCCTGATCCCGTTTGACATCCCTCCTGTTCCAGGGTGGCGCATTTCGGTGACTCTAAACCCTGCCGAGGAGACTTCGGGGGATTTCTTTGACTTGATACCATTGCCAGATGGAAGGCTAGGCGTGGTTATCGCAGACGTTGTCGATAAGGGGGTGGGTGCCGCGCTTTACATGGCCCTGAGCAGAACGCTAATAAGAACCTATGCCATCGAGGCCGATTCGGATCCGGATTTGGTGTTCTTCGCCACCAACTCGAGGATGTTGGCCGATACCACCTCCAATCTGTTTGTGACCGCTTTCTATGGGGTGCTGGATCCGGCATCCGGTCAGTTGACCTACAGCAATGCCGGGCATAACCCGCCCTACGTCGTTCGGCCCGGCGAGCAAGTCATCATTCAGGAGCTCATAAGAACCGGCATCCCGATAGGGGTGCAGGAAGATGCGACCTGGACCAAGGCCTTCGTGCAGCTCCAGCCTGGCGACCGGCTGTTGCTCTACACCGATGGGATACCGGAGGCCCACAACGGGAATGGTGAGTATCTCACGACGGGACCGATGCTGGAAATCGCAAAAGAAAACCTCGACCTCTCGGCCGAGGAACTTCAAGTCAGGATCCTGCAAGAGGTATCCGAATTCGTGGGGGATGCGCCGCAAAGCGACGATATCACGCTGATGATCTTTGCCCGTGATCGGTTGGACTAGCGGAACTTCTTGATCGTCAGGCGATTCCCCTCACCTGGCAGCGGCTCAAATACGACCTCATCCACGGCGCCCCTCAATAGCCGAAGCCCTGCACCTCGAGCTCCCAACTCTTCCAACGGCACATCGAAGTTCTTCTCAGGGATTTCACTCGCGTCAAATGGCCTTCCCCAATCTCGTAAGACGATGGTGACCCCTTTCTCGTCCACTTCGATCGAGCACTCGATCCTTCCTTCCATACCCTCGCCATAGGCGTACTCGATAATATTGGTGCAGGCCTCGTTCGTAGCGAGCTCTATGCTATAGGTGTCGGCCTCATCGAATCCGGTCTCCCTGGATACGGTTGTGACGAACTCGCAGATCCGCGCCAAATTCTCTAATCGTGCCGCGAAGATCTCTTTGGGCATCGTTAAACGCTAGAAGCTGCCGACCGCCGAATCCACATCCTCGTACATTTTCATGAAATGCATGAGACCTGCGAGGTCAAGCGTCTTCTGGATATTGTCGTTTGCGCTGGCTATGACGAGATCCCCACGGTTGCGGAGGCGGCATCTCTTCTGAGTCTCAAGAAGCACCCACACCCCACTACTGGAGAGGAATTCGATTTCGCTCATGTCAAATACCAGCTTGTATCGACTCTCATCCAGGAGGCCATCGAAGGCCTCTTTTAGCTCGGGCGAGGTGTGGCTATCGATCCTTCCGGCCGCCTTTACAACATTCACCTTGTCGATCTGGGTAGTTTCGACCATTTCTGCTCTCCAATCCTTACGATTTAAGAAGCCGATTATGCCTGGCCTCAGCCGACGATCAAGGCATCCGCCATGAGGGCCAGCATAATACCAGCCGGGTACAGGCTGGAGTATCGATACATGCGCCATGCGACCCGGTTCTGCCCAAGCTGTCTAATCTTGCGTGCGTTGTGGCGCAGATCGTATCGCCTATTCGATTGTAGCTCGACTGGCCCCGCACACATTCCAGCGACCATGTACCTTATCATCACCGGTCCGGAATTCTACAAGTAGCCCATCGCCGGAATCGGACGCGCTAGTTTGTGTTCGGCTCCCGCCTCAGCGTGCGTAAACCCCAGATAAAGAGCACCGCCCCTGGTATCAGCGCGGCCACCGCCAGTCCCCCAAATAGGCCTGTGTAGTATGTATTCTCAGCCGCACTGATTCCAATCTCGATATCCGGGAACATCAACGACAGCGCGCCGACCGCGGACAGGATTCCGTTGAAGACGCCGCAAGGAAAGAAGAGTAGCAGGCTGCCACCTAGGGCAAGCCATGCCAGCGTCCTCCTATCGATCTTCGATTCTCCCGGTCATCCCCATGGGGAGCGCTGGGTCGATCCCATTGTCTTTGAGCGCATTGTGCGCTCAGAACTGTCCCAGCGGGAGCGTCTTGGCTTCTTCGATCTTGTCGACTCCGATCGCAAGCTCCGTGAAGCCGGCAGCGGTATCGATCACGAAAACCGTTTCGATGTTGATGTCGGCTTCTCCGAGCATCTCGGCGAAGTCGCCGAGCTGGCCGGGCCGATCGGGCATTGTTACGGTGAGGATCTCCTGCTCTACGAATGGGTGTCCTAATTCCTCGAGCTTGGCTCGGGTTGCATCTTCGTCGCTGGTCAGCAACTTGATGATGCCTTTTCCTTCGCAAACCATGCCAGAGAGCGCTCGAATATTGACACCTGCTTCGCCTAGGGACTTCGAAAGGCTCGCCAGCTGGCCGGGTTGGTTCTCGAGCTTTATAGTGAATTCAGTTGCGATCTTGCTCCTCCTCCCTCCGGTCGGATCTTGGTACATTCGATCCGTTTCGAATATCCGTTCTAGCTATCCCGACATAACCCCCTTGACAAGTGACCCCGATTATTCCGTATCACGATTTGTTTGCCGGCCAAGGGGCTGGTGAGTTCCTGAATTGGAGAATTACGCGCTGCGGAGTCGCTAATCAGTTTACGCCTGGTCATTAGTTGCATAGTCGGTGGCAGTAGATCGATGCACCGCATCGGATTAGTTTACACTATCCGCCTCTTTTGAATCGATCGCCCTATCTTGGGTGGTCTCCAAGCGCTCCCTGAAAACTGAGGCCGCCCACTATGAAAGTGCAGAGTCAGTATGACGCTCCCGGGATGGCTTGGCGGTCCTATCGCGTGAAGCGAGGGAGGTTGTTCAGGACTCGACCGAGTAGCACAAGCCGAGAGTCCCCGGCCCGACGTGGGTCCCGACGACGGGGCTGAGGTCCGAAAACACGGTCTCAATTGGATTGAATCGATTCGCTGCTACCTCCAGCAGATTGCGCGCCCGTTCTTCGGCTGCCGCATGTAGCACGGCTAGGCGCAGGTTGGGACGCCCGTCGATCCTCTCCTCGAGCAGGTCAAGCAATCTAGCTTGCGCCTTGGACCGAGTGCGCACTCGGTCCACCGCCTCGATAACTCCGTCCTGAAGTTCCAGGATCGGCTTCAGATTGAGGGCCGTGCCCAGCAGGCGGGAGGCCCCGCCGATCCTTCCGCCCCGGTGCAGGAACTCGAGGGTGTCGACGACGAACACCACACCCGTTCGGAGTTTGGCTTGCCTGGCGATCTCGGTCACCTCTTCGAAGGATTTCCCCTCACGCGCGGCTCGGGCTGCGGCCAGGACCTGAAATCCCATCGCCATCGCGGTCGCTTCCGAATCGACCGTCACGATCGTCGCCTCCGGAAATAAGGCCTTGGCTTGCTCTGCGGATTGGATCGTGCCGGAGAGTTTATCTGAGACCAGGATGGCCAGAACGGGTCGTCCCTCCTCGACTAAGGGCTCAAACACTTCCTTAAAGGTGCCAATGGGCGCCTGGGATGTTGTGGGCATAGTCTTTGAATCCTTCAACCGTTCGTAGAAAGCAGTGGGTTGAATATCGATGCCGTCGAGCAGCGTCTCTTCATCCCATATGAGGACCTGGGGGATGACATTGATATCGAACTGCTTGACCTGGCTGGGTGGAATATAGGCGGTGCTGTCCGTCACAAATGCGGTTTTAGCCATGGGGGTGTCTTCTCGGCGGCTACCCAATTAACCCCCCCAGTGGCTGAAGGGTTGCGCTAGCCGCGCGCTTTGAGCCATTTCTGTATTCGTGCGGCGGTCCAGCAGCTCACGACCTGCCTAGAAGTGACCCAGGCGCGCCGGGCGACACCCACGCCGAAACGGCGGAAGCCCAGGTGCTCCGGTCGGTGAGCATCGGTAGTGATGGCCAAGGGGATTCCCATCTCGGCCGCACGCCGCGCGTAAATGTCATTAAGATCGAGCCGTTCCGGATTTGAGTTGATCTCCAAGATGACTCCGTGCTCAAGGGCCGCCTCCAGGATTTGGTCCATGTCCAGGTCGGCCGGCTCTCGCTTTCCGATCAGGCGCCCCGAGGGGTGGGCGAGGATGTCGACGTGCGGATTCCGGATGGCACTCAATATCCTTTCAGTCACCTGCTCGCGCGGCTGACGCAGCGAGGTATGAAGCGAGGCGATGACCAGATCGAACCTGGCCAGAACCTCATCCGGGTAGTCGAGGCTCCCATCCGCCAGGATCTCCATTTCTGTGCCGTGCAGCAGGACGAAATTCTTCTTCAGTCCTTTGCGAGCCTGCACAATCTCTTTCCTCTGCTTCTCCACGCGTTTCGCCGTCAGGCCATTGGCGATGCCCAGACTCTGGGAGTGATCGGTGATAGCCAGGTATGTGTGACCTTCCTTGATGGCCGCCTCAACCATCTCTTCGATTGAGTTCTTGCCGTCGCTCCAGGTAGTATGTGCGTGCAGCTCGCCCTTGAGATCCTCGACTTCAAGAAGCTTCGGGAGGTCTCCGTTCTGAGCGGCCTGAATCTCGCCACGGTCTTCCCGCATTTCTGGCGCAATCCACGGCAGGCCGAGCTTCTCGTAGACCTCTGCTTCAGTAGCTACAGTGATTTCCCCGCCGTCCTCCAGCTTGAAGGCCTGATCAGAGAGCGATAGCCCCTTGGAAAGGGCAAGTTCCCGCAGTCGGAGGTTGTGGTTCTTAGATCCGGTCGCGTACTGCAAGGCGGTGCCGAAACGTTCCGGAGGATGCGTCCAAACTTGAACGCGCACACCGTCGATAAGCTCTACGCTGGTCTTAACTGCGCCCTTGCCTCGCACTCGACCAACGATTGGCAGCTCCACGAAGTCCTGCATAACTTCCTCCGGGTGATCGGTCGACACCAGCAGATCCAGGTCCCCCACGGTCTCCCGCATCCGCCGCAAGCTGCCGGCGGTCTCGGCGGCCTTGACCTTTGGATGCCGGCGCAGCTCTCCTAGTAGTTGCTCGGCGATCGGCAAGGCCACACCGATCGACATACGGCCAGTCTGCCGGCGTTTCATGGCCTCGATGCTCTCCAGAATACGAGCTTCCGACTTCGTGCCCATGCCTGACAGTTTTTTAAGCTCTCCGTTCTTGGCGGCCGCCTCGAGTTGCTCCACCGATGTGATGTCAAGCTCTTTCCAAAAGCGGGCGGCCTTCTTGGGCCCGACATCGCCCACCTTCAACATATCGAGCAGGCCGATGGGGATCTCGGACTTGAGATTCTCGTAGTATTCCATTTTGCCCGTACGGAGCAGCTCGTCGGTCTTCTCAGCTATGGCCTTACCTACTCCCGGTATTTCTTCGAGTGTTCCTTCCTTCCAAATGGCTTTGATGTCTCGGCCCTGACTCCTAATGGCTTCCGCCCCTCTGCGATAGGCGATAATCTTGAAGACCTTCTCGCCCTTAATCTCCAGAAGGTCGGCGATATCTTCGAAGACCTTCGCCACCTCCGCGTTGTTCATGCCCACACCTCGATTCGGGGGTCCGATTCTAAGCGATGCCTGGCCGTGATATGCTTCGGGCCCTCAATCTGGTTTTGTTCAATGACTCGGAGTGCTGAATGCGTGAGTACGTCGGCAATCTGCATATGCACACGACGACCTCCGACGGGCATGGCACGCACGACGAAGTCGCGAATGCTGCGATTCGGGCCGGTCTGGACTTTATCGTAGTCACGGACCACAACACACTGCCCACTGAATTCGAAGGCTACTTCTATCGTGGATTCCAGCGCGTTCTGCGGATCATTGGCGAGGAAGTTCACGACGTTGAGCGCGTTCCCGAAAGGTCTCACCTGCTGATTTATGGTACGGAGGAAGATCTCTCTCAATATGCGCATCGGCCTCAGACCTTGCTCCACGAGGTCAGAAAGCGTGAAGGTTTATCCTTCCTGGCCCACCCATACGATTGTGGGGTCCCCGGATTTGATCAACCGGGGCTTTCGTGGGACGAATGGGAAGTGGAGGGCTACACGGGAATCGAATTATGGAACTTCATGACCTCCTTCAAATGCTTGCTTCGTTCTCGGGCCCATGCCGCCTTCTACGGACTGTTTCCCTCGCGAATACATCGTGGCCCTGAAAAGACCTTGCTGGAACGCTGGGATCGTTTACTGGGCGCCGGGAAGCGCATCGTGGCGATTGGAAACGCCGACGCTCATGCACTGCCCGTACAAGTGGGCCCGCTCCGCCGAACCATATTTCCGTATGAGTGGCTGTTCAAGGCGGTCAACACACACGTGCTTCTCGATGACCCCTTGTCCGGTGAGGCGTCTGAAGATCGGATGCGCCTCCTGGGAGCTGTCGGGCGTGGGCGCTGCTTCGTGGGGTATGATCTCCCGGCCAGTGCGCGAGGATTCATGTTCAGCGCACACGCCGAACATGGCAAGGCGATCATGGGCGACCGCCTCCGGTACCGTCTTGGCGCTACGTTACAGGTGAGTACTCCGCGAATCGCACAGATTCGAATCATCCGTGAAGGTCGAGTGGTTCGGGAATGGCCTGCCGGCCAACACGGTGTGCATTCTATCCGCGAACCCGGAGCTTATCGCGTGGAAGCTGCACTCCACCGCACTGGAGGTGCTGCAATACCCTGGATTTACAGCAACCCAATCTATGTTGAACAGGGATGATTGATCTGGAACATCGAGGGCCCCATGTCCCCCTTATGGAGGCCTGAATAGCTATGTCTATGCGCAATACAAGGGGTACAGAAAAGCAGGGCTCTAAAGGAGTAGCCGCTCGAGATGTCTGAATTCAAACTGCGCGCCCCTTATCAAGCCATGGGAGACCAGCCGCAGGCCATCGCGCAGCTCAATAAGGGCTTGAATGATGGATTCGAGCATCAGGTCCTGCTCGGCGCAACCGGGACGGGCAAGACCTTCACCGTGGCGAGCGTGATCGCCGAGCAGCAGCGCCCGACTCTGGTGATCGTACATAACAAGACGCTGGGCGCGCAACTGTACGCCGAGTTCAAGGACTTCTTTCCAGACAATGCGGTCGAGTACTTCGTCTCCTACTACGACTACTACCAGCCAGAAGCCTACGTGCCCAAACACGATCTGTACATCGAGAAGGAAACCGATGTCAACGAGGAAATCGAGCGGTTGAGGTTGTCGGCAACTGCCTCCGTCATTGCTCGACGTGACGTAGTGGTAGTGGCTTCGGTATCCTGCATCTATGGCATCGGGAACCCGGAGGCCTATGGCCGCATCGTGATTCACCTGGAGAAAGGCAGGGTCTACCGGCGGGAAGCATTGCTGCGCCAACTCGTTGAAAGCCACTATGCGCGCAATGACATGCAGCTCAGCCCGGGCACCTTTCGGGTGCGCGGGGACACGCTCGAAGTTGTCCCCGCCTACGAGGAGCGCGGCTTGCGGATCGGCTTCTTCGGCGACGAACTGGAACGCATCGCACAGTTTGACATCATCACGGGTGAGCTGATTGCCGAAAGGGAGGCCATCGACATTTTCCCCGCCAAGCACTTCATCACCGAAGAAGAGAAGCTCCAGGCCGCGATCCACGACATCCAAGAGGAGCTGTCCAGCCACGTCCTGCAACTCAAGAAGCAGGATAAACACCTGGAGGCCCAGCGACTGGAGCAGCGTACGAACTACGACCTGGAGATGCTGCGAGAGGTCGGCTACTGCTCCGGTATCGAGAACTACTCTCGGCATTTGGACCAGCGACCGGCCGGATCGCCGCCTTGGACCTTGATCGACTATTTTCCCCCTGACTTTCTGCTCGTCATCGACGAGAGCCACATGACCATCCCCCAAATCGGGGGCATGTACGCCGGAGACCGATCCCGGAAGGAAACCCTGGTCGAATATGGTTTCCGTCTCCCGTCTGCCATAGACAATCGCCCACTTGCGTTTGATGAGTTCACGGCCCGCACGGGGCAGGTCATGTACACCTCCGCCACTCCCGGACCCTATGAACTTGAAGCAACGAGTCAAGTCGTTGAGCAGATCATCCGTCCCACTGGGCTGGTCGATCCGGAGATAGAAGTACGGCCAGTCGAGGGGCAAATTGATGACCTGGTGGGTGAGATCAAGCAACGCACCGAGATCGGACAGCGCACGTTGGTCACCACCCTGACCAAGCGCATGGCCGAGGATCTCTCCGACTATCTGCTGGAGCTCGGCATCAAAGTGCACTACCTGCATTCGGAGATCGACACGCTCGATCGGGTTGGGATACTGCGGGATCTCAGGCTCGGCGTTTTTGATGTGGTTGTTGGGATCAATCTTCTCCGCGAAGGCCTTGATCTTCCGGAGGTTTCCCTGGTAGCCATCCTGGATGCGGACAAAGAAGGATTTCTGCGATCCACGACCTCACTGATTCAGACCACCGGAAGGGCGTCCCGACACGTAGAGGGCAGGGTCATCATGTATGCCGATGTGATGACGGATTCCATGAAGGCCGCCATCGACGAAACCAATCGCCGGCGCGAAAAGCAGATCAAGTTCAATGAGGAGCACGGCATCGAGCCGGTCAGCATTGTTAAGGCGGTGCGCGACCTCACGGATCAGCTCGCGGTGGCCGAGCAGCAGACCGAGTACCGGGCCACTGCTCCGCTGGATATGCCGCGAGACGAGTTGGCCAGGCTGATACGGGAGTTGGAAAAGCAAATGCGGAGCGCAGCAGAATCGCTAGAATTCGAGAAGGCTGCCACAATCAGGGACCAGATCTTCGAGCTCCGACAGACCCTGGCCGAAATGGACGACCTTCCACCCTGGCAGCGGGTGCGCATGATGGCCGGCGAAATCGAGCCGGATCTGTAAGGGGATCGTTAGTGAGGGAGCCGATGCGAACTGCTAGGATGATTGTCAGGGAGGCACCTTCGGAGTGCGCCCTGACAGGCCATGAAACCCATCGAAGAAGCGATCTCATCCGCCGTAGAGGCAATTCAACAGGGAGACCTCGGTCAGGGACGGGCCACATTAAGCTGGGTTGTGCGGGAGGAACCCGACAATCGCCTGGCATGGGTATGGCTCGCGGCCTGCGTGAACGAGGAGGAAGCCCGTGACGAGTGCTACCGCCGGGCCTCCCGCATCCCTGCCTAGCTGAACACTCGAAGCAAGAACGAAATTAGAACCGGATCCAATTGGGGCGGATCGGGGCATAGAGTGGAGGGATAAAGATGAGTGTTGTCCTCGTCGGAATGATGATAGGAGCCTTACTCGGATCACTCTTGACCGCTGCCTATCTTGGCAGTTGTCTCAAGGAGCAGGAGCAGCAAAGCAACCGAGATTGGATCGACAAGGCGATCGCGCGCGCTTTCTCGGCGGTCGAAGAATCGGTACTCGAGGATCTGCCGCCACAATTGTAGGTCTTCACAAAGGAATGGTATACGGCAAAGGGGCTGTCCAGGCTTCCAGCATGGACGGCCCCTTGCATGTGGCGCCCCCGGCACGACTCGAACGTGCAACCTACGGCTTAGAAGGCCGGTGCTCTATCCGTTGAGCTACGGGGGCAGTCCCCCAATCCCTTAATCTTATACCTTTTGGCAGGCTGAGGACCTAGTGGGCTGGGCGAATGCCCTTGTAGACGCGCGGCCCCGACAGAGTGCGCAGGATCATCCGCGCTGGACGGCCGATCTTATGAGCAAGCTCTTCGGGCATCAGAGGAGTATTTCCATTGGCAAGGAACACGCGGAAAACGCCGTTTACCAGGCTGGTTTGGGGGGTGAGGTAGTCGTCCTGCTGGGCACAATGCGAGGTCAGGAGGTGCTCGATTCGACTTACAACGGAGACTTCCGCGGTCTGGAGATCGACATGGTCGACCTTCATCTTGCGATCGATGTCCGTGTACATCTCCTGATGCTCCCGGCACAGGTGGCTTCTCAAGTACACATCGAGATTGCGGTCCGAACGATCCCACCATCCGTAGTCGATATGGAAGGCTGTCTCCAGAGTAGGCCGCACCAAGGATGGCGGAACGGCGGTGCTCATGCCTTTTTCCACTCGCTCTCGTTCAGCTTCCAATAGAGATCGCCCACGTGCTCGTAGAATGGCTGTGTGACCAGCTCGGCAAAAATCGGCCCGGGGGGCAGTCGCCGGATGACGTTCACCGCCGAGTAGAGAGACTTCGCATGCACCGAGGCCTGCGGATTGAGTTTGGCCAGCTCACGAAACACCTGGGCGGTCAGCCGTTCAGGCGGCATTCTGCGCTGATCCCCGTTCTCCCACGCCTCATCCAGAGCCCGTTCGTCAATCTGGCCCACGATCATGCGCTCGTCATAGGCCGTTCCAACCGGGTGTTTTAGCACGGTGAAGCCGATATTCCCGCCATCGTCGATCGTCACCGTTCGTATCCAGTCGTTTCGCTGACGCGGTTCCAAGGCCTGGAGCAGTACTTCCCCTTCGGTCTCCGAGGGCGTGATTTTGATCAGACCGCCGGCCGGCACGTCATTATTGCTGTACCAATCGCCCAGGCCGTATACGTAGCGCTCCTCTCGAACGACCCATCCAGGGAACTGATCGCGGGTGCGTTCGTCAATCAGGATGAAGCGGATCCGCGGCGCTTCATATGCGGTTGGGAAAAGCGGCAGCAGACGGGCCGATAAGGGCAGTGTGCCGGCCTTGAGATGCGGGAAAAGGATCGGCAGGGTGATGCCCTCCGTGGCTGCCGAATCCGGAGCCTTCACCTCACTCAATTCGTCATCCAGGCTCTGCTCGAGAGCCAGCAATTCATCGGTCAGCCTTTCTCGATCATAAGCCCTGGGTGTATATGCGAGCCTCTTGGGTACTCGGAGCACGTCATTCGGTTCTAGCCGCTTCAGGTACCACAGCACTTTTCCTGCCGGTCCGACCTCATCAAATCGCTCATCTTCCTGAAGCGCGAAATTGACGGAGAATTCCGTGAACAGGGGATCTAGACCCGCCGGCAGTTCCATGTGATCCGCAAGGGACCGCGTCGGCAACGGCCCCCCTTCCGCGACATCCAGCACCGCCTCCGCCAGATTGAGGTGCCCCTCGTTAATGTCGGCCAGAAGACCGCTATGAAACCAGCGCCCCGCAATGCGCACCGTATCCGGGCTTTCTAGCAGACGCGCCTCGATCTTTTCCGCGATAAGCGGTCCGTACCGTTCCAGAATGAATTCGGGCGAGGCAGCCGAGTCGATTTCGTCAGTTTCGGTCGCAACCGCGTTGAGAGCATGCTCCTGAAGGCGAGCAGCGAACTCTTTGGGTTCGCCGCGATCCTCGAAGCCAACTTGGATCACCTCGAATGGAGGAAGGTCGGGGTTGTTCGCCTCTCGGATACTCGAGACGGTGCCTACCCGATTATCGAGCAAGTGGAATATGAGGCTTTCGCCGACCTCATACTCGCCGCCGGGCATATAGGCTTTGAGCTCACTATTTGACTGACTCTCTTGCTCGATTCGAATCAATTCCAGTCGATGCACCACCAATGCCTGAGACATTTCCTCTATCGTGAGCGGTACTTCACGCTCAAGAAGCAGGTTATCAATGAATTCAAGGTCTTGTTGCCTGACATCGAATTCAGCCCAGTAGAGTTCTGGGGCGGACGCGGATGCGTGATGCATTCGGGGATTTAGTGTTATGGGGTGGAGCCGGGCCATTATACTATAGGGCCTATGACAACCTCAGAAGAGCAGCCACACGAACTGGTTTCCGTTGGAATGGCCGACGGTCAAATCGAAGCCGAAATCATCAAGGGTCTGCTTAATGCCAATGGAGTCGAAGTTTGGCTATCTCAGGAATCAGCAGGTACTGCTATCGGACTGGGGATCGGACCTATGGCTGAGGTTGAGATTATGGTTCGGGCCGAGCAAGCGGAGCAGGCAACCGAGCTGCTGGAAGAAGGTGCCGAAGCAGATCCTGATAGCTAAGGGAACTCCGACAGGGTCCACTCGACTGGATCCACTGGAACACCTCCCACCCAGACTTCCCAGTGTAAATGCGGGCCGGTAACGCGACCCGTACCTCCCACATACCCGATCGTCTGTCCCGCTTCCACCATGTCACCGGGCTTCACCAAACTCTCCGATTGGTGGAGATACCCGGTGTACACTCCCCAACCGTGATCGATGTAGGTCACATTCCCCCGGACAGTCTGAAATTCTGAAAAGGCCACCCTTCCGCGCGCGGCAGCCAACACGGGAGTGCTGCTGCTGCCGAAGAGATCCAACCCAGTGTGATAGTAAATAAACTCGCTTCCGTTATAGCTGCGACGAGTGCCGAAGAAGGAGGGAAAAGTCTCAAAATACGCGGAGGGATAAGCGAACCTTCCCTCCCAGAGCTTATCCGGCGTCACCTGGCTCACGATACCGGCGACCAATTGGTTTTCCGGCTCGGTGTTCGCTGGATCGAGCGTCTCAGGCGGCACCTGCAAGTATTCCTGTCCGTATCCCCCGTCTCGAATGAGCAATGGCTGGCTATATCGCGTGCCATCGTTGGCGACCAGTTCCAGATCAATCAACCCCGGTTCTTCAAGAGCATGCACCCCCTGCAATGCAAGTGCCGATCCCTCCCCAGTTACTATGACCTTCAGTTGACGGTCCCCGAGGCGGCCAGCGATTTCGTTCGGACTCTCCAATTGGACGCTGAGGGTTCTTCCCTGTGTCGCGCTTTCTGGCGTCAAAGTAACGGTTCCGAATTCCGGCGGCAGGGCATTGGTTGCACCTTGATCCCCGGGCGCATAGATAAGCTCACCCGGCACGAGCCACCGGCGGCCCTCGATTCCGTTGCCATGCGCCAGCACCCAGGAATCCATGCCTAGCTCAGAGGAGAGCTCGAGCATGCTCTGGCCATGAAGTGCTGAAATACGCTGGGAAGTCGGCATTCCGCCGATGCGTTCCGGGTAAACGAACGGTTGCCCCGAGTAGAGCCGGTAGGGGTTGAGCACTCGGTTCAGCTGGCCCAGCTGATCCATTGGCTGACCATATCGACGCGCCAGGCTGCTCAGCGTCTCTCCATAACGGACGGGGTTGAATTGCAGGGTTCCGCCCAGGCCTTCGTAGCCCGGGATAAGCAGCGGCTGACCAAGGAAGATCGCCGAGGGGTCTTCAATTTGATTGGCCTCCGCCAGCTCCTCGACCGTTGTTCCGAAGATCTGGGCAATTGAGAATAAGGAGTCGCCAGCTTCAACAACATACACCGGCCCGTCCTGCGTGGCAGGGGCCATTGCCGAACCGGCCAATAAGCCGAGCGCTATGAGGAAGGCGCTGATACGCATCCCGCGATTATAGCGTTTCCGGAGGGTCCCCACTCACGCGAAAACGGGGCCGCACAAGCAGCCCCGCCTGGTTACCAAGATAACCGCGCTAGTCGACCTGCCCCAGGATCTTCTCCACGCTTTCGAGCAGCTCTTGCGGCCCAAACGGCTTCGTGATGTAGTCATCGACCTTTGCGATATGCAGTCCCAATACCTTGTCGATAGACTGCGCTTTGGCCGTAATTACAATCACTGGGATCTCGCGAAGAGATTCGTCCGACTTCATGCGCTGGTACACTTCCCAACCGTCCATGTCCGGCATCATCAAATCCAGCAGGACCAGATCCGGCTTCTTCTGCTGAACCTTCTCTAGGCCTTCGAGTCCCCCGTTTGCCCCCTCCACCTGAAAGCCTCGACGGCCCAGTATGAGTTGAACGAGGTCGATCATCTCCTGTTCGTCTTCGATACAGACGACTAGCTTGCCGTTTACAGGGGCGTTTCCGTTGCTCGCAGCCACGTAGGGAAGTTTACACCATCGATTCCGACCCCTGCAATGAACCCTGGTCCCATTAAACGCACAAGGTCGCCACATTCATGGCGACCAAGGCGAGAGTGGAAACACCTAAGCGGAGGTTGCCCGCTGTTAAGGTGCAGCCGGATTATTGCACAAATCGTCTCAATAGCGACTGAATTGAAAGGTGTCTGAAAGGTGGTTTGATGCTAGCTTTCGATGACTGATTCTCCGATCGCTGCATCGAAGGACGGAGCACACGATCGACAATCAGGATATTCGTGCGGCCTTCGGCCGCAAAGCACTAATGCCCTCCGTGTGTCGGACCCATCAGTCAATCATCGGCCGCTGAACTTTGACCTCCCCACACTCCTATATCCGCCGTTTCCGAAGCCTGTTAAGTTGGTCCTCAAGGGAGCTTCTGAGGCGATAACTGAACCGACCTCAGGTTAAAATCATCGTATGAGTAGTCTGGAGTAGAGGTAGCAAGCATGGCAAAGCTTCGGTGCAATGAGATTGATCTCTATTATGAAATCATCGGTCAGGGAGAGCCTATCGTTTTTGTCCACGGCTTGGGGTCTAGCGTTCGCGATTGGGAATTTCAGATCGATGATTTCTCCAGGCGCTATCAAGTTGTAGTTTTCGACGTTCGCGGTCACGGGCACTCAGATAAGCCTCCGGGTCCATATAGCATCCCCCTCTTTGCCAGAGACACGGCAGAGATGATCAGGGCGCTGGATATCGCGCCTGCGCATGTTGTAGGGATCTCGATGGGGGGCATGATCGCACTTCAGCTGGCAGCGGATGAGCGGGAGCTCGTTAGGAGCCTTGTGGTCGTCAACAGTGGTTCAGAGATGATTGTACGGACGATGAAGGAACGGCTGGCAGTAATGCAGCGCCTCCTTATCGTCCGATTGCTGGGTATGCGAAAGATGGGAGAGGTGCTGGGCGGCCGCCTATTCCCCAAACCGGAGCAACAGGAATTTCGAAAGATGTTTGCAGATCGGTGGGCAGAGAATGATCCAAGAGCGTATCGTGATGCGATGCGGGCGATTGTCGGCTGGACTGTGACCGAACAGCTTCACAGGATAGAGTGTCCTACGTTAGTGATTGCGGCAGAGCATGATTACGCTCCAACTGAAGATAAGGCAGTCCTGGCAAATGGAATTAAGAATGCTGAGCTAGTGATCATTGAGGATAGTCGGCATGCTACGCCTGTAGATCAGCCGGAGCAGTTCAATAAAGTGCTGAATGCTTTTCTTGAACGCCAAACTTGAGGGAGGCCAAGGCGACCTGGCGAATCGTTTCTGCATAGCCAATCGCTCGGCCGACCCCGCGGGATGCGCGATTTGGCAGTGAAGGACATGCGCGGTAGTCTTGAAACGCAAGTATCGATTTTATCTTCGTAGAAGTTGGCGCAGTTGAGCGGGGGATATAAGGCCTCGCTCCCTTCCACAAAGAATCCGAGGGTGCGAGGTGCTCCGCCCGCGTTCTTCTGATTGAGCACAAAGCTTAGGTACGGCTCGCGGATTGCTTTCACATCCTATCTCCGGTCGGTCATCCTTCACTCCTCGGTACGTGGTTCCTGCGCCGGAGTCAGGTATTCTGTTTGAGGTGGGCCACACAGGAATCGAACCTGTAACCTGCGGCTTAAGAGGCCGTTGCTCTGCCTAATTGAGCTAGTGGCCCTCGATTATTCCTTCCCTCCAAAAAGAGCACCGGATTACGAGTCCGCTGCTCTGCCAGATTTAGCTACGCAGGCAAGCCTTGCCTGCTATCCAGCGACGAGCATCATGCGGCGATCGATTTTCGGGGGAGATCGCTCTCAGGGTCGGTGGATAAAAAGGCCTCGCGGCGGATTATAACAGTAAGCACGCGAAGCCTTGCTACAATCCCCCCTGGGACAATGGTTCGATCGCTGATCCTCTTCCTCTCCGATGCAACATGGGCTCGACGGCTGGTCAAGGATTGGGGGCTGGCCCGCCGGGTAGCTCGCCGGTTCGTAGCAGGAGAAACCCTATCAGAGGCATTGGAGGTCAGTCGGACTCTCGCCAAGCGCGGGCTATTCACAACCCTCGCCCATCTTGGTGAGCATGTGGTCTCGGAGAGCGAGGCCACTCAATCCCATAAGGAAATATGTCGGCTGATCCAGGCCATCGGTGGCAGCGCTCTCCCCTCCAGCATTTCCGTCAAACTCACGCAAATTGGGCTCGGCCTGGACTACGAGCTATGCATGAATAACATGCTCCAATTGGCGCGGGAAGGGGCGGCACAGAATGTCTACATCCGCATCGATATGGAGGATTCGAACTTCATCGATCAGACCCTGAGCATCCACCACAATCTGGCCCTGCAAGGTCTCACAAACGTGGGCCTGGTGTTTCAATCCGCCCTGTTCCGAAGCGAGCACGACATTCGCTCGGCGGTCAGCACGGGAACGACGGTGCGGGTTGTCAAGGGGGCATATCTGGAGCCTGAGTCGATCGCTTACCAGTCAAAGGGTGAGGTGAATGATAATTACGACCGTCTTTCCGTGATTGCATTGGAGGCAGCGCTCAATCAGGGAGGGATTTCAGGATCCGCGGACGGTCGCACCCCCCCGCTGATTGCTATCGCCTCACACGATCTGGACCGGATCGAATTCGCGGAGGAATATGCAAGAAAGATTGGGGTCCCGCGCGCGGCCCTTGAATTTCAATTTTTATACGGAATCCGGTCCGAGCTCCAGATCTCGCTTCGCCGGCGCCGGTATCCGGTGCGAGTCTACGTGCCTTATGGGTCGCAGTGGTACCCTTATTTGATGAGGCGGCTGGCAGAGCGCCCCGCAAACCTCTGGCTCGTATTTTCCAACCTGTACCGTCGTTAGCAGCGGTCGACTATCCCCCTGCTCAAACAACCTGGGGCGATGATCTCATATTCAGTTGCTTCCCTCTCCTTTCGAAACTTAAGGAGGCTCTCGTGAAACTAGACGGAAAGATTGCTCTAATCACCGGCGCGGCTCACCGTCTGGGCAAGTCGATCGCCATGGCCTTAGCGGATCAGGGATGCGATCTCATGATTCATTTCAACCAGGCTCAGGAAGCCGCGGCCGAGACCGCGGAACAGGCGCAGTCTCTTGGAGTACGGGCGGTCATCGTGGGCGCCGATCTTTCTCAGACCGAAGGAGTGCATGAGGTCTATCGTGCGATCGACTCGGCCTACGGTAGGATCGATTTGCTTGCCAATTCGGCCGCAATACTCGAACGCCGGGATATCCTTGAAGTGGATGAGGAAGACTGGCGCAAAACGATCGGATTAAATCTAAAGGGCGCCTTTTTCGTGCTCCAGGAGGCTGCCCGCCGCATGCAGAGCGCGGGCGGTGGAGCAGTGGTGAATATCTCGGACTCCGCTGGCCATCGACCCTGGAAGGAGTTCCCGCTCCACTCGATCAGTAAGGCCGGCCTAGAAATGCTCACGCAGGCCGCAGCTTTTGCGCTGGCACCGGATATCCGCGTGAACGCGGTAATTCCCGGTCCGACGCTCAAGCCGCCCTGGATGCCAGATGAGAGATGGAACAAGGTCACAGGTAGAATCCCACTCGGGCAGGCCGTTCCAACCCACAACGTTGCACAGGCAGTGGTGTTCCTGATGACGAATGAGTACATCACCGGTCACTCGCTTCGTGTGGATGGCGGTGATCTGCTGACCTGACGCGATCGACGAATCAGGATGGAGGGCGAAGGATGAGCGAACGAACAGAAGCGCTTCGTCGCCACATGAAACTTCGGCACGCCGAGACCTGGCCAGTACTGGAGGGGTTGAGCGCTAGCGATATGCTGGTGGAGGTTTATTCAGCGGAAGAGGGAAGCTGGACGGTCAAAGACCTCCTTGGGCATTTGGCGGACGGAGAGAGCGGAATTCTCGGCCAGGCCAAGCGGCTGGTCGCCGGGGAGCAGACCGTGCCACCCGACTTCGACCTCGATCGTTGGAATCGGGGAGCCGTGCGCAGGGCCGCAGAGACTTCTCCGGCCGAATTGATGCGCACGATCGCCGACTCATACTCCGGTGCGCTTGCCTTCCTGGAAAACCTCGATGATAGCGACCTGGACCAGGCAGGATTGCACTCGAGCGGGGAAATGCTAACGACAGAAGGATTCCTACGGCGAATGGTCGATCATCGACTCGAGCATGTGACGGATATTCAAGCCGCCCTGAGATAGCGACTTGAGCCGCACGGAGGTGCTGATAAGATTCGGCTTATTGCAGCTAGTAGGATCCCATTGAAAGTATCTATTCTTAACACGCCCACGGCTAACCACTCAGTCTCCAATTGATGTCTTATCCCATTCATGATCTGTGCATTCGCCCCCTGGACATGATGCAGGATCCCGAGGGCTCGAGGCTGGAGGTGCTCCGCTATAGCGATCATCTGCTGCGCAGATTTGGATTGGCGGAAGTCGTCTTCGTCAAGACCGGCCAAGTTCGACCCGCGATGCTCAGAGAGGTCGCCGATGAAGTGTGGGCCCTGGTCGAGGGTAGCGTACAGTTCAGCTGGAAGGACCGACGTTCATCTTCGCCGACACGTGGGGCCACGTATGAGCATTATTGCGATCAACCGACGCTCGTTCTGGCACCGTTCGGCGTTGAATTCGAGGTGCGCGCAGTAGACGGCCCGGCGCACTTGCTTCGAATAGCCACGCATGAGAACGACGAAGAATGATCTCATTACCAAAGCTTCT
The DNA here is from genome assembly GCA_036986135.1 of Anaerolineae bacterium. Lineage (GTDB taxonomy): Bacteria > Chloroflexota > Anaerolineae > Anaerolineales > E44-bin32 > JADFRG01. Next base: position 85,256 of record BTQZ01000003.1, on the reverse strand, counting down.
TCTTTTCGTTCGGCTCTCGAGACCGCTCTTTCTGCTGGGTGGATTGCTGCTTTACGCGCTGGGAGCGGCGATTGCCGCCTATCTAGGCCGCCCAATTGATGCCGCGCTATACCTGGTGGGGCAAGCGATTGTCACGCTCTTGCAGTTGATGACCCACTATCTCAATGAATACTTCGACGCGGAGGCGGATGGGCAAAATGACTCACGAACCCGATTAACTGGAGGGAGCGGTGCGATAGGCCCGGAAGGTCTGCCGAAGAGCGTCGCGTTCAACGCAGCGGTTGTATCCCTGGCACTCGCCACGACGATCTCAACTGCAGCGCTGATCACGCAGGCATTTCCGCTATTGGTCTGGCCGGTGCTCCTGCTTGGATTCTTAGGAGCATTCTTTTACAGCACCCCTCCCCTGCGTCTGGTGTCCACGGGCTACGGGGAACTAGCAATCGCGCTGGTAGTCGCCGGATTGACGCCGACCTTTGCGTACGTACTCCAGACTGGAGAGCTTCACCGGCTGCTGCTAATGAGTACCGTCCCGCTGATCGCGCTCTGCTTTGCCATGATCATGGTCTTTGAGCTTCCGGACTATGCCACGGACGTCAAGCATGGAAAACGGAACCTCATGGTCCGCCTGGGCTGGTCGGCCGCCATGAGAGCGCATGACGTCGCGATTGTCTTCGCCTTGATCAGTTTCGCGATCGCGTTCATGTTCGGGCTGCCGCCCAGGGTCGGCCTGGGGGCCCTGATCGTGGTGCCGCTGGCGGGAGCGCAGATGTGGCAGCTTAACCGAATCCGGCAGGGCTATCCTCCCAAATGGACCACCTTGACTTTCAGCGCGCTAGCCCTGTTTGCCATTGCCGCCTACCTTGAGCTGGCAGGGTACCTGCTCATCTGATATGCCCGAATTCTTGGAACTCGCCAGCCCCGAAAAGGCACTGAATACGTTTCTAGGCTCGGTTCCCCAGAGTCCTGAAGCTGTGCGTATTCGCACAGAAGAGGCGCTTGGCCGGGTCCTGCTAAGCGACGTCGTTGCGCCCTCCCCGCTACCGCCATTCGCCAGAACAACCGTCGATGGGTACGCCGTTCGAGCTCGGGATACCTTCGGTGCCTCCGCTAGCATGCCCGGCTACCTCAAGATTGTGGGGGAGGTTCTCATGGGCACCGATCCGGAGCTTGAGGTCGGGGAAGGCCAGGCGGTTCTGATTCATACCGGTGGGATGCTGCCGCCTGGAGCGAGCGCGGTCGTCATGATAGAAGACACGCAGGCCGTTGACGATGAGGAGATCGAGGTATTAAGGCCGGTGGCCGACGGTCAGAATGTGCTGCATGAAGGCGAGGATGTGCAACCCGGAGAAGTCGTGATCCATGCGGGAACTCGCATTCGGGCTCAAGAGATCGGGGGGCTGATGGCGCTGGGATTCACCGAAGTGGAGGTAGCAGAAGTACCCCGGGTCGCCATCCTGTCCACGGGGGATGAGGTCGTCAACCCTGCCGAAGAGCCGGCACCCGGGCAGGTTCGGGATATCAATTCGTACACGCTGAGCGCGCTAGTGGAGCGGGCTGGGGGAAAGCCGGTGCGCTACGGCATCATTCCCGACAATGCGGTGGATCTGGAGGCGATTGCCCGGCAAGCGCACTCAGAGCACCATATGATGTTGATCACGGCTGGATCATCCGTTAGTGAGCGCGACATCACCGCGCATGTGATCGCCAAGCTGGGCGAGCCTGGAATTCTGGTGCATGGCATCGCCCTGCGACCGGGCAAGCCAACCATTCTGAGTGTCTGCAATGGCGTGCCGGTGGTCGGATTGCCGGGCAATCCGGTGAGTGCGGTGGTCGTGGCGGGGCTCTTCGTGCTCCCGGCCATCCGAAAACTCCAGGGTTTTCAGGGTCCAGAATGGTCCTCGACCGTCCATGCCAGCTTGCAGACCAACGTGTCTTCCGTCGCCGGCAGGGAAGACTGGCTGCCCTGCCGCCTGGTCGTGACTCCCGACGGCCTCCAAGCGGAGCCGGTTTACGGCCGATCGAACTTGATTTTCACGCTGGTCCGGGCCGACGGCCTGGTGCGGATCCCTGCCGCCTCAACCGGATTGAAGGGCGGCGAAGAGGTCGAACTGCGTCTTTTCTGATATGGCCACTCGTACCGTTTACCTCAAGGATATTCCGTTCGACGAGGCATGGGCTACGTTTCGCGCGGCGTTGAAACGGGCCAACCGATGGGATCCGATGGAGGGTGAAAATGTGGCGCTGGGGGAGGCGCTGGGGCGCGCTACGGCCGAGCCGGTCTGGGCGAAGATCTCATCTCCTCACTATCACGCGGCGGCCATGGATGGCTACGCCGTGCGCGCCTCGGATACGAATGGCGCGAACGACCGCGCGCCGGTGCAGCTAATAGACGAACGGATCGAACCCGTCGACACGGGCGATGCATTGCCAGGCTGGGCGGATGCCGTGGTCCCGATTGAAGTAGTGGAAATCGTGGAACACCGGGATGAAGCGCCCGGTATTCTGCTGCGGGCAGCGGTTCACCCCTGGTCCCACGTACGGCCGATGGGCGAAGACATGGTGGCGACGGAGATGATCCTGCCTGCAGGCCACCTGCTGCGGCCGGTGGATTTAGGCGCGGCGGCTGGGAGCGGGAACAAAAGCCTGATCGTGCACAAGAAGCCGAGGGTGGCGGTTATCCCTACTGGATCAGAGCTAGTGCCGCCAGGAACCCTGCCTCGGCCAGGGGAGATCATCGAGTACAACAGTTTGGTGTTGGCTGCGCAATTGGAAGATTGGGGCGCGGCGCCCACGCGACTTCCAATCGTTCGAGATGATCCAGAAGCAATCCGATCTGCAGTCGCCGAAGCAACTCGTCATTTCGATCTGATCTTGCTCAACGCGGGCTCCTCCGCCGGATCCGAGGACCACTCTGCAGAGGTTGTATCTTCCCTTGGGGAGCTGCTCGTTCATGGCGTCGCCATTCGTCCGGGGCATCCCGTGATCCTGGGAATCGTGGGCGACGGGGTGCCAATCGTTGGGGTGCCGGGGTATCCGGCTTCCGCGGCACTGACCGGCGAGATTTTCATCCGGCCCCTGATTCGCCGTTGGCTCGGACTCACGGAGTCAGGCGAGAGGCAGATCGAGGCAGTGCTCACTCGAAAGGTTCATTCCTCACTGGGAGACGATGAGTACCTGCGGGTCTCAGTCGGCAGGGTCGGGGAACGAATGGTAGCTGCACCCCTTTCAAGAGGCGCGGGCGTGATCACTTCTCTGGTGCGGGCGGACGGGATCGTCCGCATCCCTGCCGGCACGCAGGGCTATGCGGCAGGAACCCCCGTACTCGTTCGCCTCTATCGCACCCCAGAACAGATCGAGCAAACCATTCTCGCCATCGGTTCGCACGATTTTACGCTGGACCTGATCGCTCAGCATCTCGCGCTACGCGGCAGGCGACTAAGCTCTGCCAGCGTGGGGAGCCTGGGAGGCTTGGTAGCGCTGGGGCGTCGGGAAGCCCACTTTGCGGGCTCTCACCTGCTGGACCCGGAAACGGGTGAGTACAACCTGTCGTATATTCGCAAACACCTACCTCAGACTCCGGTAATGGTGGTGGGATTGGTCCGCAGGTGGCAGGGACTGATTCTCGGTCGCGGCAATCCCAAGAGGATCCAGGAGCTCGCGGACCTGGCGCGAAACGATGTTGTGTATGTAAACCGGCAGCGAGGGGCCGGCACGCGTGTGTTGTTCGATTTTCAGCTATCGAAGCTTGGCCTTGATCCTGATGCGATTCAGGGATACGGGCGTGAAGAGTTCACCCACCTTGCGGTTGCGGCCGCGATTGCCGCTGGACGAGCGGATTGCGGCATGGGCATCCAGGCCGCGGCGGTCGCCCTGGGACTTGATTTTGTACCCCTTGTTAGCGAACGCTACGACCTTGTGTTTCCGAAGGAGCATTATGAGAGCGAGCTGCTCGCCCCGCTGCTCGAAACGCTGGCAACTGAGGCGTTCGCCAGCGAAGTGAGACAGCTGGCCGGGTATGACCTGGAACGACCCGGAGAAATCTTAGCTGAGTTGGGCTAGCGGCCGGGGATCCCAATCACGGGGGCCGGCGTGAAGGTCAGGATAAAGATGATGAGCGCCAATATGGCTGCGGCCTTGCGACCGTTGTCGAGCTCGGTGACATCATCGAGAGGTTGAGCGTAGGTCCTGCCCATGAGGAAGACTAGTGCCGCGAACAGAAACCAGCCCTGCCAGACAACGACTAATACGACGAAGCCCACCACCACGAACGGCCACAGTCTGATGGCCCGGGATCCAAGCCAGGAATAAATTGAATGGCCTCCGTCCAGCTGGCCGGCAGGGATCAGATTAATGCCTGTCACCAGCAGGCCTGCCCACGCGGCAACTGCCATGGGGTGCAGTTGGACATCCCGCCCTCCAAGTGGAAAGGGCACTCCGAATTGTCCTCCCGCTCCGGCCGCAATATTTCGGAGCCAGTAGATCAATTGGTTCTGACCTTCGAAGTCGATAGGCGCTGGGAGCAGTTCACCGTTGACGACAAATTTAGCGGCTAGATACAGCAGCGAATTCCCCTCCAAATAGCCGATTGACCCGGGCGGCGGGGCATTGATTGTGCCCACCTGAGACAGGCTTAGCCCGAGGATCAATAGCGGCAAGGCGACCAGCAATCCGGCGTACGGACCCGCGAGTCCCATGTCCAGCAGATGCTTGCGATTTCTGGGACGCGACTTGAGCTGGATGAAGGCTCCGAATGTTCCAAGAAATCCGCCCGGGAATGGGATGAAAAATGGAAGTGACACCGCCATTTTGTGGAAGCGTCCCGCCAGATAGTGGCCAAATTCGTGAGTGGCCAGTATCCCGAGCAGGGTTCCGGCGTATATGAGCCCCAATGCAATCGGCTGACCCAGGAGGTTCTGAGTTGGATTTTCGTGCGCATATGAGGCGCCGTAGCCGAGTCCGGTGAAGAGCACTGTCAGAAAGGTCGCCACCGCAAGCAAGGCGTGCAGCCACAGGCGGTCTGGTTTCGCCTCAGGGAACTCATCCGTTGCCAGGAATACTTGGGAATCTCCTTCCTGCCGGAGGAACAGACCAGCCCCCTCCTTGATGAACTCAGGCTCCAGGCGGTCGAAGGCCTTGGAGGCCTCCACTCGCAACTGACCCTGGTACCGCGCCCTGAAGGGTCGGCCTTCTCCCCCGGGTTGCCACCTCGATACATCCATCACTTCTCGGACGATCGGTAGCAGCCGAATTACTAAATCATCTACACGCTCAACCGACGAATCCATCAATCCTCCATAACGGCGAGTCGGGAGTGGATGGGAGTCGAACCCACCGCGGCCCGTTGACGGCCCGCCACCGATTTTGAAGACCGGGGAGCCCACCGGGGCTCAACCACCCCCAAGTCCGGCAAGCATACCTTACCGGTGCAGGCTCTGACAAGAATGCGGGATCACATGATCCGAGTTTCCTATCGATCACTCCCGGCATCTTCTTGCTACAATCCTGCAGGAGTTTGTGAGTGCAGCGAGCCGCGAATCAGCGAACCATTCGACCGGATTCCCCACCGAATTCAACGCGGGATACATGGGACCGAATCCTGATCATTGCGGGTTCGCTTGGACTCGGGCTCGGCCTGCTTATCGCGACCATTCTTGGAGTACTCTCGCTCTTCACCAGACAGCCGATTGCCCTGGGAGTTGAGGCCGCCTCAATCTTGGCGGTCGGGATGCTAGGGGCGCCAGCGATCTATTGGGGAGCCAAGGGCTCGGCAGACCGCGCGGTGCGCAGGCCGGGCCCGGCCTGGATTCTAGCGCTGCTGCTTTATCCATTGGCTCTGGTCCTGGGCATTCTGGCCTTCGAGGTTGGCACTCTCCCACGGTTGTTGGGTCCCATTGCCCACATCCTTGCGGCGGGTGGCCCGGTACTGTTCGTCGTATCGGTCTCCCTCTCCCGCGGTCCACTCTTCTCCGCCCGGCGCCGCTGGGCACATTTCCTTGCCGGTTTGTGGGTGGTTCCGGCCTTCAGCTTGTTCCTTGAATTGGTCACTCTTGTACTATTCGGATTACTGATGATCGTGGGCCTGGCTCTCACTCCCGATGGCCAGACCCTGCTACAGCAACTGCTCGCAAGTGAGCTCGCCTCGGAGCAGGAGATCATCGATTTGGCGACGCGCTTGCTCACCCAACCGATCGTGATCTTGTTGGGGATCGGGCTGCTATCCGGGGCGGTTCCCCTCATTGAAGAATTCCTCAAATCCCTCACGATATGGCCGCTGCTCATGAGACCGATGACGGCCGGACAGGCGTTCCTAGGAGGCGCACTGGGAGGGGCAGGCTACGCACTTTTTGAATCGTTATTCTTGCCACAAGCGGGGGACGATTGGGTAATTACGATGGCTGCACGCGCCGGCACTCCACTGATCCACGCGTTTAACACCGGCCTCGTGTGTTGGGGGCTGGCAGAGGGAGTGCGAAGGAAACGTTGGCTCTTCGCTTCCGGCACCTACATCCTTGCGGTGGGTCTGCACGGGATGTGGAATCTTGCCGCAATAGGGATCGGTCTCTCGGGACTTGGCGTGGATGCTGGACCGGACTACCTGGATCCCATCCTCATGAGCACCTTGGGCTATTTGGGACTATTGGGATTATTGGGGCTGACGGTGGGCTCACTGGCAGGGCTGATCTGGCTTCCGGCCAGGCTCGATTCGGAGCGCCCACCCCGGCCGCGTCGCACGTGATGGATGACATAGAAGATAAAGCCCGCTAGCAAGATGATAGCGATGGGGATATCAAAGGGCCGCATGATGGCCCGCAACTCCTCCCAGTTTGCCCCAAACGCGTAGCCACCCAGGGCCAACGCGCCGGTCCAAATAAATGAGCCCAAGAAGGTATAGAGGACAAAGCGCCCGATGCCCGTTCTCGAAACGCCCAGTGGAAAAGAGATGAAGGTACGTACGATCGGCAGCAGGCGCGAGTAAAACGCTACCGCGTCTCCCCAGCGGGAAAACCAACGATCGGCTAGCTCGAGATCGTTGCGACTGATCATGACAAACTTGCCGTAGCGATCCAGGAACGGCCGGCCGCCAAATGCTCCCAGTGCATAGGAAGCAATGGATCCGATCGTGCAGCCAAGCGCGCCCCAGAATCCGCCGAGCAAGAAGGCCTGCAAAGCGCTTCCACCTTGAGCTTGCACGAGCAGCCAGCCTGCCAGAGGCATGGTGACTTCGCTTGGAATAGGGATGTTTGCGCTCTCAAGAGCCATGATGAACGCTACTCCCCCCCAGCCAATTGTCTGCAGGACGTCGGTAAGAATCAGGACAATCTGGTGTTCGAGTTCAGCGGGCATGGAATTCTGCTTACGAAGCGGGGAGTATAACCATAACTAACGCGGGAAACAACGAATGCTTTCTCAATCATTGGCCCACATTCTCGCCCCGTCCCCATCAGCGTTTTGCCGGTGGAGGATCAGGCGTTCGGCGCAGGACTCGACGGGTCCTGGGCTCGGGACCCAAAGCACGTTTCCGGATCGACTGTATAGATAGGTCGATGCTCCCGCTGGCAAATCGAGGTCGAAGTGATATATTATTGCCCGCACCTGTTCTAGTCTTATGTTGACCTTCAAGCCGATATTGAATTCCGCCATTGACTAAGCCGCGCGTCGAACTCATGATGGACCGCCTGAGAGATTTGCAGGCCTCCTCGACAGATGTCGAGGCTTCTGCCGTGGTCAGCGTCGATGGCTTGACGATGGCCTCGGCCCTGCCGTCCGATGTTGAAGAAGATCGTGTGTCTGCCATGTCGGCAGCGATGCTTTCCCTGGGGGAACGCATCGCCAGCGAATTGGGCCGAGGCACGCTGGACCAAGTGTACATCAAGGGTCAAAGCGGGTATGTAATCCTCATGTCGATTGCCCGCGACGCCGTGCTGACCGTATTGGCACGCGAGGGGGCGAAGCTCGGTTTGCTGTTTCTCGACATGCGCCGTGCAGCGGAGGACCTCGGCAAATTGCTCTAGGATGCGGCAGCTAACGGTCGTCATCCCCACCTATAATGAGGCAGAAAACCTCCCCTCTCTCATCGACAACCTAGTCGCAACATCCATCTCGAACCTGAAGCTCATTATTGTGGACGACGGCTCACCCGACGGAACGGGCCAGTTGGCAGAGGAGCTCGCGATTCGCCTGCCCGGCAGGCTGTCTGTCGTCCACCGCCCGGGGAAGATGGGCCTGGGTTCTGCCTACATTCGGGGGTTTCACGTGGCGCTATCCGAGGGGGCCGAGGCCGTAGGGCAGATGGACGCAGACTTCTCGCATTCCCCCTCCTACGTGCCAGAATTCTTAGCTCAACTTGAACACTGGGACGCGGTCTTCGGCTCACGATACGTTGACGGCGGCCGAGTGGATGAGCGTTGGAGCGTTGGGCGGGTCATCCTGTCCAAATTCGGCAACACTTATGCAAGAGTCATCTTGCGACTACAGGTCCAAGATTCAACAGGCGGCTTTCGATTCTGGCGTGCGGAGACCCTAAGAGGGCTACCGCTCGAGCGCATCCGCTCGGAGGGATATGTCTTTCAAGTGGAAATGGCCTACCTTGCACAGCGAATGGGCTTCAGAATCTCTGAGCAGCCGATCTATTTCGAGGATCGGCGCATTGGCCAATCCAAGATGTCGCTAAGGATTCAGCTCGAGGCAGCCATCCGAGTATGGCTGCTGCCCTACGTCTACCGCGGACTCCAGCCAACTCGAGCCTGAAGGAGTGCGGCGAGGCGCAAGACGCCAAGCAGGCTAGCCCAATCCGGCGAACCTGGCCAACGCCTCCCATTGCTCTACACTCAGCTCCTGTGCTCTCGCAGACGGATCGATCCCCGCCGCTACTAAAGTCTCGCCAGCTTGCTTTCCAAGCACCGGCCCGAGTGAATTCCTCAATTTTTTCCGGCGCTGTCTAAAACCAGCTCGGGCAAGACGAAACACCGGACCGATCCATTCGGCCTCCATCACAGGGGCCTCATGTATGTCTATGCGCAAAATTGACGAATCCACCTCTGGCTTGGGATAGAAGGCTCGGGCCGGAATCTTCCCCCGAATCTCCGGCGCTCCGTAGATCTGAACGCTGAGCGCGAGCAGGCTCATCCGTCCCGGTTTGGCAGTGGCTCGATCAGCAACCTCGGACTGAACCGTCAGCACCATGCTGTCTGGAGGCCGTTCTGCCTCCAGATAGTGCCGCAGCAAAGCCGAGGTTATGGTGTACGGAATGTTGGCGACTACCTGATAGTCGACCGGCATCTCGATTTCGAGCGTCAATGCGTCGCCCACCACGACATCCACATTGTCCACGCCCTCCAGAACGGCTTTTAAAACCGGGAGTAGGCGCGGATCCAGCTCGATCGCAGTGACGCGTGCCGCAGCTACGGACAGCCTTCGTGTCAAGGCCCCCAGGCCAGCCCCCACTTCCAAGATGGCCTCGGTCCCATGCAGCTCGGCCGCCAGCAGGATATCGTCGAGTGCCTGACGATCCACTATGAAGTTCTGTCCGAGGCTTTTGCGGGGGCGAATGCTGTTAGCGCGCAACAGCTGACGTGCAGCGAGAGGATCCGGCACTAGGGGAAGATATAGACGATCGATTCAGGCGCAGGCATGGGGGTTAGGAAGTAGACCGTGACGCCTCCGGACCAAGAGACCCAATTGTCATCCTCATATCCCAGATCAATCCAACGGCCCCTGACGCCACTCCCCGTATCCGCGGCCTCCGCAAATCCATACCCGGGTACATACATCATCGTTCCGAAAGGGATCAGGCTTCGGTCGATCGCCACCAGACCCTTCTTCAATCTCTTGCCGGAAGCGGTGATGCCAAACCATGGTGCATCAGGAGATACTCCTGCACGGGAAGGGGAATAGGAGGTGGCGTACATATCAACCTTACGCCAATAGTCCAGCGGGCCATCGGCTGTAGCCACCGTTCGCACCTGGATCTGGGTCCCGTATCCGATGATCTGCGGAGTGGGCTCTTGAGCCACCCACTCCCCTTCGAGAATGCGACTGACCTCCACGCCATCCTCGATGCGGACCCGCAGGCGATTAGTCGTGACCCCATACGCCCCCGGCTGAACGATTTGCTGGTTATCGATTTCGAGCGAATCGATCGGTTGATACGCCGTATCGAAGCTCAATGGCTCCTGCTCCATCTGTACTTCCTCACGAACGCGAACCAGTTGGATCTGGCCATCCGCGGGAAGGGTCGCGGCTTGATCGGGAATAGCGTAATCCAAGCCCACCAGGTACAGGCCTGCATCGGCGAGGGCTTCTCCGACCGTGTCAGCCGCCGAACGCGCTTGGATCTCCTGCCCGTCTGCACGGATGTCCACGGGTATGGATCGTTCCAGTCGCGCTTCGATGGGGCCGTCGAGGGGAGTATTAGGAAGCGGTTCGAGTCGATCGCCCTCGTGAAGCTGAATCCCGCTTTCCCACAGCGCCTCTCCCAATGTAGGTGCGGAGGAGTGCAGCAGCCGGTCGCTTCCATCAACAGTGAGGCGAACTGGGATTGCGCGCTTGAGCTGGATATGCGATGGGGCGCCGAAGCCGGCTGGTAACCCGTTTACGATGAAGCGATCCCCGGGAAAGAGTTTACGGGAAATCAGATTGGCCGGATCGGTTTCTGCCGTATCGACCAGGCTGATCGTGCCTTGGTCCACCAAGACAACGGGGCGCGCTTGATTCAGTTCGACCACCGGCAGCACGCCGTCCTCCCACTTCAATTCCGTATCACCATCGGGCATCAGCGCGTCATCGGGTCCAAGTCCGATTCCTGCTTCACGGAGCAGCTCGATAGGCCGGCGGGCGTGAGTTCGTAACTTAAGGGGCTCTCCGTCGATCAAGAGCACAGCCGGCCGAGCGGTGGCGTAATAAAGCACGCTAAGCCCCACCGCTGCCAGCACAAGCGGAATGGCAGGTGGCAAATTGCGACGTGCGGCTGTCAGGTCCATGTTGCGGGAAATAATCAGGCTATTTCGCTTCTCCAGCCCGCTGGATGCCGCTGAAAGGCGAATTCGCAGTAGGCGGAGAGGGTGGGATTCGAACCCACGGAGCCTTGCGGCTCACGCGCTCTCCAGGCGCGCGCGTTCGGCCAGACTACGCTACCTCTCCTATGGGGGAAGGGCCGCATTATAACATGCGTGCTTTTTGCCCCAAATCATGGCAAGAAGGGCGCCTCGGAGAGGATCTCCACCCTCTCGATGGGCGGCCCAAGGCTGAACACGGTTATATCAAAGCCGAATGAAGATCCACCTTCCGGAGCCTCCCAGGTACGAAATCCCACCGGTATTTCGTTCTCGCCAAGCGCGAGCACGACCAACCTCAAACCCACCAGCCGATCCGGTAGCCTGCCTTTCAGCTCCACCGTCCCGGTTGCTCTTGCGCTTTGCCCGTCGGGTGCAATTAAGCTGCTTTCGATCTGCAGATCGAGCTCCACGTATCGCAAATCAATTGCGCTGGCGTTCAGGGCGCTTATTACCACCGCGGAAGCAAAGCTGAAGCGCGGATCAGGCTTCCCGAAGGTCGCCGCCAGCGGCAACCGACTGCCGGGAAGGACGAGATTCGTAGGCCCGTAGGCGGGCTCGGTTTGCAGCGCTTGTCCGGTGCTGTCCGCAAGGGTCACCAGCGCGACAAGCCCCTCCACTGCCGATTCTCCGGAAACTGTAGCGGTGAGCAGGCATGTGAGACCTTCCGGAATCGCCTCGTAGCATGCCACCGGCGATAGATCAACAGGCACCGGCGTAGCGGAGGGCAGCGGTCCCTGGGCGCCCGAGCGGGGAATGCTCAGGCCGTCGCCAATAACGAGTAGGCGGGGATTTACACCCGGGTTGGCCAGAAGCAGATCGGCCAGCTCAACTCCGTAGCGTATGGCGATCGAGAGCAGCGTGTCACCCTCCGCGATCACATGCGTGAGCGGAGTTGGACTGGGGCCAACGGTATCAACGGGGGCAATACCAGTCTCATGTACGACCGTGGCTGACGCCGTGGCCTGCCGGCGCGGCAGGAGTGTCTGCGTAGCAGAGGGTGTGGGCGCACTTCCAATTTCCGTGCAGCCGATCAGAACCAAAGCGAGCGCGAGAGATAGTGCTCGAGGCATCAATAGCCGCGGATTATAGCTCAGCAGATCGACTAGTCCATGCGGTCCGTTGTGCGCCCCATTCCGCTATGCTAAACTCGCTCGCCGCATGAGCGCTTCCACCGAGAGCATGTTCATGGAGGCCATCGCCGCCGCCCGGGCGGGCAACCGGGTGCGGGCGAGAAGCCTGCTGACCAAGCTGCTCAAGACCGATTCGAGCGTAGTCGATTACTGGGTCTGGATGAGTTCAGTAGTCGAGTCCAAGCGTGAAAAAATCTATTGCCTGGAATCCGCCCTCAAGCTCGATCCAACCAACCGCGCCGTTCTGAGAGGCCTCACATTGATGGGCGCGAGGGCCCCCAACGAGGCCGAACTTGCCGGGGCAGCCAGGATCCCTCGTCGTCAAATCGCGGCCATCGCAACCGGCGCATCTGTCGGAGGCGGCGTGCGCCTTCCGCGGCTCCCATACCGGATCACGGCTTACGCGCTGGTGGCAGTCGTCGGCTTGTTCGCGGTGGGATTTGTCGTGCGGGCCGTGCTTCCATTGTTTGGGCCGAGAGCTATGTCTCAGGCGCCGACTCTTCCTCCCCCAACCGCCTTAGCCACTTCGACCCCTGAGACCCCAACTGCGACTCCCACCACGATTCCCGCCACCCTTCGCGTTCAACGTACTGCAATTCCTACCGAACTTGCGCAAACGCCACTGGCCTTCTTTGTGGAGCAGACGCCGACCCCTACTTCGGTCGTGGGAGTAACGCCACACCCTGCGTATGAGGCATACTCCTCCGGACTCCGCGCATTGGAGCGCGGCAACTACGAGCAGGCCGCGGGTTTCTTCGATCAAGTGCTTGATCTGGACAATTCCCTTCCGGACGCACACTACTTCAAGGGCGAAGCACGGCGACTCTATGCGATGTCGGACGACGGCAAAGCCGACCGCAGCGCGTTGCTGGGTGGAGCCATTCAGTCCTACGATGGCGCGGTCTTGAAAGATCCGGAATATGCCCCGGCATACCTGGGGCGTGGGCTTGCGCTTCTCGAGCGGGCCCTCATCCGGGAGGGTCCTGATGGGCTCGATGGTCAAGACTTGCCCTCGGATTATGCCAAGGCGTTCGAGCTTGACCCGACCTTCATGCAAGCCTATGTTGCACAGGGCGAGTTCATGCGGAGCGTAGGCCTGTGGAAGAACACGGAGGAAACCATGCAGGCCGCGTTGGACGCCGGTTTACGAGACCCGAGGGTGTACATCCTTTTGGCCGAGGCGCAGCTCAATCGCGGAAAGAATGAGGCCGCCCTGGAGAACGCCATCGAAGGCAGCGGCGCCGATCCGACGGATTTGGGCGGGTACTTCGTGTTGGGACGAACCTTCGTCCGCCTTGACCGGTACGAGCAGGCGCTTCAGCCTCTGCTAACCTACGTGGCCTATCGAGGAAATGATCATCGCGGCTGGAGCGATCTGGGTCGCACACAGTTCGAGCTAGGCGACCTGCCGGCTGCCGCGTTCTCACTTAATCAGGCACTCACGATAAAGGAGGATTACTCGCCGGCCTTCATCGGCCGCGGCTGGTTGAACCTGGAGCTGGGTGACTATTCGGCTGGTCTCACTGACTTCCAGAAGGCGCTTCAGTATGGACAAGAGACGGTCGAGATGTTCCTGGGATTGGGATATGCATACTTCCGCTTGGGAGATCTTCAGGAGGGCCTCAATCAGGCCAACACCGCTATTTTGCTTGCCTCCGAGGCTAATCGGTGCGAAATCCTGGACCGAGATACATCGCGTGGGTACGCCCTGCGCGCGCTCATCTCGGAGGCTTCGGATGAGCTAACAGACTACGCGATTCAGAATTGGGAATGGATCCTCGACCTGGCGTGCCCTGATCCGCTTGTCCGCTTGATGGCGGAGGAGCACTTGCTGATCCTAACCGGAGAAATTCCGGTTCCCTCTCCGACCGCAAGCCGAACGGCGATTCCGGCAGCCCCCACACCCACTCCGACGATCACCCCCAGCCCGACTCTCTCTCCGACGCCGGCCCCTTCTTTCACCCCGACGCGTACCTCGACCCCAACGCCCTCCCCGACGCCTTCTCCAACGCCAGGAACAGCGATCTCAACCCCCACTCCTTCTCGAACCCCCACCTCCCCTCAAATCCCGGAGTAACGGGACGGAGCGGGATGTCGCACAGAGCCCTCGCTTGTAAAGAGAGTGAGGCTCCGACTAGGTGATCAGGCGTCGCAATGAGGAAATGCTCGCCCTGCTCCAGTAATCTCGAAATGCCGCAGTCTCGCGCAGCAATTCCTGTAAAGCCGAGGTGGGAGATCCTCCCTCCTTGCTGAGCTCTTCGGCGGTATTCAGCGTCCACACCGAGCCTTCTTTCTGCTGCACCACAATATGGCCTTGGTGCTCTAGCCAATCCAGCCCTGCTTCGACGGTTAGCTCGCGATGTCCGAGCGCAGCTGCGGAGCGTGGGATGCTGAACTTCCCAGCTCTTTGATTGATGGCGAATTTTGCCAAACCAATCAGCCGCTCGACAAAGGCTGTCACCGATCGCTCATCCTCGTCGTCCCCAAACATATAGACCGTGTCGGGCTTCGCTTTCCGAAGGGCCGAGCGCAACTCGACCGGTCCGGGTGGGATCGTCCATATGGCCAGACTTGCAGTAGGCGTGAGATCCCAACGCGAGTGGACTGCGAGTTCGTCTGCCTCGCTCGATTCACTCCATACTTGGACGCCCTCGGATTGCAGCCGTTTGACGGCCGCCAGCGGGCTGGCCTCCTGCCGGAGGTCGATCAAATTCGGCGCGCGCGGCCGCGCAATGAGCGAGAGCGGTTGCTTCGCCTGCCGAGCATCGATCCATTCCACCTGCACTTCTTGCTCCCCCTTGTAGTAACGGGAGCGAGGACGAAGCGCGAGATCAAAGGTGCCCTCTGGCATTGCTTCGCGTGCTCCCTGCCACCAGATGATCTTGGCTTCGCTCCCGTGCGCATCGACTACTTGAAGCTGCACATGCTCCGAATTGCGTCCAAGCGCCTTCACAGCACGGATCGAAAGATCTCTAGCTGCCAGCACGAAGCTCGGATTCCCGGGTCCGAAAGGCGCCAACCGCTCAAGATCTAAAACGAGCTCAAGGCTCAGTTCACCGAGGGCGATGGTTCCATCAATCTGAAGAGTTGGCTCCGTCGGCCGAACCTCGCGCAGAGTGCGATACAGCGCAGATCTAAACTCGGTGATGCGATCGCTTCGGATGGAAAATCCACCGGCCATAGGGTGCCCCCCATACCGCTCGAGAAGAGCGCTGCTCGCTGCGAATGCGGACGTGATGTCGATTCCCGGCACGGAGCGCGCAGAAGCCCTAGCCACTCCGTCCATGCCAGTTACGATCAGCACCGCGGGCTTGCTGTATCGTTCGGCGAGTCGGCCGGCGACAAGCCCGATGACTCCCTCCGGCCACTCGCTGTGGTCAAGCACGATCGCGGGAGTCTCACGCAGCGCGGGCTCTCGCTCAATACGAGATATCGCCGCCTGTAGGACCTGCTCAGCCAGTAGCTTGCGGCGCGCGTTGAGCCCCTCTAATTCCTCGGCCATGGACTGCGCCGCCGCAGAATCGTTCGTTGTCAGAAAGCCCACTGCGCGATTTGCGTCGCTCAGTCTTCCCAGCGAATTCAGCCGGGGAGCGAGAGCGAACCCAATGTCGTTTTCCGTGAGTACTTCGGGCGTCAATCCCGCGCCCTCGATCAGCGCGGTCAGCCCGAGTCTGCGCGTGCTCCGCAGCTGCTCCAAGCCGAGCTGCAAGTAATAGCGCACTTCGCCGCGCTGACGCGCGAGGTCTGCCACAATGCCGAGCGCGACGAGGTCCAGAAGCTCGCGCGCCGCCTCGCCGCGTTTCGCGCTCTCGAGCAGTGCCCAGGCAAGGAGGAATGCAGCCCCGACGCCCGGGAGATCACGGAACGGGTGCTCGATTGGCAAAAGCTTTGGATTGAGCACCACCAATGCCTGGGGTAGTTCATCGGGAAGATCATGATGATCGGTGATGATCACCTCCCCGCCGAGCTCAGCGGCCAGTAATACCGCCTCATGGTCGCGGATTCCGGTATCGCACGTAACCATCAAGCTCACTCCGTCCTCGACCAATCGCCTCACTCCCCGGATGTTTAGCCCATGCGATTCAGACTCCCGATGAGGGATGTAAAAGATCGTTCGAGCGCCCAGTTCACGGAGCGTAGAAACGAGGACGGTCGTGGCAGTCTGCCCATCGACGTCGAAGTCGCCCCACACGCATATAAGCTCCTGGCGCCGGATGGCGCGCTCGATGCGAGCAACGGCCAGGTCGATGCCAGACAGCTCGCTCGGCGACGTTGCCGGGTACTGGTCTGCAGTCAGGAAGGGCCGCGCCGCCTCGGCTGAGGCAATGCCACGATTGATCAAGCCCCGAGTTACCAAGGGGTGTCCTCCCACGACCTCCAGGAGGTCCGCAGGAAGCTCGGAAGCCTCCGGTTCGATCCATCTCCTCTCCATCAGAAGGCGATTTCCCCAATCTGATCGTAGTCGATTTCCGCGTGCACCAATTCATCCGCTTCAAGATCCGATTCGAATTCGTCCAACGAACCGGGCAGGACACCGCGGTCGCACAACGATCGGAATGCACAGAAGCGGCACTGGTTTGTGTCATCGGTCAGTACGAATTCGTCCTCGGTCAGAGAATCGATCTCCTCAACCACGGCTCGCAGGTCTCGAGCATCCTGCTCGAATTGCTGCTGGTCATAAGACAGCCGAACTATCTCCTGCGGAGCGTCTGCGAACCAGTAAATCATCTCGACCCGATCCGGCTCTACTCCACCGTGCAAATCATGGCCGGCCAATACCATCAGATAGCGATAGACGCGGGTTTGCATTCGGGCTTGAAGCCAAGCTTCGTCCTTCCGCTTGCTGGTCTTCCAGTCAACAATCATTACCTGGGGACCGATGCTCACGAGATCGTATTTCGCAACCAGTCGGTGGGCTGAGAGGGGTGCAGAGAGCGAGATCTCCGCGTAATTTTCGCTTTGCAGACCCGGGACAGGGTACTGCCTGTAGCTTCGCCACCAGTTATCCAGTCCAGCTTCTGAGGCGATTTCGGCCAGGCGCTCATCGGGAAGGCCGATGAAGTGTTGGTGCAAGAGGCGATGAAATGCCACCCCTCTCTGCGCCCGGATCCGCTGCTGCTCCGCCTGATCGGTCTGGTGCCCCGGCCAGTCCAGCCGGAGCACGTGTCTCAAGTAGAACCTTCGCCGACAGTCCAGATAGTCCTGAAGACTGGCCTGGCTGAGCTGCAGTTCAGCGTTCATTTAACCCTCTCTGATAAGGCCGCGAGCGGCGTCGCCATGCGCTGGTCGCCGCGGCGGCCCATGTTCCACGTAAGGATCAGCTCTCGGCGGGCTCGGGTAATTCCCACGTAAAGCAGCCTCAGCCGCTCCGCAGCGTATTCCCGCCGGGCTTCGACCGTGGCCGAGTCTACCTTCGAAGACCCCATGATTAACGCCCTCATTTGATGAAGCGCTTCGGCTTGGAGATTGAGGCCATCTTTGACAAACCACTTTTCGGCGATGAATTGGTCCTCCTCTTCGGCGGAGGGATAATCGTAGCTATTGACCGAAACCAGGTGAACGCGATCCCACTCCAATCCTTTGGCCTTGTGGATGGTCGCGATGACGACCTCGCCGGGATGTGAGTCGGCATTGAAGCCACGATCATCGGCGCTGAGTCCCAAGAAGCGGCGCTGGTTCTTGGCGACATTATCCAGCTCACCAGCCAGTTCCGCGAGGCCCCAATGCGGATTGTTCCGGCTTGCTCGGCGGGCGACGCCGGAGAGTTTGTAGGCCAGGGCCAGATCGGCCGGCTCATGAAAGAGGTCGTGACCCAGAGTGAGCACCAGTTGATCGCTGGGAAGTTCCGTGGCAGCCTGCCAGTACTGGACCTGCGTGCGAAAATCGCCCAGGTGCTCTCTAAGCGCCTCGTGCTTTCGGAGCCCCTTGTCGGTGGCCAACCAGTCGTCTCCCGCCCGGGGCCAGAGGAAGCGCTCTATGCGTCCGACCTTTCTCAACGCGGCCACGCCATGTTTCGCGAATTCGGCTCGCTCGTCGCGTGTTGCACTCCAGATTCGATAGGCCAAGATAAGGTCACGCGTGGAATCGGGGCGGGCGAGATACAACAGCAAGCCGCCTAGGTATCCGGCTGCACGGCGTGTGGCGCGGGTGCTGCGCAGGAACTCGAGATGCCTGATGCCATATTTACGAAACTCATCCGCGTAGTCGACTCCGAGGTGGTTGGTGGGAACGAGCACGGCAACGGTCGAATCCTGGTGATCTGGCAGCCACCTGGACAGAGAAGTAGCTACGGCCCGCACTTCTTCATCCGGCGTGTAGGCGTTCGGTACGATCTGGACCTTTCCGCCCTCGGGGTTGGGCTGCGGATCACCGGGCGGAGCGGGTTCGATGTGCGGCAGCGTCAGTGTGCCGCGCAGTTCGGGCACAGGATGATCGGTCCGTGACCACTCCACCAGGCGGTTTGCAAGCCGTAGGATGCTGAGGGTGGAGCGACCTGAATTGGGCAGCTCCCGAGCCTGTACGCCGGGCTTCTCGAGGAATGTGCGCAAGTACTCCGGGCTGGCGGTCGTGAACGATTCGAAGATGGCCTGGTTGGTGTCTCCCATGCGAACCCAGTTGCCCTCATCGCCAACCAGGGCGCGCAGAATCTCCTCCTGAAGCTGGCTGCTGTCTTGCGCTTCATCTTCGAGCACATATGGCCAGCGATGCCTCAGACGTGCAAGATAGTCGGAATCCGATTCCAAAGTATCCAGTGCCTTGCCGATCAGGTCGTCAAAGTCGACCGCACCGCGAAATGAGAGCGCGCGTTGGTAGTCTTCGAAAATACTGGTGGCCATCTCCAGCAGCGGATAATCCTGGGCCGATTGGTCCAGACGATCGCGCAGATCAGTGGGTGCTAGCCGGCTGTCTTTTGCCTGGCGGATGAGACTGGTGCCTACGGACCGAACCAGCGCCGGCCAGCCATAATGCCGTATCCGCCGTAGATCACTCTCCGAAGGGTCGGGGATCAGAAATTGCTCGAGGAACTGCGGGTGGCCTCGGATCCACGCATCAATCACCTCTGAAGTAATACGCTCGGCAGCAAGCTCATCGATGATCAGGAAATTATCCGCCAATCCTGTCAGTTCCGGCCGCTCGCGCACGATGTCATGGGCGAGTCCATGCAGAGTACGCACTCGGTAGCCCACCCCGGGCAGGAGGCCTCTACTCCTCACAAATCCCCCCAGCCGGTTGGAGAAGTTTTCAACGGCGGAGTTAACCAGCGTTACGATCAAAACCTCCTGGCCGGGCTCCAGCACACCCGCAGAGACGATCTCCGCCGCAAGGTAGGAGAGGGTCAAAGTCTTCCCGCCCCCAGGCACTGAAGAGACGCCCATCTTGCCCTGCCGGTAGGAGAGCACCTCTGATTGCTTGGGTCGGGGCTTGAATTTCATCGCTGGGGGAGCACTGTGCGCTGGAGCGCGTCCAGCAAGGGTCCGTGCTCCTCTGTGCCGTACTCATCTAGCTCGCTCAGTCCGAAAAAGATGGCTTGCCTGCAGCGACGGATGAGGCCTTGCGTCAAGACTTGCATGATTTGTCTTCTGGTGCGCATCTCGTCTTGGTCCGTCCAACGCTGCCCTTTGGACCATTGTCTGCTGAGAACGTAAGGGTGAGTGAGCGGTTGGTAGGGCCGCTCCCACCAGCCGCGACCTCCCACGTTCACCCAGATCTGGTAGTCGACAGGACGATTGGCCAACAGAAAAGTGTAGGCGGGCGCCAGCAGGACCGCTTGATCCGGTTGTGATTCCCATGAGCGCAGGTATTGAGCGGCGATCAATCCCTGCCGTACCAGATCGACATATTCTCTATCGGCGGAGAGGCCACGCGATCTCAACTCACTCCCTACAGCCAGCCGGAATCGACGTACGGAGTCGATCAAGTTTGCCGTGATCGCGCCCGCCTCGAAGTCGTTGTGAAATCCATAACCCGGCTGCGAGAGAAGCTCTCCAAAAAGTGCGCCAAGAAAGGAATCGAGAGGTAGCCCTCGTTCGGGATCTGGCTGGAGATATTCCCTGAGCCGCTCGTAGCGCCGGCCTATGGCGAAGGTGATTCGCTGTTGCGCATCTTGTGTGAGGCGCTCGAAGCTCTGCAGCCCGACATCCGGTCGGTATAGGATTTCGGTGATCAGCCGGGCCCGAACCAGGTCGAGCCCGCCAATGGATCCGACGAGAGCCTGGCGCACCTGCTCCTTGGTCGGTGTGTATCCCCATTCGGTGTGTGCCAAGCTGGCCAGCGTAAGCAGGGTTATGGTGGCAGGTTCCTCGCGCAGTGCGCGGGAGGGCCGCTGTGAATAGGATTGGATCCCAAGCGCCTCCAATCGCGCTACGAGGGCGAAGCGTATGGAGTCGCTCAAGTAGGGAGCCAGCACCGCGATCTCGCTGGCTGCGGTATTTTGCACCGCAATTAGATCGCCCACCATGTGGGCAACCCAATCGATCATCTCTGGATAAAAGCGTTTGGATTCGAATATCAGCGCCTTGCGGGCCTCATTATTAAGAGCCGCATTCTCCTGGAGAGTGAGTGACCGCTCGACCGCGCGCAGGCCCTGGCTGGTGACGAAGGAGCCCTCAAAGGCCAGAGACTGGTCACAGGCCGTCTTCAGTTCGTACGCATTGTTGGGATCGGCGCCGAGGAATCTACGGTGGCCGCCGTTATGATCGTAGACTAGCAGAGCTGACTCTACGGAAGGTAGCCATTCTTCTAACGTATCGTGCATGGCCGGCGTGTCCTCTTCCACATTGTCAACGATCAGGTGCCGAAAGGCCTGAATGATGTTCTCCCTGCACAAGGGTAGGTTCCAGGCCAGCCTTCGGAACATTTCAACCTGCAGAGAAAAGTCGAGCAGATTCCGCTCAAGGCAAAGCGCTCTGAACCCTTCCGCGCACTCCTGCGCTTGATCGAAGTTCTTGAGAAGGCTCGAATTCCCGGCCCAGGCCTCCTTCAGGCGATCGGCGATCTCATGATGAGAGAACCCAACAATGGCAGCCTTGTTCAGATTGTCGAGAACCTCGCTGTAGAGCCGGTTTCGATCAATGGTGATATTTCCGAAGTACCCCTTCTCGACATACGGTGTCACGATTTGCGCCATGTAATATTGGGCGAGCTCCAAAGTCAGGAATGTTGGAGGGCGGTCAGGGCACCTGAATGCGGCCTCGGCCGCGAGCATCGGCCAGTAGAGCTCAACCGTTCGGCGGGCGAGTCCACCAAAGGTGAGTACTGTGGGCTGACCTCCTGCTCTCATATCTGGGCTCCGGATTGCCTCTGCGTACGGGCTTGCGAGAGTCAGCTGAGGCACCAGGATCATTACGGATTGTCCTGGCACCCCTTCGGAGACCAGATGCGTCAGACGCGCAATTGCAGCTGTGGTTTTCCCGGCTCCCGCCGGTCCCTCCAGGAAGATGCTTCCCTCTGGTGGCATTTGAGCCAGCCGCGATTGTTTATCAGTAAGAGCCAGCATTTTTAAATTCAACATCGATCACGGTTTGGGCTGATTTGTTGAATAGTTCTTCTTACATGTGTCTGTCTTTGAATTCCTCACTAATCAAAGAATAATGTTCTCAAAGCATTGCGAAGGTTTTGCTACCTTCGTGATGCTTGATACACTCACATACACAACTCCCGCTCCGCAACATTCGGAATTTATCAACAAAGGCGCTTATGCTTTGGATGTTGGCGGTGGTTGAGTCAATCAGCCCCTGCTAGACGCAGGTGAGTTGGAATAACTGAACCAACGTGCGGGCGCGTTCATTCGTGAGATGAAGGTGGGTCGCGCCTAAGCGGTTGAACGATGTGCATCATAGCACTACTCCCAAGCTAGTCAGGGAGCGCTGCGCGCACGCGCGGCATCACTTCCTCAGCGAACTCTCGAATCACGTGGACCTCGGTCTGAGATCCAAGCGGGACGGGGTAAATCGTTATGCGATTCACGCCAACAGAAGGTAGGCTGCACATCTGTTCGGCGACCTCTTCGACTGAACCCACGATGTGCCGATCATGCACCATTTCATCCGTCACGAGGTGCGTATAGGGCGCTATCAAATCGTAGTCTCCTACGTTGCGCGGCTTGGCTCCCCGCTGTTCGATGAATTGCCGAAGTGGGGCAAAGTGATCTTCCCATTCGGGTGAATAATCCAGATAGTAGCCCCATTTGGGATAGGTGAACCACAGGGAAATTGCGATCCAAGGTCTGATGACGTCGATAGCTGCCTTCCGGTCTTCGCTTAAGATCACGTTGACGCGCGCGGCGATGGGGCGATCGTCCAAAGGTCGCCCAGAGCACTTTGCGCCCTTGCGGATATGCTCCATCGCTCGACCAAGAGTGAATGCGGAGGCGTAGTCGCCGATGATGATTCCGTCCGCAACCTCACCCGCCAATTCCAGCATATTTCGCCCGGTGGCCGCCATAGTAATGGGTATGTTCTTTTCAGGAGGCGTGAATTCAAGGTGGCCGTCCCAGAAATTTAGTAGTTCTCCATGATAATCAACCTGTTCCCCTGACCACAGTTGTCGCATTAGTTGAATCGCTTCGCGCAGCGTCGACACAGGCTTGGTCTGCTTGATCCCCAAAGAGTGCAGGCCGCTGAAACCGGCCCCGATGCCCAGGTTGAAGCGTCCCGGTGCGATTTCAGCCAACGTCGCGGCGGTCATTGCAGTTATGGCGGGATGGCGCGTATAGGGGTCGGCGACGCCGGGGCCGAACCTTATTCGCTGCGTGTTGAGGGCTACGTAAGTCAGGCTCACATAAGGATCGCGGAAAAATTTCTCGTCGGCGTACCAAAGGCAATCGTATCCAAGCTCCTCAGCCAAGCGGGCAATCTCTCTGAGTTCCTGGGGAATGTACTTCCCCAGCAAGAGCAAATCGAAGTCCATTAGCCTCCTCCTTCGAACAATTATTAGCCTCCGCCACGGGTCTCATGATGACCACATCATCAGTGTGCGAGATGCGAGGGGTACTGGGGTGAGGGTCTCCCATTCGAGCCATCTGCTGAGAGCATGCCATCAAACACTCGCCGCATGCGTTGCAGCGCTCCTACGGGACCAGAATCGCTTCGGCGAAGGTCTCAGTCATCAGGTGCTCGGGACCACACGGGGACTTAGTGGGTTTTCCTGAGTGATTCCAGCACGAACGTGCACACAAGGTTCAACTCTCATTACCCCATAAGTCTGAACGGTCACTCTCGTCGAATTTGAAGCAGGCCAAATGATGTTCGTGCCTCACATTTCGCAAAGGCGGATCTTGCTCCCTACATCTTTGCATGACGGAAGGGCACCTGTCCTGCAGACTGCAACCCATGGGGATGTCTATCAGGCTTGGGGTCTCACCTTTCAGTCGGATCTTCTCTCTTTTTGCTTTGGGATCTGGAATCGGTATGGCGGAAATGAGCGCACGCGTATAGGGGTGAAGAGGATGATCGAAAATCTCATCCACGGGGCCTTCTTCCACAACTTTTCCGAGATACATGACCAGAATGCGGTGACACAAGCTTCTGACGGTGCTTAGATCATGGGAGATATACGTGTAGGCTAATCCAAGCTTTTGCTGCAGATCATGCAGCAAGGCTATCAGCTGCACTTTGACAGCAGCATCCTGGGATGCGGTGGGCTCATCCAAGACGATAAAGAGTGGGTCGGTGATGACCGCCCTGGCAATGGCCACTCGCTGCTGTTGCCCACCGCTCAATTGATGGGGGTACCGTGCAAGATGAGACTCCTCCAGGCTCATGAGTGAGAGGACTTCTTGCTCCCTCTCCTTCCGCTGCGCACGGCTAGCTATGCCGAACAATTGGAGAGGTTCCATCAGGGTTTGGTGGACGGTCATACGAGGGTTGAGAGATGTGGCGGCATCCTGGAATACCATTTGCAGATTCTGGCGAAGCGGCCTGAGTTTCCTCTCTGGCAAAGCGGTGATTTCAATGCCGTTGAAGTAAATCTTCCCATGCGTGGGATCCATTAAGCGAACGATGCAGCGTGCAACTGTGGTCTTTCCACAACCACTTTCGCCGACCAGGCCGACGGTTTCCCCGCTTTGCACTGTGAAACTAACCCCATTGACCGCGTTAATCGTCATTCGACCCATGGAGAAGGCCACCCTCAGGTTTTCGACCCGCAGGATTTCATGCATAGGTCCGCATTCCTCGACAGAGGCGCCGCCGACCATCGGTGATTTTTATCGTATCGCCACGCATATTTGCCGGCAGTATCCAAAGATCCCACCCCTGCAAGTGGATGGACCGGCACCGCCTAGCAAGGAGCCAAATCCTGAGCCCTCCAGGACGAGAACCATAGCTACGATTACAGCGGTGGTGATTGAATTCAGTCGTATGAATCATTCTTGGCTTCTTACTGCTAGGTCCACCAACTCGTCCATCTTTTCTGCTGCTGACCGGCTAAGGTAATTCGGTTTGTGTGAGTCTAGAATCTTTTGTGCACGCTCACTTGCGCTGGCGATAATACCTTCGATCTTGGTCTCGCCGGTCACACGCTCCAGGATCTGTGGCAAAAAATGCTCGTTCCTGAAGGACTGAGCTGTATGCAGGTTGCCTAGGAAGTTTCCCCCTGGCCCGACCTCCCGAATGACATCATAGGCGAGCGAGCGAGCGTCAAAGGAGATGCCCTGTAGGTACCGGTTGACCATGCTACACAACTCGTCATCGATGATCATTTGCGCGTAGTCGGCGATCTCGGCGCCACCCAGCATCCCGCCAATCGCTGAGTGGACAACTTCAACACCCGCGAGCGCCGCGGCCAATAAGGTGCATCCCTTCTCAAACCCGGCTTGGACGTTGGGATCGCGAGCATCGGTCCAGCCCCCACTGCCATAGCCGAAGGGGATGTGGTAGAGGTCGCAAAGTTGGGCTGTCGCAGCCTGCATCAGGGCAAGTTCAGTGCCCCCCATCACAAAGTTTCCGGATCGCATATCCATACCCCCAGAGAACGCGCCATAGATAAGTGGAGCGCCTGGGCGCAGCAGTTGAGCCAGCGCGACGCCTGCCAATACCTCCGCGTTCTGAACCAGCAGTGTCCCGGCCAAAGTAGCCGGAGCGGTCCCGCCTGAAATTGCCCCACTCACAACGAGAAAGGGGATCCCCCTAGGCACGGCTTTAATGAACTTAGTGCATACATCCTCGGAATAGATCAGCGGAGAAGTTGAGCAGCCTCCCAGCGAGAACACTGGCCCCTCAGCATTTGGTGCGTCGTTCACGGCTACTTCTCCCAGGGTAATTAGTACATCCGTGCTCGCTGCCGAATCCTGACTGAAGTGAATATGCTTGTCCGTGATCTTCAGCATGGTCGCGGCGCTGTAGATATCATTGAAATCCACGGGGTTCTCGCAGGGACGCACGTGGAACAGGCAATAAGCCACATTTTCGAGCGCATCGCTCAAAACAGTAAAATGCCGCAGATCTTCACGGGTTGCAGGGACGGTTTCGGTCATGCCCAGCCTCCGTACTCGAACAGGGCCGAAGCAATTGGTGTAATGAATATTGCCGTGTCCCAGCACGACGTTACGCTCGGGATTCCGCGCCCTAAGGATCACTTCGCTTGGGCAGTTCTCAATGGCTTTCTCAATCAGCGCTGCCGGAAATCGTGCGATCTTCCCCTCGATGCGGACACCATTTTTCCGAAGGACCTCCAGAGCAGCCTCGCTCTGGAACACCACGCCCTCCTCGGACAGCAGCTTCAACGTTGCATCATGCAAGCTTTGTACTTGCCTTTGTCGTAAGACCTGCCACCGCCGTGATATTTTTGGCTTAAAACCTGACATTGCTCGTCTCGACTGCCTTCTCGGGGGCACCTTCCGGGGTGGCGAAGTGACACATGACCCAATGCCCAGGAGCCATCTCTCGCATTTCTGGTTTCTCTCCGAAGCATATCTCCATCGCGAGTTCGCATTTACGTGCGTACCGGCAGCCCGAAGAAGCGTAGTCCACCTCCTCCACGGTCGTCGTTCTCACTGAAGGCATGGCAACCTTCCGATCAACCCTTGGGAGATAGCGAACGAGATAGGAGGTATAAGGATGTCCAGGTTGCTTGAAGATGGTCTCAACTTTGGCCGTCTCCACGATGTGGCCTGCGTGCATGACCGCAACCCGGTGGCAATTCTCGGCCACAACGCCCAGATCGTGGGTGATGATGAGGATCGACATTCGCGTACGCTGGCGAAGTTCGTGGAGCAGCTGATAGATCTGCTCGGCGATCGTGGCATCCAGGGCGGTCGTGGCCTCGTCAGCGATAAGCAGGTCGGGGTTGGAGGCGATCATCATGGCGATCATTACTCTTTGACACATCCCGGTACTCAACTGATGGGGATAGCTCCTGGCCCGTCTTTCGACATCCGGAAAACCCACGCTTTTCAAAAGCTCGGTCGCTTCATGCAGAGCTTCGACTCGCCCGACGCCCTTCTTCCTGCCATAGGATTTCGCCACTTGCGAAAGTACCCGCTTAAGCGGATTTAGCGAGCTTCGAGGGTTTTGAAAAATCATCGAGATCTGGGACCCGCGAATATGCTCCATTTCCTTTTGGGAAATTGCCAGCAGGTCCTCACCTCTAAAGCGTATGCTCCCTTGCTCGATCTTGGCAGCCGGGTCAAGCAAGCGCATAATGGAGAGAGCGGTGACTGTCTTGCCCGATCCACTTTCACCTACCAGCCCCAGAATCTCATCCTCTGAGATCGCCAGCGACACCTCGTCAAGTATCTGGATTCGATCAGTGTGATCCGCGAAGCTGACAGATAAGTCTTCAATCTTCAGCAGGCTATCTTTCTTCATGTTGCTCAATCACTTCGATTCAGGCGCCCAAAGATCGCGCAATCCGTCTCCCAGGAGGTTGAACCCAAGAACGGTTAGGGCGATGGCTGCGCCTGGAAAGAAATAGATCCACCATTCCTCGGAGACAATGCCGGATACGCCATCGCGAACCATGACACCCCATTCGGCCGTGGGAGGCTGAATTCCAAGACCTAGGAAGCTCAACCCTGCCACGTCGAGGATAGCCCAACCCACAGCCAGGCTTGCCTGGACAAGGGCAACATTTATGGAGTTGGGCATAAGATGGCGCACGATGATTCGCCACTGGGGATTTCCTGCGACCTTTGCTGCGTCGGCGTAGTCCATTTCCCTGATAGAAAGCATTTCGCTGCGCGTGATTCTTATGAAATAAGGCGTATAGGCAACGGCCACCGCCACAATGACGTATATGATTTCCGTCCCGAGCATGGCGGTAATACCCATTGCCAAGATGAAAGCAGGAAATGAGATAACGATGTCCGATAACCGCATTACGATGTCATCGAGCCGACCGCCGAAATACCCCGAGAAAGCTCCAATCAACGAGCCGGCGGCAAAGCAAAGCAGGGCAACTGCCAAACCAATCGCGAGATCCAGCCGGGCAGCATAGACCAATCTAGAGAAAATATCTCGCCCAAAGTTGTCCGTCCCCATAATGTGCTCACGGGAAGGGGGTTGCCTCCAGTCGCCCTCGCCGATCGCTATGGGGTCGTACGGGGCAATCCATGGTCCCACAATGGCGATAAATAGGATTCCGCTAAGCAGTATGAGCGCAACGGCAAGTGTGGTATTTCGACCCAGCCCTCGCCGCCACAAGGTGGAAAGGCGGGCAAAGGGCCCACCGCGCGCAATCGTGCTGTCTAGCATAGGATTTCCATCTACTACGCGTTCTTGCCGCGCATCCCCAATCGTATTCTGGGATCCACCAGGCCGTACGTTAGATCGACCAGCAGATTAAGCAGAACATAACCGGCGGAAACGAAAAGCAGAAAGCCCTGGACAGAATCGAAATCCTTCGATAGGAGGGCATTCCATGCATAATGTCCAATGCCAGGCCACGAGAAAAGCATTTCTACTACGACATTGCCCGCCATCAAGAACCCGAACACCAACGCCAGGATGGTGATCACCGGAATCAGCGCGTTCTGGAGCGCCTGCTCAAGAACGACCTGACGCCGGCTCATGCCAAGAGCGTATGCCGTACGGATGTAATCCATACGCAGCACCTCCAGCATTGAAGTGCGTGCACCCTTTACGATGATGCCCATCACCGCGATGGAGAGTGTGAATGCAGGTAGAAATAGGTGTTTCAGGCTTGAGAAGAGCGTTTCCATGTTCCCGGTCAAGAGGCTGTCGAGGACATAGAAACCGGTGATCCGATCAGGCGCGGGAAGCAGGATATCGAGCCGCCCGGTCGGAGCAGGCACGAGTTGCCATCGGTAGTAGAGCAGGTAAATCAACATTGTGCCCATCCAAAACAAGGCTACCGAGGCGCTGATCGTGGTGACGAACCGACTGAGTTGATCGAAGAGCGAGCCCTTTTTCACCGCAGCGATAATCCCGAGCGGCAGGGCGATTACGGTCGCGAGGAGAAAACTTGCAACCGATAATTCGAGGCTGGCAGGCAGGCGCCGGGCCAGATCATCCGCCACCGGCCGCCGGGTATTCCAGCTGGTGCCCAAATCAAAATGCAGCAGGCCGTTCATATACCGGGCAAATTGGACATGCAGGGGCTTGTCCAAACCCATTTGCTTTTCAATTTCGGCCACCGTCTCAGGTGGGGCAAAGGCGCCCGCCCTGTACTTCGCCGGGTTACCTGGCAGGATGCGCGTCAAGAGGAACACTGCTATGAGCGCCCCCAGGAGAGTCAGCAGCGCAAGCGAGAATCTCTTTAGCACAAAGCCCGGCAAATTCATTTCTTGGGTTCCTCGCTGTATTGTATGGGTGATTGCAGCGGGGGGCTCCATAGAGCCCCCCGCTCACCTAAAAAGCTTCGCGCTCGAACCTGCAACCTTTTGCGGGCTACTCCCCCTTGTACATCATCCAGAATCTAGGCTGTCCATCTCCGTGAGCGGCAAAGCCCTTGACATCAGATCTGACCGCGACCACCAAATCTGCGGAGAAGAGATTCACGTAGCCTGCTTCTTCCAGGAAAATCTTCTGCATCTCATCGGTCATGGCGTTTCGCTTGGCAATGTCGGGCTCAAAGAACCCCTCGCTGATCAACTCATCAACTCTTTCATTCACATAGTTGGCGAAATTCGCCGGTCCTTTGCTGTCGAGAACATAGTACGCGTAGTAATAAGGATCATTGACGAAGGAGTAGATGTAAGTGATGACCATGGGAGCTGTACGGCCATAGAGCGCATCGAAGTATGGACCGGCTCCGAGGACATTCAGTTTCACATCAATCCCGATCTGTGCCAGAGCATCCTGGATGAGTATGGCGCTATCCTGGTCGGCCTGCTTGCCTACGAGAACGTTGAGCTCTGTTTCAAATCCATCGGGATATCCGGCCTCAGCCAAAAGCTCTCTCGCCTTCTCATAGTTCGCTCCGTCTCCATATGGCCAGTGGTCAAACGTGGCGCCTGGCATGGACAAGGGGAAGGGGCCTTGCAGTGGAGAAGCATAGCCGTAGAGGGTTTTCTCAATGAGGTCCTTGTAAGGGACCGCATACGAGATCGCTTGCCTGACCTTCATATTGTCGAATGGGGGAATGGCGTTGTTGAGTACCATGAAGTTCTGGCTGCGGGATGCAAAATTAACGACGTTGATATCAGGATCTGCAACAAGGTCATCCATGTCTTTGAGTGGCAAACCCCAAACCACATCGATGTCGCCTGCCTTGAGCAGCAACAGCCTGGTTTCGGCAGAGGGGATAACCTTCACCAGGATCCCGCCGTTCTTAACAGCATCTGGATTCCAGTAGCCCTCGTAAGGCTCCAGCTCCCATTCCACACCTGGCTCGAAGCGGGCGAGGCGATAGGGTCCTGTGCCTACAGTGCCCGTCTTCCAGTACTCTGTGGCCCAAGGGTCTTCCTCTGTGGCGTACTCTGCTGTCACGGCCGGGTCGATGATGGGGACGGATATGGTGGCCAGGAAACTGAGGATATTGGGGTTCGGTCGAGTCAGACTGAGCTTAACTGTATAGTCATCCACTACCTCGATTTGGTCGATCGTCGCTCCCTCCGGCACGGCTCCCAATGCCATGTCCATCATCGGTTTGGTGACGCCCCCAGCCAAGCTGATGTGGCGTTCATAACTATGCTTGAAGGCGTTGGCGTCCACCGGATTGCCGTTATTGAACGTCACGCCTTTCCGAATATTGAACGTCAGCGACATCCCATCATCCGAGATTTCCCAGGACTCAACCAGAGAGCCTTCGAAATCGATGGTAGAAAACCAATTTCCCCCGGAGTCGCGCTCCCAGACGTAGTCGATCGGCCTTTCTTGAGTGTTGGCGTCGAGCTCGTAAGCCGCATCCGATTTGAAGGCATCCAGCTCCATCGTATCAATGTCGGTTTCTAGCGCAACGACAATCTTCGCCAAGGGAGCTGCTGGAACTTCCGTAGGCTCCGGCGCGCTGGTTGGCTCCGACACAGCCGACGTTGGCTCAACAGGCGCAGCCCCCTCTTCTGTAGGTGTGGCGGCCTTCTGGCAACCTGCCAACAAGAACGGAATCGCAAGCAACAAAACGATCATTCTCTTAGTCATAATCTTCTTCCTCCTCTAGTATCGTGAAGCTCCAAAGTGGTGCACAACATCACACGTCGCGTTATCCCTTGGTCAGATCGCCTCGGTGTTCGGCCTCGCCTCCTCTCCTGATATCAGATCTACTTGTTCCATGAGCTTGGTTTCCACCATCTCGACCGCGTTCCAAAACTCGTCCTCGATATCCAGCATTGAGTCCTTAACTCGCTCCCATGACTCATCCCACTCATCCATCGCCGCTGCATTGGGGAGCTCCCAAATGGCTAAGTAATCCGGTTGAGCGCCCACTCCCCATTTGCGCCTAAAGAAACCGATAAGCTTGTTTGATGGCCAGACCTTCTGCCAGCCATCGGCTAATCTTCGATAGATATCCGCCATCTGTTCCTGGCTGATGTTCGACTTGGCATTAAAAATCTGGACGAAGTACATTGCGTAGGTCCTTCCTACGGTTTCTTCACATCCTCGCTGGTTCTTGGAATGTGATAGCCGAGTTTGCCGGAGATGCGCTTTGCAGTCTCAAGCGTCGTGCGAATCAGATCGCGCCTCGTTTCCAGGGGATCCAACCTGCTTCTGGGACCGCTAATGCTGATGGCTGCGACCGCCTTTCCCTTGATATCGAATAGTGGCGTCCCGACACAACGTACTTCAGGTTCGTGCTCTCCCAGATCCAATGCATAGCCTCTCGCCCGGACCAGCTCGAGGTGGCTCATCAATGCATCGATGGTTGGAATGGTTTCGCTGGAAAAAGCCTGTAACCCTTGGCGCGAAAAGTACTCGCGGACCTGCGAGCTGTTCTCGTGAGCCAAGAGTGCTTTTCCCAGTCCTGTGCAATAGGCAGGAGCGCGCCCACCGACCTGAGAGGACATGAGCCCGATGGCATGGTGGCCTTGAAGTTTCTCGATATAGATAACTTCCATCTGATCGAGGATGCCAAGATGCACGGTTTCTCCGGTCGAATCCCGAAGGAGCTCCAGATCCGGCAATGCGCTCCTCCGCAGGTCGTTTCCCTCGAGGTATGCGCTCGCCAGTTCGAGACAGGCATGTTCCAGTCGATATCCACTTGATCTTCCGCCATAAACCACGAAGTTATGGTATGAAAGCGTGGAGAGGAGCCGAAATATGGTGCTGCTATCAATCCCAGTATCCTCACTCAGTTCATTGAGATTCCGGGGCTTTCCATCGGAAAGCAGGACGAGCACACGAAGCGCCCTGTCCACGGCTCTGACTTTGTAGCGATCGTTATCGGGCTCTGCTTTTGCGTCAAGATCCTCAGGAGTTGGCATGATGGGCTTTTGTTAGACTGCTCACATGAAACCTTCCTGCATTCCATTTTGTCCGAAGCCGGGCGCTCTTTTCCGCCATTTTGGAGCTGGCCTGTCGCCCAGGAACAGCAGAATGAGGTTTGAAAGGCATTGGCATGTTCATCAGTGACCGGCCAAGAAATCTACACTTTGCAGGGGAGGGCGTCAGGGATGTCCTTTTCCCGAAGTGCATACTCTACGGTTCAATATAGGCGCAGCTTTTATTGTATAAAACTTATTTTTGCCTAATAAAAGCTTATAATGAATTGGTTTTTGTGTCAAGCTTCACAAATCGGATTGGCATCGCCCCAGACCTGATCGCCCGGCTTTGCGGCCCGGCCGCGGACAGATCGCCGGTCATGCCTTTCCCCTCGACGGCGGGTGCTGCATCAATAGCTATTGAGTGTGGCATTGGGGGAAGTTGTTCCTTTGAATTGCGAGAGTGATTACCACCTTAATTGTCGCGGGATATGTCGGATCCGATCACGCGTCAATGCTCCTGGCAGCTGGAGTATGGGAGACGGAGAACGCCGTCATTGCCCTAGAAATAGGTACCAATGCAGAGATTTCCCTGGCGGCCGGCGGTCGATTGCTATATTGCTCCTGCGCTTCAGGACCAGCGTTTGAGGGCGCCCACATTCATGACGGCATGCGCGCAACGCCAGGAGCCATTGAGCGAGTGCAAATCGAGGACATGCAGAGGCGGGGGCTGCCACCTCCGGGCCTGATCACCACCGATGGTGCACCGGGCTTGATCCGGGCGGTTGAGGAAGCGTGGCCCAAGAGTCTTCGCCAGCGATGCCTGGCGCATAAGATCCGCAACGTGATAGATAAGGTCCCGGATGGTACCAAGGCCGACGTGAAGGCCATGGCGCAAAGCGCCTACTACGCCCCGAACCGACAGGTGGGCGAAATGTTCGCCCAGGATCTTCTAGATCGCTACCAAGATCAGTATCCCTCAGCGATGAAGGCCTTCACCGAGGGTCTCGAATTGAAGCTTGTCTCTGCAACCTTGTGGCAGGTCCACCTTCAACCCTTCCGCAATCGCCTCTTTAAAGCCGCCTCACAGTCACCCCTGTCTCTTTCCAGAATGCCTAGATTGGTCAGTACTCTTCCCGAATTGGCCCGATAGCCATGTTGCTCGATCAGGTTCAGGCTGCGCTGAAAGTAACCTCTGGCTCGTTCAGTTTGGCCTGATTGATAAGCGATGCGCCCTAGGCTTTTTGGGAAATCACGGATTCGATGCATTTGACCCAATGCCTGCGAATAATCGAGACCTTCCTGGATGTAATTTCGAGCGGCCAGTAGATCACCTTCTGCTTCAGCTCTCGTTGCCAATCCTTCCAGGGCAACGGCAGCTATCTGTTAATGAGATTGATGCCCTGCTGGCCGCCAGTGAAGTGGCGACGGCGACATTGACGCTCTACCCCGGCAGCGAGATGCTAGAGGGGGACCTGGTTCAGGTGGCCGTGGAAGGGTATGTAGATGGTGAACTAGTAGGCGGCATCATCATGGAACACAACACACCCAGCCTGACGCCACGGGCGGCTAGTTATGATGTGTACTTGCCGGTGGTGCTACGGCAGCGACCCCATCACCGGGCGTATTCACCGACACCACAGTCACCAATGGCACACAGTATTGTTATGTCTATTGGGCGCGTCACGCGAGCTTCCACCACACCCCAACTCTGCGCCAGCATGCGCCTGCTGTGTTCCCGCGCCCAACCCGCTGTAAAATCATAACGGGAGAGATCCAACGCGCCGCGCTCCGCCTCTACCCTGCCCCTGGCGATTCCGTAGGGGATGAATATTGCTCGAATATGGGCGCTGCAAGACGGCCGTCTGGTCGCCCTGGCCGGCGTGGGCGGGGTCAAAGGCCCAGAAGGTGAGTTGGCCACCGAAGATGAACTCGTGCCGCACCTGATGAACGGTGACTTCAGCGCGGGAATGAATACGCTCTCTAGACATTCCACCCTCACTACGCTAAAATGACACGCTGGATTGCGCGTACTCAAGCGTGCAGACTGGAATAACGATTGGCAAACACAAGATCCGCTAAGAAACGAATTCGCCAAAACGAGAAACACCGTGTGCGCAACAAGGCGGACCGTGCCCGGGCGCGCAATCAGGTGCGGAGCGCGCGAGCCGCACTCTCCTCGGGAGATCCGGAGGCAGCCTCCGCAGCAGTGCTATTGGCCGCGCGCGAGCTCGACCGGGCAGCCGCCAAGGGCGTTATTCATTCGAAGAACGCCGCCAGACGGAAGGGCCGATTGATGAGTCAGCTCGCAGCTCTCGTCAAAGGCTAGGTCAATCGTAGCGCACCCGCGGGGGCCTCGATGCTGGTGGTCGGGGTCTTTTTATTTGGCACTCTGCGTTTTTCGCATTCCTTCAGAAATGTAGCCCCTCCAATGTTCGACGCGGATATCCTTGAGCTCACTGCTAGCCTTCGGGAAGTCCTGGACCGCGCCCACATTCCCTATCCTGAAGAGATACAGTGGAATCCCACTCCCTTTCGAGGTCGCTGGGGCGTCGGCACGGCGATTGCTTTCCAGGCTGCAGCGCTTGAGGGGAAAGCGGCAGATGTTCCAAAGCGTGCCCAAGAGATCGCAGCGCTCGCGGCACGCGAAATTGATTCGCCAGACGCATTTGAACTTGTGCAGGCTGATAAGGCTTACATCAACGCCTATTTCGACACTGCCACTTACGCTACGCGCGTCGTTGACACCGTCTTGCAGCAGAAGCAGGATTTTGGCCGAGGCGACCCAAAAGGCGAGCGGGTCATGGTGGAGTATGCTCAGCCGAACACGCACCACTCCTTCCACATCGGCCATGCGAGAAACACCATCCTTGGAGAATCGCTCGCCAGGCTGGTCGAATTCGCTGGCTTTGAGACGGTCCGAGCCTCCTACCCGGGTGACATCGGTCTAGGAGTGATGACATGTATTTGGGCTTATAAGAAATTCCACTACGGGCAGGAGCCCGAAGGCGTCCATGAGCGGGGCCAGTGGCTGGCCAGGATCTACCACGAAGCCTCTGCGCTGGTCACCCCTAAAGAGGATGAGACCCGCGAGCAGCGCGAGCTACGCGAGCAGTACGACGCGGAGCGTCGGGAGATGTTCCGGCTCTGGGACAGCGGTGACCCGGAGATTCGCGAGCTGTGGCTGAGAACGCGGGAGTGGAGTCTGGATGAACTCTACGACATTCTCGACATGCTGGGTGCGGTGATCGACGTCTATTTCTTTGAGAGCGAAATGGATGAACCAGCAAAGGAAATCGTTGAGGAACTCATTTCCCTGGGCCTCGCGGAGGATGAGCGACCCAGCGGCCCGGTGTTCGTGAAGATTGATGAGAAGCTCGGTCTGGATCGGGAAAAATACCGCACGTCAGTCCTGCTGAGGTCGGATGGCACCACGCTCTACTCCGCAAAGGATCTGGCCTTGGCCAAGCGCAAATTCGAAACCTACGATGTGGATCGGTCGGTCTACGTCGTCGATGTCCGGCAAAGCCTGCATTTCGACCAGGTATTCAAGATTCTCGAGCTTTGGGGATTTGAGCAAGCCAAGAAAAGTCACCATCTTTCCTATGGCTTTGTGACCTTGCCCGGAGGGATGATGTCTTCCCGGATGGGGAACGTGGTGCTGTTCATGGATGTTGCCGCTGAGGCGCAGCGCCGCGTGCTCGACATCATCGGTGAGAAGAATCCCTCCCTCTCCCAGGACGAACGCGCGCTGGTCGCGCGCCAGGTTGGACTCGGTGCGCTGAACTATGCGCTGATCTCGGTGGACAACACGAAGGAAATCGTTTTCGATTGGGACAAAGCGTTG
Source organism: Anaerolineae bacterium (assembly GCA_036986135.1). GTDB lineage: Bacteria > Chloroflexota > Anaerolineae > Anaerolineales > E44-bin32 > JADFRG01. Next base: position 49,406 of record BTQZ01000003.1, on the reverse strand, counting down.
AGTTTCGAAGGTCAGTCGGCCCCGTATATCCAGAACGCGCATGTCAGGGCCAACAGTATCTTGAGGAAGTCCGAGGGCGTGCCTGATGAAGCAAGCTTCGATTACGAATTGCTCGAAATGGAATCGGAGCTGATCGAGCGCATCTCGCAATTCCCCGAGGTTGTACAGCGGGCCGCCAGAGAGTATAAGCCTCTCCACATGTCAAACTATGCTTTTGAGCTTGCCAGGACATTTCATGCCTTTTATCACCAGGTGCCCGTCTTGCGATCTGAGCAACGGGAGGCAAGAATTCGCCTGACGGCAGCCGCCAAGCACACGCTTGCCAACAGCTTGAGATTATTGGATGTCGAGGCCCCGGATCGAATGTAGCGGGGCAGGAAGGAAGAGTATCGAACTCTGATGGAGCCAGACCGAGTACTGATCATGGGAGCCGCGGGGCGCGACTTTCATAACTTCAATGTGTACTTCCGAGACAATCCGGCCTACGAAGTGGTGGCTTTCACCGCCACTCAGATCCCAAACATCGAAGATCGGACCTATCCTGCTGAGCTTGCCGGCGAGGCCTACCCCAGCGGCATTCCGATCTACCCAGAAGACCAGCTCGAAGCATTGATCGAGTCGGAGCGGATTTCGCAGGTCGTGTTCGCCTATAGCGATATTACGCATACCTACGTCATGCATATCGCCTCCAGGGTTCTGGTCGCAGGCGCTGATTTTCGGCTAATGGGATTGGGATCGACCCTGATTGAGTCGTCGAAGCCTGTCGTTTCGGTCTGTGCTGCGCGCACGGGAAGCGGAAAGAGCCAGACAAGCCGCAAAGTAGCGGCCATCCTGCGGGAACTCGGCCACAAGCTAGCGGTCGTTCGTCATCCTATGCCCTACGGTGATTTGAAAGTCCAGGCGGTGCAGCGCTTTGCCAGCCGCGAAGACCTGGACCGTTACGCGTGCAGTATTGAGGAGCGAGAGGAATATGAGCCGCACCTGGCCCAGGGGGCCGTGGTCTACGCAGGGGTTGATTACGAAGCAATTTTGCGAGAAGCCGAGAAAGAGGCCGATATCATTCTCTGGGATGGAGGCAACAACGATCTGCCCTTCTTCAGGAGCGATCTCTGGATTGTCGTCGTGGATCCTCACCGTCCGGGCCATGAGCTGCGCTACCATCCGGGAGAAGCCAACGTGCGGGCTGCAGATCTGATCGTCATCAATAAGATTGATACGGCGGCAGAAGATGACATCGAGACGGTGCGCAAGAACGTTGCCACCTTGAACCCGGAGGCCGAGATCATTGAGGCCGCTTCCCCGATACAAGTCGATGATCCAGATGCGATTCGTGGCAAGCGCGTGCTCGTGGTCGAAGACGGTCCCACTCTGACACACGGAGGGATGGCCTTCGGAGCGGGCTGGATCGCAGCCCGGCGATACGGAGCCGAGCAGATTGTGGATCCTCGTCCTTATGCACTGGGCATCCTATCGGAGACCTACGCAAAATACCCCACCACCGGAGCGGTGCTACCTGCGATGGGCTATGGTTCAAAGCAGATGGAAGAACTCGAGAAGACCATCAATTCTGCCGATGCAGATGTAGTGATCATCGGCACCCCGATCGACCTGGGTCACCTGCTAGATCTCAATAAGCCGTACCAGAATGTTCGTTACGATCTGGAAGAGATCGGCCAACCTCGTCTGCCAGAGATCCTGGAGGAGCAGTTTGGCCGTGGACCTGGAGAGGCGTGAAGAACGACGAGCTAGCGCTGCAATGGAAGGGCAAGCAGGCAGTCATACCCCCTCCGCTGCAGCTAATCCAAAGCGCGGCTGTTTTGCTACAAGAGACGCCCGGGCAGGAGCATCAGCGCCTGATCCAGGGCGAGAATCTTGGGGTTATGAGCGCGCTCTTGGCCGACTATGAGGGCAAGGTCGACCTCATCTATGCAGACCCGCCATTTCTATCCGGAAAGTCGTACCGGGTTCGAACTGGCCATGCGGAAGATTCCCGCCGGCCAGAAAGCTGGAAAACTGCCGTAGGGTTCCAAGATCAATGGGACGATCGTGCGGACTATCTCAACATGCTCTACAGCCAACTGCGCCTGATGCACACGCTGCTGGCAGACTCCGGCACCCTGTATTTGCATCTCGATTGGCACGCTGCGGCCTATGCCCGAGTGATCCTGGACGAGATCTTTGGCCCTGAGCATCTCTTGAACGAGATCATCTGGACCTATCATGGGCCCTCTCCAATCCGGAGCGCATTCAAGCGAAAACACGACACAATCTATGTCTATACGAAATCCAAGGAGTACACGTTCAACGCGGATGCGGTGCGGGTTCCCTACCAGGCATCCACGGTCAAGACCTTTTCCTCCCCGAAGGCCGGATTCGGCAAACGTCCGGACCTCGCGCGCGGCAAAGTGCCGGAAGACTGGTGGTACTTCCCGGTAGTGGCGCGATTACACAGTGAGCGAACTGGCTATCCAACTCAGAAGCCAGAGGCACTGCTTGAGCGCATCGTACTGGCGTCGAGCAGCCCGGGCGACCTCGTAGCAGATTTTTTCTGCGGTTCCGGGACATCCATTGCCGTCGCACGACGTTTGGGCCGCAGATGGCTTGCCTGCGATGTCTCCCCAGTGGCCATAAATACCACGCGCCGCCGGCTTTTGCTCGAGCCAGAAGCGGGAGGCTTCAGCGTCTGGGTGGATAAGGCCAGCCAGAATCATCATGTGCTGCGACCGAGAATCGAATTCACGACACAGAATCTGGACGTAGAGGCGCGGCTCTCGGATCTCGATCTGGATGCTCTAACGGCGTTCGAGCTGGACTGGGACTTTGATGGCCGAATGTTTCGAAGTGAGACTCAATCGGTCAGAGGCTGGCAGCAGGGGCGCATCGCCACGCGGCTCGGACACTCCTATCCAGAAGCCGGGAATTACTTGGTTGCTGCGCGAGCGGTCGACGCAGAGGGACAGACCGGTCTTGTAACGGAGCGCGTACACGTCGGATAATGCAGCTTCGTTCGCCAGCGCAAATCAAAACGAGCGCACCGCATGCGGTGCGCTCGTTGATTCACTGTAAATGATTCTCTCAATTGGGAAGATCGAATCGATATCCCATTCCGCGGATTGTGTGCAGGAACTCGGGCTTGCCAGGATTCCGTTCGATCGCGTGGCGCAGCCAACTCATGTGGACATCCAGTGTCCTCGTATCACCGGTGTAGTCGGTCAGCCAGATCTCTCGGATCAGTTTCTTTCGGGTCAACAGCTTCCCCGGATTATGCATGAACAGCTCGAGTAGCTTTGACTGCTTGGGAGTTAGTCTCGCTTCTTTGCCATTGACTCGAACCTTCCGTTGGGCCAGGTTGAGTTTAACCGGCCCGGCCTGCAGAACATAGCGCTCATCTCCCGGAAGGAGACGAATGACACGGTTAACTAACTTACGAGGAGTGAACGGTTGGACGAGCGTTACGCTGGATCCGTTCCCGGGATCGGGTTGGGTGCCGCTCGGTGAGATGAGAATGATTGGTACGCCATCCAGATCCTCACGCGCGGCCCGGGACATACGGGATCCGCTGGTCCGCATCGAGGCGGCATCGAGTATTAAAACATCGGGAGAGGTTTTGGCTGCGGCTTTGATGCCTGTCTCAACTTTGTGATGGACGGTGACATCGAGGCCCTTCTTCTCGAGCGCCGAGGCGAATGAGGGTGCACTAGGCCGGCCGCTCTCGATGAGAAGGACTTTCGCTATCGTCATTCAGTGAGGCCCCCGGCCAAAAGAACTCGGCAGCGGGGAAGTTTCTCGCTGCCTGTGTTGGCCATTATACATGAGCGAGATTGGCGCATCAATAAGACTTTAGTTCAGCGGGTCAAAATTGCTGAGATCCTTAAGCGAATGGAGCTGGGCGCTGGATCGGATGCGACTCGCTCCCCCACCCTCTGCGCGGCTGCGGCCGCCGCCGAATCCGCGAAATGGTATCTCGTCAATCCGATCCATCAGGGAATTCGCATAAGCTACTGGCCCAGCCCATAAAGCCAGCGGGCTCAGATCCTCGCGCAGCGAGTCCGAGCCATATCTCCATTCGCTGAGGATCAGCTTTCGGCCGATTTGTCGGGCCGCATGTACGATTTCAAGCTCGCGCTCCGATGCGCGACCAGCGGCGCATAGCAACCACACCGGTAGTGAAGAAGGTTCGCTAAAGTACTCCAGATGGGCCCATTCCTCGGCGTCCTGAGCCATTGCGGGTTGGCCCGCAGCCTCAATAACCTTCGCCGCCGCAAACATCGCCGCCCCACGTGCGGGCCCTGAGGCCAAGAACAGGAGCGGCTGGGTAGGATCGATTTGCTGCGCGAAGTCGTGCCCGGACGCGGATTCGCCTTCCGTCCATTCAGATAGCGCTTCAGGTACTCCACGAATGGTTTCGTTGATCTGTTCCTCAAGCTTGCCCCCGGACATCTGGGCTCCCAGCGCATATCCGGCCAGGAGCGCTGCCAGGTAGCTGGTCAGCCCTGGACCTTCCGCTTGCCTCGGCAAATCGAGCGCGAATGTTTGATCGACCGTTGCGGCGAGAGTGCTGTCCGAATCGGCGGTGATCCCCAGCGTGTGCGCCCCAAGGTCCTGTGCAAGCCGAACGGCCTCAATCGTGCGGGCGGTTTCTCCGGAGGCGGAAATTCCGACTACTAAGAGATGTTCACCGATCGATCGGGGAATCACGTATCGTGAGGCTTCCATGGCGTGCAGTCCTTGCACGGGTTGGCCGGTCCAATTTGCGAGCGCATAGGATAGGGCGTAGGCCGCGTGGTGTGAGTCTCCGCAGCCGCAGAGGATGATTTCGCGGAAATCCGACATGAGAATGCGCGAGGCGTTTTTTCTGGCCTTAGGCCAAAACTGCCGGATGAATTGGGATGCTGCTGCTGACTGAAGGTCTAGTGACGTGGGCAAGTCAGTATAATGCGGGGGATGTCCGTCCGTTACCTCATCATCGGAGGGCTACGAGAAGATTATTGTATCACCCACTATGGTCAGGCTCGATCGGGCGTGCTCGGCGGCAACGCTGTATATGCAGCAGCCGGGGCCGCTTTGTGGTCCAATTCGGTCGGCTTAGTAGGCCGCGTCGGATCTAACTTCCCCCCCCAGTGGCTGGAAGAGATTGCGCGTGCGGGGCTGGATGTCGGTGGGGTTACAGTGCTTCCCGATCCGCAGGACACCCGAACCTTCTATGCCTACCTCACTCTGGAGGATCGAGTTGATACGAGCCCCAACCTACATTACCAGCGAGTGGGGCTTCCCCTGCCAAAAGCACTTGTTGACTACATCTCCTCGACCGAGGGACAGCGGTCCAAGGATAGATACGGACCGCTCGCCGTGCGGCCGAAGGACCTCCCGGATTTCGCGGGCAAGGCGGCCGCTGCTCACATTGCGCCGGGAGACTATCTCACTCACAGCATCATCCCCGCGCGATTGCGCGAACTGGGAGTCGGCTTGGTAACAGTGGATCCCTCTGTCCGATACATGGAGCCCGATTTTCGAAAGGAGTTGCCTGACCTTTTGAGGGGCCTACGGGCCTTTCTGCCCAGTGAGTCAGAGGTCCGATCTTACTTTCAGCCGCGGCCGCCCGATCTCTGGGAGATGGCCGAGAGCCTGTCTGAGTTGGGTTGCCCAATCGTGGGCATCAAACGAGGTGGCGCCGGATTGTACCTTTGGGATCAAGAAAATCGTCGACGTTGGCATATTCCAGCCTACCCGGCTAGGGTAGTGGACGTTACGGGCGCCGGAGACGCTTTTTGCGGCGGCTTCCTGGTGGGCCTGAGCGAAACCGATGACGTGTTTGAGGCCGGCCTGAGAGGGAGCGTCTCCGCCTCGCTCGCGATTGAGGGCGCCGGCGCGCTGTATGCGATGGGTGCGGCGCCCGGTCTTCCGCAGGCCAGGCTTGATGCTCTTAGGCCAGTGGCACGCTTGATCTAGCCATGGACCTCGATCGCTGGATAGACCGAACACTCGCCATTCAGTCCATTCCCGCCCCCACATTTGATGAAGCTGAGAGGGCCGCCTACCTCAAATCCGAATTCGAGGCCGTGGGTGTGGCGGATCTGGATCAGGATGATATCGGCAACCTCTTTGCCCGAATTCCGGGGGCTAGCGCACCGCCCCTGATCGTTTCAGCGCATCTGGACACCGTATTTGAGCGCGCGACAGACCTATCCCATCGCAGAACCCGATCGCGCCTGATGGGTCCGGGAGTTGGGGACAATTCGGTAGCGCTGGCTGCCCTCCTGGAGCTTAGCCGCGACCTGCAGGATCGAAAGCTGGCAGGTGACGTCTGGCTTGTCGCCAATGTGGGGGAGGAAGGCCTAGGCAATTTACGCGGAATGCGAGAAGTAGTGGCTCGATTTGGCGGCAAGGTCACTGCATACCTCGTTCTGGAGGGGATGGCGCTGGGGCACATTTACCACCGAGCGCTGCCGGTGCGAAGATATCGCATCACCTTCCGCACCGAGGGTGGCCACTCCTGGATACATGCCGGCCGGACATCGGCCCTGCACAAGCTGCTGGAAGTTGGGGGGAAATTGCTGGACCTGCGGATACCCAGCGACCCCCGCACAACGTTGAACATTGGCCACATCGAGGGCGGGCGTTCCATCAACAGCATAGCCGACGCTGCGGCGCTTGAAATCGATCTGCGGTCCGAGTCTGAGGTCGCGCTCGAGAATCTAGACCGTCAATTGAGGAGTCTGGTCAAAGATGTCCATGCTGCTGATGCTGAGATCGAATTAGCCCTCGTGGGATCGCGCCCGGGCGGCGATTTGGCCCCGGATCACCCACTCGTGCAGGCTGCCCTCGAATCTCTGGCCAAGTCGGGAGAACAGGAGGCTTACCTTGAATACGGATCGACCGATGCCAGCGTGCCGCTCAATCGCGGCATTCCTGCTGTATGTGTGGGGATAACCAAGGGCGGCGAGGCCCACACAACCCGCGAATATATTGAGATCCGGCCCATGCGAAAAGGCTACACGGCGATTATGAATCTTATCGAGACGACCCTCGAAATGAACGGTGAGTAGGGACCACCGGGAGTTCAAGGTGTAGGTGAAGGGCTTGGCGTGGGGGGGAATCCCTCAATGACAAAGCGGGACGAAACTACCCATCCTTCCCCAAGAAACATCTGGACTTCATATTCACCCGGGAGCCACCCTTGCAGGGGCTGGCACTCTGTATAGCCGTAGCCGCCCGTTCCTCCATCCCAGGGCTTGGTTTCGGAGCATACAATCTGAGAATCCAAATACCAGATCGCCGTCCAGCGGACCCCGTCATCTAAAAAATCGTACGTGAAAGCGCCGAATAGGGTATCGGTCGGATTCCTAAACTCCGTGGCAGGCGCGATCGCCCGGTTCAGTGTATCCAGACTTCGGCTGATTTCAATCGTACTGAATACCGCTTCCGGACGGGGCGTGATGGTTTCCCGGAATAACACCGTCAGACCTTCCGGGATCTCAGGTGTTGAAGTTGCGGAGGGGGTGGGCGTGATGCTAGCGGTGGGAGTGATGGAGGACGTTGGCGTAATAGAGGGAGTCAGGGTCATAGTTGGGGTGGGCGTGATGGTCGGTTCGGGGGTGTTCGAGGGAGTTGGCGTCACGATCACTGCCGCCGCCTGTGAGCCGAACAGCCTCGTCACCAGTCCAAAGAAGCCGAGCGCAAATCCGAGGAGGATAAGTCGCCAGCCCTCTCGAATGCGTTGTCGGCGGAGGCCAAAGAAGGGGACCGCCTGGGCCCCGCGCAATCTGCGCCAGCCAAGCCAAAGGAAAAACGGCATGGCCAAAGAGAGCAACGCCACCACGATGGCGATAGCAGAATCGAGGGTGCCCAGAAAATATCCTCCGTAGGAATCGTAGCTGGATCAAGTACGCTGAGATGCGGGTCTGTCCGGGATCCAGATCTACCGGGTCAGCGAACGGTAAAGTAGCTGAAGTGAAACTGGATCTTACCTTCTCTTAGACCCAGTGTATCGTTTCCGTCGACGACCTGTCCACGAGGGCTTTGCGCAGTCCAAGTGTAATGTCGAGTAGACCCCGAGCCAGCCTTTCCCGTGATATCGAATTTTCCGTCAGGCAATACGTCCTGCAATAACTTTCCGTACCAATCCGCAATTGCCTGACGCGAAAAGATCGTCCGCTCACCTGTAACATGTGCCGCGTTTTCAGCGTATAAGCTGGCCACGAGGTTTCGGTCATGCCGGTTTAATCGTCCGACCAATCGCTCCGGCATATCGGCCACAGGGGGATCGGTGGGCCAGTCGAAATTCGATACGGCGCTCCAAAGATCGTTGTAGGCAGGCCGAGATGCCACATCCCAGCTCCAACCGTTCGCGGCACTCAGGCCCATTTCCTTGGCCTTGGCGAAGAAGCGCGTGGTCTCCTCGGCGGACGGGCGCCATTTCCCTCTGCCGTAGAGGGGTGCGGTGGGGATGACCGGCCGCGCTGGATTGAGGGCCATATACTGCTCAACGCTAATCTCTAGCTGGGTTTCGGGATTGTGTCTCTGCTCATAGTAGACCTGCGGCATAGCGTAGTCGCATCCGGCAAGAAACTCAGCGTAAGGAAGGGTTCGATGGAGTTTCGGAAACCGGTAAGTGCTAAGTGCGATGGGGAGATCGGGCAGCGCCGCCCTGAGTTCAGCCATGTATCGCTTGGCGGCTGTCCGCTTCTTGGTCGACTGATATTCGCCTTCGGCATCGATCACAAACCCGTCCATCCCAAGCGCCTTCGTTCGCTGAATGGCCAGGCGCGCCTCACCGATCGGATTGCGCCCGCGGACATACTGCCACCCCCAGACCTCGATCCCCTCTTCCTTCAGGGCTTGAAGCACGGGCGGAATAAGATCGACCTTTGTCTTGGGGTCTAAGTTATAGGTCCAACGGTCCCCATCCGCGATCTTGATGAGAACGTGCGACAGACGCGCTGATTTGGCCTTGGCCGCGATGACCTCCGGATCACCACCCTCGCAGTTCCAGAGCTGCCAGATGAAGAGCCCCTTGCCGCGTAACGTCACTGCGAATCCTCCGGTGGAGGCTGACTCATGCTCCCTGCGCGCCGCAGCGCGCGGTGTCCATATTTCTCGCGAATATCGTCAACCGCTCTTAACAATCTGTAGTCCTGCTCCCAGCCCCGGTCGAACAGCTCAAGCTGTCGCATCGGAGGGCCCAAATCTGCAACTCCGACCCCCAGCAGTCGAACCGCCTTTCCTGGCCGCCATTTGTCTGTAAATAGTTTAAGTGCCGCGGCATAGATCTCTCCATCCTGATCCGTGGGCTGACTCAGGCGCATTTGTCGTGTGAAGGTTGAAAAATCCGGCCATCGCAGCTTGATGCGCACCGTCGAACCGACCACCCCAGCCCTCCTCACCCGGGTTCCCACCCGCTCACTCAAGTGGAGCAAGTGCCGGCGTAAATCCTGCACCGAATCTACGTCCTGTGGAAAGGTGCGTTCGGCCGACACTGAACGCCGATCGTGCAGCTCCTGGACGGGCCGGTCGTCCAGCCCTTTGGCCCTGGCTGCAAGATCCGTGCCTCGCGCGCCAAAGAGTTGCGTGAGGCGAGCCTCTGGCAACGCCGCCAAATCTCCTATCGTACGAATACCGAACTCGGCAAATCGTCTCGACGACTTGGGACCCACCCCCCACATCATGCTTACTGGAAGCGGCGCAAGGAAGGTCGCTTCCTTTCCAGGAGGAACCACTACCACCCCCTTTGGTTTGCCGACTTCAGTGGCGATCTTTGCCACCAGCTTGTTCGTGGCAATCCCCCAGGAGGTCGGCAGCTTGAAGCGATCATGAATTGCCGATTGCATCTCTGAGGCCGCCTGCTCCCCGCCCCGAGGATCATCGCTGACGTCAAGGAAGGCCTCATCGATCGACATCTGCTGCATGACGGGAACCGCCTCACGCAGGAAAGCCATGACCCTGCGGGAATGCTCCGAGTAATCCCCGTGCTTGGAGCTGACAATGATCAGATCCGGATGCAACCTCAGCGCACGCGACATCGGCATCGCCGACTTGATGCCAAACTGGCGCGCCGGATAGGAGGCAGACGCAACCACACCACGCCCCTTCGGACTGCCTCCCACGACGAATGCCTTTCCGCGCAGGTCTGGATTGCGAATTTCTTCAACCGAGCAGAAGAAAGCATCCAGGTCAACGTGCAGTATCTGTCTCATTTCTGACACAGGCCTCTGGATTAGAGGTAAGCGATTACAGTAAGATTATGCCCGTCGGGCATCGTAAGGGCATCGAGAGGAGATCGGTAAGCATCTATGGAAACGCGACAAGAAGCCGCATTGTCAAAATTTGAGAAGAATCCCAGAGTCAGCAAGATCCGGCTCATTGTAGCCCACGATGCCTGTCCGGCCTGCCGGCGGCAAGAGGGCGAATACGATAAGGGGCACGTGCCTGAGCTTCCGACGCGTGGTTGCTCCCATCCCTTAGGATGCCGCTGCTTCTACGAGCCCAGGCTGATCGAAATCTTTCCCTAGTCAACTCAGGCCAGGGAGCCGCTCGCGAGCATATTCGAGTGCCTCCCGCTCGGATTCGATTCTCCCCTCCACCTGCGCCTCGGCGATAGCGGCGAGCAATTTCCCGATAATCGGTCCTGGCATCAGGTCGAGCGCAGCTGCGAGCTCGTCACCGCGCAATAAGCGGGGTGGGTCAACAATGCGCTCATGGTTCTCGAACCAGGCCTCAAGCAGTTCTCGAGCCACATTGACGTTCAGTTCCCACACCTCCTGCGGTGGCGACTGAGCAGACGAGTTCGCCAGAGAGAGCAAAACCGCCTCGACCCCGGCAGCTCCACAATCCCGGAAGAAACGATGGGCTCCAAGGTCGGTCATCTCCAGTCCGCCGGCCCGGTCGCGGCTGCGAACGATAGAGCGGGCTCGAGCGGCTTCCGCCTCACTGTAGCGCAGTTCGCGGGCGCGCAAGTATGCGGTGTCTGGGGCTTCATCCACCTCGGAGTGTAGCGCGGCGAAGAATAGCATTTGGCTGGAACGGTGGCCGCCGCGCAGGGTAGACATGAGATGCTCACCCAAGCCCACTCGATAGCGGCCGAGCCGCAATGACAATTCGGCCCGGGGGAGATTACCTGCCCTCTCTGACTCAAACCCACTCACCACAGCGCCCATCAGGTCAGCCAGTCGGTCCACGATCCGCAAAGTTTGATCCCAGGCATCGGGCGTGAGCGCAGCCAGCTCCGGCAGGACTCCCGGAAGTAGCTCTAATCTGCGCATGAGTCGCATGGCGGTTGCCACCGACACTGAAGAGAGCATTTTCGAGAGCTCGTCGCGCCTTCTTTCTGCTGCGCAGGCGGACAAGGTAGCAGCAGATTGGCGAACCTGCTCTTTGGTTTGATCTTCAAGCCGCAGCGTCAAACTCGCAGACAAGCGGACAGCACGCAGCGACCGGATGACATCCCGCTCGATCGAATCGCGCGCGCAAGCGCGTAGCACCCTGTCCTTGAGGTCCTGAAGTCCTCCCAGAGGGTCGATTAGACGCTCGGGATCGTCCAGTTCGACTGCGAGTGCGTTCATTGAGAAGTCCCTGAGTCCAAGATCCGCCTCTATGGACGGGGCCCTCAACCGGGCGAAATCGAGAGTAGCCCGCCCAGGAAGCACCACCCGCGCGGCATCTCGCTGCTCGTCCAGCACATAGCACGGTAGCTCCAGTGCGTCGGCCAGTCCACGCGCCAGGGAAATTGCGCGGTCGGCCACTGCAAAGTCGAGGTCCGGTTGCTCTAGATCGAGGAAGTGATCACGCAGCGCGCCGCCGACAAGCCACACTTGTTGACCGTTGGATTGCGACCGTATTAGCGAGGCTAGGTCTGACGGCAGGAGGCGTTCAACTAGCGTCGGCAAACTGGGAGACTTTATCCTGGCGAAGAACGCCGATGAAGGGCAGGTTGCGGTAATACTCATCGAGGTCCAGGCCATAACCAAATACGAACTTATTGGGAATCTCAAAGCCGCGATAGTCGATAGGGATCTCGGATTCCCTACGTTCGGCTTTATCCAGCAGCGTGCAAACTTTCAATGACTTTGGTCGACGCAAATTGAGCAGGTCTAAGACGGAGGCAATGGTATTTCCGCTGTCGATGATGTCCTCAACTAGGAGCACGTTGCGTCCCTCGATGGAGGTCGTGAGGTCAAGCGTAATCCGCACCTGGCCCTTGGATTGTCGGGCGCCCACGCCATACGAAGATACGGCCATAAAATCGATGCTGTGGGGTACTGTGATCTCGCGCATTAGATCGGTGAGGAACAACACTCCGCCGCGCAGTATGCAGATAAGCAGCAAGTCTTCACCCTCATAGTCGGCGCTGACTTCCTGCCCAAGCTCTCGGATGCGGTGCTGTAGTCGTTCTTCACTGATCAGGATCTCTTCGAGATACTCTTGATAGTCGTTCATTCGGGCACCTCGTGGTGCTCCCGACAGCGGGCTTCATATAGCTCGCTTGCTCCAACCACAATGACGGGATCCGAGGCACGCGCGGGCGCATTATCAATCAGGCGCTGCGTCCGCGTGGCCGGATTTCCGCACACCATGCAAATAGCATGCAGTTTGTCAACCCGCTCCGCAGTAGCCATGAGCCGGGGCATCGGACCAAAGGGATTGCCTCGAAAGTCTGTATCCAGGCCGGCGACGATGACGCGCCTGCCGTCGTCAGCCATATCTCGACACACCTTCAGGATGATGTCGTCGAAGAATTGAGCCTCGTCGATTGCGACCACGGTCGTGTCGCCAGCGACTTCATCGGGTATCGATTCTGCCTTCTCAATTGGCGTGGCCGCGAATTGTCCCCCTGCGTGCGAAGTAACCATCTCGGCCTCATAGCGATCGTCAAGTCCCGGCTTGAAGACCTGCACTTTTTGGCGGGCGATCGTGGCGCGTCTGAGCCGACGGATTAACTCGTCTGTCTTCCCGCTGAACATCGAACCTGTGATGACTTCCAATGATCCAGTCAAGTCTCTCTTCCCTCGGATACGAAAAAGGCAGGTGCTATGCACCTGCCCTGAGTTTACTCCAAAGATGTGAGGCTAGACCTGGGGCTCCCTGGTAGGCTCCGGCAGTTCGAAACCGTGCGATTTCATTCGGCGCTTTAGATCCGCCAGACTCTTGCGACCAAAGTTATCGATTGCTAAGAGCGCCATGTCGCCCTGCTCCATCAGCTCGAATGCCTGGCCAACTTTTGTGATTCCCGCCTTTTCAAGTGCGGTCTGAGCGCGTTTTCCGATCTCGAGCTCCGCGATTGGGGTATCCGGCGAGGTCCTGGCTGCCTCTCGGTCCTTCGCATCTTGAAGGAAACCCTCCCTGGCCTCGAGCTTACGGTAGAAGCGATCGACTTGTCCCTCAGTATCGACGATACGCTGCTCACCGGTGTAGAAGGGATGACAGTCGGAGCATACGTCCGTGTGAATCAGCTCGACCGTAGAGCCCGTGGTCCACGAGTTCCCGCAGGAGCAGACCACGGTGGCCGCTGGGAAATACTCTGGATGGATGTCTGGCTTCATTCGGCGGTCTCCAGCACGTTGACGCGCTTCTTGCCTCCGCGGGCGTAGTCAAACATAACGATGCCATCGCTGATGGCGAAGAGCGTATCGTCGGAACCCTTTCCGACGTTCAGCCCGGGGTGGATGCGCGTGCCCCTCTGGCGTACAAGGATGTTCCCCGATCGAACGAGCTGACCGCCATATCGCTTCACTCCAAGTCGCTGTGACTGACTGTCGCGTCCGTTGCGGCTCGAACCGCCGCCTTTCTTATGTGCCATCTGCTATTCCCTTAGCTTTTCTTAGCCGTTTTGGGGCTGGTTTCCTTTTTCTTGGTCGAAGCCTCGCTCTCAGCGCTTGATTTCGATTGAGTCGACTTGCTCTTGGTCACTGCCTTCTTCTTGGTTTCTGCCTTGGGAAGACCAATATTTTCAATGGCTACATGCGTGAGCAGCTGCCGGTGCCCCTGCGTGCGTCGGTAACGCTGCTTCGGCTTGTACTTGAACACCTTGATCTTCTTGCCCTTTAAGTGGTCCTTGATCTTACCCTTGACGCTGGCGCCTTTGACAAAAGGCGCGCCCACTTCCACTTTTTTCCCATCGGTGACAAGCAGGACCTCCTTAAAGACGACCGGTTTGCCGACTTCTAGCGACATTCGGTCGACCTCAATGAGGCCTCCCTCCTGCGCCAGATATTGCTTCCCGCTGTGTTCGACGATAGCGTATTTCATGATTTCATCATTAGCGACGGAACATTATAAGGCCCGCCAAAACGCGATGTCAACCATGGTGTGCCTCCGGCATCGTGCCTCGTGCGCGATCCCCGGAAGCCAATACTCCCGGGGATCGTTTTCTTGCCAGGTCTCGGTGGTTGCTAGTTAGTCAGCGGCAACCATTTCCGCTTCCGGAACTTCGACCATGTCGCTCTCGGCTTCGGGTTCCGGTTCGACTTCTTCTTCCGGTTCGAGCTCCCCGTCCAGTCGCTCGTCATGCAGCACGAGTTCCTCCCCGGGGAATCCTGTTCCGGCGGGGATCAACTTCCCGATGATCACGTTTTCCTTGAGCCCCCGCAGATAGTCCACCTTACCTTCGATGGCTGCCCCAGCTAACACCTTGATCGTGTGTTGGAACGAGGAAGCCGACAAGAAGGATTCGGTGCTCAGCGATGCCTTGGATATTCCGAGCAGAATCTGAATGGATCGGGCTGGCGATTTCCCCTCCTGCAGCACCTGTTCATTCAGGCGCTGCAGATAACGGCGATCGACGATATCACCCGGCAGGAGCTCTGTATCTCCCGGATGCGAGACCTGAACCTTCGAGAGCATCTTACGAGTGATCACCTCGAAGTGCTTATCGTTGATATTCTGGCCTTGCGATCGGTAGACCTGCTGGACTTCCGTCAGCAGGTAAAGCTCGCACGCCTCGCGGCCCAGAATCATCAAGATGCGGTGTGGATTCTGAGAGCCTTCGGTCAATTGATCCCCGGCCTTGACTTTATCTCCGTGCTTCACGAGCAGTCGGGCGCTTGCGGGCACGTCGTATTCCGCCTCATCGCTCTGTTCGTAGGAGATGGCAACTATGCGATCCTTGACCTTGGCCTTACCTCCATGGCTTGCTGTAATCTTGGAGTCTCCACGGCTCGCAATGAGATCACCAGCCTCCACCTCACTGCCGTCTTCTGTCTGGAGCGACCAGTTCCCCGGTATTTTGTATTCATCATGCAGCATCTGACTGACTTCGACGCGAACGACACGCTGTCCATCGGGCGTGTCCGGAGCGATTATCTGGACCGTTCCTTCAATTTCGGAAGTGATCGCCTCGCCCTTGGGCTTTTTTCGAGCCTCGAACAATTCTTCGACGCGGGGGAGGCCGGTCGTGATATCCCCGCCCGCCGCGACGCCCCCGGTGTGAAAGGTGCGCAGCGTCAGCTGCGTTCCAGGCTCACCAATGGATTGAGCAGCAACGATCCCAACCGCTGTACCCAGCTCCACCATTTTGCCCCTACCCAGGTCCAATCCGTAGCACTGCGCGCACATCCCGAATTGCAGCTCACAGGTCAGCGGGGAGCGAACCATGACTTCGTCAGCTCCTGCATCCGCGATTCGCCGAGCCGCCTTCGCGTCCAGCACTTTTCGGCGGCGATAGATGATTTCCCCGGTTTCCGGATCGGCCACACCTCTAGCCAGCACGCGGCCCAGCAGCCGAGAGGCAAAGTCCTGCCCGGCTACATCATCGGACAATCTCAGCACGATGCCCTCTTCCGTGCCACAGTCTTCCGAATTGATGATCACGTCCTGTGCAACATCCACCAGTCGACGCGTTAAATACCCGGCATCCGCGGTGCGCAAGGCCGTGTCCGTGAGACCCTTGCGGGCGCCGTGGGTCGAGATGAAGTACTCCAGGGTATTAAGGCCATCTCGGAAGTTGGATCGAATGGGGAGCGGGATGATCCGTCCTGCAGGGTCGGCCATCAAGCCGCGCATGCCGGCCAACTGTGAAATGGGGCCAAATCCTCCCTTGGTCGCGCCGGATATTGCCATCGTGCTTAGATTCCCGGCGGGATCCAAGCCTGACCGCACGGCGGCCGCTACTTCGGCTGTCGTGTCCTGCCAGAGCTCGATGATGCGCTCATTTTGTTCCTGATCAGTAAGCAGCCCACGCTGGTAATCCGATCGCACTGCTTCTGCCGCCTCCAACGTGCGAGCGATGATTTCGCCCTTCTCTGCCGGTACCGCGATATCGGACACGGCGATGGTGGTGCCAGATCGGGTGGCGTATGCAAAACCAATGTCTTTGATCGCGTCCACCACGGCCGGCGTGCCTTCCTCTCGGAGCTGGTGGTAAATCTCGCCAACCAGCGCCTGCATGGCTTCTTTATCAAGTACCCGGTTGACAAAACGTAGCTCTTCAGGAAGGACGCTGTTGAAAATCGCGCGGCCCACGGTGGTGTCTATCACACGCCGCTCGGCCTGCTCCTGGCGAACCCCTTCGTCGTCATACCAGCTTGCGATTTGAAGCTTGATGGAAGCGTGCAAATCGACCTGGCCTAGGCTCCAGACCATCTCTACTTCTTCAATACTGGAGAACGCCCGGCCTTCACCCTTCCGGCCCTTGCCCTCCACCTGCATGGTCAGGTAGTACACGCCCAGGACCATATCCTTGGAGGGACTCACGATCGGTGCACCGTCCGCGGGCTTAAGTAAGTTCACGCTGGACAGCATCAATTCACGGGCCTCTGTCACCGCACTAGCGGATAGCGGCACGTGAACCGACATCTGGTCGCCATCAAAGTCCGCATTGAATGCGGCGCATACCAGGGGGTGCAATTGAATGGCCTTCCCCTCTACAAGCACAGGTTCGAAAGCCTGGATGCCCAGACGGTGCAGGGTCGGTGCTCGATTCAAAAGCACGGGTCGATCCTTGATGACCTCTTCCAGAACTTCCCACACCTCGGGGCGTTCACGCTCAATAATGCGCTTGGCGCCTTTTACATTTGCTGCATAGTTGTAGAGCACCAATTTGGAGATTACGAAAGGTCGATACAGCTCGAGAGCCATGGTCTTTGGAAGGCCGCACTGATCCAGCTTCAAATTCGGTCCGATCACAATCACCGATCGACCAGAGTAATCTACGCGCTTCCCAAGTAGATTTCGGCGGAAGCGACCCTTCTTGCCTTTCAGCATGTCGCTGAGCGACTTCAGCTCACGACGACCCCGGCGCGATAGCGCCTTGCCACGCTGCGCATTATCGATCAGCGAATCGACCGCCTCCTGGAGCATCCGCTTCTCGTTTCGGACAATGACGTCTGGTGCTCCGAGCTCGACCAAGCGCTTCAAGCGGTTATTCCGGTTGATGACCCTGCGATAGAGATCGTTCAGGTCGGATGTAGCAAATCGTCCACCATCGAGCTGGACCATCGGTCGCAAGTCGGGCGGGATAACAGGCAGTACGGTCAAGATCATCCACTCCGGCTTGTTGCCAGATCGGCGGAAGGCCTCCACCACCGTGAGACGCTTAGTGGCTTTCTTGCGGCGCTGCTTGCTCTTCGTGGTGCGGACTTCCTCCCAGAGCTCCTCCGACAGCTTGGCCAGATCCAGGCGCTGGAGAATATCGTAGAAAGCCTCAGCGCCCATGTCGGCCCGAAACACCTGCCCCCAGCTTGACTTCAACTCCCGGTATCGGGTCTCGCCGAGGAACATCATCTGGCTGATCCCCTCAATTTCTTCGCGCTCCTTCACCAGCTGTTCGATCTGCGCCAGGTTGTCCTCTTGAGGAGCACTCTTGACTTCTTCGACCTCGCGATCCGCGACTTCCTTGACTTCCTCGATTTCCGCCTTGACCGTTTCAAGCCTCTTATCGAGCTTCGACTTGGCAGAGGCTTCGATCTCCTCCAGCCGTGCCTTAACTATCTGTTGAACCGCGGCGATATGATCCTTGGAGATCGTCTCGCCTCTCTCAGCGATCTGCTGGTCTACCGATTTAAATACGATCGACACACGAATCGTCTTCCCGGACTTCTCGCGCAGCTCACGCTCGAGCCGCTGGCCCTCGCGAATGATGGGGTCGATTTGCTGGGCGACTTGCTCTTCATAAGCCGCCATGAGCGCCTTCTGCTCGGCCTTGAACTCGTCCAGCTTTTCTTTCTTTTGGTTCTTGATCTCGTCCAGCCGCTGATTTACCGCCTCATGTTGGGCTGTCTGCTGATCCGAGATTTGCTCATCGATTCGACCAATAGCCTTGCTGCGCGCATCCTCGTCGACATGCGTCACGATGTACTGCGCGAAATACAGCACGCGGTCAAGGTTGCGCCTGGAGATGTCCAGCAGCAACCCGAGATAAGAGGGCACTCGACGTGTGTACCAGACGTGAGCGACAGGAGCGGCCAGCTCGATATGGCCCATCCGTTCCCGCCGCACGGAGGCACGCGTTACCTCGACGCCACACTTCTCGCAGGTTATGCCCTTGAAACGGATATTCTTGTACTTGCCGCAGTAACACTGCCAATCTTTGGTGGGGCCAAAGATTGCCTCACAGAACAAGCCGTCCTTCTCGGGACGCAAGCGCCGGTAATTGATGGTTTCCGGCTTCAGAACCTCGCCATAGGACCAGCTGTGGATAATATCAGGCGAAGCAAGGCTGATACGTAACGCTCGAAACCTCTTAGATTCCACGCGTTCCCCTCCGCTTTATGTAAAGGCTAGTAGATCAACGAATTTCGAACAAACGTGCTAGAATCGCCGCACGTAAAACCAGCGCTCAAGCTCACGTGCCTCGAGCGCTGTCACGCGCGAACCTTGCGGCGATCCATTGCCATGTAAACTTAAATTATACGCCCCGATTTGCAAAAGTCAAGATCTCTGCATACCCCCCGAAGCGACCTGTTTTGGCTGTACGCGCAAAGGAATGGCAATCGTGAACTTGCTGCCAATCCCAAGCCTACTCTCGACACTCACCCTCCCATGATGCTGCTCAACAATCGACTTCACGATCGCCAAGCCAAGCCCAGAACCCTTGGTGTCGTCCTTATTGAGTCTGAAGAATTTCTCGAATAGCCTGGGCTGATCAGCAGGCGCGATCCCCACCCCGGTGTCTTCCACTTGAATGATCTGTCGGCCATCCACCTGCTCGGCTCGCAAAATAACCCGGCCGCCAGATTCCGTGTACTTGATGGCGTTGTCCACCAGGTTGGATACGGCTTGACGCAGCAGCATTGGATCTGCCTGCACGGGTCTCATTTCATCAGGGAGTTCGACCTCTAGCGACACCCGTTTATTCAACGCCTGGGGCCGAAAAGTGGTCAAGATGTCTTGTGCCACGAGAGAAATCTCGACCGGTTCTGGCGAGAGGCCGATCCCGGTTTCAATGCGCCCCAGGTCCAGTAGGTCGTCCACCAACTTGCTCATGCGGTCGACACTCGTCAGGATTTTTTCCAGAAACTCCTGCTGTTGGTCGTTGACCGGCCCCACATTCGATAACATCGTTGTATATCCGCGCATCAGGGTAAGCGGCGCACGCAGGTCGTGGCTGACCGTCGATACAAACTCGGACTTAAGCGTGTCCAGA
This sequence comes from Anaerolineae bacterium, assembly GCA_036986135.1. Classification (GTDB taxonomy): domain Bacteria; phylum Chloroflexota; class Anaerolineae; order Anaerolineales; family E44-bin32; genus JADFRG01. Next base: position 29,833 of record BTQZ01000003.1, on the reverse strand, counting down.
ATCTTGAATTGTGTCACGTCGGATAATACACAGACTCGCCCCGTCTGGCCGCCAGGCACCTCAGAGGACACAGCATAGAGCACTCGCCCACCTTCGGCCTTGATCTCTATGGCTTGCTCGCTTGAGGTCGGTCGGGTCAGCAGCTTCTTGAGCTCGGATGGTCCAACCGCTTCATGGATCGACTTTCCTACTATTTCATCGGCTCGCCCGGTCAGAACCGCCTCGGCAGCCGGATTGGCCAGAGAGATGCGCCCCTCCGAATCGGTAACGATCACCGCATCTGGAGTCGATTCTAGGATCGTCATCAATCGGCTCCGCTCTCGCTCTGCACGGTGGTACAGACCCACGTTCGCAAGCGAGAGGCCCAGCTGGCTGGCGAAGATGGAAAGCAGCTTGGTTTCCGAGGCGGCAAAGGTCCGAGGCGAGCGGTAGCCCAGCCAAAGCGCGCCCAAGAATTCATCCTCGTGAGCGACGGGGATGGCGATGAGGGATTCCAAAGGATCCGCGACTCCGGCCATATCAAGCACTGCCCCTGCCCTGGACGGGTTTTCCAATGCGAACTCCCCACGCGCGCGGGCGAGGCTTAGTATCCCCGCATCCAAGCTCTCCCACCCTCGCCCGCCCTGGCCTGCCCGATAGACCCCTGACACCAGCACCAGCCGAACGGTTTCGGCCCCGGTTAGATCGCGAATTTTGCCGAGCACGACCGGCAGCGCCTCATCGAGGTCGAAGCTCTCAGACATGCTCTGACTCGTGGAGAGAAGCAGATTGAGCTCATCCAAGCGGGATTTCAAGCTGATCCGCATGCGCTCGAAGGATGTCGAAAGCCGTCCGATCTCATCCTCGCCTCTGGCGGAAACATGGCGATCCAGGTCCCCACGCGCAATCGACTCGGCAGTAGAAGCCATTTGCCGCAGCGGGCGTGTGAGGCGGCGACTCATTAAATGCACACCCAAAATGAGCACCGAGCCGATAGTGACCAATAGAATGAACAAATTGGCGGTGGTGGCAAATGCCAGAGTATCCAGAGTGCGCTGCGGCGTGGACACGATCACGCGCCACGGATAGCCCTCCACCGGGTGCGAGTAGACCAAGGATCGAGCTCCTCCGGAACTCGTAGCCTCGAAGAACACACCTTCCGGGCCTTCGGCGAATTCGGCCTGCGTTAGCGATTGGTCGGGATCGGGGTGAGAAATGGCCCTCCCCTGTTCGTCGACGATGAGCGCCTGCCCGTCTCGATAGGCAGCCAAGCGCGCCAGCACTGGCTGCAGTAACGGATTGCGTGCAAGGTCTGCCCAGCCCACAACCGAGGAGTCAGAACCCACTATGGGCGAGAGGAAGACCAACTGCACCCCCTCATCCGCTCGATCAGGCGCTACGCTGATCTCTTGAGGAACTCCGGTTTGAGCGGCCGCCAGCAGCTCCACTGGGACGGTCACGGAGCCCTGCGGCCAATCGGCGAGCACGGCCCCGGCCGAGTCAAGCACTGCAAGGCGCGTGAAGAATGTGAGGGAGCGGTGGGCATCCGCAAGCAGCGTGGTCGCAAACTGATCACTCAAACTGACGCCCTCCATGCTGGCCGCAATATCGCGAATCTGCGTCCTGCCCGTATGGATGAAGAACGGGATCCCTTCTCCGGCTTGATTCGCGGTCTGCTCCATCTGATCGGAGATGATCTTGGTGGCCGAGGATCGCGCCAGCAGCCAATTGCCGTAGGTCAGGGCCGCACCGCCAATCACCCCGAGCGTGATGATCACCGTAACCATTCGTGCGGACAAAGAGCGGTTGTACGGCCCAACCCGAATCGGGGCAGGACGATGCCACGGCACAAGCGTCCGGATACTCTCGGCAATCACTCCCGCGATGGCCATCTCGAGAACGCTGGCGGTCATCGTCGGCCCAAGAAGTGAAAGTGAATAATCCAGCGCGGCGAAGAAGTCGCCGCTACTGTAGGCAAAGTTTTCCAACGAGTGCAACACGCCGAAGAGCAATCCCACGGCGAGTGCGCTGGGCAGCGGACGTGCGACCAGCCGTCCCGGTAAGTCCGCATAGTTGCGTCGGATAAGCCATGCAAAAACCGCGGCCTGCGCCGCGATGCTGAACGGGGTCAGCAACCACTGAGTCATCCAGCCGGCTTGCGCCACCCCCCCCAGGAATGCCACTGCAATCGCGAAGGGCTCGCCAAGCAATCCGGCTGCCAGCACCCATGGGACCGCCCCAAAGAGTGGGAATGATGCGCCCAGCGGCGCCACGGGCCGGCCGGGGGCGGCCAGCCCCGATTCGGCGGGAAACTGCACCGCAAGCAGCGCGGCAGCAATGGGCGCCGAAACCAGCAGACCCAGGAACAGGTACCGATCAGCTTTCTTGGAAAGGGTGAGTCGTTTGTTGCGAAGACCCAGAACGATCAGCAGCAAATAGACCGCGATCAGCACATAGCCGATATCGCGGGTGGGCAACGCCAGGTAAAAGGATCCCCCAAATCCCCAGCTCCCCACGTTCATGGGTCCTCCGAAACCAAAAGCGGCGCCGGGATTATACAAGCCACGAGCAGATTTCGAAATTGTCGCCGCACGATGCTCAGATTAGCATCGGGGCGTTGAAGGACCTAACATAAGGTGTGGGAATGCCGAATCCTTGCTCGGGGTTGCCCTTTATGCTAGACTGCCTTAGCTCTCTTTTTCTGGATGAAAATGACTGAGAAAATCCTCATCATCGATGACGACATCGATACGTTGAAGCTCGTCGGCCTGATGCTGGAGCGTCAGGGATACCAAATCGCGGTCGCGAGCAACGGTACGATCGGCCTCTCCAAGGCTGCCTCTGAGCAGCCCGATTTGATTCTCCTGGACGTCATGATGCCAGATATGGACGGGTATCAAGTGACGGAGCGACTTCGGTCCGATTCCTCACTTTCGCATATCCCGATCGTTATGTTCACTGCCAAAACCATGGTGGACGACAAGGTCAGAGGCTTCGAATCGGGAGTCGATGACTATCTGACAAAACCCACTCACCCCGCCGAATTGACAGCGCACGTTAAGGCCGTGTTGTCCAGATCCATTTCGGCACCCGCTACCGAAGCGCCGGAGCAAGCACAGATCATCAGCTTCTTCGGAACCCGGGCTGGCCTTGGAACTTCGACCCTCGCATTGAATGTGGGGGTCGCGATGCAACAGGGCGGGATGGATGTAATTGTGGCGGAGATCAATCCGGGCCAGGGTTCCATGGCGTTGAATCTGGGGATTACGAGCCCCACCGGTCTGACCACCCTGCTCTCGCGATCGCTTAAGGACATCCATCTACGATCTGTCGAATCAGAGCTTGTGACTCACAACAGCGGCGTGCGATTATTATTGGCATCCTATCAGCCGCAGGAGGCCGAGCTGGATGAGGCTGTGCCACAAATGGAGGCCGTGATCAGCAATCTGGCCACGATGAGCGATGCGCTGGTTCTGGACATCGGCTCGGGCGTGCGCCCCTTCACACGCCCGCTGCTGGCACTGAGCTCGCGTGTAATTGCCATCGTCGAACCAGTCTATCCCTCCAATGTCATCGCCCGGGCGGTGCTGGAAGAAATATTCTCGAGTGGGTTGGAACGCAGCAAGACCAGCCTGGCCCTTATTACTCGAGAGCGAACCAGCCTCAATATCCCGTGGAAGCAAGTTGAAGCAGATCTAGGGATTGAATTGGCAGGTATCGTTTCACCCGCCCCAGAGCTTGCGCAGCAGGCAGCCCAGAGCGGCAAGCCGCTGGTGATCTTGCATCGCGACACTCTAACTGGCGATCAGATCCGCAAGATGACTGAGACGATCAGCTCCCAGCTGGCCGTCGCCCATCCACTTTGAGCGGGACGAGTCTCCAGCTTCAAACGCGTCAGGCAGCGGATCTGCTGCGAAACTCGAAACGTGCGGTTGCCCTAACAGGCGCTGGCTTCTCGACCCCCTCTGGAATCCCCGATTTTCGATCGGCGCATTCCGGTGTTTGGAGCCAGGTCGATCCAATGGAAGTCGCTTCACTTGCCAGTTTTCGCTACGATCCTGAAAAATTCTACGGTTGGTTCCATTCCCTAGCAGAGATGATCTGGATCGCGCAGCCGAATGCAGCCCATATCGCGCTGGCGTCCCTAGAAGAGGACGGGATCGTTCACGGTATTGTGACCCAGAATGTGGATGGATTGCACCAGCGCGCGGGATCAAAGAACGTCTATGAGCTTCATGGTCATCTGCGGGAGGCGGTTTGTGTAGAGTGCTTCCAGCGCCATGATGGGGGGCCACTGCTCGAGTATTTCGTTGAGACCGGAAGCGCTCCATATTGTGAATCCTGTGGCGGCCCGCTCAAGCCCGAGATCGTTCTCTTTGGCGAACAACTGCCGCACGAAGCGCTGGCAGCGGCGAATGTGCTCTTCGATGCGGCGGACATGGTCATCGTTGGCGGCTCTTCGCTGGAGGTCACTCCTGCAGCGGAACTCCCCTATCGCGCAGTCGAGCACGGCGCTCGATTACTGATAATTAACCAGGAGCCTACCTATCTCGATTCGCGAGCCGATATAGTCCTTGCCGGTGACGTGGCCGAGCTGTTGCCAATGATTGTTGATGAGGTGCGTCTTGAGCAGTAATCCCCCTGGCCCGGAAACCGCCATCCGTAACTACCCGAAACTCCTGAATCGCTACCAGCGTCTGCTGGAACTGACCTCTGATCTGGCCGCGACTTTCGACCTGAATACGCTGCTCCAGCGCATCGTGGTGGCCGCCAGGGAGCTAACGGACAGCGAAGCCTCCTCGCTCCTGTTATATGAAAAGCAGACCCACTCGCTTTACTTCGAGGCAGCCACCGGCGCACTAGTGAGCGGCGTCGGACAGCGGGCCATTCCCGCCGACAACAGCATCGCGGGCTGGGTCTTCACACACGGGGAACCCATCGTCTCCCAGGACGTGATGAACGATCCGCGCTTCTATCGAGAGATGGATGCCTTAACGCGATTTGAAACCCAAAGCATCCTCGGTGTTCCGCTGCGCACGAAAGACAAGGTTTTGGGGGTTATCGAATCCGTCAACAAGACCGAAGGCATTTTCACCGACGAGGATGTGCAGATTCTGCAGACGCTCGCCGCTCAGGCCGCCATAGCCATTGAGAATAGCCAGCTCTTTATGCAAAGCGACCTCATCGCCGAAATCGTGCACGAGCTGCGAACCCCGCTGGCGGCCCTGACGGCCGCCTCGCATCTGCTTCAGCGAACCGAACTCCCCGAAGATCAGCGCACCAAGTTGAGTCAGACGATTTTGCACGAGGTGCAACGCCTGAACGATCTCACGACCGATTTCTTGGAACTCTCACGCCTGGAATCAGGCCGCGTGCACTTCAAGCGTGAGCCGGTTCATCTGGGCGGACTCGCTCAGGAGTCACTGGAAGTGGTACGCGCTCAGGCAGAATCCAAAGAGATCGAGCTGGAGACCGAATTTGACGCCTCGCTGGCTTCGGTTCACGGCGATCGAAAGATTCTCAAGCAGCTGCTGCTGAATCTGCTGACAAACGCCATCAAATACAGCCAACCAGGGGGCGTAGTGACCGTTTCCCTCCGCTCGGAGGGCGATGAAGTGCTGATGGAAGTTCGCGATACGGGGCGCGGGATCTCACCTGAAGATCAGGAGCGATTGTTCCAGCGGTTTTATCGAGCGGGGGACGGTGAAGACGATGTTCAGGGAACGGGTCTGGGGCTCGTGATAGCGAAACGCATCGCCGAGAGCCATGAGGGGTCGATATCCGTTGAGAGTGCCCTTGGCGAGGGTGCTACTTTTGCGGTCAGGCTTCCCGTGGGACCGTCGACGGTCCTCACGACCCGGCCGCGTAGCTAGCACAGACTAATAGGAGCCCGAAGGCGGAGGCCGAATATCTCCCTTTGCTGGAGCTCCTACCCTCTTCGCCCAAACTGGCGCTCAAGGGCGGCCACAGATAGATGCACCATGGTAGGACGCCCATGAGGACAAGTTCGAGGCGAGGAACTCTGCTCAAGATCCGAAATCAGCTGTCGCTGCTCCTCCAGAGACATTACCTGGCCGGCTTTGATTGCGGCCCGCTTGCAGACGCGTGCGGCCAGCCGAGCTTCTATTTCAGCCGCGAGCGGCGTTTCGTCCTCCTCAAAATCCTCGACCACCACCCTCAGCGCCCGCTCCGGTGATAAGTTTGACACCGCAACTGGCACTGCCCGCACGCGATAGGCGCGTGCTCCGAACGGCTCGATCGCGAACCCCAACGATTCCAGGGCTCCCAGGTTGTTCCCCACCAACTCGGCTTCAACCTCCGTCAGCTCGACGGTTTCCGCCTGGAGCAATCCCTGTGACTCTGGGAGCTCCGACTCGACCTGCGCCATGAGCTTGTCAAACAGCACTCGCTCATGTGCCGCATGCTGATCGATGAGGTATACGCCATCGGGACCTTCCGCTACGAGATAAGTAGCGCCCACCTGACCAACCGAGCGCAGGATTGGAACGGCCATGGTGCTTTGGGCCGCTGGTTCGAGCGTGCGTTCCACGGGATCTGAGCCATCAAATGTCTGCGGAAGACGATCCACGGACCAGATGGGCTCAACGGAGACTGGCTGAACGGGCGATTGCCCCAACAGCGTAGCACGCACCGCGCGTTGAACGATCGAAAATACCAGCCCCGGATTTTCGAAGCGGATTTCCGCCTTGGCAGGATGCACATTGACATCCATGCCCTCGGGCGGCACTTCGATGGCCAGCAGCGCAATAGGATAGCGGCCGACCATCAGAAATGTATGATAGGCCTGAGTAACAGCCGAGCCCAAACTCACGTCTTGAATCCATCGCCCGTTGACAAACAGTGTGATTTCCCGTCGATTCGACCGATTAACGAAAGGCGCGCCCACGAATCCAGAGATCGTAATCCGCTCGCTGGAGACCGTCGGGATCGGAATCATCTGCTGCGCTACCTCCAAGCCGTATACCTCGGCGAGTACCTCCAGGGGATCTCCATTTCCACTGGTCTGCAGCTTGATTCGACCGTCACTCGTTAATTCGAAGCGGCGCTCAGGATAAGCCATGGCATAGCGTGTCACGAGGCGTGAGATCCAACCGCGTTCCGTGGTATCCGACTTTAAGAAGCGCTTCCTGGCCGGCACGTTGTAGAAGAGATCTTTCACTTGAACGGTTGTGCCCTCGGAAGTACCAGCCGCCTCAGTCTCCCCGACACGACCTCCGTCGATCTGCAGCCGTGTACCTACTGGCTCTGCGACTGGGCGGGTGGTCAGCACCATGCGAGATACCGCAGCGATGGAGGCGAGGGCTTCGCCCCGAAAGCCGAGCGTCCTTATCGCTCGCAGGTCACCGATCGTGTCCAACTTCGAGGTGGAATATCGCTCGATCGCCAGCTTGACCTCGCCGTGGGGGATTCCAGATCCGTTATCGGCAACCTCAATTAGCGACTTCCCGCCGCCTATAATTTGAACCTGGATCGTCGTGGCGCCCGCATCCAGGGAGTTTTCGATCAACTCCTTCACGATCGAAGATGGTCGTTCGACGACTTCTCCTGCCGCGATCGCGGAAGACACTTCATCGGACAACGCGTGAATGGCCATGGTGAGGGATTATAAAGCCGCAGGTTGACCGCCACCCCGTGACTGCATATACTCGCCAGAGCAGAATGGAAACCGTACCTCGATTCAGTCCGGCGGCTGTCATCTGCCTGACGCTGTTAATCATTGTCGCTGTGAATGGTGGTTTGATTCTCGCGGTAAGGCGCGGCGGAACACATCGCCAGGTGGATATGCTGAGGCGCGCGGCCAAGGCAGCCAGGAATCCCTGGGCTGAGCAAGACCAGGCGATGAGCGAATTAAGGGAGCGCGTTTCCAAACTGGAGTCGGAGGGTGCCGAGCCCCCAGAACCCGATGGATAAGCGAATCGCTATTCAGGAAGGTGTCGCAATGCTGCCGGAAGGCGACGGTGTGTTGGCCCTGGGAGGCGTGACGAACTATCGGCGGCCGGTGGCATTCGCGCTCGCAGTACTCGCCAACCCACCTGCGCTTGACCTGACGCTGCTTTCCTTCACGGCCGGCTTAGAAAGTGACTTGCTCGTTGGCGCGGGCTTGGTCTCGCGTGTCAGAACCTGTTACTTTGGACTGGAAGCCTTCGGGTTAGCGCCGAATTTCACGCAGGCTTCGTCTGCCGGCGAGCTGGAAATCATTGAAGAGAGTGAGGCCAGCCTGGCACTCGGACTACGCGCGGCCCTCTCTGGGGTTGGCTTCATGCCCTCCCTGGCCTGGCAGGGCACCGACCTCATGAAGCTTCGGCCCGACGTGAAGGAAGTGATCGATCCTTACACAGGAGCCAGGCTGACCGCCTTCCCCGCCCTGCAGTGCGATCTCGCGGTCATTCATGCCTTGAAGGCCGATCCCATGGGCAACGCACAGCTCGGACGGAATTGGGGAGTGGATCGGGAACTAGCCTACGCCGCCGAACAAGTGCTCATTACAGCGGAAGAGATCGTGCCGCGACTCGATCGAGCGGATATAGATGGATCCGTTGTGTCGGCCGTAGCAGTGGCTTCGCGAGGAGCTTGGCCCACTTCATGTTACCCAAACTACCCTTTGGACGGACGCGAAATCCTGCAATATGTGGAGGCGGCTGGATCTGAGGCCTACGATTCGCTCATCGACTCTTGGACCGTTCGCCACTTCGACTAGCCTCCATTCCGCATTGCGCCCTTTCCCTCTATTGTTCATGCTTCTCTTATGAACCTGTGATAATTTCACTCGGTTGTTTTGAATCAGGAGTGTCCTCATGAGATCAAATGCCTGGAAAGTCGGCCTGGTACTGGCGGTCGGGATGGGATTGACCGGACTCGCGTTTACCACCGGAGTGGCCCTCGGATATGTGGCCCCGCGCATCACTGCGGCCTCCGGGGAAGCGCGGCCCATCGAACTCGCCATTCCGCAGATCATCTCCCGCGATGAGATCACCCCCGAAGTGGATGCAGATCAAGAGCAGCTGATCGCACCTTTCTGGGAAGCCTGGGAAATTCTGCATGATGATTACGTCGACCAGCCGCTTGACGATGAAGCACTCATGCGCGGCGCGATTCGCGGCTTGGTGGATGCGCTTGAGGATCCCCACACTTCCTACATGGATCCAGAGCAGTTCCTCCAGGCGAACCTTCCGCTAAATGGCGAGTATGAGGGCATTGGCGCCTGGGTGGATTCGGAGGCCGAGTACCTGACAATCATTTCCACCATGCCCGGATCGCCCGCCGAGGAGGCCGGGCTGCAAGCTGGAGATGAGGTCATAGGGGTGAACGGTGAGGACGTTACTGGCTTGGACGCCAGCCTCGTCATTCGCCAGGTGTTGGGCCCGGCCGGAACTCCCGTCAATCTCACCCTCCGGCGCGAGGGGCTTGCGGAACCGTTCGACGTCGAGATTGTTCGCGCCAAGATCGACCTCCCCAGCGTCCAGAGCGAGATGCTCGATGACAATATCGCCTATGTGCGTCTCCTGACCTTCGGTGCGGATACCGCACCCGATTTAGCTCGCGCGCTCAGAGATTTGCTGCGAGACGATCCAGTAGGACTGATTCTGGACCTGCGCGGCAATGGTGGAGGCTTCTTGAACTCCGCGGTTGATGTCGCTTCAGAATTCATCCCCGATGGTGTCATCCTGATCGAAAGGTTTGGCGATGGTGAGGAGACAATCTACCAGGCAAGATCCGGCGGCAAGGCGACTGAAATAGGGTTGGTTGTATTGATCAATGGAGGCTCGGCCTCCGCCTCCGAGATCGTGGCAGGCGCAATCCAAGATCACGGGCGTGGCCTGCTGGTCGGCGAGACCTCTTTCGGAAAGGGCTCCGTACAAAACTGGGTTGAACTGGACAACAATCAAGGTGCTGTCCGCGTCACAATTGCCCGTTGGTATACTCCAGGTGACCGCCTCATTCATGGCATCGGTCTCACCCCTGACGTCGAGGTTCTGATTCCCGAATCGGGCCTTGACGAAGGCGTGGATCCGCAGCTCGACGAAGCTATCAAGCTTCTGTTGGGTGAGGCAGGCCCGAGCCGCTAGGTTCCCCTAAAACAAGACAGAGAGGGGGTTCCCGTGGATCCCTCACAAATCGAGCTTGCGCTGGCGCGCATTAGAACTGCGCTGGAGGCAGGCGAAGTTCAGGCCGCAATCGACACCCTCACCGACCTGCACCCCGTCGATCGGGCGGACGCTTTTTCGGATCTTGATGACAGGGACCAGGCTGCGCTTCTGCCACGCTTAGATCTGGAAGCAACCGCCGATCTTCTGGAGCAATTAGAAGACGAGCAGGCCGCGGCAGTGGCCGAGACGTTTGATACGGAGCAATTGGCCGACGTCCTGGACGAGATGGAGCCGGACGAAGCGGCGGACGTGCTCGGCGACTTGCCCGCCGACCGGGCGGAAGAGGCGCTGGCCGAGATGGAAGAGGCCATGAACGTCCGTCCGCTCCTGCCCTTCGGTGATGAAACGGCTGGCGGGAGGATGACGACCTCCTTCATTGCGCTTCCGATGGGGACCACCGCTTCGGAAGCGATCCAGACCCTGCGCAAGGTGGAACCGAGTGCGGAGACGCCCTACTACCTCTATGTGGAGGACGAGGCCGACCGATTGGTCGGGATCGTGGGATTGCGCGATCTGGTGATCTCGGATCCGAACGCTAAGCTCGAGACCATCATGGATCCGGAGGTGATGCACGCCCGTGCACAGGAGGATCAAGAGGAGGTGGCGCTCCGCATGGCGCGTTATGACCTGGCCGCCTTACCCGTGGTGAATGATCGAGGGGTGGTGGTGGGAGTGATCACCCATGACGATGTCCTGGATGTTGTGGCGGAAGAGGCCACCGAGGATATTTACCGGTTGGCGAACGTCTCGGATTCCGACCTCTCAATTCACAGCTCGATCCGTTTCTCCCTCCGGAAGCGAATTCCCTGGTTGTACTTGAACGCAGTCACTGCTCTGTTTGCTGCATGGGTGGTGTCGAATTTCGAGCTGCTGATTGCTGAGGTTGCAATCCTGGCCATCTTTCTTTCCGTTGTGGCCGGCATGGGTGGGAACACGGCCACTCAGAGCCTGGCCCTCATCGTGCGCGCCATTGCCCTGGGTGAGATCGAGCTGCGCAGCGCGTGGCGCACCGTGTTGAAAGAGAGCCTCACCGGATTACTGGCGGGGGTACTGGTGGGGACGGTTCTCGGATTAGCGGTCTGGCTTTGGCAGGGAAACGCCGTGCTTGGGGTTATCTTGGGATTGGCGCTGATTGGCAACATGCTAATAGCGGGTTTCGCCGGCGCTCTCGTTCCAATCACCCTCAGGACGCTAGGGCTCGACCCCGCCCTGGCCTCTTCGGTCTTGGTGACCACCGTAACCGACAGCGTCGGCTTCGCCCTGTTTCTATCGTTATCTGCGATGGCGCTATCCAATCTCCAATGAGGGTCTTTCGCAATTTCCTGCGATTCTTTTTCCGCCACTTCTATACGTCTCTGGCCTGGTCCTATGACCTCGTGGCTTGGGCGGTGTCCGTGGGCCAGTGGGACGACTGGGTGCGAGCGGTGCTAGACCCCTTTCCGGCCGGGCCCATGCTTGAGATTGCGCACGGACCCGGGCATCTCCTTCTCGAAATCAATCGGCGCGGCGGGCATGCGTTTGGGGTCGATGCTTCGCGCCAGATGTGCCGTATGGCCAGCCGCCGCCTGAAGCAGGCTGGCCAGGATTCCAGAGTGGTCCAGGCCCGGGCGCAGGCGCTCCCCTTTCCAGAGGTCGCATTCGCCACGCTGCTCAGCACGTTTCCGACTGAATTCATCCTGGACCCAGAATCATTGCTTGAGGCCCGTCGAACTCTCCAGCCTGAGGGCCAGTACCGGGTCGTGCCCATGGCGGAGATCCGCGGCACCGGCTATCTCGATCGCATGGCGGCCTGGCTCTTCCGGGCTACAGGTGAGTACGCGGATCTTCAACCTTCATGGGCCGATCCGATCTCCAAAGCGGGGTTTCTTGTTCGCCGGAAGGATGTGTTGCTAAAGCGTTCAAGGGTGATCCGCCTCGTTGCGTCGAGGGCGGAGAAAATGGCAGACCAAGGTGACTGAGTTCAGCCAATCCGGCGATCTGGCAATGCTCATCGCGAAAAATGCTAAGCAGTTCATCGTTCGGCTGGACCCGAATCTGCAGCTGCAGACCCATCGTGGCGTGTTGCAGCACGAGCATCTTATCGGGTTACCCTGGGGCAGCACCGTGACGAGCCACCTGGACCATGAATTCCTGATGCTGCAGCCATCCCTCAGGGATGTCCTGCTTCACACCAAGCGCCAATCTCAGATCATCTATCCCAAAGAGATTGGCTACATTCTCCTTCGCCTCTCAATTGGTCCGGGGGTTCAAGTCGTTGAAGCCGGCACCGGATCGGGCGCGCTAACAACCGCACTTGCCTGGGCAGTTGGGCCACAGGGCATGGTTTATTCCTACGATCGGCGCGAAGACATGCTGCAGCTCGCCCGCCGTAATCTGGAACGCGTCGGATTGCGCGAGAGGGTTGAACTCAAACAGCTCGACATTGAGGGCGGGTTCGCAGAGCAAGGAATTGGATCCCTATTCCTGGACCTGCCACACGCGCATCGCTATTTGCGCCAGACACGTGAGGCCATGGCAGACGGCGGGATGCTGGGTGTGATCTTGCCCACCGCCAATCAGGTCAGTCGCTTCTTGAGCGAACTGGAGGGAAAGTTTTTCGCACTGCCCGAAGTGTGTGAGATCATGCTTCGGTTCTACAAGCCGAATCCGCAGCGTCTCCGCCCCACCGATCGCATGGTGGCTCACACCGGGTACTTAGTCTTTGCGCGTGCGGTGAGGGGTTAGAAACATGGAGGATTTAAAGGACCGCCTGAAGCGATCGCTAGGAGAATTGGAGTCTAGCGCCGAGACCGAATGGGACGCGACACCAGCGGCGGTTCTGATCCCCTTGTATAAAGAAGATGGAGCTTGGAAGCTGCTTTTCACTCGCCGGACCGACTCCGTGGACATCCACGCAGGTCAGGTTTCATTTCCGGGGGGTCAGATCGAGGCCTCGGACGAGACGGCCGCGGCAGCCGCACTTCGAGAGGCGCAGGAGGAAATCGGGCTGAACCCAGCAGATGTGGAAACGCTCGGCCAGCTTAACCCACTATTCACCGTCACACAGTTCCTGGTCACACCTGTGGTTGGGGTCATTCCCTGGCCTTACCCGCTTTCGCCCAATCCCACGGAAGTCGCCCGTACCTTCGGCGTGCCCATCGAATGGTTGGCAGATCCAGGCAATCTCGATGTCCAGGAGAGGCAACCCCTGATTCCGGGACGCAATGTCCAGGTCTATTTCTTCAAGGAGTTTGAGGGAGAGACGATCTGGGGCGTGACCGCAAGGATCACGGTAGATTTCCTGAAGATGCTGGATGCTGCGCGCCCGCAGGGTTGACGGTCCGCAATCGGATGGGTTGGCAGCTCGTTGTCTGGGTGAGAATTAAAGGCGCAGATTGTGGCTGATTGGGATCCTAGCTGTCCTTTTCAGACTTCGCCTCGGCCTCCGAATCGGCTTCGGCCTCGCCCTCTCCGACCTCTTCCACTTCCTCACCCTCAAGCAGCTCTTCCAGCTCTTCCTCTTCGACTATCTCTTCGATGATCTCTTCGGCCTGATAGATCGGGCGCGCGATCAACTCATCGAGCTCTGTCAGCACGGTGATCTCCTGGCCCAGGAAAAGATCGGCGACAGTTATCGAATCTTCAAGACTCTCAAGGATCTCAAGATTGACGGTTATGCGGTCTGGCAAGTCGGCTGGGAGGGCCTCCACCTCGACCGTGGTTACACCCGTAAGCAGCACGACGCCCGCCTCCTCGGCGGCAGGGGGTTCACCGATCAGCTCAATCGGCACCTCCGCGCGAATGCGCACGTCCATGGCTACCTTTAGAAAGTCGACATGCAGATAGTCGCCACGAATGACGTCCCGCTGCACTCCACGCACCAGCACCGCGTGCGACTCATCATCAAGATCGAGCTCGATTAGGGTTGAGCCGCTCGCCCGTGAAAGCAGTCGCGAGGCTTCTCGTCCATCGAGTTCGATGGGCACGGATTCGATCCCTGCTCCATACAGCACGCCCGGAAGCCGACCGATTCGGCGCAAGGTCTTCACTCGCTTGCCGATCAGCGTCCGCTTCTGACCCTTGAGCTTTGGAGTATCCATCTATCGCTCCTCTATCCTACGTGCGCTTTCGCAATAGGCGACCAAGCAGCATAAACAGCCCGCCGGTTATCCCTGCCGCCAGACCGGCCAACAGCGCGCCTCGTGTGTCGAGATAGGTTTGCACGTCCCCGTGCACCTCTCGAGCCACAAAGATCAGGCTGGGGCTGTTGCTGACATGTACTTCACGCCCGACGACGAGGCCGGTCCTTGAATCTTCAAGTTCTGCCGTGTCTGCGATCGCCAATCCAGTAGCGGCTCCCAAGAATGAAATATGCTCTCCGCGTACGCCCACTGCTCCGGACTGACGCATTTCAATTTTACCGCCCTGAACGCTCCAGGCGCCGCCCTGACGCATTTCGATGTGATTACCCGAAATGGAACGGGCTCCGCCTTGCGTGATTAGGATTTCGTCCGCTTCGACGTGGCCGATTGTTCCTCCGTCGAGGTTGATCGTTTCGGCGTCCAGGCGCTGCTCTTCCCTATCCATCCTACACCTCTCCACCGCAGCGGCCATCGACCGATCGATCAGCCTTTGCCCCACGATAGCGACAGGTACTCCCCCGGCTGGGAAGGAACCTGGCAGAAAAATTGGGCTGTCCCTGGATTGAGGACGCCCAACGCCTGGCGATTCTAACGGGGAAGGTTACCGTCGTCAACATGATAGACTCATCAGTTGCGTTGCTGTCCCTCGGTTCGGGAGTTCAACCACCGCTGCCGGGGAATTCCTCGAATGCTAATCTTGCGCATGCTTGGTCTTGAAGAATGGTAGTTATGCGAGCCCTGGGCGTGGCCTGGCTCTCGCTTTCCACGCTGCTGTCACTAATGCAGCAGGTTCCTGGTTTCGCCGAAATCACGGAGCCGATGCAGGGCCAGTCCGTGACAGGAATCGTCACGATCTCCGGCACCGCCAGCCACCCCGCCTTTGAGAGTTTCGATCTGGCGTTCAGCTTCGATCCCGATCCTACCGACACCTGGTTTCCGATCGGCGAGGCGCTAGACACTCCGGTCGTGGATGGGCGGCTAGCCATATGGGATACGATCGAAATCACGGACGGCGTCTACCGTCTTCGCCTGCGGGTCAATGTGGAGGGTTCTCCCCCCTTTGAAACTGTGATTGGTGGCGTCAGGGTCAGGAACTACACGCCCACGGAGACTCCGCCGCCAGCAGCAGTGGGCGCCCTGCCGACATCTGCAGCAACTCCCGCGCCTACACTTCAGCCGGAGCCGGAGCTTGAAGATGAGCCGCCAAGCCGCTTCTCCTCTGCCCTTAAAGTAGGCATCTTCTTGGGTCTCTTTCTGATGCTGGCCTCCGCGATCTACGTGCGCCTTGCGCCTAGGGTGCGCGCATATACTGGATATCTGCGCATGAGACAGCTACATCGGCGCCAGGATCGCGCCCGTCAACGAGGTCGAAGGCGTGAGTGACTACCTAATTGTCGGATTGGGAAATCCGGGTCGCCACTACCGCGGCAACCGGCATAACGCGGGCTACATGTTAATCGACTACATGCTTGAGGCCTATGGAGTCTCTTTGAACAGAAGTGTGTCGGAGGCGCTCGTGGCAGTTTTCGAGGACGATATTCGTACCGTTGTATTAGCCAAACCCCAGACCTATGTCAATGAATCGGGCCGCTCCGTGGCCTCGCTGGTGCGTGCTTTTGGCGTCGAGCTGCCCAATCTAATGGTCGCCTTTGACGAGCTTGATCTCGAACTGGGAACGCTACGAATGCGTCCAGCAGGGGGCTCCTCGGGGCACCGAGGGATGCGATCGATCATAAATCACCTGGGAGGCCAGGAGTTTCCCCGACTCCGCATCGGTATAGGACGACCGCCAGGCCGGCGCCCGGCTGCGGATCATGTGCTTTCCAACTTCGGCAGGGGGGAGCGCCCGATCCTGGCTGGAGTTCTTGATCGGGCTGTCTCTTGCGTACAACGGTACTTGGAAGATGGCATTCAGAGCGCGATGACGGCATGCAACCGGCTCGAGGAAGCGTGATGGATCTCTCGCCGCTTCTGCCAGCTCTACGCCAAAGCCTGGATCCCGTGGATGGGGTATCCCGAGGGATCCTCCCCCTCCCCAGCTCCGCGCGGGCGCCCGTAGCGGCTTCATTGATGGATTCATTTGCAGGGCCGCTGCTGATGGTTGCACCACGTTCTGACAGAGTTCTAACACTCGCTCAGGAACTGCCTCATTGGAACCCGCAGATCGACATAGCTGTCTTTCCTGAGCCGGATTCGCTTTTCTATGAGCGGTTGCCGTGGGGCGCGCGCACTCGCCAGCAGCGGGCCGAGATATTGGCTCGAGTGGCAGGCGATACGATGCGCCAGAACACCATCATTCTTTCCACGGTTCGAGCCATTATGACCGTCACTCTCTCGCCGGAACAAATGCTCGCGAGCAGTCGTGGACTCCATCTCCATCAAACGGTTGAAATGCAGGAGCTTCTGGATTTCCTGGTAGGGATCGGATACGAACCCGCTAGTATCGTCACGACACGCGGCCAGTTCAGCCGGCGGGGAGGGATCCTCGACATTTGGTCGAATACGCACGGCGCGCCCATTCGTATTGAGTTGTTTGGCGACGAAATCGATTCGATGCGCGAGTTTGATCCAGCCACCCAGCGATCTTCGCAAATGATCGATGACCTACAGCTGACCCCTGCGCGTGAGGGCATTCCCAGCCTGTTAGCCCACACGCCCGAGCACGACTCTGAGCTGCATGAGTTCTACCTGCCGAGGGTCAGTTCAGGCCCCCATGGGTTTCTCGATTACTTGCCCCAAGGCGCCGTGGCGCTGATGGACGGTCTCACCGCAGTTGAAGCCATGGCGCACGAGTTGGAAGCTCAGGCCCTGGTACTCTGCGCGGGTTTGGAGGACCTCGAGCAGGACGCCCCCAGACCGTACCTGACCATCGACGAGCTTCGGGAGAGTCTGGATCGGCTCTCCGCCGTCGACCTCGGCCTATCGGGTCAGACGGCCGGTGAGACCCTGACCGCGGGTCCCCGCTTTGGTGGACAGATCAAGCCGCTTATGGCCTACTTGCTCGAGCGAAGATTGGCGCATGAGACTTCTGTCGTGGTCAGTCGTCAGGCGAATCGACTGGTCGATCTTTGGAACGAGCAGGACGGGGCGCAACGCGTTGCGGAGGCCGTCCCAGATGAGCTTGTCCCGGGTGAGATTACCTTCATTAAAGGTGCGCTTACAGAAGGCTGGACACTCAGGCAGCCAAGCGGTGCACCCATCCACTTGCTTTCGGATGCGGAGATATTCGGATGGTCCAGGCCTAAGCTCAGAAGGCGCGCCCGCCCCAGGTCACCCGCACCAGAGTCTGCGTATGCCGATCTTGAGCTTGGTGACCATGTGGTCCACGTGGACTACGGTGTGGGTCGCTTTGAGGGACTCGTCTCTCGAACTCTGGATGACCTTGAGCGCGAGTATTTATTGGTCTCCTATGCCGAAGGCGACCAGCTTTATGTTCCCATCCATCAAGCGGACCGAATCACGCGCTATCTCGGGGTGGATGGCGGTTCTCCCCGCCTCTCCCGATTGGGCTCACAGCGCTGGGAGCGAAGCCGTGCCGAGGCCAAGCGTGCGGTTGAAGAGATCGCCAAGGACTTGCTCGAGCTATATGCCCGCCGCGTGACGGTCGTCGGCCATGCCTTCGCCGAAGACACGCACTGGCAGCGGGAACTGGAAGCTTCGTTTCCTTACGTTGAAACCCAGGACCAGACCCGTGCGCTTGAAGCGGTGAAGGCAGACATGGAACGCGCCCGTCCGATGGACCGCTTGATCTGCGGCGATGTAGGCTACGGAAAAACGGAGGTCGCATTGCGAGCGGCCTTCAAGGCTGTTATGGATAGCAGGCAGGTCGGAATCCTTGTTCCGACCACCGTCCTTGCGCAGCAGCACCACCGCACGTTCAAGCGCAGACTGGCGGCGTTTCCGGTCGAGGTTGAGGTGCTTTCTCGATTCCGCACGCCCTCCGAGACCGCGGCCCTCCTGGAACGTATGCGTGAGGGTCGGGTCGATATAGTGATCGGAACTCACCGCTTACTGCAGAAAGATGTTCATTTCAAGAACCTGGGGCTGCTAGTTATCGATGAGGAGCAGCGCTTCGGTGTGACTCACAAGGAACACCTGAAGGCTCTGCGCACCGAGGTCGATGTCCTGACGCTGACCGCCACTCCCATTCCACGCACTCTGTACCTGGCACTGACCGGGGTACGCGACATATCGACCATCGATACGGCTCCTGAAGATCGGCTGCCGGTCAATACGCACACCGGGCCCTATGATCCGGGGATTATCCGCCAGGCGGTTTTGCGGGAGTTGGATCGAGGCGGCCAGGTGTTCCTGGTCCACAACCGCGTGCACTCAATTGGGAGCGTCAAGTCACGCGTCGAGAGACTGATTCCAGAGGCGACGGTAGAGATCGCGCACGGGCAGATGCCGGAGAGGGAGCTGGCGGACATCATGTCCCGTTTCGTTGATGGAGAAGTGGACGTCTTACTCAGCACATCTATCATCGAATCCGGCCTCGATATCCCGAATGCCAATACGTTGATCGTCGACCGCGCGGATCAGTTTGGGCTGGCTCAGCTCTACCAGCTTCGGGGCCGTGTGGGACGGGGCGCCTTGCGGGCCTATGCTTACTTCTTCCACCCCTCCGGCTACCGAACGACTCCTGAAGCCCTTCAGCGCCTGGATATCATCAGCGAGAATTCGCAGCTGGGTGCCGGCTACAGCATTGCGCTGCGAGATCTTGAGATGCGGGGGGCGGGAGACCTGCTGGGCAAACGGCAGCATGGCCAGATTGCAGCCGTAGGATTTCACCTTTATACCCAACTACTGGGCGAGGCCGTACGGCGTCTGCGTGAAGAGACGAAATCCTCGAATATTCCAGATTTACCCACCGAGGCGTTGCCCTTGCAGATCTCGATCGAACTCCCGCTGTCCGGCGCACTCACCGCCGACTATGTTTCCGATCGTTCTCTTCGGCTGCAGCTCTATCGGCGGATGGCCGGCCTGCGCACGCTGGAAGAGGTGGAGGCGATGCACAGCGAGTTGGATGATCGCTTCGGTTCTCCCCCAACTGAACTCGAGAATCTCCTGTATCAGCTCCGCGTAAAGGTCCTTGCATCGGAGGTGGGGATTACGGGAATTGCCACGGAGGCTGGGCAGATCCTGATTCAGTTTGCCGCGGGTCGGCGGCCGAACGCGGACCTTGGACCCGAGGTCCGCATGAGCAAACGAGGTCTGTGGCTTACTTCAGCAACATGGCAAGATAGCCTTATGCGGCTGCTGCAAGATCTAACCCTGCAGCAAGCCTAGCGGGGCCCGGAAAATCGATCTAGATTTCCCCCCGATATTGCACCAACAGCGCAATGTAAGGTTGCCCCTCGAGGTACTCGATACCGAGCGCCCAAGTGCGCCAGTTGAGCTGGCTGCCAGGCTCCGGGGCCGCCCGATAGAATGAAATGTAGTTCATATTCGAGTACTCAGAGGGCCATATCGCATCCTGAGCGGTGCTTCCCGCCCCGAGCTTGTTGCAATTCAGCTCGGGTGCAATCGAGAAAACGTCTTCCAACTGGGGCAAAATCACCTCTCTAAACGTTCCATCAATCGTCAGCTCACTGTCCCGGTTGACGCCCCATGTCGTGGGCGTTGGATCCAGGAATAATCCAGAAACGCTTGAGAAACCGAAATTGACCTCCGGATTCCACCAATCATGTCGGATGGTCAGGCCACGCTTGGGGCTGATCAGATCAGCTAATGTCCCACCGTCGCGCTCCCTAACAGCCACGATGAACCGGTTGGCGAGATCAGAAATCCTTGCGTCCTCGCAAAAGGAGGAGCCCGGTACGTCTTCGGTGAGGTTCCACCCATTGATCCACCCTTTGCCGCCCGCTGGAAGATCGATCTCGACCCAGGTCGAACTCCCCATCTGGGTCGTCTTGCCAGTAGCGGTCAGTCCACGCTGATCGGATGCCAGGCTGGCCACAGCCATGCTGGTAATTCCGGCCGGCTGGCGGACAGTCAGGGGCTCGTCCTCGTGAACCCAGGCCACCGCATACTTCACCTGCGCCATAATGATGGATGTAGGCTGCGCTTCTGTCACAGGCACGTCCGTTGGAGGTGGTTCGGATTCCTCTCCCTCGGGGGAGGTTGGGGTCGGCACCGGAACCACGGACTGCCGGCAGGCACTCATAGCCAGCGAAAGCAAGAGAACCAAGATGATATTGCTGAGTATTACGCCGCGAGGGATGCGAGACATACGCACCCGTCCAGCCTTCACCCTTCGTAAGCCATGAATGATTGCTGTTGCAGATCCCATGCCGCAAGCGCCGATCCCACCACGAACAGGCTTCCTGTTGCCAAGACAACCTGGTCTGACTCTGCCTCCTCGGTCGCCCGCTGCAGTGCAGCTGCAACGGGAACCACCACTTCGGCTTCAAATCCGAATGCGCGTGCCAATTGCGCCAAAGCCTCCGGATCCTCCGAGCGAGGATGTACAGCCTGAGTCAATATGACACGCGAGACGCGCGGCGCCAGCTCCAGAAACATGCCGCGCACGTCCTTGTCGCTCGAAGCCCCGAACACCATGGTCACCGGCCGTCCCGGAAAGTAGTCGTCGAGAGCAATGCGCAGCTTCAAGGCCGAATCCCGATTGTGGGCACTGTCCAAAACGATAGCTGGATCGTGATGGAGAATCTGGAATCGTCCTAGCCATTCCGTTGAGGCGAGTCCTTGCTGGATATGCCGGATCTCAGTGGGCAAACCTCGCTCCGATGCCGTCTGCACTGCGACGTAAGCCACCGCTCCATTTTGTACCTGGTGGTGGCCCAGTAACGGAATGCACAGGTCCACTTGTGAATCTTCCTCTCCTTCGCGCCATACCTGAAACGCCTGCCCCTCAAAATTACGGCTCCTGGCCGCGTAATGCCAATCGCGGTTGACCTGCACCACCGGTGCGTTTCGTCCCTCCGCGATGGCGCGTACGACCAGGTCGGCTTCCAGCTGCTGGGGAGCGAGGACCACGGGAGTCTCCGCCTTGATGATGCCCGCCTTCTCTGCCGCGATGTCGGAAAGGCTATCGCCCAGCAGGTGCGTATGGTCGTAGGAGAGGGAAGTGATCACGGTGACGAGAGGGTTGATCACATTAGTGGCATCCAGCCGACCGCCTAGGCCGACCTCGATCACGGCACAGTCAACTGGATGCTTCGCAAAGTACATGAATGCCAGGGTGGTCGTCAATTCGTAGGTCGAGATCTCAGGAACAGCATCCACGTGCGGCTGCAACCGCTCTACGAGCCCAACCAGGTCCAATTCGAGGATCTGCTCGCCATTTATTCGAATTCGTTCCGTGAAGTCGATCAGGTGCGGCGATGAATAGAGACCCGTTGTGTAGCCGGCAGCGCGCAGACAGCTTTCGATCATGGCCGCCGTAGAGCCCTTCCCCTTGGTTCCTGCTATATGGATGGTGGGAAATCGATCCTGGGGATTTTCAAGATCTGCGAGCAGCCTCGCAACACGAGAAAGGTCAAATACTTCGGGTGAGTATCGGTAGCTGCGCTTGACGCCGTAATCGATGAAACTATAGAGCCAATCTAGCGCTTCCTGGTACGTCATGAGGGGGCGAATTGTAATGGGCGCATTTCAAAGATACAAGCAGTCGCATTTTGCGCCCGTATAGCGAGTGATAGAATTGCCCGATCCGATCGGTCACGCGTTGGATACTGCTACCGCACCGCTTGAAATATCCGCCGAGGTTCGGAGGCCGGTGCCCAGTTTTTCGGCGCGTCTATCGACTAATCTGTCGGATTTCCCCTGGTGGGCACTGATCATCTTCGGAATCGGAGCGCTGCTCGTCTTCAAGTTCGTGACGGATGAAACTTACAAACAGATCATCCAGTTCATCGGGGTCGGTATTCGGTTCACGATCATCGTCACATTGTCGGCCTACTCGATCGCGATCGTGTTGGGCTTGGTTACGGCGCTTGGCCAGCTTTCCAGTAACGTCATCGCCAGGAATGCTGCAGTTCTGTACGTGCAGGTCGTGCGCGGTATTCCGATACTCGTACAGATTTTTATCTGGGCGCTGGTCCTGGTGCCGTTGGGAGTCGGGCTGATCAACAATGTCGGAGATGCCTTGGCCAGTGCGGGCCTGCTATCCACCGAAAATGCCCTCAATGCGCTTAATGTGCGGGACATCAGCTTCATCGTGCGAGGCATCATTGCGCTGGCCATCAGCTACGGTGCATTCTCCTCAGAGATCTTCCGGGCCGGAATTCAGTCCATCGGGCGGGGGCAGGTGGAAGCCGCCAATTCGCTAGGTTTGACCCGCTTTCAATCCCTGCGTTTGATAATCCTTCCCCAAGCAGTTCGGCGGGTGCTGCCGCCGCTTGGAAATGACTTCATCGCCATGTTGAAAGAATCATCGCTGGTATCCGTCATTGGGGTGACGGAGATCACGCAACTGAGCAAGAAATATGCAGCCGCCTCCTTTATCTTCCCCCAAACCTACTACTCCCTCGCGTTCCTCTATCTTTCCATGACGCTGGTGCTATCCGCAGGAGTTAAATTCATGGAACGGCGGCTCAAGTCAGGGTAGAATCCCCTCGCAGAGAAATAGATTCGACTCACCACGGACGGCAATTAACCTGAACCTACGAGAGGAGGTGGTAAATCGGAGTTGCCCGCGTTTCATCAGCGATAAGATCCATCAGAAACTACACGAGACTTTAGGAGGAGAATAACGTGAAGAGACCTGTGTTTCTTCTTAGCCTGTTGCTATTAGGCGCCCTGGTCGTCGCGGCCTGTTCGACCGCTACTCCAGAGCCGGCGCCCACAACAGCACCACCACCGGAAGTGGAAGAGCCTTCCGGGCTGCCGGACCTCGGCGGCAGGAAGATCTCGATCGCCATCGAGAATGCCTACCTGCCCTTTAACTTCGTGCTGCTTGATACCGGTGAAGCAGACGGGTGGGACTACGACTTCATCAACGAGGCCTGCAAGCGCCTCAACTGCGTTCCTGACTGGCAGGAGTTTGCCTGGGATACGATGATCGCCTCAGTGGCCGATGGGCAGTTCGACATGGCTGCGGACGGGATCACCATCACCGAAGAGCGTGCCAAGTCGGTGGACTTCACGGATGGATACATAAACCTCGAGCAGCGGCTGCTTGTCCGAAAGGATGACGACCGCTTCGACAGCCTCGACGATTTGGCAGCCGACCCGGATGCGATTCTTTCGCAGCAGATCGGTACTACCAACTACGCAGTTGCCGAGGCCGCGGTCGGCGCGGATCGAATTCAGACCTTTGATGACTTCGGTCAGGCCGTACAGGCCGTCGTCAGTGGCGACACCGACGGTACCGTCGTGGACGAGACCGCCGGCCAGGGCTACCTGGGGGCTAACAAGGATCTACTGAAGCTCGTCGGTCCCTCGCTTTCGAGCGATCAGCTTGGTTTCATCTTCCCCAAGGGAAGCGATCTGGTCGACGCCTTCAATGCGGTGATCGCCGAGATGAAGGAAGATGGCTTTCTGGAGCAGATCAACAAGAAGTGGTTCGGCCCGGACTTCGTGACCACTTATGACGATGTCGGGGAGGGCGCGTATGCAACGCCGGATCTCGGCACGGCCGACAATCCCATCCAGGTGCTATTCGTGCCGTCCGTGAACGTGGACGTCATGGTCGAATCGGGCGACGCGATCGAGCAGTTCCTCGGCGATGCCACAGGACTGGTCTTCGAAGTCAGCGTCCCAACTTCCTATGCCGCAACGATCGAAGAAATGTGCGCTTCGCCCACGAACACGATCGGGTTTATCCCGGCCTTCGGCTACGCACTGGCTAATGGCCTGTGCGGTGTCGAGCCGGCTCTGGCCTCAGAACGGTTTGGCTGGAACGTGTATTGGGCGCAGTACATCGTCCCCCGCGACAGCGATATCCAGACTCTACAGGATCTGGAGGGCAAGACTTGGGGTTACGGCGATACGGCTTCGACCTCCGGCTATCTGGTTCCACTGTCTCAGCTGACCGACCTGGGGATCACCCCTGGCGATCAGGTCGAAACGGGTGGTCACTCGGCATCGGCGCGCGCGGTGTACCTCGGCGAGGTCGACTTTGCCACCACGTTCTTCAGCCCGCCGCTCCTGCCCGAGGGCCGATGGAAACTGGGCGATCCACCCGACATTCCGGATGAATTCATTTCCGAGTGCGGGCTGAACGATGCAGGCAAGCTCTACTGTGGCGAATACCGAGTGCTGGATGCGCGGGCGGGCATCCGAGAAGAGGCTCCGGACGTCGTACAAAAGGTCCGTATCCTCGCCATCTCGCCCGAGATCCCCAATGACACCATGTCTTGGTCGCCAGAGTTTCCGGATGAGCTCAAGCAGCCCATCATCGATGCATTGATCGCTTATCTGGAATCTGATGCGTGCCAGGTAAATGCGGAAACCATCTGCTCGCCTGACTTCTATGAGTGGACAGGCGCGGGCCCGATCTTCGATGAGAACTTCGACGGCATCCGCATCCTAATGGAGCAGCAGGGAATCACGCTCGAAAACATCGGCGAGTAGTCTCAATCTCCCGATGCCTAAAGAGGCTGTCTCAACTCCGCTTGAGACAGCCTCTTGTTTTTTCGCGGTTAGAATTTCGCTATCGGCTGCAGAATATCTCTGCACAGCCCCGAACCTCCGGACGTCAATAGGCCTTCATGCTTGAAGTCAAGAACCTCACCAAGATCTACCCGGGCAACGTGCTGGCTCTCGACAACGTCAGCTTTACCGTCGAGTCCGGAGAATTCCTGGCCGTGATCGGGCTCAGTGGTTCGGGAAAGTCGACGCTTCTGCGCTGCATCAATCGTCTCGTAGAGCCGACAGAGGGCCAGGTGATTTGGAACGGCGTCGACATCGCGCAGGCCAGCCAAGACGAACTGCTTCACATCCGCCGGAAGATCGGAATGGTGTTCCAGCATTTCAATCTGGTGAACCGCTCGAAAGTTGTCACGAATGTGCTCTCTGGCCGACTCGGTTACGTAAATTCCGCTCTCAGTCTGATCAATCGGTTCTCCCGGGAGGATATGGAGATGGCGATGGCTCAGATGGAGCGAGTGGGGATCGCCGATCAGGCAAACAAACGCGCGGATGAACTCAGCGGCGGCCAGCAGCAGCGGGTCGGGATCGCCAGAGCGATGATGCAGGAGCCAGAAATCATGCTGGCCGACGAGCCCGTGGCAAGCCTTGACCCGGTCCTGGCGCACTCTATCATGTCGCACCTTGAAGACATCAATCAGGACGACGGTGTCATGGTCATCTGCAGCCTGCACTTTCTGGATCTGGTGCACCGCTATGCCCACCGAGCAATAGCACTCAACGAAGGCGTGCTGATGTTCGACGGGCCCCCTAAGGCAATCGACGACGCCAGGTTCAAAGAGATCTACGGCCAAGAGGCAAAACGCGTCGGATGAGAAATCTCCGAAAAAAACCCGTCGTGCGGTGGCTGATTATTGTGGGTGTTATCTTTTTGGTGGTCGTGGTGTATGCATTCGGTTTCTCGGTAACGGATGTCAACTTCGAAACCACGCGCGATGAGGTACGGCTCACTCAATTGACACGCATCCTCCGGGCCCTGGCTCATCCCGATGTTATTGAGTTCGAGCAGATAGAGCAGGACGTCGACGTACCCTTCCACCTGCCCTGCCCACAGGGCTCGGCGCCCCCCATCAATGTTGACACCAGCGGAGCTTATGTCGTCGTGACGCCGGCCTGCGCCGGGCCCAAAGACACTGTGACGATTGAGGGCTTCAAATTCCTTCCCAATACTTCTGGGCCCGTGAACTTCATCGCGCAAAGTGGCGCCAAACTGCAGCTCGGCTCGTTCGAGACGGATTCACGAGGTTACTTTTCAATTACGAGTGACCTTCCCAACCGGCAACCGATTGAGGAAGCGCAGGCCATTCGCGCCACTGCGCGTCAAAACGTGGGCGGACCGCGGATTTCCAGAACCGGGAAATTGGTTTTTGACAAAATCGTCGAAACCGTATTCCTTGCCCTGCTGGCCACCACCTTCGGAGCCATCCTGGCTGTCCCCCTCAGTTTCTTGGCCGCCCAGAATCTGATGTCGGAGATTAGGAGCCCGCTGACGAGTATCTCGCTGACTTTGCTGGGCTGGCCCATTGGCGTGGCGCTGGGGGGCGCAATCGCGATCCAGATCGGGCGTCTTGCAGAATCCATCCTTGGAGATACCGCGTTCATCGCCGGTGGCGTGGTGCTCAGTGCGCTTGCGATTGGCCTGGCCTCCATATCAACGGTCCCGCGCGTGATGGAGCGATTTTCAGGAATAAGTGCCAAGCTGGTACGCGGATTTGGCTATGTTCTGGCGGGGCTTGCGACGATCGCCATCTCGTACCTGGTGGCCTATACGATGCTGCTTGTGGGTGACGCCCTCGTCGATACGCTGGGCCCGCTGGGCTTCCTGGGTAATTTCGTGTTTCAGCTTGGAGACAGCTTGCGAATGCTCACGCCGGCCTCCGCAGCGTTGATCGCGGGCGGTACCTTGGGAAGCCTTGGCGGGCGGGTCGGCCAGCAGGCCTCGGACCGGCTGGATTCTAGGACGGTGCGCATCATCAATCTCGCGGTCGCGGCGCTGGCCGGAGCGGCGTTATTTGCATTGATCGGTGCCGCGATCGACTGGCTCTATCAGATTTTGGATCTGACCCGGACCTTCGTCATTCCTGCCATCCTCGGCGCGATCGGCGGCGCACTGCTTACGCTGCGCGTCGATCCGAGGCAGCCGCTTCCCATGGGATACTGGGTGTACTTCGTCACGCGCACTGTGTTTAACGGGATCCGATCAGTGGAACCGCTCGTCTTGGTGATTGTGTTCGTAGTGTGGCTGGGAATCGGTCCTTTTGCAGGCGCCGTGGCGCTTGCCCTGCACACGGTGGCAGCCCTGGGCAAGCTTTTTTCGGAACAAGTGGAGAGCATCGCCCTGGGTCCCCTGGAGGCCGTACGGGCCACCGGGGCCAATCGCGCACAGGTCATCAAGTTTGCCGTCGTTCCGCAAATCGTCCCGCCCTATATCTCATTCCTGATGTACCGCTGGGACATCAATGTTCGGTTCTCGACCATCATTGGCTTCGCGGGAGGCGGCGGCATCGGTTTCTTGCTGCAGCAGAACATTCGGCTGCTCGACTACCGGGCCGCGAGCGCCGCGATGCTCGCAATCGCCATTGTCGTCGCAAGCATGGACTATACCAGTTCGGCAATTCGCCGGCGCTTCGTCTAAGCTCTGATTGAGATATCCACCTCCCAAATGCTCGTTTTTCCCCAGTGATATAATCCCCGCCCGAGAGCCATTGAGGCTCATTTCGGCCCAGCATGACCTGGCCTTCCGAATGAATCTTAGCCAAAGCATCGTGGTTTCCGCATAATGCATATCATTAACGATCCCGTTCTGCTCCTGAATGCGAATTTCGAGCCCCTGAATGTCTGCTCGACTCGCCGTGCTATCGGGCTCGTATTCAAGGGCAAGGCGGAAATGCTGCTCAACGGGCGCGGGTTCATCCGTACCGTTCGCAAGGACTATCCCCGTCCCTCGGTAATACGGCTGGGCTACATGGTGAAGCGGCCGCGTCCCCGCGTGCGCCTGAGCAAGCGAGAGGTATTCAGACGGGATGGCCACACCTGCCAGTATTGCGGGTCAAACGGTCGCCATCTTACGCTGGATCATGTGATCCCTCGGCACAGGGGCGGCGACCACTTGTGGACTAACCTGGTTACGGCCTGCTCGGCCTGCAACCTCAAGAAGGGCGGAAGGGCCATCCAGGAAGCACACATGTCCCTCCTTCGCCCGCCGCACGAGCCGAAGGCTTCCGCGCTGTACCTCTACGGGTCTCACCTTGCAGACAACCAGGAGTGGGAACAGTTCCTGGAAGGCTGGTAGCGGAAGCGGAATAATCGCAAGAGCCGAAGGCATCCGCACTGCACTTCTATTGGTCTCACTTCGCGGGCAACCAGGATTGGTAACAGCTCTTGAAAGGCCGGTGGCGGAGGAGACATAAACGCAAGATCCGGAGGATATATCCGTCCGGGTCTCTTTATTTCCTGGGGATGATTCTAAATGGATCCGTCGCTGTGCTAGACAACCTCCGATTCGATCAGGCCCAATGTGCCATCAAATCTTCGGTAGAGGACGTTCACCTCACTCGTATCCGCGTTGTAGAAAATGAAGAAATCCTCATAGCCCAGCAGACTCATCTGTTCGATCGCTTCAGCTTCACTCATCGGAACCAGGTGAAATCGTTTGCGACGCGCGATCTGATCTGCGTCTTCAATCACCTTATCTGACTCCTCTGAAAGTATCTCCGCCATTTTTCGACCGTCGCCCCTAGCCCGCCAGCGCCGCCCCTTGTACTTGTCGATCTGCCGCTGGATTTTAGCAAGAACTGCATCCACCGAGGCATAAATGTCGTCCGTGCGTTCTTCTGCTCTCAATAGCACGCCCTTTCCCCGGACCGTCAGCTGGGCCACCTGACGATCTTCCGCGCTGCGAGCGGTCCGCGCATGCCTCAAGTCCACGTTTGCCTCATCCAGTATGTCGAGGTAGTGATCGAGCTTTGAAACGCGCGATTCGACATAGTCCTTGAGGCGGTAATCCAATTCCATATCACGTACATGAATGCTTACCGCAATTGGCATCTGGCTTCCTCCGTTTATTTTCTATCCCTCACCGCGCTGCGAACTCGATTATGCCCTAGCCACAGTCAGCCCCACGACGGATTGAGCGCCGGCAGCCCGAATTACCGTGGCGCAGGCCGACAGAGTGGCGCCGGTCGTGAACAGATCATCCACGATGAGAACATGCTCACCCTCGAATGATCGAGATTCCGCTTTGAAGGCTTGCCTTACGTTATGCCAACGCTCGTAGGGATCCAATCCGACCTGAGATCGTGTGTCTACAACGCGTTTGAGGTGGCTCGGATCAACGGGCAAGACGGCGCGGCGACCCAAGGCTTCCGCAAGGAGAGCCGCTTGATTGAATCCGCGCTTTTGCATTCTGCGCTTGCTCAGCGGAACTGGAATGATGATGCTCGCGCGCCAGCCATCCCGAACGCGCAATTCCTCCAGCCAGGCGCCCATCACGGAGGCCAGCCGACGATCGGGGCGGTACTTGAGGTGGAGCAGCGCTCGTGCGACCGGCTCTTTGTATCGGGCGTATGAACGAACCTGCAGTGTAGGTCTCCTTGAGGCGCACGAGGGGCAGGATCTGCGATTTTCAAGCGGACAGCCACATTGTTGGCATTGCGGTTCGGTCAATCTGATAATCGACACATCGCATTCATCGCACCAGATGGCGCCGGCTTCGCCGCATCCTGTACATTGAATCGGAAAGAGCAGGTCGAGACCTGCTCCTACCCACCTTTGCAGTGCGATCATTCGATTGCGCAGTGTTTTACCGATAGAGCGGCTGCCGGCTGATCTTGGGCTGCCGGCTAATTACCCCCCGAGAATGCCTCCCATAGGCGAAGCCAAGAGCAGCATTGCTGCAGGTCCCAACAGAATAATCATAATCGAGGGGAAAATCAGCAAGGCGATGGGAAATAC
>BTQZ01000002.1:0-197964 GCA_036986135.1 Anaerolineae bacterium | reverse complement strand
TCGGGGTGGGCATATTCGCGGGGGGCATGGTGTTGGTGGGAATCTGGCCAATCTACATTGCATTGTTCATTGCCATCCTCGCCACCGGTCTCTCGAAGATCGTTCTGGATCCTGCCCAGTATGCCTACGTCGGAGACCGGGTGGCTTTCGAGCGCAGAGGCAGGCCGATGGCGCTGGTCGAATTCAGCTGGTCTGGTGCCTTCCTGGTAGGCGTCCCGGCGGTCGGTCTGATGATCGCGGCCTGGGGATGGCAATCGCCGTTTCCGATCCTGGCCGGCCTGGCAGTTTTGGGAGGAATTTGGCTCTGGCGGTCTCTACCTGCAGATCGGCTGGCTGAGTCTTCCAGGCCCAGCCTGCTTTCCGGCTTCAACTCCATCCTGGTGCGCAGGTCGGCAGTGGCGGTGCTCGGAGTCAGCTTACTGATGGCGGCGGGCAACGAAGTGATAAGCATCGTGTATGGGCTCTGGTTCGAGGAGGCCTTCGCCCTCTCGGTTGCCGCTCTAGGTGCTGCGAGCGCAGTCATCGGATTGGCAGAGCTCAGCGGAGAGGGGCTGGTGGCTGGATTGGCGGATCGCATCGGAAAGAAGCGATCGGTGGCAATCGGTCTTCTGCTGACCGCATTGGCTTCGCTCGCGCTGCCGGTTATCGGCAGGACCCTGCCCGGCGCACTGTTAGCGGTTTTCGCACTCTATCTCTTTTTCGAGTTCACGATCGTAAGTTCGCTCCCGCTTATGACCGAGCAAACGCCCAGCGCGCGCTCGACACTCATGGCGACCAACATCGCCGCCTTCTCACTGGGCCGGAGTTTGGGCGCATTGGCGGGTGGACCGCTTTTCGCGATCGGTCTGAGTGCGAATGGAGCGGTCAGTGCGATACTCAATTTGCTGGCCCTTGGGCTCCTGCTGGCCTTCGTTCGAGAACGGGGAGAGGTGGTTGCAGTAGCTCCATGAAGGCAGAACAGCTCATTCACTCCGCTTCCCAGTTGCTCACGCTATCGGGTGGCCTACCGCAAAGGGATGGCAAATGAAGGTTGATCTGCTCATTCACTCCGCTTCCCAGTTGCTCACGCTATCGGGTGGCCCTCAGCGCGGGGAGGAGCTGGGTGAACTGGGGATCATCGAGGACGGCGCCGTCGCCATTCTGGGCGAGCGTGTACATGCCATTGGAACAACCCATGAGCTGCGCCAGGAGTTCGAGCCAAAGGCGACGATATATGCGATCGGCCAAGTCATTATGCCGGGCTTCGTCGACCCGCACACCCATTTGATTTGGGCCGGGGACCGAGCGGACGAGTTTGAGGCCCGCGCCTCGGGCGCAACATACATGGAGATTCTCACTCAGGGCGGCGGAATCCTGTCGACCGTGCGCCACACGCGCGCAGCCGAAGGGTCGGCCCTTGTTATGCAGGCACGGCTGCGGCTCAACCGAATGTTGAGCCATGGGACGACGACCGCGGAGGCCAAGACCGGCTACGGATTGGCACTTGAACCGGAGCTGCGGATGCTGAAAGCGATTCTCAGACTCGACGAACAAGGCCCTGTCGAGCTCGCTCCGACCTTCCTGCCCGCTCATGCGGTACCAGCAGATGTAGATGCAGATACCTACGTCGATCAGATCTGCTCCGAGATGCTTCCCGCAGCCGTTGAGTGGTGGCGCGATCGTAGACCTGAGAGCCCACTGCCGTTTGTGGACGTGTTTTGTGAGGAGGGCGCCTTCGATCTGGGGCAGAGTCGAAGGCTGCTTACCGCAGCGAGCGAACTCGAATTCCCGTTGAAGATCCACGCCGACGAGTTTGCGAGCCTAGGTGGAACCGGACTTGCGATCGAGCTGGGCGCGATCTCAGCAGATCATTTAGTTCACACCCCACCGGACGAAATCCAGGCACTCGGCAAGTCACCGACCGTAGCCGTTGCGCTACCCGCGACACCATTCGGGCTGGGAGAGACCGAATACACACCGGCCCGGAAATTTCTTCAGGCCAACGCCCTGCTATCGATTGCGACCGACCTCAATCCGGGTACCGCGTGGTGCGAGAGCATGCAATTTGCCATCGCGCTTGCCACACGTTATATGGGCCTTACTCCGGCGCAGGCCATCGCGGCCTCTACGATCAATGCGGCTGCCGCCATCGGACGCGATCAGGCGATCGGCAGCCTGGAGACCGGCAAACAGGCCGATGTGCTGATCCTGGAGGTGGACGACTATCGCCACCTGGGCTACCGATTTGGCACGAACCTTGTACAGACTGTTGTCAAGAAGGGCCGGATCGTCGTGGATCGGAGGCGAGATGGATTTCGCTGAAGTACCTGCTGCATTGAAGGCGGTAATCGTGATTGTGGGCGCCATCATCACATGGATGGTATTGCGCCTCGCGCTAAGGTTCACCGTGCGGCTCTTTACATTGGGTTGCGCGGCGATCGCGGTCCTGGTCATCATTGGAGGTATCGCCACCTGGCTAGGTTAGGCCAGCCGTAGTTGGAAGGGGCATTTCTCAGCCTCCCGCATCGATCTTAAGGACGAAACAGGGGCTGTCTCAAGAGGAGATTGAGACAGCCCCTGTTGTTACTGTGGATTGGTTCGGATGAGTCTAGTAATCCGGCATCGGTGGTGCTGCCGGCATCTTGTCGTCTTCCGGAATGTCTGTGATGAGGGCCTCGGTGGTCAGGATCATGGCTGCGATCGAGGCCGCATTTTCCAGCGCGCCCTTGGTGACCTTCGCCGGATCGATGATCCCGGCCTCTACCATGTCCACGTATTCGCCCGAAATCACATCGTAGCCGATGCGGTCGTTCTCTGCCTCTGCCTGCTTCCTCCGCACGGCCTCGAGCACTACCGCTCCTTCTTGGCCGGCATTGCGAGCGATACCACGCAGCGGCATCTCGAGCGCGGTTCGCACGACCTTGATACCGGTGTTGATGTCCTCCTCTTTGTCCTTGAGCTTCTCGATGGACTTCAAGGCGTTGATCAACGCTACACCGCCGCCCGGAACGATACCCTCCTCCACCGCGGCGCGGGTTGCGGACAGCGCATCCTCCACGCGGTGCTTCTTTTCCTTGAGTTCCGTCTCGGTAGCTGCGCCCACGCGAATGACCGCAACTCCGCCGGAGAGCTTGGCGAGCCGCTCCTGCAGCTTCTCCTTATCGTAGTCGCTGGTCGAGCGATCGATCTCAACCTTGATCTCCTCGATGCGACCCTTGATCTTGTCGCTGTCACCATGGCCTTCGATCACCGTGGTGTCATCTTTCGTCGACGACACCTTGCCGGCCTTGCCCAAGTCGTTGATGGTGACCGACTCCAGCTTCCGCCCAAGCTCCTCGGTGACCACCGTGCCACCCGTGAGAACCGCGATGTCTTGCAGCATAGCCTTGCGGCGATCGCCGAACCCGGGCGCCTTAACCGCCAAGACGTTCAGCATGCCACGCAGCTTGTTGAGCACCAATGTCGCCAATGCCTCACCATCGATGTCTTCGGCGATCACAACCAGCTCGCGCGTGCCGACCTGAACCAGCTTCTCCAACAGCGGAACAATATCGCTGGCGGCAGAGATTTTCTTGTCGTGAATCAATACGTAGGGCTCTTCGATAACCGCTTCCATGTTCTCAGGATCGGTCACGAAGTAGGGCGAAATATACCCGCGATCGAACTGCATGCCCTCGACGTATTCGGTCTCAAATTCGAGGCCCTTGGACTCCTCGACCGTGATCACGCCGTCCTTGCCGACCTTATCCATCACTTCGGCGATGAGCTCACCGATGTCCGAGTCCTGTGCGGAGATGGCCGCCACGGAGGCGATCTCTTCCTTCGTGGTGACGTTGATGGCTGTTTTGTTGATGGCATCGGAGATTTCTTTGGAAGCTCGATCGATGCCTTTCTTGAGCATCATCGGGTTCGCGCCTGCCGAGAGGTTCTTCAGACCTTCGCTGACCATGGCATGTGCCAGCACAGTCGAGGTGGTCGTGCCGTCACCCGCGATGTCGTTGGTCTTGGTCGCCGCTTCTTTGAGAAGCTGGGCGCCCATGTTCTCGTAAGGATCTTCTAGCTCCACTTCTTTAGCCACCGTTACGCCGTCATGGGTGATGGTGGGCGAGCCGAATTTCCGGTCGAGCGCGACGTTCCGGCCTTTCGGGCCGAGGGTCGTGGCCACTGCGTTGGCCAAGACGTCAATGCCAGCCTTCAATCGGCTGCGAGCGTCCTCTGCGAATGCAAGTTGTTTGGCCGTCATCTGTTTTATTTTCCTCCTGAAAGATTTTCGGAATTATTCGTCAAGGATGGCAAGAACATCGCTCTCGCGAAGAATCAAGAGCTTGTCGCCATCAATCTTGATCTCGGTGCCACCATACTTGGCGAACAACACTTTGTCGCCGACCGAGACATCCATCTCGATGCGCTTGCCATCGTCGTCACGGGCGCCTGGCCCTACAGACAGCACCTCCCCTTTCTGAGGCTTCTCCTTGGCAGTCTCGGGAAGTACGATGCCGCTTGGCGTCACCTCTTCATCTTCCAGGGGCTTGACAACCAGGCGATCACCTAAGGGTTTGAGATTGAGCGACATATGAACTCTCCTATTAGTTATGGTGCTCTCAATTGGCCTAGACACAACATTCGCCAGTTAGCACTCATTGCGCGGGAGTGCTAACCAGCGGCGGTAGTTTAACCGTATCGAATGGGGATGTCAAGAAGTCAGGTGTGATCCGCCAGCCATTCGGACCCGAATGAAGCAGGCTTCATTCAGTCGAAGCGGCGTGAGCATCCGGTGTTGGCACCCGGTCTAGCCCGTGCACAGCGCCCGACCCTCCGAGACGATGGCCGACACGATCGGATCGGTGCCGTAGCCGCTCTCCAGATCCAGGAATACGCGCTCCGCATCGTCACAGGAAGCCTTGTCGAGCGTCAGCACCGATCCGTATGTGTAGTAATACTCAAGGGTGTCGGCTCTCAGCTCGAGGCCGAGCACACCGCTGGCCCTGAAAGCCTGCTGCTCGTCCTCGCAGTCCAGAATCGCCAGGGTATCGCATAAAAGCCGGGCGTGCTCTTGATCGCTGCACCCATCCACCGCGCACTTGAGCGTTTCCACGGCGTTCTCGTAGTTCCGAGCCTTGAAATAGATGATGCCGAGGTAGCCCAGCAATTGGGGGTTGTTTGGCGAGATCTCAACCGCGGTTTCGAGATTCCTGGCCGCGATGAAGAACTCCCCGTCCTGAAGATACGTGCGACCGATCGACCAGTAGGGAATCGGGTCCTGGATGCCGAGCTGACTATTAATGGTCGCAGCTTTGGCGAAGTATTCCAGCGCCTTGTCCATCTCGCGCAATCTTCGATAGTTGGCCCCCATGCGGAGATATAGGAAAGTGAGGTTGGGGTTGATTCGCGCCGCCCTATCATAGGCTTGAATGGCATCCTCATAGAATCCGTTGCTCTCCAGTACTGTGCCGTGGACGCGGTGAACATCCATACTGGATGAATCCAGATCAAGCGCGGATTGAATCTTATCGGCTGCCTCCGCGTACCTCAGCTGATCGACGTCGACCTCAGCTTCATAAGCGAGTGCCAACGCGCTGTCCGGCTGAAGCAATAACGCGCGGCTGGCGGAAGCCTCCGCAGCGGTGAAATACTCCTGTTGCAGACGTGGATCATCGTCTTCGACGGCGGCAAGCCAATCGTATACGAGCGTCCGTACTGCCCATGCGAAACTGCTGTCCTCGTCGAGCTCGACTGCTCGATCAATCGAAACTTGCGCCTCGTGAAGCCGATCCTTTTCATCTTCTCGGGTCGCGATCAGCGCGCTTGAGTAGGTCTGAACCCTGGCTAATTCGGCCAGAAGCTCCGCGTCATCGGGTCGCATGCGCACCGCTTCCTCGTAGGCCCCGATAGATCGCTCCAAGTCTCCGGCCGCGAAGTGTGCCTCGCCCTCTTCTTGGTGGGACCGCGCGGTGCGGGTAGGAGTAGGGGTGGGCAGGAACAAGGGTTCCAGCCTCCCAGCCTCAACCAGCCGGGTCAGTAGGATGCCGCCGGCAATAAGCGTCGCGAGAATTAAGATCCGCCAAGGGCGGGATCCTCTTCCCGCGCCGCCAAACGGCATGCGGTCGCCTTTCAGTTGCACGGTGCTTTTCCTAAGTTAGGCCTCTGTATCTTCAGGAGGATCGATCAGACCGCACAGGATCAGGATCTCCTGCGCATTGAAGGCGGCGATCTCATTGTCGGGAACGCCCATGATCAGCGCTTCGGACAGGTCGGCCGCCAGATCGCAACGGCCCTGTTTGGCCAAAGCTAGTCCATACATGTAGTAGAACTCAACCACCAGGAGATCGCCGGGATCCAGCGGCAAACCCGCTACCTGGACCCCTTCCAGGTAGGAGCCGCCGTGAATGGCCAGTGCCAGCGATTCGATGGCAGAGTCGTAGTCGGCGTTCTTGTAATACATTCTCCCCAGATCACCGTGAAGGCGGGATCCGGACGGTTCCAGATCAACGGCGCTCTGCGCATACTGGCTGGCCTTTCCAAACTCGCCGTCGCGCGCATAGGCTTGGGCGATCAACCTCAGGGGAATTACATCCTCGGGGGACAGCGTGCTTGCCCGAATGTAGCTGTCAATTGCGGATCGGGTATCCCCGTTGTTGAAATACATGTTCCCGATGGCGATGTGGATCAACGCCAGGTTCTGATTGATGCGCAGAGCGTTTTGATAGGCTTCGAAGGCCAGATCGTAGTTTCCCGTCCTCTCCCATACGTAGCCCACCGCGCGCTGTGCCTCAAGCAGGTTTGGATCCATTTGAACCGCCAGCTGCGCCTGCTCCCCTGCCTGCTGGAAAGCGGTCACGTCCTCATCGATAAGGACCTCCGCATAGTAGGCTCGAACGAGCGCCGAGTTCGGGTCGAGCTCTACTGCCTTCTCGACTTTTTGCAGCGCCTCCAAGATGTCGGCGGATTCTGGTTCGACTTGTGATTGGAAATCGAGCGCCCAGCCCAGGACCGCGTTTGCCAGGGCAGAGTTGGGATCCAGCAGGATCGCGTTGCTGGCGTTTGTGACGGCCTCCGAGAAGTTCCCCGCAAAGACCTGGATTCGGGCAAGCTCCGCGTAGTAATCGGACTCTTGCGGATCGACGGAGATTGCCTCCTTGTAGGCCGTCTCGGCCTGTGCCAGTTTTCCGGCCTTGAAGAGACTGTCCGCTTCCAGAATGATGGTAGCGGGGCTGCGGGTCGGAATGGGGGTTACGACGAAGAGCGGCGGCGTCTGAGGTACGACGACGCGCTCCACATAGATCACACCCGCGATCAGGAGCAATAAAAGGGCGACGCGCCAGGGACTTGACCGGCGGCGGCGTCGCTTACGAGTGTTCCACTTGCTTCCGCTTAGATACATAGGGGGGAGGTGGTGCATCATACCACCCCGAAAATTTCGGCGTCAAGGACCCGGAGATCGCACACCGTGGGTTGGCTAGGGCCGAGTGGCATTCTCCTGGATCGATTCACATCTAAACATAAGTGCGGCAGCTTAGGGCATTGGGGCTCCCAGAACGCGTGAATCGAGCCGCCGTTACCGCTACGGTATAATGCCGCCCGTGCTTTCGGAAGAGGATTCCAACTCCCGCTCGTCTTGGCGTCCGCTGCTGTGGGTTTTCCCCATCACGCTGCTGCTGCTGGGTATTGCGGCCGCTGTTGGGGTTTTGGTAGGGCAGTCGGAGCGGGATCAAGCGGAAAAAGAGCAGGTGACCTCCATTGTCCAGGAGCAATTCGCCCTGGGTCTGCTCGACCTTGAAGAAGAGCGTTATGACGTTGCCCGACAGCGATTTGAGTACATCATTCAGCTGAACCCCACCTTCCCGGATGCTCCCGAGCGCCTGGCAGAGGCTCTGCTCGGATTGAACGAACCGCTCGCCACCTCAATTTCACCAGCGGTCACGCCAACCCCAAACCTTGCGCCGGTTCAGGAGATTTTCGACCTGGCTCAAGCCGCATTTGAGGAGGGCGACTGGGAGGCAACCATCGCGCATCTCCTTGCCTTGCGCGCAAAAGACAGTGCTTTTCGGGCGGTTGAAGCGGATGGGTTGATGTATGCCGCCCTGCGCAACCGCGGAATTCGACGGATTTCCCAGGACAAACAGCTGGAAGAGGGAATCTACGACCTGAGTCTAGCGGCGAGCTTCGCACCATTGGACGAAGATGCCAATAACTGGCGAAGCTGGGCCCAGCTCTACCTCACCGCAAACAGCTTTTACGGCCTCAACTGGGAGCAGGCAGCCTTCTACTTTGAGGTCGTTTATTCTGTCGCACCGGGCATCCGCAATGATGTAGCATGGAAATATGCTCAAGCGAAGTTCATGTACGCCATGCTGTTGGCCGACGGGGGAGATCCGTGTGCCGCGGAAGAGCAACTCGACATATCCCTGGAAGTGATCCCCAACGAGGACCTGGCGCCCACCGCCACAGCCGTTCGTGACGCGTGCAGGACGGCGACCGCCCCGCCCCCGGCTCCGCCGCCCACGGCCACATTGGAAGGGACGGTACCGGACCCTCCCACTGAAACCCCCACGCCAGAGGTGTGATGTTGGATCAAGCTGTGCTCACAATCGCCTTCTGGCTCCATATGGCGGCCACGATTGTGTGGATCGGCGGGCTCTTCTACCAGGCGGTCGTCGTGAATCCGGCTCTCGAGCGTTTGCCGGCCGAGCGCGGCCGGCTGGCGGAGGACATGCGGCGTCGATTTCAGCCGCTGGCCTCGCTGAGCCTGCTAGTCCTTATCGGTACCGGGTTGCTCCAGATGTCGGGAAATCCAAACTACGAGGGGCTTTTCGCCTTCACAAACCCCTGGTCGCGCGCGCTCCTCACCAAGCATTTCGCGGTGGGGTTGATGATCCTTGTTGCCGCTTACCAGACCTGGGTGTTGAATCCCCGCTTATCGCGCCTGGCGTTGAAGCGGGAGGCCGACGCCTCCCACCAGGTCGCGCGGGAGATTTCCCGCCTGAATCGTGTGGGCTTAGCGTTCGGAATCCTCGTGCTTGGACTTACTGCGCTGGCACGGACCGCCTGAACGCCCTGCTCCCCTGATCCCCCCGCTCCGCCGCTCCCCTGCTTCCACGCCCATCGAGGCATACAACTTGCATCAATTATGAGCAGGGAGACGGGAGGTCAAATGATATTACAGCTCACGCTATGGTCTGGGATCGCGACGCTTTATTTGGGGATCGCGGGAGCGGTTGGGATATTCTCGCGCCAGGCGATTACGGAAACACCAGGAGCGCGAGATCGGCTGCTGGCCGCATCCTATTCAATCGCACTGTTTCTTCCAGCCACGGC
Source organism: Anaerolineae bacterium (assembly GCA_036986135.1). Classification (GTDB taxonomy): domain Bacteria; phylum Chloroflexota; class Anaerolineae; order Anaerolineales; family E44-bin32; genus JADFRG01. The sequence goes on along the minus strand of BTQZ01000002.1, from coordinate 188,670 downwards.
ACTGGTACTGGCCATGGTGGAGTCGGCTCTCCGGTTCATTATCCTGGCGCTTGCGGTGGCGGCGATTTGGGCGGCGTACACTCGGCCGAGCTGGATACCGGAATTCGTTTGGCGGCGTACGTTCACACATCGCTACCTGGCTGGCGCAATGGCCCTGGCCGCGCTCTGGGGAATCAGCCAGGCTTTGGCGGGATCATCCGCGGCGCCCCTGCTGATCTCGATTTCGGCAATTGCCGCTGCGGCTGCTTCTTCGGGCACCGCGCTCAGGGCGTCTTCGATCGACGCGGGCTAGGCGCCTTCCCATCTACCTCCTCTGCGAGCTCTTTTAGTTGAGTGAGGTACAATGACCCGCCCGGTCTCCCCGGGGCAACTCAAGGTACCTCTTGTTCGAGTTCATCTTCCTTGGCACATCGGCTTCGGCCCCGTCCGTTCACCGCGGGCTCAGCGCCCACATCGTTAGCTTCCGTGACTACCGCTTTCTCATCGATTGCGGCGAGGGCACACAGCGTCAGATTCTCAAGTCAGGGATCGGTTTTCGGCGGCTAAATCGGATCCTCATAACGCACGGGCATCTGGATCACATCTTGGGTCTGGCCGGGCTGCTCTCCACCTTTGCCCGATGGGAAGCCGTCGAAGAGCTTCAGATTTGGGGCAGTGCCTGGGCGCTGGAGCGCATTCACGACTTGCTGTTTGGCGTCGTGCTGCGGGGTGCGCGTCCACCCCTGCAAATTGAGTTGATACCCATTGAGCCTGGCCTCCTGATGGAGGATGATCATTTTCAGCTATCTGCGTTTCCGGTGGAGCACCGCGGGGCCGGCACGTTTGGCTTCGCTTTCGAGCAGACGGCTCGCCGCCCTTTCCTCCCGCAGCGTGCGACGGAACTTGGAGTGCCTGCTGGGCCCATCCGACGCGAGCTCGTTCGGGGACGCAATGTCAAGCTGTCGGATGGAACGGTGATCCAGCCCGAGCAGGTCCTTGGGCCATCACGCCGCGGCGCGCGGCTGATTCACATCGGGGATTGTGGCAGCACGGACGGCCTGCTGGAGTACAGCGCGGGTGCGGATGGTCTGGTGATCGAGGCCACATACCTTGAATCGGAGGCGGAATTGGCCAGGAACTTCGGCCACCTAACGGCCCGCCAGGCGGCCGAACTCGCTAAGCAGGCCGACGTTGGCCACCTGTACCTCACACACATATCGCGGCGATATAGGGAACACGAGATCCGGAAGGAAGCTCAGGCCATCTTTCCAAACGTTACCGTCGCGCGCGACTTTGACCGGTTCCAAATCCGGCGCGATACCGATTCCCCGCACCCAGGTTGACCCTCACGGGGCGGAAAGGTAGAATCAGCGCCATGCCAATTTACGAGTACATCTGCCTGGAATGCAACGACGTATTCGACACTCTGCGGCCCATGTCACAGGCCGATTCCCCGATCATTTGCCAGGCATGCGAGAGCGAGCACACCTCGCGCATGATCTCTGTATTCTTCGCTCAGTCTGATGGTGAGTCGCTCACCCAGAGCAACGGGGGTGGCTGCGCGTGTGGCGGGTCGTGCTGCTGTGCGAGCTTGAACTAGACTTATCGCGTCCCTAATGCCGAACGCCGGCGAGAATTTGCCGGCGCTTTTTTTTTGCTCCTATCAGGGAATGGCTCGAGCACTCGAGAATTCGGGACTTGCCTATGAACCTGCCTTGCTCTGAAGACAGGGGCCTCGCTCTTCGAAAATTAAGATCCGCCTGGCTAGTGCTGCAAGTCCCTTAGCTTCTGAGCTATGTGGTTGGCGATGGCAGCCGTAAGGTGGCGATCCGTACGCTCCAGATAGTCAAGAATGTATTGTCTCCATCCAGTACACTGCAGGCCCTCCACCGCCTCAAGGGACTGATCTAGCCACTCCGCAACCGACTTGAGTGACTCTACATCCTGCCAGCGCGCACGATTTATCTGCTCTAGTTGTTCCATCTCGGGCCACACTTCGAATGCTCCGAAATCCTCCGGTGCCAGTAGTTGGAGAAAATATGTAGCATGCCCCTGTTTTCTATCTTGCCTCCAGTCTCCTACGTCATCCAACAACTGTGAAGCGACCGCAATATTTTTCAGGGAATTCTGAATTGGGTCATAAAGCTGCTGGTTGCGGTGGGCTTCTGTCAGTGCGGCGATCGTGACGACTATCGGAGCGACCTTTCCTTCCGCCGCCATCACCAGGTCATCAAGTTCCACCGCGCGGCGCGCCGTTCTGGCGCTAAGCTCCGTGGAAAGTCCTCGTGCGTGCCTATCGGCGAGCGCATCAAACTTGCCCCAAAACCCCGAGGCCTGTGAAAAGAGGCTGCGGAAAGCGCGAATTCCTTCAGATTGCAGAATCTGATGGAACAAGGCTACCTCGCCGACCGGATCCGCTTGGCCGTCGACAATATGGTCCATAACGATCGAAGCCAGCACCCAGTATGTGCCGGCCTCCGCGATCGTGATGAAACGCTCGTCGTCCAGCCCTCGGAACTCCTCCCAAAACATCCAGGGAGTTCCGGCAAGAACAGGATTCAGGCTCGCCACCCCCTCGAACGCTGCGGATGCCGGCTGTCCGAGATAGGCACTTCTGGATTGCGCTATGGAGCGAATCGGTTCGGGCAGGCCATTTATGAACCCTGCGTAGCGAGTAACCAGGCTCTCAAACAGACGGACCGCGCGGCGCTCATGCGGAAGCCAGCCGACGGGATTTTCCCGGGCTTGAATTGGGTAAATGGATTTATTGGATGAAGTCAAGCGACCAGAAGCGACAAATTACCTGGATTGCTAGCCTATCGGGCTCCAGAATCCTACGCTATTGCGATCCGCGATTCTTTCGAACTCCGTGATCAAGTCCGTAACCTCATCCGCCGACAGGTCGTACTTCTTCAGTAGGAGATCCCTAACTTCCGACGGGGATGCGGTGCGCAATATTGTGCTTACCTCATCATTTCTTTTCGCATCGTCGAGTACGTCTCTAAGCTTTTCCCAAGATGTCTTTGCCTGGGCCATGGTTTGACCCCTCCTTCAAGTGATCTAGCCGGGTCTGCAAACGTGCGGGCGACTATTGCGGGATGGTTCCCCCTTTCTCTAATCCATATCCGGCCCGCGCTGGATTGCGAGTGTAATACCGAGAGGAAATAAGATTGCATACAGCAGAAACGCGGTCAGCGATCCTGTGGCTTCGCTGGATTTAAGGCTTGCTCCGTGGGCAAGGTACACCGCGATTACCCCGCTGGTGGCTGCGACCAGGCTGGATTTCGCCATTTCGATGAGCTGCGGCCTCCATTCCCTCACCTGTCCGAGCCGGGGAAATACTATCGATAATCCCATACCCACTATAAGGCCGTATGCGGTGTAAATGGGAATAAAGATGATTGGTTCCACAGAAGTCCAGGTCCCTCCGGTTGCAGCAGTGAAGATGACAAACGTAGAGTGAATCAGCCCTGCTAGCCCAGCAAAAAGCACGCGCAATCGACCCCGACGCGCGGGCATTGAGATGGTGTCAGCAATGCCGACCGCCAACCCAATTGCGCCGCCTTGCGCGCCTCCCCAAACAAGGCCCATTACAGTGTTGATCACGATCCAGATCGGAAGCGTCACAACTTCTAGCGTCTCTCTCAATAGGACTGGGTCGAGCACCGCCACTATGAGCACCGGCAGCACAGCCACAAACGCCATCGCGGATCCTCCGCCCAATGCTGCCCTTAGACTTTGGCGCAGTATCGCGGGTTTCCAGCGTCGCCACCTTCGTCTACCAAGCTCGAACGCTACTGGAAAGCCCGGGTAAGGACCGATTTCTTGGGGCAGCCCAACTTCGTCAGCCACCGCCACAAATGCTGCCAGGGCGGAGCCGTCGCCATCGGCGATCAACTCCAATCGGAGGTATTCTGTAACCTGCTGCGAACCCCTGCGCGCGGCGGCAACCGCCGCCTCTGCGCGGATGGAAGGATTGTCTTCTTTGATGGCAATATCTCCCAGCGCGCGCGCGGCATCCTTGCCCTCCATTCCGTCCAGCGCTCTGACGATCCGCTTGCGGATCTGCGGCCGAGGATACTCATCAAAGGATTGGATCAATGCCTCTATGGCGGCAGCCTCCGAAGGTGCACGGGTGAGCCAAGGTTCGACGTCGACATCATGCGCTAGCGCGCTCCGGATGAGCAACGACGAATCCAGTTCATCGAAACGCTGCTCTGGGGATGCAGCGTACACAATTGCCAGGCTGGCGACATCCAACACCTCGACGCCTTGATCTCTCCACCCGGCCAGCATCCGCTCCACTCCGACTGCGGCGCTGGGCGGGGGCTCTGCATCAATAAGCGCCTGGGGCGCGCCACCGGATGAGAGCTCTTGATAAACTCGCCGCGTCCGCTCCGACGGATCAACGCCTAGCTCCGCTCGGAGGGCATCCTCACAACGACGGAATATCGCTGCCACTCCGGCGGTATCGCCCATTCCGGCCGCCGCGATCATCATCGCCCGGTATGCCGGCTCAGGCACATAGCCGAGCGCGATCCATCTTTCTCCCCACTCGGATGCCTCCTGCCATCGCTGTTCCGCCAGCAGCTTATCCAAGAGCGTTTGGATCTTGCCCTCAAAGACCGCCCGAAGGCGTTCCCGGTCCAAGACGGTCCAGTCGTCATAGAAGCCCGGCAGCAGCTCTCCGCCATACACCGCCAGATCTCTCATGAGACCGTCGGTGGAGGGTTGGCCCGCTCGTTCAACGACCGCCGAATCCAGCCAGTACTCCCGATCCGCATCGAAGCTGAGGCTAATCTTGTCCGATGGAATATATTCCGCTCCGATGGCTTGACGCAGGCGCCAGATCGCATGCCGCAGGTTGCCACGCGCGTTTTTTTCATCGGAGTCGGGCCAGAGCAGGCCGGCAAGCTTCTCGCGCCGGTGTGCCGTTCCCGCCCGCAGGATCAGGTAGGCGAGCAACGATTGCGCGGGTCTCGAGGGGATGTCGATGCGCTCCCCTTCCTTGTTGACTTCAAACTGACCCAGCAGGCGAACTTCGAGCATTTGGCTCCTAGCGCTTTAGTATCCGGTCCATCAAGACTTCAAACTCGAGATCCCCTGCGGGGACCCCAAGCCTACCGAAGAGTTGTATTTCGATCATTGAGCTAGAGTCAGCGTGATTGGAGAGTGCCGCCTAATCCGGGAGGGCTAAGGTGATTCTGAGTATAGCATCTCTCAGTTGACTGCCCCCTTCGGCACGGGCAGTAGGCGCTAACCTGGAGCTATTGGAGTGGAATTGCCTCGGTGTTGTTTGGCGAGGATCGGCTAAATACACGAGAGCGGCGCTCTTCTGTGGGCCGTGAGTGTACGGTCCTACATACTCCCTAGCGCGTATAACTCGTGAAGATAGGAGCTAAAGTCGGAAATCACCGCGCGGCTCGACCTACACGCGCGATATTCAGGCCTCATCCCCCGGGCTCGGGGTCGCCCGCACATCAAAGCCGGTCAACGAATCGGAGGGATCTTCCCATTCAACCACAACACCATCCACGTGTGCTCCCGGCGGCCCATTCTCGGACCATTCCAGAACTTTCAGGACGGCTACCCTCTCTCCTTCGAAAACGGCCTCCACCCGGCCATCCCGTAGATTGCGGATCCACCCTCGCAAGCCCTGCTTGAGCGCTTCGTGGTAAGTGTAGTAGCGAAAGCTGACCCCCTGCACTCTGCCAGAGATGTAGGCGTGTGCCCGGCTATCCGCCATACTAATCCCCCTCCTCTTGGTTTGGTGTCTTAGGACTCCCTACACGTCCTAGGGAGTGATGAACCCTGAGTTCGCGGCCAAGAACAAGATCGGACCTGGGAGCACTCCGAGAAGGAAAGTTGCCAGGGCCGTCAGGCCGACGGTGCGATTGAGCCAGCCTTCGGATCGAGATTCGGGTTCGCCGGTGCGCATGTACATCACGACCACCACCCGCATGTAGTAATAGGCTGAGATGAGCGATGTCGCCACGCCCACGATCGCCAACCCGATCAGGCCCGCCTCAATCGTGACACCGAAGACCAGGAATTTACCGATGAACCCAACGGTCGGAGGAATGCCAAGGAGGGAAAGCATGAAAACCGCCATCGCGAGCGCCAGCGCCGGGCGGCGCCGTCCCAGGCCGGCGTAGTCTTCGATCAGCAGTCCGCGGCCTTCGGTTTGCTCTAACGCCAGAACCACGGCCCATGCGCCCAGGTTCGAGAAGAGATAGGCAAACAGGTAGAACAGAGCCGCGCTCACGGCTTTGTCGGCGACGGCGGCATCAGAGGCCGCCGCCAGCGCCATCAAGATAAAGCCGGCATGCGCGATGCTTGAGTACGCCAGCATGCGCTTGATGTTCGATTGGGGAATGGCAGCAAGATTTCCCCAGATCATCGTGGCGGCCGAAACCGCGACCACGATCGGGCCCCACGCCTGGGCAAGTTCCGGTAGTGCCACGATAAAGATCCGCAGCAGCGCTGCGAAGCCGGCCACCTTTGCCCCGACGGACATGAATGCCACCGCAGCTGACGGAGCACCTTGATAGACGTCGGGCATCCACATGTGGAATGGAACCGCTGCGACCTTGAACCCCAAACCCACCAGCAGCATGGGTATTGCGATGATCAGGAGAGTCAGGTCCGCCTGATTGCTGTAGATGGATTGCGCAACTCCGGCCATGTTTGTGGTTCCGGTGGACCCGAAGATGAGCGCAATCCCGTACACCAGAAAAGCGGAGGAGAAGGCGCCCAGGATGAAATACTTCATGGCCGCTTCTTCCGAGTTTTTCTCTGGGCGTGCGAAGCCGGACAAGACATAGAGCGGCAGCGAAAGCAATTCAATAGCCAGAAAGATGAGTATCAGATCTCCCGCCAGGCTCATGAGCAGCATACCCGCGACCGTAAAGAGCATTAGCGTGTAGTACTCGCCGCGCTCCATGTCCATTCGGCGCAAGTAGTCATACGCCACCGCAACCCCCAGCAGCGCGGTGGCCAGAATCACAATCTGCAGGTAGTCGGAAAAGCCGTCGGCTACGATCATGCCGTCGAACGCCACCTGATTGCTGCCGAAGCGTGCAATGGCCGCTACCAGCGCGCCCATCACGCCTGCCGCGGCCAATATCGCGGTGATGCCTTTGTTCGAAATGAAGAGGTCGAACACCAAAAGCAGGATGGCCCAGATTGAAACGATCAGGAAGGGGAGTGCCGGAAGCAGGTCCGAGGAGCTCATCGCATCGCCAGGGCCGCCGAGCTCACCAGCTCGACGACCTTCCCAACCGATGCTTCGGTGAGCCCGAAGAAAGGCCGTGGATACAGCCCGATCCAGAAGATGAGGATCACGATCGGCACTAACATGAGTATCTCTCGTCGGTTTACATCCGGAAGGCGTTTGTTCTTGTCGTTATCCAGCGGGCCGAGGAAGAGCTTCTGGAACATGTAGAGCATGTAGATCGCAACCAGGATGATACCGGTGGCGGCCAATATGGCGAACCACTCTGAACCAATGGCAACCGAACCGAAGGCTCCGATTAGGACCGTGAACTCACCCACGAATCCGTTCAGGCCGGGCAGACCCAGCGAGGAGAGCGTCACAATCAGCGTGATACCCGCGTAAATCGGCATCACGCTCCATAGACCCCCGAAGGCGTCCATATCACGCGTGTGTCGTCTTTCGTAAATGATTCCGACGATCAAGAAGAGCGCCCCGGTGCTCAGGCCGTGATTGATCATCTGCAGGATGCTGCCCTGTAGTCCCTGGAGATTAAGTGCGAACAAGCCGAGCATGACCAATCCGAGATGGCTCACGGAGGAGTAGGCCACCAACTTCTTGACATCCTTCTGGGCGTAGGAGACCGCAGCACCATAAATAATGCCGATCACAGCAAGGAGTGCGACCCATGGCGCGAGCCGGACGGAGGCCTGCGGAAATAACCCTAGGTTAAAGCGCAGGAAGCCATAGGTACCCATCTTCAGCAGCACACCCGCCAGGATCACGGAGCCTGCAGTCGGCGCCTCCACATGCGCGTCCGGTAACCATGAATGCAAAGGCCACATGGGCACCTTGATGGCGAACGCAGCGGCGAAGGCGAGGAACAGCCAAAACTGCAGGTTGGCAGGAATGGCCTGGGCTTCGATCAAATCCGGGACCGCGAACGTTCCAGCATCCAGACCGAGCCAGAGGATGGCCAACAGCATCAGGATCGAACCTGCCATGGTGTACAGGAAGAACTTTAATGCTGCATACATCCGGCGCTCGCCGCCCCACACACCAATCAGGAAATACATCGGCACTAGAGTGAATTCCCAGAAGATATAGAAAAGGAATAAGTCCATGCCCAGGAAGACGCCCACCATCCCAATCTCCAGCAGCAGGAAGAAGACCATGAACTCACGGACACGATCCACGATGGCAGTCCAGGTCGAGATAATAGCCAGCACCGAGAGAAACGTGGTGAGCAGTACCAGAAGTATGCTGAGTCCGTCCACGCCGAGGAAGAATTCGATTTGCAGGTCGCCGATGCTGAACCAGGGCACTCGCACGACCATCTGGAGGTCCGGATCGATCGGATCGAAGACCGCCAGCATCACCAGCGAAAGCACAAAGGTGATCAAGGCCGTCAGCAGAGCCGTCCAGCGTATCTGCGTCTCCTGCTCCTTGCGCAGGAAAAGCAGAATGATGACGCCAACGATTGGAAAAAACGTAACGAGAGTGAGGATCCAAGCTTCCATATGGTTTCCCTGATCCCTAGCGCAGCAGCAGGTAGCTCACCACAAGCACCAGTCCAATGAATACCGCGACGGCATAATTGCGCACGTAGCCGGTCTGCAGCACGCTCAGCCCGGCGGCGCCTCTGCGCGTAATGGCCCCCAACCCATCGAACCCACGATCAATAAGTCGAAGGTCAACTACGCTGGCCAGCCAATTTGTGGCTCGAACGTAGCTAGGCGCGATCACCGTATCGTGTACCCAATCGTGTAGAAATCTATCGTCCACAACTTCAGCTAACCACCGCGTCAATGAGACATATCGTCTGACGATCAGCCAGTCATAAAACTCATCCACCCACCACCGACGACGAATCGCGGTCCATAGCGGCCCGAGCTTGGATTGCAGCGGATCTGTCCCACCGGACATTACTGGGCGGCGGCCATAAACCAGCCAGGCCAGCCCAATTGAGATCAGGGCCAGAATCGTCGTGAAGATCGCGACTGCGGCTATGAACTCCGACTCCTCAATGTCTTCGAGGGTCTCTTCCAGGAAGTGCGTGAGCGGGAGCAGGCCGGGGCCATTGATGAGGCCGCCGCCCACCGCCAGGATTGCCAGCGCCACCAGCGGGGCCACCATAAGGATCGAGCTTTCTTTCGCAGCCTCGGCGGCCTTCGAGCGCGGTTTTCCGAAGAAGACCATCAGGGCCTGGCGGGCTATGTAGAAAGCGGTGAGAAAGGCGGAGATCACAAGCATCCAAAAGACTGCGGGATTTACCAGCGAGGCGTCTGCGAGAATCTCGTCCTTTGAGAAGAAACCAACCAGCGGCGGTATGCCCACCAGCGCCAGCGCACCCATGAGATACACCCAGAAGGTGGCCTTCATCCGCGTTCTCAACCCACCCATTACTCGCATGTCGTTTGGATTGAAATCCTCCTCCGGCGAATCCCCGTGGTGGTGCGCGTGCTCCACGCCTTGGATCACTGAACCAGCCGAAAGAAACAGCAGCGCCTTGAAGAAGGCATGCGCCACAAGATGGAAGATGGCGGCTACATAGGCTCCGATCCCCACCGCAGCGATCATGAACCCCAGTTGACTGATCGTGGAATAAGCAAGCACGCGCTTGATGTCAAACCGAGCGACCGCGATGCTGGCCGCGAGCAGCGCGGTAGCGGCTCCGACAATCGCAATGATGTCCGGTGTCACGGTCGCCAGCTCAAGCAACGGTGCATTGCGAACAAGCATGTAGATGCCGGCCGTCACCATCGTTGCGGCGTGGATGAGAGCCGAAACTGGAGTCGGTCCGGCCATCGCATCCGGTAGCCAGATAAAGAGCGGTATCTGGGCCGACTTGCCGATCGCGCCGACGAAAAGGAGGAGCGTGATGACGGTGGCGGCGCCGACCGCGGCGGTTCCCATGACTTCCGCTTCACGAAAGACCTCTTCGAAAGTCAGCGTGCCGAAGAACCAGAAGGTGACCAGCATGGCGATAATAAAGCCAAAGTCTCCGATACGGTTGACGACAAAGGCTTTCTTACCTGCCAATGCGTTGCCGATCCCGTCCTCGCCCTTCTCATACCAGAAGCTGATCAGCAGGTAGGAGCTCAACCCCACGCCTTCCCAGCCCACGAACATCGTGAGGTAGCTGTTTCCTGTGACCAGAATCAGCATGGCCGCCATGAAGAGATTGAAGTAGACGAAGAAACGTGGGAAGCGGGAGGGATCGCCCTGAAAGCGCACGTCGTCGTGCATGTAGGCGATGGCATAGATGTGGATCAGGCCCCCTACTCCGGTCACGGTTAGCATCATGGTCACGGCCAACGAATCGATTTGCAGCGCCCACTCGATTTCGAGCTGCCCGATCACGATCCATTCGGCGATGCGTACCGTGGCGCCATCCGGATCCATTCCCAACGCGATGAACTGGAGCATCGCAATCACAAACGCCAGTCCGATCGCCGCGCTGGCCACGATGCCCACCCCTCGCTCGCCTATGCGCCGGCCGGCAATCATGTTGACTGCCAGACCCAGGAGCGGGAAGAGGATTATGAGCGGAGCTAGACCGAAAAGCGTACCTGCAGTCATCCCCTGAGATCGCTTACCTTGTCGATATCGATGCTGCTACGGCTTCGGTAGACCGAAACAATTAAGGCCAGTCCAACCGCCACTTCCGCCGCGGCGACCGCGATGACGAAAAACACAAACACCTGGCCGCTCAGGGCCTCCATGGATCTCGCAAACCCTACGAAAGCCAGGTTAGCGGCATTAAGCATCAGCTCGATGGCCATGAACATTACGATGGAATTGCGCCGAATTAGCACTCCCAAAGCCCCGAGCGTGAACAGCACTCCGGAAAGGATCAAGATGTGCGTCATTGAGACGCCGGGGATCATCTCGGATGCTCCCCGCGTGTCAGGACAATGGCGCCCACCATGGCTGCCAGAAGCAATAGAGAGGCCACTTCAAAGGGAATCAAATACTCCTTGAAGAGCAGGGTTCCAATGCTCGCAGGACTGCCAAAACCTTGCGCCACCTCACCAATGTCGCCTCCGGATTCGCCAGGCAGGACGATCGCGACAATTAGAAATTGGATGATGAGCGCAAAGCTGAGCACGAGCGCGGTGGCGAATTGCCAGGGGTGGCTGGGCTCGGATTCAACGTATTCCGGACCCAGCAACATGATCACGAAAAGGAACAAGATCATGATGGCGCCCGCATAGACCGCCACCTGAACCATGGCAATGAAAGCCGCCGACAGGAGCAGGAAGAGCACTGCGATGGCCAGGAAGACAATGACCAAGAAGAGCACCGAATAGACCGCGTTGCGGCTGACGAGCATGCCGATAGCTGCGCCGACCGCGACAAGCGACAGACCCAGGAAGATCGCGAATTCAACTGTCATGCGTTATTTCGTTGCATCCGGCTGCGCGGGTCCTTCTCCAACCCACCGATATTGTCTATTCGGCGCCCAGCCTCTATTGCGGATCGTCCATCTCTGGGATGGAACGGTCGAAATCTCCGGGCGTCGTTTTCATTGGCGTGAGACTTCCCGACTGGGGCACCGGCACCAGCAGCATCTCACGCGTGTAGATCGCCTCCCGACGATTCGTGTAGGATAGCTCATAGTTGTGTTCCAGGACGATGGCCTCCGTCGGGCAAGCATCTTCGCAGTACCCGCAGAAGATGCAGCGCAGCATGTTGATCTCATACGTGCTGGCGTAGCGCTCACCCGGCGAGTAGCGTTCTGAATCGGTGTTCTCCGCTGACTCAACAAAAATTGCATCCGCTGGACACGCTGCTTCGCATAGCGAGCAGCCGATACACTTCTCCAGACCGTTGTCGTAGCGTTTCAGTTCGTGCCGTCCTTTGAAGCGCTCCCGGACCGGGCGTTTGACCTCGGGATACTGGTACGTAACCGGCCGCTCAAACATCATGGACAACGTGGTACCCAGTCCGCGCACGAGCTCGAGAGGTTTCATAAGTTCAGCACCACGATGAGGCCGCCCGTGATAACGACGTTAAGCAGCGCAACCGGAAGCAGAATTTTCCAGCCAAAGGCCATCAGCCGATCGTAACGCAGCCGCGGCAGAGTGGCACGAATCCAGACCATAAAGAAGAGAAGCGCCACTACCTTGGCGAACAGATAGACCGGTCCCAGCAAGCCGATGCGATCAACAAAAGGTCCCCAGTAACCTCCAAGGAACAGGGTGGCAGCGATGAAGCTGACCGCAATCATCTTCCCGTACTCGGCCATGAAAAAGAGCGTGAATTTCATGCCCGAATACTCGGTGTGGTAGCCTGCGGTCAGCTCCTGCTCAGCCTCCGGCATGTCGAACGGCGCTCGATTGACTTCCGCCACTGCAGCAATCACGAAGATCAGAAACCCGACCGGCTGCAAGATCGCGTACCAGAGGCCTTGCTGATCGGCCACAATATCTACCACGCTCATCGAGCCCGCGAGCAGGATCGGGCCCACGATGGCCAATCCCAGCGCAAGCTCGTAGCTCACCATCTGGGCCGAAGCACGCACCGCACCCAGTAGGGAGTATTTGCTGTATGAGGACCAGCCGGCAATTACGATGCCATAAACAGCAATGGAGGCTACCGCCAGAATAAAGAGCACACCCACGTCGATCTCGGATGCCAGACCCAAGCTGATCTGCTGACCGAAGAGCTCGATGTCCGGCCCCAGCGGAATGACTGCCAGCAGCAGCAGCACAGGTACCACCGTAATAATGGGAGCCAACACGAATAACACTTTGTCAGCCCGGTCTGGGATCAGCTCCTCCTTGAAAAGGAGCTTGATCCCATCCGCAATCGGCTGCAGTAGACCTTGCGGCCCCGCTCGATTGGGCCCGATGCGGGCCTGGATCCGAGCGATCGCCCTCCGCTCAAACAGCGTCAAATACGCGAATCCACCCAGGATGATGGTGATGAGCACCAGAGATTTGATGGACCACTCCACTACGGATGCAAAAGAAATCACGATTCTGGCCGCCTCACCGTTACCGGGGTCGGTTCCAGCAGAGCCAGGCCGACGCTGCGTGGAACCAGCGCGGAGCCGGGCGGTACGTCGGTGCTCGGCGTGAATTTCAACCGCTCCACTCGTCCATCCCAGCGGATCTCCGCCTCCTCGGCCTCTGAGAGCCCCAGACGCTCGATTTCAGAGGGATGCAGAGTCATCTGAAGTGGAGCGATCCGAGCCTCGAGCAATCTGGAAGATCGCAAAGTGCCGCCCCGATCATATAGCTTCGTGACCGGCACGATCAGGAGATCCTGGGCGGCGCTTGCCCTAGGAGGCGCCTTCCATTTCAAAGGTCGGCCGGACCTGCGCGGCGCTAGCTGAACACCCAGCCCCTGCTTGTTGGCGTAGGCCGTTCCACCGAAGTAAAGGTCCGCACCCCCAACCTGCGGCCACTGCGGCTCAACCGCCGCCAGACCATCGTAGCTAAGCTCCGAGTAGTCTCGAACCTCGCTTGCGATGCGCTCGAACACGAGCGGAGCCGCCGTATCTTCCAGACCGACCTCCAGCCGGCGAGCCACTTCAGCCACAATCTTCCAATCCGGAAGGCTCCCCGATGGCTCGCTGACCGCGGGATAGAGCCGCTGCACCCGGCGCTCGCCGTTCGTGAACGTGCCCGCGCGCTCGACAAAGGACTGTGCGGGCAAGACCACGTCTGCCAACTCCGCGGTCGCAGTAAGGAATAAGTCCTGAACAATTAGCGTGGAGAGCTTATCAAGCGAGGCGGATCCATCGCCGGCGGGATCTGATGCCACGATGTAGGCCGCCTTCGCTCCTTCGAGAGCACCGTTCAACCCCCCAGGATCCGGTCGCAAGCCCATATCCCATGCACCCTGAGTGTTGGCGCGCGGCCACACAGCCACAAGCCCGTTGTTCGGCTCACCCAAGCCTCCCTTGGCCTCGATCACCAGTGCGCAGGCGCGCGCCAGCGCCTCGGTCCCAGCGTAGTTCAGACCCTCCTGACCGAAGAAGACAGTAGCATTGCTCGCCCTCTTGAACGCGCGTGCCGCAGTTTTGAGCTCTCGATCCCCCTCGAATCTTGCGAGCTCCGGATCTCCTCCGATGACTTGGAGCAGGCCTAGGGCAGTGTGCACCGCTTCACCCGGGGCAAAGCGCAGGATGTGCTGCGCGTAGTCGTCGAGGCGGGTTGCGCGTGCATTTGCCACGATCAATGTGGCACCGCGTTCCGCGGCCTGCTTGAGCCGCAGCCACCATATGGGTGCCTCTTCATGCAGATCGGAGGCGATCACCAGAGCTGCGTCACCTTTGCCCAGCGAGCTGAGATTTGTCCCCACGCCGACGCCATAGCGCTGAACGAGGTTTCCACCTGCCATCGCATCCGACAGGATCGCTTTTCCGCCCAACTCGCCCAAAAGCACTCGTAAGTTGAATAGGTCCTCATTCGTCAGACGGCCGCTCGCGATTCCGATCGAATGCTTACCGCCTTCCTTTAGACCTTCTGCAGCGCGCGTTAGGGCCTGCTCCCACGAGGCCTTGACCAGCGTCCCGCTCACACGTACAAGCGGCGTCGTCAATCGCTCTGGGCTCTGAGCGTAGTGGTGGACGAAGCGGCCCTTGTCACATATCCAGATCTCATTGACGTGTTCGTTCTGCCGCGGCATGACGCGCTTGATGACGTCCCGCCCCGCTTGACGCGCCTCGCGACGGGTGCTCAAAGTCAGATTGCATCCCACCGGGCAATGCGGGCAGATCGAGGCCGCCGAATTGAGCTCCCACGGGCGCGCCCCAAATCGGAAGTCGGCGGTCGTCAGCGCGCCCACCGGGCAAATGTCGGTCGTGTTGCCGGAGAAGTATGAATCGAATCCCGGGTCCGAATAGGTGATGATTTCGAGCCGACGTCCGCGCTCATAAAAGCCGATGACCGGGTCGTCTACGACCTCGTCCTGGAACCGGGTGCATCGTGCGCATTGGATACATCGTTCCCGATCGAGATAGATCAATTCCCCCAGCGGAACGTGCTTGGCGAAATGGATCTTGTCATCGTAAAGGAACCGACTCTCACCCGGTCCGTGCCCCATCGTGAGATTCTGGAGCGGGCACTCGCCGCCCTTATCGCAGATCGGGCAGTCGAGCGGATGGGAGGTAAGCAGGTATTCAACGATCTGGTTGCGCCCTTGAATCGCCTTCTCGCTCGCTACCCGTACCTGCCAACCCTCGCCGACCGGTGTGGCGCAGGCCAACTCGAGGTTCGGCCCGAACTGGATCACCGGATTGCCAGAATCGTCGAGCAGTACTTCACGCGTGGCCCGATCCCGAGCCGGACGCCCGATCTCCACCAGGCACACGCGGCACATGCCGACGGGCTCCATCTTGGGGTGGTAGCAGAAAACGGGCACATCTATGCCCATGCGCTTGGCGGCGTTCACAATCAACGTACCTTCGGGAACGGTGACACTCGTTCCGTCTATCGTGAGTGTTACGCTCATGCGGCCTTGCTCGAATCGTCCACGACGTGCAGGTCGAATTCCGGCCTGAAGCGCTCCACTGCAGAAGTGACCGCCAACGCCGCGAACTCTCCCAGCGCACATAGACTCTTGCCTTGAATCCCCAGTCCAACCGAGTGGAGCAGGTCAATCTCGTGCGGCTGCGCCGCATCGCCCATGATGCGCTCAAAGATATTCTTCATCCAGTAGGTGCCGTCCCTACAGGGAGTGCATTTGCCGCAGGTCTCATGCTCGAAGAAGTCCGTGATCTTGTATTCCACCCAGGCGATATTCACCGTCTCGTCGATCACGATGAGCGAGGCAGACCCCAATGAAGATCCAACCTCTACCACCGATTCATAGTCCATCCTGGTGTCCAACACTTCTTCAGTAGCGGGCAGAATCGGGGCCGAAGCGCCCGCCGGCAGAATGGCCTTGATCGCCTTACCGTTTGGAATGCCGCCGGCGTGTTTGAAGATCAATTCGCGAAAAGTCGTTCCAAACGGCAACTCATAATTGCCCGGCCGTTCGATATTGCCGGACACTGAAAATACCTTCGTGCCGGTGCTCTTCTCGGTTCCGATGCTGCTGTACCACTCTGCACCGCGATCGATAATTGGGGGTAAATTGGTGAGCGTTTCAACGTTGTTCACCACCGTGGGCTTTCCGTAGAGACCTTCTGCGGCGGGAAACGGGGGGCGCAATCTCGGCTGCCCCAACTTGCCTTCGAGCGATTCAAGCAGTGCGGTCTCTTCGCCGCAGATATAGGCGCCCGCCCCCAGGTGCGTGTACATCTCGAGCGAGTAGTCGCTCCCAAAGAGCTTCTTTCCCAGCAGGCCTCGTTCTTTTAGTTGCTCGATCTTGCGATCAAGCTCTTGCGAGAGGTCCCAGAATTCGCCCCGGCAATAGATGTAAGCCACATTCGCCTGTGCGGCGTAGGCACAGATCGCCACACCCTCCAAGAATTGGAAGGGGTTGCGCTCCATAATTTCGCGGTCCTTGAATGTTCCGGGCTCCGACTCGTCGGCGTTTGCGATGACGTAGCGGGGAAAGACATCCGGCGTGAGGAAGCTCCATTTGACTCCGGTAGGGAATCCAGCCCCCCCTCGACCCCGCAGTCCAGACTTCTTGACGATATCGATTACTTGCTGAGGGGACTTCTTCTTGACAATCGACTCGAATGCGCCAAAGCCGCCCTTCTCGAGGTAGACCTCGAGCTGGTCAAGCCCTTCCAAGTCGCGGTGTCGCAGGATTACGTGTTCAGCCAACCTGGCCCTTTACTCTGAGTGCCTCGATCACCGCCATGGCCGAACCCACAGACTGGTCTTCGTAATAATGGATTCCGTTCGGCTCCTGCAGCTGAAATATCGGAGCTCGATCGCATGCGGCAAGGCACTTCACTCCCTCAACGGTGACCTGACCGTCAGGAGTCGTGCCGCCCATCTCGAGGCCCAACTTCTCGCACAACTCGTCCGCGAATTCCTGCGCGCCTCGCAAGACGCATGGCAGATCTGTACAGATTTGGATGCGATATTTGCCGCCCGGTCGATCGTGATACAGGGTATAGAAACCCACCAGCGAGGCCACCTCTGTAGTCTGGAGTCCGAGCAATTCACTGACCTCGGAAATCGCCTCGCGGCTCAGGGTTCCATACTCGCGCTGGGCTAGAAACAAGAGCGGCATCACCGCCGAACGTTTCTGATCCGGCGGATACTTGGCCAGAATGGCTTCGATCTCTTGGGAGTTGTTTTCGGCCAGCATGACTCTACCGATCTACGTCCCCCAGTGTGGGATCTAGGCTGCTGATGATGGCGACAACGTCGGCAACCAGGTGGCCCCTGGAGAGCATGGGAAGTGCCTGTAAGTTGGCGAAGCTCGGCGCGCGAAAGTGCACCCGCCGCGGCTTGGGCCCGCCATCTCCAACGAGATAGCATCCCAGGATGCCGCGCGGCGACTCGACCGGCATATACACCGCGCCTTTGGGAGCCGAAAAGCCCTCTGTCCACAATTTGAAGTGATGGATGACGGCCTCCATGCTGTGCCCCAGCTCCGAACGCGGCGGCGGCACGAACTTGCGGTTGTTGCTGCGGAAGGGTCCTTCCGGCAGCCGATCGAGCGACTGTCGAACGATCTTCAGCGACTGTCGCATTTCTTCCATGCGTACGATATAGCGATCGTAGGTATCCCCCGAGGTCGCCGTTGGCACCTCGAACTCAAACTGCTCATAGCCGCTGTAGGGCAGTGCCTTCCGCATATCCAAAGGTATTCCGGTGGCTCTCAGATTCGGGCCTGTGAGTCCTATCGCCAGGGCCTCTTCCGCTGAAATTACCCCGATCCCTTTCGTGCGCTCTAAATAGAGCGGATTCTCCGTCAGTATGCTTTCGTATTCCTCGATTCGCCCTGGGAAGAGATCCAGAAACTGCCGGACCGCTTCCTCAAAGCCCGGTGGGAGATCGCGCCATAGGCCGCCCGGACGGAAATAGGAGGTCATCATCCGCTGTCCGGAGCACATCTCGAAGATATCCAGCAGGATCTCCCGCTCGCGGAACGTGTAAAAAAATACGGAAATGGCCGCCAAATCGAGCGAGTGGGTGCCCAACCACACTAGGTGGGAGGCGATTCTCTGAAGCTCTGTGAGCAGCACACGCACCACTTGCGCGCGGGGTGGGACATCGAGGTCGACGAGCTTTTCGACCGCCAGGCAATAGCACAGGTTATTGCCCAGATTGTTCAAGTAGTCCATGCGGTCGGTCATGACCAAGGCCTTTTCATAGGTCTTGGCTTCCATGTTCTTCTCGATGCCGCTGTGGAGGAAACCGATATCTGGCACGCAATTGACGATGGTCTCGCCGTCCAGCTCCAGGAGCAGTCGCAGCACGCCGTGCGTGCTGGGGTGCTGTGGTCCCATGTTCAGGAGCATCGTCTCGCCTTCGATGGCGCGCTCCGAAACAAGGCCTCTTAGCTCGTCAACGGTCACTTCCATTTGAGCGTCAAGCATGTGCGCCCTCAATTAATCCTTGGATACTTCTTCCGCCGATCGATCTCATCGAAGTTAAAGGTGAACTGCTTGTAGACCACCGATCCATCGGTTCTTCCTACTCCTGCGCGTATTTCTTACGCTTGTCGATCTCATCGAAGTTAAGGGTGAACTGCTTGTAGTTCACCGATCCATCGGTTCTACCTACTCCTGCGCGTACTTCTTACGCTTGTCGATCTCATCGAAGTTAAAGGTGAACTGCACTTCTTCGTAACCGAGCGGATAATCTCTGCGCAGCGGATGCCCTTCCCAATCATGTGGCATCAGAATTCGCCTCAGATCCGAGTGCCCGGAGAAGTCGATCCCAAACATGTCGAACACTTCCCGCTCATGCCAATTCGCGTTGGGATAGACCGATTCGACGCTCGGAAGTATCGGCTCATCTCCATCGAGACGGACGCTCAGGCCGATAAGTGCATTTAGCCGCGTCGAATAGAGTTGGTAGACGACCTCGAAGCGAGGCTCTACGGGCCACTGGTCAGCGGCGGTCAGCGCGATCAGCAGGTCGTAGCCGCGCTGTCTTAAGAATCTACAGGCTTCGACAATTGCCTCGGGTTCGAGAACGGCCGTCAGCTGGTCCCGAAACTCAATCGAGTCGAGGACTCGCTCCTCGAGTTCCTTTTGCAGTGCGGCCAGAGTGGATTCGGCTTCGCTCAAGCCAATTTCTCGGCCATTACTTTGTCATGCAGCACGAGGATCCCGTGTATGAGTCCCTCGGGGCGCGGCGGGCATCCGGCGACGTAGACGTCCACCGGCATGACCTCGTCAACCCCGGGCACGACCGCGTAGTTGTTGAAGACCCCGCCGCATGAGCAGCAGTCGCCCATGGCAATCACCCACTTAGGCTCAGGCATCTGATCGTAGAGTCGCCTGAGCACCGGCGCCATCTTGCGCGTCAACCGGCCGGCTACGATCAGCAGGTCGCTCTGCCGGGGGCTCGCCCGCATGACCTCCATGCCAAAACGGCTCATGTCGTAGTCTGCGGCCTGGGAGGCCATCATTTCAATTGCGCAGCACGCCAGGCCGGAGAGTAGTGGCCACATAGCACGCGACCGGCCCCAGCCTACGGCCTTCTCAAGCGAGGTCGTTATGACTCCCAGATTGCCGAGCTTGCTCTCTACTCCCACTCGAGTGCCCCCTTCTTCCAGGCGTAAAGGAGACCGACTGAGAGGATCAGGACGAACATCAGCATCTCGATTAAGCCGAACATGCCGAGATCACGCAGCACAACCGCCCAAGGAAGTATGAACACGATCTCGATGTCAAAAAGGATAAAAAGCACCGCGATGCGGTAGAAGTGAACCGGAACGCGTCGCTGGCCCGGCCCATAGGGAACCATGCCTGATTCGTACGGTTGACCCTTGCTCCGATTTTTCTTGCGGGGTCCAAATAGGTGCCCGGCTGCGACCATCGTGACGGCGGCGCCTACTGAGAAGAAGATAAGTGCAGCGATGGGCAGGTAGTCGCTCGGCATCTCTTGTGGATTCTAAAGGGGGAACCAGGTTGAATTTAACAGAACTTGTTCATTCTAACACAATGGGGGTTTTTCACGTGTTTCGAGGCGAAACTAGAGCTGCACGCGGAGGTCAGTGGATCGATCCTAAATTGGAGTTTCCTCGGCAGTTGTGCGCCGAAAAGAGCCTTACAATACCTCATCCGGGTACCGGAGCCTACTGATTGAAAGTCAGCACTAAAGGCAACAAGAAACTGGCCGCGCTCCTGGCAGAAATCAACGGAGACGAAGAACTGCAGCAGCTATGGGAGGCGGCCAATATCAACGCCGTCCGGCGCCTCGGGATGAGCGATCATGGCCCGGTTCACATTCAGATCGTCGCCAATGGCTGCGTAAAGATACTACGTTTGCTCGTGGCGGCGGGTGTCCAACCGAGCGCAGTTTCTGAACATGGCCTGACGGATGAGGATGCGGAGGTTCTGGTGGTGCTTGCCGCATGCCTTCACGACGTGGGGATGGCCGTCCATCGGGACAATCATGAAAATATCAGCCTGATGCTGGGCTATCCCAAGGCGCGCCAGCTTCTGGCCAATCTTTATGACGAACCAAATCTAACGACGATCGTATCCGAGGTACTGCATGCCATCATCGCCCATCGGTGGGACGTTCAGCCGTTGAGCCTGGAAGCCGGTGTGCTGAAAGTCGCGGATGCCCTGGATATGACGCAGGGGCGATCACGTATCCCCTTTGAATCGGGAAAGGTCAACATCCATTCCGTGTCGGCGCAGGCCGTTGAAGAAGTGAAAATTGAAAAAGGTGAGGAATTGCCCGTCCGGGTGGATATCCTGCTGAATAACTCCGCCGGAATCTTCCAAGTGGACGAGCTGCTCAAACGCAAGCTCGCCAACTCCACGCTGGTGCCCTATGTGGAGGTGGTCGCCCATCTGGAAACCGAGAAAGAACGCAGAATCCTCGAAATCCACAAGTTCTAGGACTCCGAGGAAGTGTCAAGCGGACTCATTCTCACTGCACAAGCAGCACGGGACACTCGAACTCATCGAGTGCTTCCGGTAGGCTCTTCCCCTCAAGCAGGGGGCTCTCCCCCGGCAGGATGACAATGCACTCTTCCTGGGTGCGCACCATGTCCGCCAGTTCCCTCGCGTCAGCCCGCACCAGCCAACGATAGCGCGCCTCCAGCCCCTTCAAGTTCAAATTCGCCGCGACTTCACTTTGCAGCTTTTTGGCTTCCGCTTCGTCTTCAGCCACGATGCCGACCGCCAGATACCCGCCGATACTTATCCCAGTATCCAGCGCCCGTTTAGATCGATCGGATCCATCGTAGACGATCATCAACGTAGGCAGCAACCGCTCTCCTCGCTCGATAACCAAAGTACGTTTGGGTCCGGCAACGACCACCGCACGGGCCGTCGAGCCCAGCCTGCGCTTTCCCGACCAACCCGCCCGTCCCAGGATAAACAGGTCCGCCTCGGCTGCGGCTTGGAGCAGCTCGGTCTCGATCGATCCACGCGCGACGGTGAATGACCATCGAACTTGAGTGCGGCCGGCTGCCGCCGCCATCGCCTGCGCGGCACGGGCGGCCTGACCGCGCAATTGACTCGCCATGCGGCGCGCGTCCAATCGACGGGACCGCGCGGAAGTCCCTCCGGTTTCCAGCACTGCCGGTAGGGCCGCCAGCCGAATTAGATTAATGTCCTCCACATATAGACCGGCCAACTCGGCCCCCAGGCTGGCGGCGAGTTCAGCCGCCGCTTCCAGTGCTGCCAGGCTCTGAGGAGAAGCGTCAATAGCAACGAGAATGCGACGAATTTTTTGGGGGTCGCTCACGACTCGCTACCACCTTCATTCTTTTCTTCGCCGCTTTTGTCCTCCGCCTGGTCACCTTCGCTGTCATCATCCTGTCGTGCTTTGCCGCTCTCTGCTTCTTCGGCAAATCCAGCCAGCCGTGCCCGGACCTTGCCATTGACGGTGTTCTCTGGGCAGCTTCCCTCTTCATCCGGCTCGCCCGCGGGCATGTCGGTCAGCAGCTCGATACCTTGATCGATGGTTTCAATCGGGTACACATGAAACTTGCCTTCTGCCACGGCCTGAACGACGTCGTCGCGCAGCATCAGGTGCTGCACATTGGAGTCAGGGATCAATACTCCGTGATTGCCATCCAGACCGCGTGTCTGGCAGATATCAAAGAACCCTTCGATCTTTTCGTTCACGCCGCCGATGGCCTGCACCCTCCCGTACTGGTCGACGGATCCGGTTACTGCCAGCGATTGCTTTACCGGCACATCGGCAAGCGAAGAAAGTAAGGCGTAAAGCTCGGCGGAGGAAGCGCTGTCTCCCTCGATGCCGCCATATGACTGCTCAAACACCAGACTTGCGCTCAACGAGAGCTGGCGGTCCACCGAGTAACGTGAACCTAGAAATGAGCTCAAGATGAGCACACCCTTGGAGTGGATCGGGCCTCCGAGTTCAACTTCCCGCTCGATATCCAAGACCTCACCCTTGCCCATTCGAACTCGGGCGGTAATGCGGCTTGGTCGCCCGAAGGCGAAATCGCCGAACTGATATACCGAAAGGCCATTCACTTGGCCCACCTGGGCGCCCGCGGTGTCAATCAACACCGTCTTTCGGTGGATCTGTTCCTGAAAACGCTCACGGATCCGGTCTGAACGATAGATCTGAGCATCGATGGCCTTCGAGACGTCTTCCGTGGTCACGATCTCACGACCCGATTCCCCTGCCCAGTAATTGGCCTCGCGCATCAGGTCGGTGATGTGGTTCATCTGGATCGATAACTTCCTTCCGTCCGAGACGATGCGTGAACTGTGTTCTATGACCCGCGCCACGCCTCCCGGGTCAAGCGGCCGAAGATCATGCACGGTGGCGAGGCTGCCGATCAATCGTGCGTAGAGCATTTGCGATTCTGAGTCACGATCCATCTGATCATCGAAATCCGAGGCCACCCGGAATAGCTCGCGAGATTCCGGGTCGTGCTCCATGAGCAGGTAGTAGAGCAGCGGCTCCCCCAGGAGCGCAACTTTCGCTTTCAATGGAATTGGTTCGGGATCCAGAGTGACGGTGCTGATAAAGCTCTGGACTTGTCCGGGCGTCTCCATCCTGAGCTGCTCCGATCGCAGGGCGCGTTTCAGCCCCTCCCATGCAAAGGGCTCCTGGAAGAGCTTGCGGGCATCCAGGATCAGGTATCCGTCGTTGGCCCGATGCAACGCACCCGGCTTGATCAAATTGAAGTCTGTAATCAGCGCACCCAATTGGGTCGTATGCTCGATACGCCCCAATAAGTTCTGGAAAGTGGGATTATCTTCGTAGATCACGGGTGCGCCTTCCGATGATCCGTGATCGACCAGCAGGTTGACCTGATAACGCCGCAGGGTGGACCGAGCGCCACCCGCTGCCAGAGCTGCAAGCGGTCCCCTGGAGGAGGGCCGGTCTGAAATCTGCGATGTATCGCCCTCATCGGTGATCTCCCGCACGTGCCTAACAACATCCAACTGAACCGCCTCCAGATGCTCCACGATCCCAGAGGATTCCGCGTACTTCTCTACAAGCTGCCGGATCAGCCCCCCAACCGCGATATCTGCCATCTCCCGGTTCAGGTCGGTGATTTGCTCCCTTAGTTCGCGCTGCCAACCCGGGACGTTCATCAGCATCTTTTCGAGTTCTTCTTGCAGATCGGTGATGTCTTTCTCGAGCTCTTCACGCTGCTCGGATGGCATGCCTTGGAATTCCTCCGGCGATATGACTTCACCGTCGCGGACTGGGGCGATGGCCAGCCCGGCAGGAGTACGGAGCACGGCCAATCCCACCTGCTCTGCTCGCGCCCGCAGTTCTCCCAGGGCCGCTTCTTGTTGCTCATTGAGAGCTTCCTGCACCTCCTGCAACCGGTTTCGATACTCTTCGCTTTCGAAGGTGATCGGGAGCACGTTCTGCAGGTCATCCACGAATTGCTCCATGTCGCGCTTGAACTCGCTGCCCTTCCCGGCAGGCAGCTCGAGTGCCCTCGGCTTGTGAGGCTGCTCGAAGTTTTGCACATAGCACCAATCGGACGGTACGCGCTCGCTCGCAGCCGCGGCTTCGAATGTCTTTCGAACCAGGTTTTCCTTGCCGATTCCTTCGGGTCCGAAGGCGAATATGTTGTAGCCCTTTTGGCGAATCCCTACTCCAAACTCCAAGGCCTCGATGGCTCGGGGCTGGCCAATGAAGTCTGCTAGGTGCTCGAGGTCTTCAGTTGTTTTGAAATCGAATTGGGCTGGATCGCACCGCTGACATAGTTGCGCCGGCTCCAGGGCTTTAACTGGCATGCTAAGGTCCTCCGGTTTGGATTGGATAGTGTACGGTGATTCTAAGACATACCCCAAGGCGCAGGGGGAGGCTAGCCTCCCTGGGGGAGATCCAGCTGCACCAGAAGCAAGAACACTGTGGATAGAAGAGTCGTAGACTAGGACAGATAATCGCGGAGATGGCGACTGCGGGTTGGGTGACGAAGCTTGCGCAGGGCCTTGGCTTCAATCTGCCGAATGCGCTCGCGTGTAACCTGGAAGTATTTTCCGACCTCTTCGAGAGTATAGTCTTTTCCATCTCTGAGCCCGAAGCGCATTTCCAAAACCTGCCGCTCGCGTTCGGTAAGGACGGAGAGTGCATTTCGCACTTGCTCTTTGAGAAGCTGCTTGGCGGCTTCATCAACAGGCTGAGGCATGGTTTCGTCCTCAATAAAATCTGCCAGTTGGCTTGAATCCTCCGATCCAACCGGCGTCTCAAGGGACATCGGCTCCTGCGCGATGCGGATGATCTTTCTAACTTTCTCTGCACCGCGCCTCAGCCTCTGCTCCAGCGTTGGATCGAGCGGCTGGTCAGCCGAGTATGCCTGCCTTATCGCAGCAGCATCTTCAGGCTCTAGTATGTCGAGTTCCAGCGCTAGTTCTTCTGAATTGGGTTCCCTTCCCAACTCCTGAACCATCCTCCGTTGCACCCTCATTAGCCGATTGATCGTCTCGACCATATGAACCGGAATGCGGATAGTGCGCGCCTGGTCAGCGATGGCGCGGCTGATCGCCTGTCGAATCCACCAAGTAGCATAAGTGCTGAATTTGTAGCCCTTCGCGGGATCGAACTTTTCCACCGCGCGCAGGAGTCCGATATTTCCCTCCTGGATAAGATCCAAGAAGGCGATCCCTCTCCCCATGTAGCGCTTGGCTACGCTTACGACCAGCCTGAGATTGGCCCGGATGAGTGCTTTTTGCGCTTCCTCTGCAAGCGCCGCCAAATCAGCATACTCGGCTTCCAGTTCCTTCTGCTCCGGTAACCAGCCTTGGTAGGTTCGTTTGGTCGGGAGCCCTTTGACCTTGCCCAGCCGCCTATGGAGCTTATCTTGAAGCTCCTTAGGCATGACGTAGAGCCCCTGCATAGCTTCGAGCGCCGTTCTTGCCACCCCTTCCCAGGCGGGATCGGTTCCCCAGAGGCCATTGTCCAACCAGTTGCGGATGTATGAACGAAGCTCTCCACGCCAAGTACTTCTCAAATGGATCGATTCTTCGAGCAAAGAAGATAGGTCCGGCTCGGATTCTTTGATACGTTTGGCGTCTTCAAGCAAGCGTTTCCAAGAGGTTCGAAGGTCGTCGAACTGGTCGAGGTGCGCCTCGTACAAAGAACCTTCGCCCGACTTCTTTCCCCGCCCCTGCCGTAAACCATCCAGTCTATGTAGGGCAGCCATTCGGACCGCCAGCCACAGTTCCTGATCCGACGTAAGCAACTTAACTCTCCCGATCTCCTTAAGGTAGAGTCGGACCGGATCGTCTCCGGAGTCGACCGGCATCGACAGCGGCCCGGTCTCCGGCAAGTCGGCGAGAACCTGCTTGGCTTCGTCCTTCTTATCCCCGTTGAAATCGGGCTCGACATCCATCGTCTTGCCCTCAACCACGTCTACCGGTTCTGGAGCAAGATCGTTGGATTTCGCGTTGGGTTTTGCGTCTCTTGCCTTTGCCATGCTGTTCTATTTCCGCCCTGCCAGGGCCACGTCGAGCCGACGCTTCTGCGTTACTAGATTCTGGGCTTGCCGCGCCAAACCGACTATCTGCTGCGCATCCGATTCGATCTCCTGCACGGCCTGTTGCTGGAAGCTTAGTTGCTCCAACAGCCCCTCCACGCGGCGCATGCGCAGGCGAAGAAAATCTGCGGAAATTGCATCGGCCACCTTTGGCCGGGCGAAGTCTACTTGCTCTGCCTTGCTGGCGAAAGCGACCGCCTGATCGAGCGTCGTTCCCTCCAGCAACGCCTTCCAGTATTCGGTCGGTTCCTCGTCGACCTGGCCGAGAGAGGTTTGCACGGCCTTGAAAATCGCCTGAGAGTCGGCGCTCATGAAGTCCTGGTCGGACAAGCCCTCCAGCTCCAACGCATGTAGTTGACCGTCAATCCAAAAGGTTAGCTCTGGATCTCTCAGCAGCAGCCCCAGGCAGAAACCCTCGGTGGCCGCCTGATCGGAGCGTGGAACATCCTCAGCCGCTTGCCCGGTTCGGGCCGTGCGTTCCGGGCGCCAGCCCATCATCGCGCGTTCATCCACTTTCAGACGGCGTGCGAGTCCCTGGCGGTAGGCTTCCCGCTCAACAGGATCCGGCACATCCTCGATAAGCGGCAGGATCTGCCGAGCGATTGCAGCCTTGTCTTTTGCATCCTGCATGTCACGCTCGTCAATCAGCACATCCATCACGTACTCAACAACGGGGGTTGCCTTCTGAAGCAAGCTACTCCACGCATCGGGATCCTCCAACACGACCTCATCCGGGTCCTTCCCATCCGGTAATCCCACGATCCGGATTTCCGCATTCAGGCGACCCTCGTAGCGCACAAGCCCGCGCGCGTCAAAGACCGGATCGGGATCGCGGTCGAGGGCTTCCCGAGCGACGTTAAGCCCCCGCAGCGTAGCCTGATTTCCGGCCGCATCTGCGTCAAGCGCCAGGACGATGTTGCGGCTGTAACGCTTCAGGGTACGTAGTTGATGCGCGGTCAGCGCGGTTCCCATAGGCGAAACCGCATTCTCGTGGCCAGCTTGATGCAAGGCGATCACATCTAAATACCCCTCCACCACCACGGCCTGGTCTGCAGTCCGGATGGCCCTGCGTGCCAGGTCCAGCCCGTACAGAAGTCGCCCCTTGTCAAACAACACGGTCTGCGGTGAGTTGATGAACTTCGGTTGATCTTTCGGATCGAATACACGGGCACCAAATCCTGACATATGGCCACGCGCGTCACGAATCGGGATCATGATCCGGTTGCGGAAGCGGTCGTAATACCCTCCGTTTTTCCGCTCCACGATCAACCCCGCCTCGAGCAGCTCGGCCTGCTCATGCCCCTTGTCCAGCAAAAAGGACTGGAGCGTGTCCCAGGCTTCCATTGCATAACCAATCCCGAAGCTCTCCAGAGTCTCGGTCGAGAAACCTCGATCATGCAGGTACTCCAAGACCGGCTCGCTGTGCAGGAGATTGTTGCGATAGAACGTAACCGCCGATTCAAGTAGTGCCCGTAGGCCCTTCTGCGCCTCCTCCTGCGCTTCCTGTGCAGGGGTTCGAGGTCGGAGTTCAACTCCTGCTCGCTCCGCCAGATGCTGTAGGGCCTGTGGGAAGTCCCAGCCCTCCGCCTTCATCACATACTTGTAAACGTCTCCACCCTCGCCGCATGCTCCGAAGCAGCGCCAGGTCCCCGTGTCGGGAAACACGACGAATGCCGGCGTGCGTGTGTTGGCATGGAAGGGACAAAAGCCGGTGAAGTTCTTGCCGGATTTCTTCAGCTGCACAGATTCACCGATCAGTTCGGCGATGTCGATCCGCTCCTTGACTTCCTCTACCACAGTCATTTGGTTTTCAGTGCTTGCATGAGATGTTCCATGAAAAATGGGCCGCGATTATAGACTCGCGCCAATTGGGTAGCAATGATAACTACGTTTGTTCTACTCTTTGGGCTCAATCGCTAGTACCTTTATCCTTCCAACTATGTAACACTCGCGCGAAGGGCACGCCGCGAGCCTAAAAACCTTCCAGCTTGGATAGGTCAACGACCCCGCAAGCAAGCTGCACCACCCGCTGAAGCAGCGCCAGGCGATTCTCTCGTAACGCCTCGTCCTCGGTCATGACCATGACATCCTCAAAGAAACGGTCGATGGCGGGGATCATAGGCTCGAAGGCCGTGAGGAAGTCGTTCATTGAGTCGGGGGGACCTCGTTCCGCGTTCTCGGCGTTTGTCAAAGCCTCATATAATGCGCGCGTCGAGGCCTGCTCGACCAGCTTTTCGTCGAATTCATAGGTTTGCGCAAGATCGCGTGTAATCCGGGCACAGCGGGAGTAGGCCTGCAGCGTTTTCGACCAGTCCCGCTTGTTCACCCACGCCGCCAATTCACCGACCGCTAAGGCCGCGCCTGCCGGATCGTGGCCCTGCTCCGCGAGCACGGCCGCTACAACATCGTGCGGAACCCCTCGATCGAGAAGGAGCTGCTGCTGGCGCCGGATGATGAATGCTAGGCTTTTATCCAGCGCTTCGACCTCTCCTCCCCGATCGTACCCATTCCACGCCCAGCCCAGAGCCGCAGATAGGTCGAGGCTGAGATCTCTTTCAACCAGGATCTGCACCAACCCCACGGCGCTTCGTCGCAATCCAAAAGGATCACGGGTCCCGGTAGGCTGGACGCCGACCGAAAAGAGACCGATGACAGAGTCCAATCGATCTGCCAACGCCAACACGGTTCCAGCTTCTGAGGCGGGCATTTCGTCGCCCGAGAAGCGCGGGAGATAATGTTCGAAGATCGCTTGCGCTACGCCTTCCGTCTCACCGGATTGCCTGGCGTAGTACCTTCCCATGGATCCCTGCAGCGAAGTCATGTCGACTACCATCAGGGTCGCAAGGTCCGCCTTACACAGCTGAGCCGCGCGGACCGCGGTTTGTCCCTCTTTGTCGGAGAGGTCGAGATGTTCGGCCACCGTCGCCGTCAGCGCTTCGAGTCGATAGGTTTTGTCCAGCATGGAGCCTAGGTCGGTTTGAAATGTCAATGTGCGGAGCTTTTCCACATAGCCTTCTAGCGGTTGTTCCAGGTCACGCGCCACGAAGTATTTAGCGTCCGCAAAGCGCGCGCGGATGACGTCTTCGTTCCCGCGGATCACGACCTCCGAAGAGTCGCGGCGGCCGTTCGACACCACAATGAAATTCGGCAGCAGCTTGCCGTCCGCCTCCAAGGGGAAGTAGCGCTGATGGACCTTCATCACCGCGATAAGAACCTGGCGGGGAAGGTCCAGGAAGGCTTCTTCATACTTTCCCAGCAGCGCATGCGGCGCCTCTACCAGGTTCGTGACCTCCTGAAGCAGCTCAGCGTCGTACCCCACGGAGCCGGAAACCTCGGTCGAGAGATGCTCGATCTGCTTTTGGATTTCGGATCGCCTGAGCTCGGGGTCCGCGATGATCTCTTGCGCTTCCAGCGCTTTGAAATACGCCTCCGCATTTTGGATATGCAGCTCTACAGGATCGGAGCCACGCAGCCCGCGACCGGTTCTGCCACTCCGTAGACTGCCGTACGCAAAGGGGACGACACTCTCGCCGTGAACGGCGAGCAACCAGCGAATAGGGCGGGAAAATGCTGTACCCAGACTGTCCCAGCGCATGGCCTTGTCAAAGCGCAGACCGGCGATCACCCCGGGCAGCGCATCTGCGAGGGCTTGCCGTGCGGGTCCGCCACGCTCGCGCACCGCGGCCACCGCGTAGGTGCCGCCATTCATTTGTTGTTCCCTGAGATCCTCAACCTCAACTCCCGAGCTGCTCGCGAAGCCGGCCGCAGCAGGAGTCGGATTGCCGTCGGCGTCGTAGGCCTTCGCCCACGGCGGCCCCTTCAGAATGCGGTCCCTGCTGGATTGCCTCGGCGCCAGGTCCTCCACCAAAGCGATCAGACGACGTGGCGTGCCCATGACCCGAATCGAGCCGTGCTCCAGACGGGTGTCTGAGAGCATGGGCTCGATCGATGCCTCGAGCTGCTCCAGCGCACGCGTGAGATCGGAAGCCGGAAGTTCCTCAGTGCCTATTTCTAGAATGAAGGTTGAGTGCCGATCAGGGCCGGGCAGCTCTTCAGGTTCTTCGACCGGCTCCGCCGGTGCATCCGGTTCCAGCCAGGGATAGCCCGCCTGCTCGCGTTCCTGCAGATACAGTTCGGCGACTGCGCGAGCAATTCGACGCATCCTGCCGAAGTAGGCGGCCCTCTCGGTGACGCCCACGGAGCCGCGGGTATCCAACACATTAAAGGCATGCGAGCATTTCAGCAGCTGGTCATAGGCTGGCACCGTGAGGCCGGCCTGCAGGGCGCGGTCGGCCTCCGCCTCGTATCCATCGAACATATTGCGGAGCTGCTCGACATCGGCAACCTCGAAGTAGTATCGGCTGTGCTGCTGCTCGGCGGCCAGGTTGACGTCCCCGTAGGTCCTGCGATCGTCCCACTGAATGTCCGCAAAGTGCGTGACCCCTTGAATGGCCATGAGGATTCTCTCCAGGCCATAGGTCAACTCGACCGAGACCGGGTCCAGGTTCTGGCCGCCGGCCTGCTGAAAATAGGTGAACTGTGTGATCTCGAGCCCATCCAGCCAGACCTCCCAGCCGAGGCCCCAGGCGCCGAGGGCCGGCTGCTCCCAGTTGTCTTCCACAAACCGTATGTCGTGTTTTAGGGGGTCGATTCCGAGCGCCTTCAATGAACGCAGGTAGAGTTCCTGCGGGTCGCCAGGTTCCGGCTTGAGGATCACCTGGTACTGATAGAAGAGACCCATGCGATTTGGGTTTTCTCCGTAGCGGGCATCGTCCGGCCGGACGGAGGGTTCAACGTACGCCACTCGCCACGGCTCCGGACCCAGTACACGCAGGAACGTTGCTGGATTCATCGTGCCCGCGCCGATCTGCGAATAGTAAGGCTGCCAAATTAGGCAGCCCTCATTGGCCCAAAATCTCTCGAGGGCGAAGACCGCCTCTTGGAAGGTCAGCACTGCCTATTAACCAGCGCTAATGATCTGGACCTTATGCGAGCATTGCTCATGGTGGGATCCGTGAACATTTCCCTCTCGGCTTCGGGCATACGCGCTATGTGGCCTGAAGCGTAGGAGCAGTCAACCCGACTTTGTGCCCCGGGACCCATAGCCCGCC
Source organism: Anaerolineae bacterium (assembly GCA_036986135.1). GTDB lineage: Bacteria > Chloroflexota > Anaerolineae > Anaerolineales > E44-bin32 > JADFRG01. The sequence continues at coordinate 157,338 of BTQZ01000002.1, read as the reverse complement.
TCCCGCACCTCCCTGACCTGCCGCACGAAGGACGGAACATGAAGATCACGCTCAACCAAATGGTTGAGGTAGCTCTCCATAAGGTTCTCTAATTCAAGGGCCACCGATCTGCTGACTTGCGGGCGGGAAGCCTCTTCATACCCATGGCGTTGGTAGTGACGGAGTACCTTGAGCGCCCCAAGAGAAAGTGGCCGAGCGTACGGATTCCTGGGCCCGCAGTTCGGGCATAGTAAGCCGCCCTCGTTAGCGGAGAAGAACTGGTCCTGCGGTTGACCCTCTTCCAAGCAATTGACACAATGGTGCAGTTCTGGTCGGTAGCCGGAAAGATCCAAGAGCCGTACCTGGAAGTACCGCAGCGGAGCGGCCGTCTCTGTTTCGCGGTCGAGCCGCTCAAGCGTTCTAGCGGTGAGATGGTAGAGAGCTTGCGATTCGGATTCTTGTACACCGAAGCGATCCACCAACTCGATCGCATAGGCCGCTTGGCCGAGGCGATCGAGATCTTGCCTCAGCTTTGGATAGGCGTCGATCGTTTCTGCCTGCGTAACGATGTCGAGATCGCGTCCCTTGGCGACCAGCAGATTGCTTCGTGTAAACGGCTCCAGGTGCCCGGCCTTCTTGGAGCCTGGCCGGCGGATACCCTTGGCCACCGCCCGCAGCTTACCGTAGGCGGGCGTGAAAAGGGTGATAATCCGATCGGTCTCCCCCAGGTCTTGACGGCGAAGGACGATCGATTCTGTCCTATAGAGTCGGCTGCGGTGGGACACGCGCGGCATTATACCAGCGCGGCCTTTTAAGGCCTCCAGGGGAAAAGTAGAGGCTTAAGGCTGGACCAAATCCTGGGGTCCGAAGGCGTGGGGAATTAGATCCTTGAGCTTGGTTTCTAGATGGATCTTGCCGTCGACGTCGGCCACGATTACGAGCAAATCCCCGCCAAACTCTGAAAGAACTTGGCGGCAGGCACCGCACGGTGCGCCTCCGTTTTGGGTCACGACGGCTATCGCCTCGAAGGCACGCTCCCTCTGGGTAACCGCGGTAAAAGCGGCAATTCGTTCGGCGCACATGCTCGTCGGGTACGCCGCATTCTCGACATTGGCCCCTTCAAAGATCCGGCCCGAGCGTGCGAGCAATGCGGCGCCCACTGGATACTCGGAATATGGGGCGTAGGCCCGATGACGAGCCTCGCGCGCGCGTTCAATAAGATCTTGCACTGAAGCCCGGTCAGGCGCCATCTGTCGCTCCGTTCTTCTTGCTCCCATAGGGCGCGTCGGATAAAGGAGCGATCCGTCTCGCGCGGACGCGGCGGATCCGCCGCCGAACAACTTGATCTACAACGAGCTCTAAGCCGCCCGATTCGAGCTTGTCGCCGGGAGAGGGCACGCGCCCAAGTTCGCTGTAGATGAAGCCTCCCAGAGTCTCACCTGCATCCTTGGGTAGATCTGCATCGGCGATTTGATTGACATCGTCCAGATCGATTCCACCACTGAAGATGTATTCACCGTCCTCTACTTGCTGGTAGCTTGCCTCTTCGGCGAAATCATACTCGTCCCGGATCTCACCGACGATCTCCTCGACGATATCCTCGATGGTCACCAGGCCGGCCGTGCCTCCATATTCATCTACCACGATCGCCAGGTGGAAGCGGCTGTCCTGCATTTCCTCCAACAGGTCATCGACCTTCTTGGCCTCCGGTACGAAGAAGGCTTCACGCATGAGTTCCCCGATGGGACGTTCATAATTCCCTGCGCGCCAGGCGTCCAATAGATCTTTTACATAAATCAAGCCGATCACGTTATCGATGCTTTCTCGGAAAACCGGAGCCCGAGAATAGCCAGTCTTCAACAGCAAATCGGTGGCTTTGGGGATGGGGGTGGATTCTTCCAGCGCCTGTATGTCAATACGTGGAATCATCACTTCCCGCGCCAGCGTGTCGTCTAGCCGAAATATGGAATAAATCATGTCTTTCTCGTCTTGCTCTATGGAACCGCCTTCTTCGCCGGCATCCACGAGAGTCATGATCTCCGCTTCCGTTACCAACGTATGCAGGGGCCCGTTTTGATTTGCAGAGACCTCCCCACCCAATCTCAGCATGAGACGAACTATGGGCGAAAGCGCGATTTCCAGAACGGCAACCACGGGGCCGAGACGCAGTGCCCAGGCTTCGGGCTCCCGCATAACAAGACCCTCAGCTAGAAACTCCACGATACTCATCACGAGTCCGGTGGCGGCGAGTGTCAGAAAGAATCCTGGCAAGCCGTTTGCGAGGCCCAGGTAGGTCGCGGCTGCGACTCCGATCGCTAGCAGTCGAACGATGGCCACAGCGATTCTCAGCGATAGGAGCAGGCTCAAGGAGTCTTCCACAATGCGCGCGGCTAGCTCGCTCCCGGCGGCCCCTTCCTCCACCAGGCGCTGGAGCTTAGCTGGCCGACTATTGACCAGCGAGCTGCGCGCGGCAGCAAGCACCGCCTCGGCAATTAATAAGAGCGGCAATAGCGTTAGGGCGAATATGGGTTCAATCATGGGGGCCTAATCTGCGGATCACGCGCGCCGGTACACCCGCGGCCAGGGTGCGGTCCGGAACATCCTTTGTGACCACCGCCCCCGCTCCGGTGCGAGCGCCAACGCCAATAGTGACGGGCGCCACCAGCATCGTATCACTTCCGATGAAGGCGCCTTCACCGATGGTCGTGGCGTTCTTTTTCTTGCCATCGTAATTGCAGGTAATGGTGCCGGCGCCGATATTGACATTTTCGCCGATCGTAGCGTCACCAAGATACGAGAAATGGCCAACCTTTACGCCGGCGCCGAGTGTGCTGTCCTTGATCTCACCGAAATTGCCGACGTGCACACCCGGCCCCAACCTGGCACCAGGCCGCAATCTCGCGAATGGACCCACATCCACCCCGGCCGCTAGCACCGCCTCGTCCACCACGGAGGCTTCGATTACGCAGCCGTCTGCGATTTCAGCATTCCGGAGAATAGAATTAGGGCCGATCTGGCAGTCGTCGCCGACGACCGTCTGGCCCCCGAGATGCGTATTAGGAAGCAGCACGGTACCCGGACCGATCTTAACCTCTGCGTCAATGTAGGTTGCGTCCGGGTCGATCATCCTGACCCCGGCCGCCATCCATTTGCCGTTGATCCTTCTCCTCGCAGCTGCCTCCGCCTGGGCCAGGTGTTCCATGGTGTTGACCCCGATGGTTTCGTCTGAGTCGCTGACCCTAATTGCACCGATCCCCTGGCCGCCTTTGGCGGCCAGCCCTACCACATCTGTCAGGTAGTACTCCCCCTTGGCAGAGATCTTCACATTGGCCAGCTCTGCCCATAGCCACTCGGAGTCAAAACAGTATGCTCCGACGTTAAGCTCGGTGAGCGCAAGCTGATCCGAGCTGGCCTGCGCCTCCTCCACAATGGCCACGACAGATCCTGCTTCATCCCGTATTACCCGACCGAAGCCACCGGACCGCTCACTGATTGTGGACAGCAACGTAACGACCCCGGCGCTCTTGGACTGCGCCTCCACGAGGGAGCGCAGCGTGTCGGCGCTGAGCAACGGCATATCCGCATTGACGACCAGAACCAGTTCGGACTGGCCATTCAGTCTTTCTGCCGCCTGCAGCACGGCGTGGCCGGTGCCGAGCGGGTCCGCCTGTTCGATTAATCTCGACGAAGCACCAGCTGCATCACCTATGGCCGCTCCCTCCGAGGGTACGATCAGATACGGCTCGCTTCCGGTCGCCTCCCGGCACGCGCTCGTTGACCATCGGATCATGGGCCGACCGGCAAGCGGAAGCAACAGCTTCGGCACAGCGGAATTCATGCGCGTGCCAAGGCCGGCGGCTAGGATGATTGACTCACTTCGCATGATTGCGACATCTCAATTGGACGGGGGTTGATTGTGAGATCTGCGGAGGGTCTTCGGACACTCTAGGTCTGCGGGCTAGTGTGAGTTCAAATCGGGGATTTCGCCAGGCTGGGGCGCCAGGATTCGAACCTGGATCAACGGATCCAAAGTCCGTTGTGCTGCCATTACACCACGCCCCAAGGAACAGGGGCTCATTGTATCATCACCAAGATTCTTGGCTTCCTGTCCTGCGCGCGCAGCCGAATGGCCTGTCCTGCGCGCGTAGCCACCGGGTCTGATATTAGCCAGGTGGATGGTCAGTCTTCGGATTCTTTGCGGAGCAGACCCCGTTTCTGCGCCTCATCGAAAGTGAGCATGCTTTGGTCGATCGGACCCGTTCCGTCCGATTTCTCGTTGGCCTCATCCCAATAATCCTCGGCCCCCTTCTTGCTCACTGAACTGGCAGCAGTCTCGAGATCTGACTCCTTCACTTCTCTAGTGGGGATGTCCCCATTCCGCTCAGATTCTTTCTTCTCTTTCTTGTCACCCGAGCGGGAAGTTGAAGTTGTCACCCTTGCCTCCCCGACGCTATATAGGCCACTCACCAGCTCCGTGGCCACCTGACGACTATATTGCAGCACAGCCCCAATCTGCTTGGCCCCCTTCCTCGACTCAAAGACGATTACCAGCGCGTGATCCGCACCGACGCTTGCCTGATAGAAATCGTAGCTTTCTCCGTCAAAATACATAAAATTCGCGGGTACTTCCTTCTGGAGCACGCCGCTGATCTCCACTCCAGCCTCAAAGGCGGACATCAGCGAAGGGAGCGCCATCGTGAGATCCACCGCATCGATTTCACCAGCCTCCACAACGATTTCTCCCCTACCATCAATCAAGAATGTAGCTTCCGCTCCCAGCTCGCTCTGCATCGCCATCAGCCACTGGGCGATGAACTCTCGTTCCTCCTCAGCCGCATGAGCGCCATCTTTCCCCTTAAGATCCAGTGCGCGGTTCACGGCCTCCAAGAAATGGCTAGTTCGAATGGGCTTGGTCAGAAACGCAATAACGCCCAGCTCTTCTGCACGATCGCGGGCCTCCACGGAGGGACTCCCGGTCACGACAATGGCCCGCGCATCCGGGCTTTCGCGCTTGGCCTTCTCGAGCAATTCAAGGCCCGAAATCCCTGGCAGGGTCAGGTCGGTGATCATTAAATCCACACCGCCTCTAGAAAGCTCTAAAAGGGCCTCTTCGCCGGAAGGTGCTTCGACGATCGTGAAGCTTAGGCCGGACAAATGAAGGTTCGAACGTAAGGTATTGCTGACCTGGTGATCGTTGTCAACAATAATGATGCGGGGGGCGCCCATGGCTGGATTCTAGCATAGGGGCCTTTTTGGGCAATTGCCCCGCTTTTCCCACCCGCGCAATGGCGAATCAATAGATTCCGGCGCCTGGATCCTAAATTATCTGGGAAGTCCTAGCGATTTCGAAGCACACGCCAGCTGCTCCCGCCGGCCATTCCCTTGGGTATCAATGATGAGCGATTTGCGACTTCGAGTTATCGATTGAGACTATGGGCCGCGTAAGCGCATGCGTGCCGGAAGTGTGGCACTCAGGCGCGAACGAATTAGGCCGAACTCGCGACCGAACTATGCTTCGCCCAGTAGTCCCCCGCGTGCTCATTGACGACGTAGCACCCCAGGTAATGGTTGTCGTCATTCCGGTCTATAAGCGGAGGGTGTGGGCTGTCAAGGCAAATCTGTTCGGATATCGTGCAGCGCTCATAGAATCGGCAGCGAGGGATAGGGTTGATTGGTTTGCTGATGCCACCCTTGATGACGACCTCGGGCCGCTGATACGTAGGATCTGGAACGGGTACCGCAGAAATCAGCGCCCTCGTGTAAGGATGCTTGGGATTCTGGAGGATTTCCTCCGTCTCACCGATCTCGACTATCTTACCCAGGTACATCACGACGATCCTATCGCACATATACCGTGCGACGGCCAAATCGTGGGTGATGTAGAGGTACGTTACCTCCAGGCGATCCGCCAGCTCCTGCATGAGGTGCATCACCCCGGTGCGCACCGAGACATCCAGCATGGAAGTGGGCTCGTCTGCTACCACGAAATCGGGTTCAACTACCAACGCGCGGGCAATCGCCACTCTCTGGCGTTGCCCGCCCGATAGCTCGTGAGGGTAGCGGAACATGAAACTTGAGGCGGGAGTCAACCCGACCGTTTCGAGCAAATCCGCCACTCGCGCCTCTCGTTCAGGGATCGAGCCAATGCCCTGGACGTCCAACGGCTCCGCCACGGTGTCGTAAATCGTCAGTCGTGGGTTCATGGACTCATACGGGTCCTGAAAGATCATCTGCACCCGACGGCGGAACGCCTTTAGCTCTTTTCCTTTTAGAGTGGCTAAATCCACAACATCACCAGCGGTGTGAAATAGAATATTGCCCTCCGTTGGCTCGATCAATCGGACGAGCAGCTTGCCAGTTGTGGTCTTGCCGCAACCCGATTCCCCGACCAAGCCCACGCTTTCGCCTCGCCGAATCAAGAGATTCATCTCACTTACCGCGTGAATAAAGTCTTTCGACCGGCGGAACACACCGCCGCCCACCGGAAAGAGCATTGATAAGTCTTTGATCTCGACGAGGTTATTGTTCTCAGACATCACGCCTGCCCTCCTGGGTGCCAGCAGGCCGCCCAGTGATCCGGAGCATGTTCCTTGAATTCCGGCTGGTCGGTTCGACAGATCTCTGTAGCAAATTGACACCGTGGGTGGAATCGGCATCCCGAGGGCGGATTCAGCAGATCCGGCGGCTCCCCGGGGATGGTGACAAGGTCGGTCTTCTTCCCGATGATGCTCGGGAAGGAGGACATCAAACCCATGGTGTAGGGGTGAAGCGGTCGAAGGAAGATCTCCTGGGAGGAGGCAAGCTCGGCCATCCTGCCCGCGTACATCACTCCCACACGCTCGGCCACCTCTGCAATTACGGCAATATCATGCGAGATGTAAATCATCGCCATGTCGAGCCGCTCTTGAACTTCCTTGATTTTCTTCAGGATCTGATCTTGGACGATCACGTCCAGGGCGGTGGTCGGCTCGTCGGCGATGATCACGTCGGGATTGCACGACAGTGCCATGGCGATCACAGCCCGTTGACGCATTCCTCCGCTGTATTGATGGGGGTACTCGGTCTTGATCACTGGATCCAGACCAACCAGCTCGTAGAGTTGATCCACGCGCGCGGACATTTCCTTCTCAGAGAGCTGCGGCATGTGTTGACGCATGGCTTCCAGAATCTGCTCCTCGACCGTGTACACCGGGTTGAGCGAGTTCATGGCGGCTTGGAACACCATCGAGATCTTTCGCCAGCGATAGGTGCGCACTTCGTTTTCCGATAGGGGCACCAGATCTGTTCCATCGAGCCAGATTTCTCCATCGAGAATCTCCGCGTTTTCTGGGAGCAATTTGAGCAACGAGATGGCAATGGAGGTTTTTCCGCAGCCCGATTCTCCGACCAAACCTAGAGATCCGCCCCGATCGAGCGTAAAACTTACTTGATCCACGGCGTACACCGGACCCCTGCGGGTCATGTAGTGCATCGTGAGGTCGTTAACCTCAAGGACTCTGTCTTCTGTCGCCAAGTTCCCTACTTTCGTTTACAAGAAAAACGGCGCCCCTTGAGGCCTTCAATCAGGGGTCGCCCAACATAATCCCAGCCGCCTATCGTCGCCTTAGTCGCGGATTGACCACCTCGTCCATCGCTCGTCCGACCAGGTAAAACGCTGCGGAGAGGAGAGTGATGGACAGGCTGGCAGGGAAGAGCAGCCACCAGGTGTCGAACCTGAGAATGTAGCCAAGCACCTGGGTGGTGTTGATCATCAAGCCCCAACTCATTTCGATCTCCGTGAGACCTAGCCATGACAGGACCGCCTCCGCGAATATTGCCGACGTCACCACGAACATCATATACAGAAGCGCAATAGGCATGAGATTCGGGACCATGTGGCGGGTGATGATATGGATGTTTCCTCCGCCAGCGACTCTGGCCGCCTCAATATAAGGTTTCACCTTTACTGACAGCGCCTGCGACTTGATCACGATCGTCGTTCCACCAAATCCAGAGAGAATCCCCAAGAACAGGGCAAGCTCGAACATGCCAAAATTGGCAATGATGGCACTGAGAACAATCAGAATCGGAAGAAACGGCAACATGATCACCAGGTCAGCGAAACGCATCAGAGTAGAATCGAGCCAACCCCCATAGTAGGCTGCAAGCGCACCAACTGTAGTAGCGATAACGAGGGTGATTGAAGCCGCCAGAACGCCAAGTCCAAATTCGAAGCGAGAGCTGTACATAAGCTGACTCAGGACATCCCGGCCGCGTGGGTCTGTGCCGAGCAAGTGCCGGGCAGAGGGCGCAGATGGATGGAACGGAATCTCCAGATCAATACCCACCACCGGGTCGTAGACGTTCGGATCCCAAACCGTAGCTATAAGAATTGGCTGCGCCACCGACATCAATCCAAAGAGCACAATTATGCCCAGCCCGATCAGCCCAATAGGATTCTCGGTGAAGAGCGACCAATTGGTCTTCATCCCACCTAAAAACAGGCGTAGTCTAATGCGCCAGAGAGACCCCTTCGAAGGCCCTCGTCTAGGAGTTTCAGTTGTGGTGACTTCTAAGGTCTCTTCCATACCTGCCAGCCTGGCTAGTGGTATCGAATCCGCGGATCCAGGAACGCGTACCCTATATCCGCCACGAGATGGGCTACGAGGACCATGATGCCAAATACCGTCAGCGCTCCAAGAGCCACTGGAATGTCGGCGACCAGGGCCGAGTTCAACAGTGTCAGGCCCATTCCCGGCCAAGAGAATACGACTTCGGTGACTACGCCGCCGCTAACCGCAAATCCGATCGCGAAGATCAGGCCCGTCCACACGGGAAGAAGAGCGGTACGTGCGGCATGCTTATCGCGGATCGTTTTCGCTGACAGACCCTTCGCTCGCGCGGTGAGTATGTAGTCTTCCTTGAGGGTTTCAAGCATGCTGGTACGCGTCAACAACATATAACCCCCGTACGCGATTAGGGTGATGGTCAGCACAGGCAGGATTGTGTGGCTGACGATATCCCATGCGAAAACCCCAAGGCCGTTGGTGCCCCAGTACAGAATAAACCCGGTCAATGACAGTACGAGAGTCAAGATCCTGAGGGGCAGGCGGAAGCGCGGCCGTGCCCTATTTGATGCCAGAACGCCAATTAAAACAAAAAACAATGCGATAGTCGCAGTGATGATCAATGCCATAAAGACATCATTTGCGGAGACGTCCGTACCTAGCCACTTGATCGGACTAAGAAATTTGCCTGCGGGCAGCAGGTCAAGCTGAACCGCAAACAGCCAGATCATCATGAGCCCGAACCAGGGCGTAAACACGGTATAGAGCGTCACCCCTACCACGGTCGATGTATGCTCAACCCAGCCCCCTCTTTTCCATGCCAGGATCTTTCCGGTGACGAAACCCGCCCAGCCTGCCGTAACCGAGGCGGTAACAAATAGCAGTAGCGTCCGTGGCAGCCGCTCCACAATGATGTCTGCTACAGGGCGAGGATACTGGACGAAGGAGACGCCCATATCCCCCTGGTAGAAGTTACCGACATAGGTAGCAAAACGCTGGAGGGGAGGTTTGTCGAGACCCAGTTCTTCTCGAAGCACCTGCCGCTCACTTGGCGGAATGTCAGGATTATTGGCGAGCAGGTCTGCGATATCGCCAGGTTGGGCGTCGATAATGAAGTAGGTTAATGCCTGGAACAGGAAGAATGTTATCGCCATCATCACCACTCGCTTGATGAGGTATCCTGCCATTTCCTGCCTCCAGGAGGAGTCTATCTTAGCCGGATCTTGGGTCCAACAGTATGTTCACACTCAACGTTATGTAATCAGGCTTGAAGTCAGTTGGGCGACAAGGGGGGCGGGCTCTCGCCCCCCCCCTTGCCTTGACATCAACTTAAGTCTTCTACCCGATCCTTACCGCTATTGTGTGGTGGTCAGGATTCTGGAATCCGTCTGGAAGCCGCTCGCGTCCGCGATGCCTCCCAGAGTGTCCGTGTAAGGTGTTTCGACTCGGGTATTGATCAGGTCGATGGACTGTCGGTAGAACAGGGGAATGTATGGCCTGCGATCTGCAAGGATGTCTTGCAGAGTGTAGACCTGTTCCTGCGCCCGTCCTACGTCGGTCTCCGCCAGGAAGGCGTCGCACGCCGCATCAAACTCGGCGTCGTTCAAGCCTGGCGTGTTGTAGCCGACCAGCTCGCCGCCCTCGAGAAAGCCCTGGTCACTGTAGAAGAAGTCACACAGGTAGTCGGGGTAGATCGTGAGGCCCCAACCGAGGATGTACATGTCGTAGTCGGCGCTGACGAACACCGGGTCCAAGATTGTATTGAAACCCGTCAGTTCAGACTCGACCGGCATGCCCAGTTCGCGCATCCACTCCGAGATCCACTGGTTGAAGCTGGCTCGCTGCGGATCGTAGGCCGGTCCGGGTCCGAGGATGGTGGTTTCAGGCATGAGCTGCCCATTGGGCATCCTGAGACCCTCGCCGTTGGTTACATCATCCCGGTCTGCATCCCAGAACGGCTCACTGGACCAGGTCCAGCCAGCGTCCTTGAGCAGCTTGACGGCGCCGTTCACACGGTCTTCGCGTGACAGACCGACAAAGGGCGTTTCGACGCCATCATTCCACCAGAACACGTTACCGTTCGGTACGGTCGAGTAGGCGGGGATGACGGTTCCTTGCAGCACCTTATCCGCGACAAATTCTTTGTCGATGATCATGTCGACGGCCTCGCGGAACTCAGGAAAGCCGTAGGGTTCCTTGCGCATGTTGAATGACAGGTAGAACACGCCATTGGAAGGGTTCGTGTATGACACCACCCCCTCGCCGCGCTCCGCCTGCTCGCGCAGTCCACGGGCCAGGCTCAGCGGGTTCAGCACGTAGTCGACCTCGCCATCGCCCAGCGCCAGAAATGCCGCGTCCTGGGAGCCATAGATCGATAACACTATATTTGGGCTATAGGGGCCCTGGATGTAGTCCAGTGTCACTTCACCCGTCGCATCACCGTAAAGCTGATGTACATTGCCGTTCGGGAGCTCCATAACCCAAGTGCCGTCGTCATACTGGACGACTCGCGCTCCAGCGAAGTAAGAATTCAGATTCTCGTTCCGTTCCACGAATGCGCCCGGTTCGAGCTTGTCGGTGGTGTATCCGCCAGCAGATGGCGATCCCGACGCGTCGGCTCCATAAAGCGTCTTGCGCGCGTTCTGGAACGCCTCGGCATACGTATCGCAGGCTGCCTGATCGGCTTCTGCCAGATCTTCCGCAGCGCAATCGATACCTGCCGGTGCTTCGATGCCCTCGATGAAGGCGCTGGCCTCGGCTACCACGGGTCCCCAAAAGCTCTCGGGGAGGATCGGGCCTACCGCGGCACCGTATTGCCACATTGCCAGACCCGGCTTCTCGGGGAACGTGTATTTGACGGTTGTGTCATCGATAGCCTCCACCGCCGAGACGTTTCGAGGGTAGATGGCCGTCCAGTTCCCGCCCAACTCGAGGTCGAGTACGGTATTGACAGTGAACGCGACGTCATTGGCAGTGATGGGAGTACCATCGCTCCATACCGCGTCGTCGACCATTTCAACCGTGATCGTCCAGGAATCGCCTTCTTGTACCGGCTCAGGCGGTAGATCGGTAGCCAGTGATGGCACGAAGTCGAAGCGCTGGTCCCCGAGGGTGTACATGGAGCCAGCGAGGCCATCCAATGCATAAGCAGTCCAGACAGAGTTGTCGGGGCCGAGATAGCTCCAGTAGTTTGTGGTCAGCGGGTCTTCGAAGATGCCGATGCGATAGACATCGAAAGACTCTTCTCCTGGTGCCGTCTCTGCCACTTCTTCCACACCCGCCTGGGCCGCTGCCAGCTCAGCTTCGAGCTCAGCCACCTGTTCCGAGCCTGCCTCTTTGGCAGCCGCCAACTCGGCCTGGAGCGCATCGATCTTCGCCTGCGCGTCGGCATCCACTTCACCGGTGGACGCGCACGCGGCTGCGACGAGCGCAAAGGCGGTCAGCAAACCCAAGGCAAGTAACATTTTCTTGTTACGCCACATACTCATTCTCCTCCAAATCATATGTTTCGGATTTCGTTAGGATTTGCTCAGTCCATTAATCAATCGTTTAGAAGGGCGACCTCCTTCCTGCGCGCCAAACCAGGCGCGCCACCAGCTGGAGTTGAGCCACAATCTCGCTTGTTTGTACAGGTTGGGGATGGCGTATTCGACGAGCACCGCGGCCCGCCTGTGGCTCTCCTCTCCTCCAAGTTGCCGGATTATACCCCAACGACTTAACCCCTCGGTGATTAGCAAATTATCGAATCATGACTGCCCGATTGGTGCCCATTCCTCCCCTTGGTCATGTAGCGTCGCTACCAAGCGAAGGTTCATTCCTGAGACCAGATGCCCGTACTTGACCTCATCGGCCGAGCGACATCTCTCGCGCAGCTGTCTGGCGACTGAAGCGGAAATCCAGTCCGGTCTGAGTTTTCTTCCCAATGAGTTCCCTCCCTCGGCGAGAGCTGTTGCGACTGGCCGAGCTCTCCCCCCTTGCAGGGGCTCGAACCACTCATCGCCACCACCTTCTCGAATTTGGCTGGTTCGCGTATGATCCCCACAGCGATTCATTTCGACAGCAGCACCTGTTAGGCTTAGGAAACGATGAAAACTCCGAGGCGCGCTCTGCGCGCTGTCAGTTGGATGCCGCTCGTGGCAATTGCGCTTTCCGCGTGTGCCGGGCGGCCTGAACGGCTCTGGCTAAAAGCGCCGGGTTGGAGCAGGGCGCAGTTGATCGCCGAAACCCGCGTGCCAGATCCCGTTCCGATCGCGTTGGACGATGAAGGGAACATCTACCTCTTTTCATTCAACTCCATCGGCGCCTCTACATACCCGCGTCTGATCGCACTCGATCAGCAGGCCAGCATAATCTGGGACCAGACGTACGAGACCGTGGCGCTGAACGGCCCCCGCCTACCAAAGCTGCTCTGGGACGGTGAGAAGTTGCGCCTCTTCTGGCTCGCCGATGGAGAGATTTATGGCGCCATTGTCAATGGGGCCGGCAATCTGATGGGCCCCGACTTATTTGCCCACGACGTTCCAATAATGTCATTCGATGCCGCAGTCGATCGCAGCGGGTCGACATCCGTCTGGTTTGCAGGCCCGCTCGAGGAGCCAGGTCTGTACATGTTCGATCCTGACAGGTACGCGGAAGGCGCGATCCTCGTGGACCCCGATGGGGTTCGGCCAGATATTCAATACGACGCTGAGGGGACGCTGCATGCCATCTGGAGCCGGCAATCACCAGGACCGGGCCCAGTGCCGATCCAATACGGAGCGTATCCGGAGGGCCGTTTCCAACCCGGGATGAACAGCACCGTGATTGCGCCGCGCCTCACAGGGACTACGACATTCACCGGGCCAACCCTCGGTTTGGACGTGGAGGATGCCTATGTCTTCTGGTCCCGGACCCTTTTCAGTGGGCTGGAGGCCGGCCGGGTGGAGGCGGAGTATGTCTACTTCCCCAAGGGTGACCCGTCGTCTGTGGCGCAGGTACAGACCTTCCGGGTGCCGTATGCTTTCACCCTTACATATGAAGATCCCGACGGAGCTCTAGAGGCAGGGCCCCGCGTAGCTCTAGAGTCGAGCGAGGAGCTGGACGGGACCCACATTACCGAGATCGCTCCCAACGGAGGATACTCCGACGAGCTGGCTGTCGCTCTTGGCGCAAGATTGGGCTACCCGATGAGGAAAACCAAACCGCAGATCAGTGCAGCTTACTTCCGAGATGGGACGGTCAAAACGTATCAGCAGCTCAATTTCACCCCAACCAACTCGATCTCCCCGTCGATGGTCTCCGATCCGGCTGGTGGGCTCTATCTGACGTGGCTGGAGAAAGGAGACGTGCCCGGCTGGGGGGTGTATTTATCGGGTACCTCCCCAGCTCTGCGGGCCGCACTGAGCGGCCTCGACGAACAGGATGTGGGACTACTCATGGTGGAGACCGCCTTCGGCTTGACTACCGGTGCGCTGTTGCTCCCTGTCGCGATCGCTTGGGGCCTGCCCTCTTTCATCGTATTGGCGCTGACCCAGAGCCTGCGAAAGTCCCAAGATGAGCTTGCCGGTCTTGGGGGAATCTTAAGCCTGGCTCTAGCTCTTCTGCTGCTTTGGGCCGTCAAGCTCGCTATTCTCCCTGCGATCCAAACCTATGTGCCCTTCTCAGCTTGGATCCCCGTCATCCCGATCTGGCTGCACAAACCACTTCGCATAGGAGTTCCTGCCCTCATCGCCGGGCTGAGCATCCTGGCCGCCTGGGCATATCTCGCCCGTAAGAGCGAAGGATCTCCCTATAGGTTTGTAGCGATATACGCCATCGTAGACGGCCTGCTCACTATGGCCGTCTACGGAGTCTTTATCTATGGGGCCACATGACACGACAAGTCAGGGCGAGGGGAAGCGCTAGCCCGTCCTGCAATTCTTGAGTTGGGCCTGCCGGCCTTCGAGGGTTCTCGTCAGTCGGCTAGTCGCCGGGAGAGCTCGGCGAGGGCTGCCATTGGGGATGGATGTCGTCCGCCGGATTGTCAGTCAGACGACGCGGGTTGCTGCCGTCCGAGGCCATCATATAGATCTCGATGTTGCCGTCCCGATCGGACGTGAAGAGAATCTGGCGCCCATCTGGAGACCAAGCGGGGTCCCCGTCGTTTGCCGGATCATCGGTCAGGTTGATCAGCGCCTGACTGTCCAGGTCTAGGACATAGATCTCCATATCCCCACTCCGATCGCTCATAAAGGCAATCTGACTACCATCGGGGGACCAGGCCGGGTTGAGATCGCCGGCAGGGTTATTCGTCATGTTGACTTCGATATTGTCAGGCCGCAGGATGTAGATCTCCGGATTGTCGTCGCGGACGCTCATGAACACAATGGATTGACCATCAGGAGACCAATTGCCGAAGAGATCCAGCCCCAAACGAGAGGTCAACCGCGTCAGGCTTTCCCCTATGGGGTCAACGAACCATAGCTTGGCATTACCGGGGATCTCTAGCTCACCACCTTCCAGCCTCAGACGATAAGTGCGGTTAGAGGCAAAGAGGATCTTCGAGCCGTCTGGGGACCAATCCGGAATGACATTGAAGCCCACTCCGTCCGTCAGGCGCGTCGGGTTCGCGCCATCTGCTTCCATCAAGAAGATATCGGTGGTCCCCTCCCTTTCCGAAGTGAAGGCAATACGCTTGCCATCCGGCGACCAACTCGGGGTTCCATCGTAGTCGGGGTCATCGCTGATGTTGACCGGATTAGAGCCATCGGCATTCATCACATAGACTTCGGCATTTCCATCCCGATAACTCTCAAATGCTATCCTCCCTCCGACTTCCTCACGGGCCGCGCATCCTGCTGCCAGGATGCCTATCAGCGACGCTACGATTCCCCTGAGGATTACGCTATACATCCATTCGATCCTCGTCATCTGTACTCTGAACGGAAACCGACCCGGGCACCGACCCGAGTCTCACGTCTGAATTGCATTCGCTGTGAAGCTGGGCCTAGGTTTGCGAGCTACGAGCCGCGCAATCGCGGATCAAACGCATCCCGCAGTCCGTCACCAAGGAAGTTGAATGCGAGCACAACCAGGACCAGCGCTGCCGCAGGAACGAAAACCTCGTGTGGGAAGGTGCGCAAGCCCCTGTAGGTCTCGGAGATCATGATCCCCCAACTCGGCGTGGGAGGGTTGACACCCAGTCCGATGAAGCTCAAAAACGCTTCCAGAAAGATATAGGTGGGGATTTGAAGGGTCTCGTAAATGATGCACGGCCCGATGATGTTCGGGAGGATATGCTTGGATACTATCCGACGGTCACTGGCACCGACAGACTTGGCCGCATCTACATACTCTTTTTCCTTAGCGGAGAGAGTCTGGCCTCTTGCAATACGCGCCATGGCCAGCCAGTTGAGCAATCCGATGGCGATGAACAAGAAGAACATGCCACCAAAGGCATTATCGATACCAATGAAGAAACCCGCGATACCCTCCGCCGAGCCGCTTCGCGCCAAGGCTTTGAAATACACCTGCAACAAGATGATGAAAATGATGAGCGGGAATCCATACAGGAAATCCACGAAGCGCATCATCAGGTTGTCGACGCGCGGACTCGAGTATCCCGAGATGATCCCGTAGGCCACACCGATCACCAGACTCACGGTTGCCGCAACGATCGCGATCGAGAGCGAGACTCTTCCCCCGTATATCGTGCGGCTCAGCATATCGCGGCCCAAGTAATCCACCCCTAGCAAGTAGAAATCCCCCTCTTCGGTCCGCGTGAGTGGTCCTTGGTCGTGCAACCTGAAATTCACCTCCGCGAAGTGATAAGGAGCGATGAGCGGCTCAACCTCCTTGCCGGTGAAGATCGAGATTAGCGCGTCGTCGGCGAAAACAGAGACGAACACCACGAAGATCAGGAATAGGCCGCTTGCCACGGCCAATCTGTTCTTGAGCAGTTGCCGAAAGGCATCCGCCAGCGGACTGCGGCCACGTCGGGCCACTTCCTGTGTTGTGCGTAGTCGATCGAGCTCCTCTGGGGTACCTGCGACCGCCATTGTTCCTCTATCTGCGCTTATTGTGCATCATGCACTGCTTCACTCGTACCGGATTCTGGGATCCAGCCAAGCGTATGCGATATCTACGAAGAGATTCGCGACAACCAGGATTACCGAATAGACAAGAAGGGTCCCCATGACGACAGGATAGTCGCGGTTATTTATGCTGTCGATGAAATGCTGACCCATGCCATTGATCCCAAAGATCTGCTCGATCACGAACGTGCCGGTAACGATGGCAGCAAACAAAGGCCCTAGGATGGTGATCACCGGGATAATCGCGTTCTTCATGGCATGAATGCCAACAACGGACTTTTCTCGAAGTCCTTTGGCTCGCGCGGTGCGGATGTAGTCCTCGCGCAAGACCTGCAGCAAACTTCCCCGCGTCAGCCGCGCGATCACGGCGGTCAATGCCGTGCCGAGAACCAGCACGGGCATTATTGCATGCTCCCAGAACTGACGGTTGAGCGGGGGGATAAAGCCGAGAGCATAATCCGTGTAATCCGCCCCCCAACGCGCGGCCGGCAACCACCCAAGCAACACGGCGAAGATATAAATGAGCAGCGGCGCCAACACGATATTGGGTATCGAGACGCCCATGATGGCAACGAAAGAGCTGGCGTGGTCCGCAGCCTTATTGTGCTTGAGTGCTGCGATGGTCCCGGCCGGTATCCCGATGATGAGTGCTAAACCGAGAGAGAGAACGCCTAGCTGAAAAGAGGTGGGCAGTGTCTGCTTGAGAAGGTCATTGACGGTCAACGAGCGGTAGTAGAAGGAAGGCCCCAGGTCGCCTCTCAGCGCATCCCACACCCAGGCCAGATACTGCCTCCATACTGGCCAGTCCAGGTGATATTTCTGCTCGAGATTGGCAACCACGCTGGCGGGAATAGTCCGATCCCCAGCGAAGTCGAATGGCCCACCGGGAAGCGCCCGGGCCATCATGAATATGACTAACGAAATGGCAAATAAGACAGGAATGAAGGAAAGTAGCCGGCGAATAATGTAACGAACCACTCAGCGGTCTCCACTCGATTTCACGACGCCCTCCAAAACGAAAACGATGGCTGTGGACCGGCTGCCCACAGCCATCGCATGTTCATCGAGCCTTACTGTTCTAGCGCGGCCTGCTTGGCGTCCCAGTCAAGCTCCCACTGGAAGAAGTGGCGTTTGATCTGGTCAAAGCTGCGCTCCAACCACGGCTTGGTGACGTTTACCGTGGTGTAGTAGTAGATGGGCGCGATGCCGACGATCTCGTCATTGAGCAGTATCTCAGCGCGCTTGTAGAGGGCATCGGCCTCCGCGGGTGAGGCAACTTGAGCAGCTACGGTGGTCTCTGCGTACTCCTTGACCAGGTCGCCCACCTGTGGGTCGTCAACGCTCAGGCGAATGCGGTTGGCGCCTTCGTCGGGATTGAAGACCTCATGCATCCAGTTGTTGGCGTGCGGGTAGTCGCCGCACCAACCAAGCCGGAAGACGTTCGGCACCTGCTCTATCGCTGAGGAAGCGCGGATGGTGTCCAGATAGACGCGCCATTCCTGCGTCTCCACGCTCACCGTCATTTCGGGATAGGCTTCCTGCCACATGGCCTGGACAGCCTGCGCGATCCGCGCATGTCCCTCGCTCACGTTATGCATGAGCAAGATGTCAAGACCGGCGCCGTTAGGAAAGCCAGCTTCCGCCAGCAGCCCCTTCCCCATCTCCACGGCCTTGGCGTAACCGGTCCCGCCCTTCTCCTCGGTCAATGCCCAAGGAGCGATGTCGGGGTCTTCGGCATGCTGGCCGAAGTTGAGCGGATTGGTGAAGGTGTTGGCGGGGATCTGGCCGCCCTTCGTCACGGTCTCGACCAGTGTCGCGCGATCGATACCCATCGAGAGCGCCTTGCGCACGCGCACGTCGTCCGTCGGAGGCTTCTCAGTGACGAAGCCGTAGTAGTATGTGCAGTTGATCGGCGAATTCTTGAACTCCGAGGCCATCTCAGCCTTAACTCGGTCCACTTCCTCGAGTGGAACACCCGCCGTGTCCAGCTCATCGTTCTGGTACATGGCGAAGGATGTCGAGGCCTCCTCGATGGTGACCCCAAAGATGCGCTCGATGTTGCCCGAGCCGTAGTCTGTGCCCCAGAGAGGCCAGAGCGGGTTCTTCTCGAGGATCAGGTGGTCTCCATGCACCCATTCGCTCATCACGTATGCGCCGTTGGTCACGATGAAGCCCGGCTCGATCCAGCGGTCACCCTTATCCTCGATGATCCACTGTGGCGTCGGGTACAGGTTGGCCATACTTACCACGCCGGGGAAGAAGCCTGCGCCGAATTCGGTGGTGAACTCGACGGTGAAGTCATCCAGCGCCACGACGCTCATGGCGCCGTACACATCCTGAAAGTCCTCGGCGGATGGATCAGCCGAATTCAGCGCTTCGCAACCCTTGATCGAGTACAGGAGCCAGGCGTAGTCCGAAGCCGTGTTCGGGTCGCAGGTGCGCTTCACGCCGTACACCACGTCGTTGGCGTTCACGATCCGGGGGTTCCCATCGTCATCGAGCACCGGATCGACTTCGCCGGTTGTCGTGTTGTACTGCACCCAGGGGATGTCATCACGCAACTGGAAGGTCCAAACCGTCTTGTCTTCACTGGACGCCCAGCTCGTCGCCAGCGAGGGAACGATCTCCTTGGTAACGTCGTCCTGGTCGGTCAACCCCATGAAGATGGAGCCGATCAGATTTGAGGAGGTCGTATCCGTTGCCAAAGATGGATCCGCCGTAGGAGGCTCGGTCCCGAAATTGTAGTCCAGGGTAACCGGCTGCGGCTCCATCGGCTCTTCGGCTGGAACCGCCTCCGCTGCGGCTGCGGCTGCGGCTGCGGCTGCCTCCTTAGCGGTTTCGAGCTGCTCTTGCAGGGCAGCAATTTCCTCATCGCTTGCGCCTGCGTCGGCTAGCGCCGCATCCAGCTGCGCCTGAAGCTCAGTGACCTGGGAATCGTCTGCCGCGGGCTGCGCACAAGCGCCCAAAACCAAGCCTGCAAGTACCAAAAGACCCATGAAGGTCAACAACTTGCTTTTCATAATTCTCCTTCTCCTTTTGAAGTCTCTGATCACATCAAATTGCTAAACGGGAGGTCGCTATGCGACTAATGCTTGCTTGATCTTGGATTCGCCTCACCTCCTCTTCTCGAAGTGGTCACGATCCATTCGATCCCTAACTGGGCCGCGAGTGCTATGAGAGGATTTATACCACGTGGCAAGCCACCCAATGCTGCGGCACCACCTCGCGCCATTCGGGCTCCTGTTTATCGCAGATGTCAATGCGCACGGGACATCGAGTGTGGAAGCGGCATCCGGATGGCGGGCTGACTGGGCTCGGGATATCTCCCTCCAGAATCGTCCGTTGCCGCTCTTTCTCCCGCTTGGGGTCCGGGATCGGGACGGCGGACAAGAGAGCCTGCGTGTACGGATGGAGCGGATTATTGAACAGCTCCTCGCGCGGGGCGAGTTCGACGATCTTTCCCAGGTACATAACCGCGACCCGGTCTGAGATATGACGGACCATGCTCAGGTCATGGGCGATGAAAAGGTAGGTGAGGCCTAGTCTCTCCTGCAGCTCACCGAGCAAGTTTACGACCTGTGCCTGGATAGAAACATCAAGGGCCGAGATCGGTTCATCCAGAACCACGAATTCTGGTTCAAGCGCCAGGGCCCTCGCCACGCCGATGCGCTGCCGCTGGCCGCCCGAGAATTCATGCGGATAGCGGTTGATAAAGTGCGGATTGAGGCCGACCAGTTCAAGAAGGTGCTCCACGCGCGACCGGCGCTGCTTCTTGTTTCCGATGCTGTGGATTTCGAGCGGTTCGGCGATAATGTTGGCGACTGTCATCCTCGGGTTCAGCGAAGCGTACGGATCCTGAAACACCATCTGCATATACTTTCTCATCCGCCGCAGCTCTCCGCCTTCAAGCGCCGTGAGATCTTCGCCCTTGAAATAGACGCTCCCGGCGGTCGGGCGATGGAGCTGAAGGATGGTCCGACCAACGGTTGTCTTCCCGCTCCCACTCTCCCCCACCAGGCCGAGCGTCTCGCCGACGTGAATCGAAAAGCTGACGTCGTCGACGGCTTGCACGTCGCCGACCTTCTTCTGGATTATCAAGCCATGCGTGATCGGAAAGTATTTGGTCAGGTTCTCGACTTCGACCAGGACCTCGTTCCCTGTCAACGTAGATCTCCCGTCCTGACGTCCACCCAGCATGAGATTCTGTGGCCCGGCGTGACCTGCTCCAGTACTGGAGCCTGCTCGAAGCATAGGTCTTTCACAAAAGTACATCGAGGGGCGAATGAGCAGCCGGGAGACATCTCCATCAAGTCTGGTGGTTGTCCCTGAATCGATTGCAGCTGCTCGCCTGCCTTAATGTCCAGGCGGGGGAGGGACTGCAGTAGGGCGAGCGTATAGGGGTGCCGTGTATCTGAGTACACCTCCTCGGCCGGCGCCTCCTCAACGATATAGCCGGCATACATCACGTTCACCCGGTCTGCAAGGCCGGCCACGACTCCCAGGTCGTGGCTGATCCAAATTAGGGACATCCCCAGCCGATCCCTGAGGCGCTTGACCAGGTCTACGATCTGCGCTTGTATAGTGACATCCAGGGCCGTGGTCGGCTCGTCCGCGATCAAAAGCGCAGGATTGCACGTCAGGGCCATAGCGATCATCACCCGCTGACGCATACCGCCGGAGAATTGATGCGGGTAATCCTCCAAGCGTTCCCGCGCCTCGGGGATCCCTACCATCTGCAGCAGCTCAACCGCCCGCGCTTGCGCTTCTTGATTACTCATCCCCATGTGCAGCTTGAGCGGCTCGGTCAATTGAAACCCGACCGAGAGGACCGGGTTGAGCGATGTCATGGGGTCTTGAAAGATCATCGCGATCCGGCTTCCACGTATTTTCCGCATCTCACCCTCGGAAAGCGCGGCGATATCCTTATTCTCAAAGAGTATGCTATCGACGGAGATCTCGGCCGGGGGCTCGGGGAGAAGCCGCATGATAGACAACATGGTTACGCTCTTGCCGCAACCGCTTTCCCCGACGACACCGAGCGTCTTGCCCTCCGGAACTGAAAAAGACACCCCATTCACTGCATGCACGGTGCCTTCGTCCATATGAAAACTAGTTACCAGGTTACCTACTTCGATGATATTAGTCGGCAAGTCAGCTTCTCCCTAGAGGTTTGCAGAGGCCAGGGCCCAATATCCCCTCCCTCCGCGTAGCAAGCGGACAGCCCGTCTCATCCCGAGTTCCAATGGGCTGTCGTGATGAAGACCGGAATCCCACTTTTTGAGGGTGGAGAATTCTCCCTCGAAGGGCCGACTGCCTGATTCGTCAAACTCCTCCTTCGGTGTCGAGAATTATATCCGCCAATTGCGCCACGGAGGGGGTTTCTGTGTCGAAACACCCAGCGTCACCATCGCGGACGCGCTGGAAGCTTCTGTAGGACTCGTGCCCACCACAGCCTCCAGCGCAGCCACCGCCACGTAGCTAGGGCCTGGACCCGGTCTGCTTGATTGGGCTGATCTAGGCTGTAGCTCGCCCGCACATACAGACGCGCCAGCTTCTGAATATCCGCGGGAGCTTGAGACAGAATGCGGTTCTGCGGACCGCTCTGCGACACGACGCCCAAGGCCTTGCTTAGCGAATCCGAAAGCTCATAAGGCGTCTCCCCCCCGGTCTTTGAGATGAGCCCAAGTCCTACGGCGTGGCCGCGCAGCTCCATGAACACTCTGGCAATGGCAGCCGAGGGCGACAATCTGCGGGTCCGTACCGCACCGGCCAGTGTCCAGACTGACCCGACCACCAGCACGGCGAATAGACCCGCAAGAATAATCCCGGCTGCGAGTTTCAACAGGGCCGCCCAATTCGCCGAGGTCGGCTCTGACGCAAGTTCCTCGGAAAGACTCCTGTCGAGCGGGGTCGCCAAGGGAGTGCTTTCATCTCGGTCCAGAGCAGGACGACCTCTTGTCGGCTCAAACTCGATCCATCCGTAACCGGGGAAGTAGATCTCAGGCCATGAGTGGGCATCCGCAGCGGTGACCAGGTAGGCGTTCAATTGAGCGTTATACGTGCCTGTGTAGTAGCCGGTAACCAATCTGGCGGGCAGGCCGGCAGCACGTGACAGAACGACCATGGCCGAGGCATAGTAGTCGCAATACCCCTTCTTCAGATCGAACAAGAAGTAGTCCACGACGTCCTGGTCGGCTGGGGGAGCTTCCAGATCCAAGGTGTACGCGAAGGTGCGCAAGAAACTCTCGATCTCCAGTGCTCGATCGTAAGGAGTTGGCGATATTGCGGTGAGCTGTCGGGAGAGGGCAATGACCCGATCTGGGAGGCTGCTGGGAAGTTGTAGGTATCGAGCCGAGACCCAATCTGGATAATCTGCACCGCTTCCACGCAGTTCCTCCTCTGTAACATCTGGCACATAGGAGATGATCCTGGTCCGCGTGGCGGGCGTGACAAGTACGGCGCCAAAGTCATCCTCGGGAGAGCGCCAGGCAACCGTGAACGGCTGATCCACCGTTACCATTGGGCCGGCCGAGAAAAGTAGGCCTCCAAGCTCAGGTATGCTGCGGACGGTTTGGTCGACGGTCCGGGACCTGAGAGGTACATTTTCTCTCAAACGCTCCCCCGCCTCGTATTCCTGCTGCACTGTATGGCCAGCAAGCCAGCCACTACCGATGTAGGAATCGTATGTGTTGCTCCGCCAATAGTAGCGTGCTGCCGGACCGCCAATCTCTAAACCGGGCTGTTTCAGTTCTTCATTCACTTGGATCGACAGGACCAGCTGCTCTGACAACTCCGGTCCGGATCCAATCAGGTGGCGTCGGGGAAGCCCGGGATACTGCAGTCTCACAAGGTCCGCCAGGAACTCAGGCGGCTCGGCGTCTGGCTGCTCCAAGCCGAGCGCCTGGCTTGAGAGCCCATCTCCTCCCGATGCAGCGGTCCTATAGCGATTCACGGCCTGGGTAATCCTACTGTAAGAGATCTCCTGGCTCAGGGCACTTGCCGCCATGAGGCCCAGGGAAAGGAGCACCACCCACAGGATCAGGCTACGCCGCAGTCCCGAGCCAAAGCTGACAGGGATCCGCCTCCAGCGAGCCTCACGGACGTCCTGGCCGACCAGCGTCACGGCGATAATGGCTACTCCGAGTGACCAAACCAGCGTATCGGCCTTTGCCCCGATACTTCCCAATGCGATGCCTGCCATCCCCACCGCGGGTATCAAGCCTATAAGCGGCCGCTTCTTCGCCTGGAACCACCACCCGGCCCAGGTGGATGCCGTCCAGATCAGCAGGCTCCACACCAGTGCACCCGCGACCGGATCGAAGGTGGGTTGGCCAAGGAACCAGGCACGCAGCCATTCGCTGGTGCGCGCAACGAGGACGCCCAGTGCGCCTGCCAATTCAGAGACCGCTTGCGCAAACTCTGCTCCACCGCTGAAACCCGTCAGGCTCCAGAACCAGGGAGACTGGACGGTGCCGGCGTAGACGGCCCCGCGTTCCAGCACTTGTGCGAGCTGCCGACCGACGCCACCTACTCTCAAGATGACCACCGCCAGTCCGACCAGTCCCGAGATCAGCACCGCACGCCACTTAGAGGTTACGATCGAACCGACCACCAGGCCAACGAGGGCCCCCAATATTGCCATGGATACGAACAGCGACCTCTCGACAGCAACAGCCACCTGCGCCAAACCTGCTGCGACGATGTACACGGACGCGATCAGCAGTCCTATGGAAAGGAAGCTCAGACCCCTCAGCCGCAGCAGCTTTGCCCGGTTCAAAGGACGACCTTCCAGCCTTTGCTGGATTCGGTATCCATTTCAACGCTGACCCGCGGAATCCTCCGAGGCTCGAACGCACTGACATTGGCTTCAAGCAGATCACGAGTGACGATGTGATAATCAGCCCCAAGATCTGTGAGCAGCGAGATTACGTTTCCAACACCTTTTCGGCCACCAAAAGAAACCCGATCGAACTGCATCACAGTAGGAGATATCCCGGATCGCATCAACGAGGCCAATGCTTCGACCCAAATCGGCTCCGGATCTGGCGTAAGAACTACCAGGCTGGAATCTCGACCCAGAACTCCAGAAAGTCGGAGCAGCAGATCCGACAAACGATGGTTACCTTGAGAGAGCAACGCAAGAGAGTGCAGGATTTGCCAGCGCTGGGTCTCTCCACCTCGAGGCGGAAGCCACACCAGCTCGTGGTCGGCTGCAGCCAGGCCGACCGCCCGCCCGGACTGGAGGCCACGATCGGCCAGTGAGGCCGCCAAGACAACGGCATGTTCCTCGGTAGATTGCATGCCTCGTCCGAGATGGACGCGCTTGTTTGTGTCAATGACGATCCAGGTATCTCCAGCAGACGCCGAATCGAGGATCCGCACGAAGAGGCTATCGCGCCTCGCTGTTGTGGGCCAGTGGATCCAGCGCCGGTGGTCCCCCGGGAGGTATTCACGCACCGAAGCGGCGCTGACGGTACGCTCGAGCGCCCTGGGCCGGACTTTCCCCTCTCCGGCTCGCCCTCCAGGCGCAATTGCGATGGTAGGTAACTCCACGACTTGCGGAAGCACCAGGACCGGGATGGCGGTGGGATACTCCAACACCACAGAATAGAAGCCAAATGGATCGCCGGTCCTCATGGTTATCGGGCCGAGTGTGTACAGGCCCCGCAACGAGCAGGTAGTTTCCTTGAACCAGCGGATCGTATCTGCGCCGCCTACCGATAGGCTACGGCTGTGCCTGTGCCCCGGCAGGGTTGACCGGTCGTCAACTTCTACCCACAGCGCCGGGAATCTGCCATTGTTTTTGATCGTCAGCCGCTCAAATAAGCGATCCCCGACCTGCAGCCAGCCAAAGCGCAGCTCCCGCTGGAGCATCAGCCCTCGGGCCAAGGATCGGGACCACAGGTAAGCAATCAGCCAGGCCAAGCCGAGTCCGACGAGAAGGACACGCCACCCCCGATAGAGGCCAAGAAACTCGACCAGCAACAGTACACCGACCAGGGCCGGCACGAGTCGAGTGTTGAGTCGCAAGCGGATGTCAGGCATGTCCCTATGAGTTCTGTGGCAACTGAATTGACGAGCGCGGGGAGCTCGCGCTACCCAATCACCAGATCAAAGTTAATTGGCGCGATTCGAAGCGTGTGCTACTTCTTCAAGCCCGGGCACTGGAAGCTCTTGGAGTATCTCTGTCAGGAGCTCCTCAGGGCTGAGTCTTCTCAAGCGCGCGCCAGGGGTGAGGATCATCCTATGCGCCAAGACCTCGGTGGCCATGGCCTTTACATCGTCCGGGAGGACGTATTCCCTGCCGCGTAAGGCCGCGCGTGCTTGGCTTACTCTATACAAGCCCAGGCTGCCCCGAGGGCTCGCCCCCAGTGCAATCTCCGTATGTCGTCTGGTTTGGCTCAGCAGATCGACTATATAGCGCTCAACCGCAGCGGAAACATGCACGCCCTTGACCCGCTCTTGTGCCGCACGCAGACTCTCGACATCTGCGACAGATTCCAGGTCATCCAGCGGGTGGCGATACTGCTGGCGCCTGAGAAGACCCACTTCGTCCTCAGGAGATGGATACCCCACACGGATCCGCATCATAAAGCGATCCTTCTGCGCTTCCGGTAGCGGAAATGTGCCCTCGTACTCTATTGGGTTTTGGGTGGCCAGGACCATAAAGGGATTAGGGAGAGGATAAGTCACGCCGTCCACTGTGATCTGGCGTTCCTGCATTGCCTCCAGCAGCGCGGCCTGAGTCTTGGGCGTGGCACGATTGATTTCGTCCGTCAACACGATTTGGGCCATCAGAGGACCCGGCCTGAACTCAAAGCCCCGAGTCGCCTGATTGTAGATGGATACTCCGGTGATGTCACTTGGGAGCATATCCGGCGTGAACTGAATTCGGCTGAACTCGATGCCCATCGAGCGCGCCAGGCTGCGCGCCAGCATCGTCTTTCCCACTCCGGGAACGTCTTCGATCAGCAGATGTCCTTCGCTCAGCAAGCAGATCACTGCCAGCTCAACTGCCTGCGTCTTACCGATGATAACGCGCTCGATGTTGGAGATTAGGCGTTCAGCGAACGAGGAGGGTTCGGACACGGGTCGGCAATCTTATCATAGGGGATCAAGATCGTAGCGTACGCTGAGGATAGACGGGTAGAAAAGTGAGAGTGATCCTAAGGACAAGGACGAATCTCCTCCAGGTTCCAAAGCCCGCTGTATTCCGTGGGATCGACTTGAATCCCGCATGTCTCCGCCCGATGGGCGATTAGCCTCGGGCGCATGTAAAGCGGGATGCTCGGCAGGGCTTCGGCCAGAATCTGCTGCGTCGCCTGTGCCGCCTGTAGATATTCAGGGGTGTCAGGAAGGGAATAAAGCAGCGTACCGCACGCTGCGTCATACTCCGGATCGGAGAATCCGGCTGCATTCACTCCCAGGGGCTCCGCCTCGGACGCTATCTCAGAGCTGTGAAACATCTCGCACAGGGGGCTTACCCATGCCGGCCAGGCCCATCCAATGGTCTGGAAATTGCGGCCAAATGCGAGTCCATCAGGCCATGGATCAAAAAGCTCGGTCTGCGATAGGAACTCCGGCTCCAGCGCCACGCCGCACTGGCGGAGGTCAGTTTGAATCCACTCCGCCACCGCCTGATGGAACCCATCAGGCGTCGTCAGATACTGAAGAGCAAGCTCTGTGCCTTCGCGAACTCCGGCGACTCCCGCGGCGATTCGCGCGGTCTCAGGATCCTCGTCGTGATCGACCCAACCCAGCTCGTCGAGGAGCTCGCGGGCCATCTCCGGGTCGTAGTCAATCTCAGCGATCCCCTCCGCGTAAAGAGGATGGGTGGGGGGCAGATACGTCTCCGGTACATCGGTCAGGCCAAGCAGCACTTCCCGCGCCATGCGCCCTCGATCGATGCATGAGGCCAGTGCTGTACGGAGTCGAGGGTCTGCCAGGAGGCGCGGCTCGGACAACGGCGCGAGGCCGAAGTCGAGTCTCTCCATTTCGGCTCCCGCGGTGCTCGCGAGGCTGATCTTTCCGGAGGAGGCCAATCGCTGGAGTTGCTTAAGAGCTTCGGAATCCAGGACCTGGATGTCCAACGCGTCCGCAATTGCGCTCTCATCCAGAATGTCGCATTCGCTGGTCAAGAGCTGGTCGATGGTGGCGGGTGGACTTCCGTCCAAGAATCTGAACAGCAGAGTTTCGAATTCGGGCAGCCCCTCCGAAGAACGGAAGTAGGACGGATTACGCGTCATTCGGATATCGTTTCCTGGCCGCCACTCCTGCATGATATAGGGACCCCAACCCAGGGGGGAGCGAACCGTCTCTTCGGCGGTCAGCAGATCTTCAGGCGACATCTCGCCCAGCTGGTGCTGCGGCAAAGGAGACCAGAAGTTGGAGAAGTACTCAGAATCGATGTACGCGGGGATCCCGGTCCACCGGATCGCATTCTCGCTGATCGCCTCGTAGGATGCGGTTCGATCGGCCTGGGTCTTTAGCGTGGGAGTATCGACGTGTTGGTCTACCGCGAATGAGAACACCGAGTCTGCTGCCGTCACCGGCTCTCCGTCCGACCAGTTCACATCCGACCGGATGCGGAATTCCGCCACGATCTGATCCATCATGACCTCGCCGCCTGAAAAGGTGCGGATACAGTCCGGTGAATTGCAGCCAGTCGGAAGGTACGGATCACCGGGCTCCAGACTGGCTGGCTGCAGGGTCACTGGATTGAGGTACAGGTCGCCCTCCGCGACGGCAACCTGCTCGACGCGTGCATCGCCGTCCGCCACGGAGGGAAGCTTCTCAAGAATGACGGGCTCATACTGATACGAGAGTATGTTGAGCGGCCCATCGTAGAGCGCTTGAAGCACAGTCTCCGCTGCCCGACTCGTGCCTCCATACAGGTAGGCGTCGCTGTATCGGTAGAGCGATTCCGGCTCCTGGCCGAGACACACAATTAGCGTCTTTGGAACCGGTAAGGGTGTCGGAAGCTCCGTGGCGGCAGCGCTGACCGAAGTCGGCCGCACCGTAACCGGCAGCTCGAGGTCGACGGCCTGCGCGCAGGCGGCGAGCAACATCAGCGCGATCAAGGCAATGGATCTGGGATGTGTGATCAAGAAGTCTGCCTTTTCTCTTCTGATTCCTCTGGACTGAGGTTTACTTGCTCTAGGAGCTCAGGCCGGCGCTCCTTCGTTCGACGGTACGATTGCTGTCGCCGCCAGGCTGCGACCTTGGCGTGATCACCGGACCGGAGGATTTCGGGGACTTTCCAGCCGCGATATTCGGCCGGCCGAGTGTAGTGCGGTCCTTCGAGCAGACCTTCGGAGTGTGAGTCTTGTGTGCTCGCCGCTTCATCCCCAAGGGCCCCTGGCAGAAGTCTGACGACTGCATCGATCACAACCAATGCCGGCAGCTCGCCACCGGTCAGCACATAGTCGCCGATGGAGATTTCATCGTCCGCGAGGTGTTCACGCACTCGTTCGTCAACTCCCTCATACCGTCCGGATATGAGGGCGATTCTTCGCAGACTGGCCAGCTCCCTTGCGATGGACTGCTTGAACACCCGGCCCTGGGGGGTCAGCAGCACGACTCGGGTTTCGCCCAGCTGCTCTCCAAGAACGGTCTCCACGGCTGCGAAGAGCGGCTCCGGCTTCATTACCATGCCTCCCCCGCCCCCGTAGGGTTGGTCGTCGGTAGTGGAATGCCGATCGAGCGTGTAGTCCCGAATGTTGTGCATGCCAATCTCCACCAGGCCGGCTTCCTGCGCCTTACCGAGAATGCTAGCCGACAGATAGGGCATCATCACTTCGGGGAATAGCGTAAATACTTCGATCTTCATATTGGACGATCGCTCAGGGCTGTGGCTTCCAGTCTTCAATTGCACGGCGAGTGGCCTCGAATGCCAGTGGGGGCAGCACGGAAGGGGCAAAATACTCGGCCGCGTCCGCGTCGTCGCCCGGCGCCAATTCGCCGCCGACGACCTTGCCGGCATAGATGATGACTATGCTTGCACCGCCGGAGTGTTCTCTCCCATGTATAACATCTAGCAGCTCACCGATCCGAACCACTAGTCCCGTCTCTTCGAGGCACTCTCGCGAGGCGGTTACTCTCGGATCTTCATCGCCCTCAACAAAACCGGCGGGGAGGGTCCACTTACCCAATTCAGGCTCTACCGAGCGGCGTACCAGCAGGATCTTGCTGTCTTTCGCGATCAGAACGCCTGCCCCGACTTTAGGATCCAGAAAGTGCACTCGCCCACAGGAGGGACAAACCGGGCGGAGCTGCCCAAATGCCTGACGCTCTTCTACCTTTGAGCCGCAGCTCGAGCAGTACAGGATGGGTTCTCTCTCGGCCATCAGGTTCGCTGACGAACCCAGAGTGTAAACCCAACCAGAATGATGACCACCGCCCCCAGGCCGATCTCGATCGCGCGAAGCAGGCTAAGCGAGAGCGAAGCTTCGTTCTTGGCAAGGTCTCGATCCGCGATCAGCTCCTCTGCCGAGGTTTCTTGCACAGCGTCCGCCTTGAGCGCTCCCGCCGCGGCGAACTCCTCCCCCCGAAGAGCTTCGGGTTCTCCCACGCGCGCCTGCTCATCGGCGAGCTCTTCCCCTGGAGTAGCCGTACCTTCTGATTCGCGTGCCTGCTCGTCGGATCTGAGGTACTCCTGCCCGAGCGCATCATCCGCCCCCGCCGCGGATTCGGCCGCTGGCTCCGCTGCAGCCGCCAAGTCCCGTTCGGCAGCCACGCCTTCCAATGCAGGAGTCCCCGCTGGAGAAGGTTCGCTCTCGAGCGCAAGCTCCTGCTCCGGGACCATCTGATCCGCCGCGAAAAATGGCTGCTCGGGAACATCGAGCGCGCGGCTCCCGCTGCTGCTCAAGAGCAAGTCAGCGCCTATCACCAGTACAAACCCCAAGGCGGCAACGGCGGTGCTCAATTGCAGGACGGGATAGGCTCGGCGCGGTCGGACCATCTCTTCCGTCAGCGCGAAACTCCGAGGCGTGCTTACCTCGGGCAGGCTGCCCACAGCCTCTGCGGTTGCCCGCAATGCTTCCAGCGTTCCGTTCAGCTGTTTATCGGTTGCCAGGCGCGCCACGAGCTTCTCTGCTTCTGCGGGACTCAACTCCCCATCTAGAAAAGCAGATAGTCGTTCCAGGTCGCGTCGCGCGATTCCATCCATATCGGTCATCCGACCGCCTCATTCTGAAGACGCATCTTGGCAGGCAAGAGTTCCCCATGCTGCTGGAGGCACTCCCTGAGTCTGGCCCGGGCACGCGCCAGCCGGCTCTTGACCGTCCCCAGTGGTTTTCCAATGGTATCGGCCACTTCCTGGTAGTCAAAGCCTTGAACATCGACCAGTACCGCTACTGTTCTGAACTCTGGCGAGAGCCCTAGCAGGCAATCTTCAATTGCCCGGATCAGTTCCGTTCGCTGAGCTGCCGCCTCTGGACCCTCGCCTGGGCTCGCAAGCGGCAGGGCGCCTTCTTGCTCTGTCATTTCGTCCAAGGAAACCGCGGGACGCCGTTTGCGGCGCCGCAGTTCATCGTAGCAGGCATTGGTCACGATCCGGAGCAGCCAGGCTCGAAACGAGCCTCCCCTATAGCGCTTCAACCCGCGATGGGCCGAGATGAAGGCCTCTTGAGTCGCATCGGCCGCGGAGGGCTCGTCTCCCATGATGCGCAGGGCGACGTTGTAAGCCAATCCCTGATAATTCATGACCAAGCGGTTGAAGGCATCCAGGTCGCCCGACTTCGCTCCCCGGATGAGCGCCGTCTCATCCATGGCCCGGCCATGATAACTCAGAGGCCCATGAAGCGCCGGCCCCTGTATATGACCCCGAAGTCCGAGCAAATAGGTGGCCAGATAGTCTCCCGAGCGGTTGCGGAAGAGAATAGAAAGGGCCAGCTTGGAGCTGGCCCTCTCCCCCAGTTCAATATTCGGAGCTACCCCTCGGTCACTTCCACGACCCCAGACATTCCGCTTCCGCCGGCGCCCCCATGAAACTTGCAGAAGTAGGGAAAGCTGCCAGCTTCATCGAAGGTATAGGTGAAGAGGTCACCCTCTCCCATCGTTCCGCTGTCAAAGAGGCCCGTGTCGGAGGTGACGGTGTGCGGAAGGGCGCCGTCATATACCCACGTAACAGTTGTCCCGACCGGAACGGTGATGACTTTCATTTGGAAGTTGTTGTCAACCACCTGCACATTTTCTTCCCCGATGGAGGCTTCGGCCTCAAGCAGGGAAAACGGCGCCAGCACGATGTTGCCGCCATCGTCGAAGACGGGCGCATCCTCTCCTGGGAATTCGTACTCGCCGGCTGCGGCCAGGTCCATGTGCAGCATCGCGTAGAGCGTATCGGTGACCTGATCGAGGTCGATCACTACCGCTAGGTCAGCATTGTTGCCCACTTCGATCGCCGCAAACCCAATCACGGGTCCCGGCTTTCCATCCGCCTGGGCGTGGATCACGATCCATCCCGGCGCCTGCGCGGAAACCAGATCCACGGTGATCGCCCCATCCGCTGCGGCCTGATCGCTGACGGTCACTGTGGGAGCCATCTCCTCGGCTTCCTCCTGAGTTGGAGTTGGCGCTGAGGTGGGCTCGGGGGCTGGTTCGGGCGTGGCGGTTGCGCACGCAGCGAGCACGAGCGCTAATCCGCCAGCAACGAACGAAAGTTTGTGCAGACTCATGTCTTCTCCTTTGGCATCGCGCCGTTTTCAAGTTCGGCGTCATAGGCAATACGTCACAATGGGTCGATCTGGATCTCTCCACTTGTGGCTGAGTCCACTCAGGTGGCAGGGAGTGGATTTATCGAAAGTGTGGGGAAGATGAGTTCGGAGGGATTGCTAGAGATCAGTGCCTAGGATGCGGGGGCCGGTGGGCGCCTCGCTGCCGCCGGCCGGCTCTAGGGTCACTCCCAGGCTCTTGAATTCTCCCATCGGTGTCGGCGCTTCAATCATTAGCCATCCGAACCCTGGATCTGCGCTGAATGTAAGCAGGCCAGCACTCGTTCGCTGCCCTTCAGCGTCGACTAACCAAGTTTGGTACGTCTGGTCATCTGAGGGAGGTTGAAGTCCCCAGACATACATCACTCCAACCGGAAGGCTCGGATCGTAAACAAGGGTTCCTCGCACTCCGTCTTCCTCGATCACCGCCACCTGTGAGCTGGGGTAGCTCGCAATGGCAGCCGCGGTTAGCCCCGCTTGCTGCTGAGCAAGCGCGCCCTGACCCTGGTCCAACAGCCGCTGAGTTTGAACCAGGAATCCAAGGTTGACCGCCAGGAGCAGGATCAGTCCGACAGCCATTGCCAACCCTGCCGCGGGAACTGCCTTGACGGCGCTTCTCCATCTGGGGAGGTCGGCTGGCCTGCCAATTTGCTTCGATAGGCGCGAGCGGACGGCCCCTGGAACAGGCATGCGATCCGGTGCATGCAATAGCCCGTCAGCAACGGACTCATACGACGCGAGCGCCGCCTGGCACCGCGTGCATCCATCTAAGTGAACCTCCACCCATTGGCGCTCCTCGGAATCCAAGGCGCCTAGCGCATGCGCTGCCAGTTGCTCTTCGGCCTTATGATCCATCAGATCAACACTCTCCAACCCTATTAACGTTGAGCCGGGTCATTTGGATTTGTGCCCTGTTCCCATTCCCGGCGCAATTTCTCCATGCCGAGCCGAAGTCGGGTCTTCACCGTGCCAAGCGGGGTGGACTGGTACTCAGCGATTTGGCTGTGCGACATTCCGTGATAGAAGGCAAGCTCAATGACCGATCGCTGTTCGTCAGGAAGCTTATCCAGGGCGAACCTCAGGGTTGCCCAGCGCGCTTCCTCGGTTTGGCTTGCTGGGTCCGGAACGCTTTCCATTGCCTTTGCTGGGTCGGAAGGTTTCCATTCCGGTGGACGGCGAGCCTCAAGACGAATTTGATCGATGGCTATCCGGCGCGTGATGGTGAGCAGCCAGGAGGAAAGCCTCCCGCGATGCGGGTTGAAGGTCTCGGCCCGGGTCCACAGCCTAACGAATGCATCCTGGGTCACCTCTTCCGCCGTCATCGGGTCGCTAACAACGCGCAATGCCAGCCCATAGACCTTGGCTGCGTAGCTATCGTAGAGAGCCAAAAATGCCCGCCGATCCCCACCTGCGACCTTGCGCATGAGTGTGGCATCGTCGGGCGTTCGGTAACTTGTCACCGTGTCGCGGATTATAACCCCCGGGAATATCGCCCAATAAGACGGCGGCCCGCCGTACAAATAGGTTGGTGTAGGGCTCGAGGGGATGGTTCGCTACGCAGTAGGGAACGAATAGCCGATCGCGATCTGTGCTGAGGAAGCAGGCTTCCGGATCTTGGGAAGTCCAGATTCCGTTCTATGCTCCCCACTCCGACCGCAGGTGTGGGGTTAAATGAAAAGCTTCTTGGCGATGACCTACTCTCCCAGGCCGTCTCCAGCCAAGTACCATCGGTGCTGGCGGGCTTAACTGCCGGGTTCGGGATGGGACCGGGTGTACCCCCGCCGCTCTAATCACCAAGAAGCGATTCTGCGAAGCAGTATGAAGTTGTTAACTGAATAGCAAACCGCATTAAGAACGCCAATTTCTCCGTATCACGTTAAGCCCTCGGCCATTAGTACGGCTTAGCTGAATCCCTTGCGGGACTTACACTTGCCGCCTATCAAGCAGGTAGTCTTCCTGCGGCCTTACTCCCTTAACGGGATGAGGGATCTCATCTTGGGGCGAGTTTCCCACTTAGATGCTTTCAGCGGTTATCTCTGCCAGACATAGCTACCCAGCGATGCTCCTGGCGGAACAACTGGCACACCAGCGGTCTGTCCACCCCGGTCCTCTCGTACTAGGGGCAGCTCCCCTCAAATCCCTTACGCCCACAGCGGATAGAGACCGACCTGTCTCACGACGGTCTGAACCCAGCTCACGTACCGCTTTAATGGGCGAACAGCCCAACCCTTGGGACCTTATCCGGCCCCAGGATGCGATGAGCCGACATCGAGGTGCCGAGCCTCCCCGTCGATGTGAACTCTTGGGGGAGACTAGCCTGTTATCCCCGGGGTAGCTTTTATCCGGTAAGCCACGGCCCTTCCACTCGGTACCGTGGGATCACTAAGCCCGTCTTTCGACTCTGCTCGACGCGTTGGTCTTGCAGTCAAGCTCCCTTGTGCCTTTACACTCTGCGGCTGGTTTCCATTCAGCCTGAGGGAACCTTTGGGCGCCTCCGTTACCTTTTTGGAGGCGACCGCCCCAGTCAAACTACCCACCTGGCACGGTCCCCCTGCCGGCTAACGGTCAGGGGTTAGGGCCCAAACTTAGCAAGGGTGGTATTCCACGGTCGGCTCCACCGAGGCTGACGCCCCGGCTTCACAGCCTCCCACCTATGCTAGACAAACTAAGCCCGAACACAATGCCAAGCTATAGTAAAGCTCCACGGGGTCTTTTTGTCCTGCTGCGGGTACACGGCATCTTTACCGCGACTTCAATTTCGCCGGGTCCCTCGTTGAGACAGTGCTCCAGTTGTTACGCCTTTCGTGCGGGTCGGAACTTACCCGACAAGGAATTTCGCTACCTTAGGACCGTTATAGTTACGGCCGCCGTTCACCGGGGCTTCAGTTCTGAGCTTTTCCCGCTTACGCGGGATAACCCTTCCCTTTAACCTTCCGGCACTGGGCAGGCGTCAGCCCCTATACATCGCCTTGCGGCTTAGCAGAGACCTGTGGTTTTGTTAACCAGTCACCAGAGCCCTTTCACTGCGGCCTTTTCAAGCTCCATCCGTTCGAATTTCACCTGAAAAGGCACCCCTTCTCCCGAAGTTACGGGGTCAATTTGCCTAGTTCCTTAACGAGGGTTCTCCCGTTCGCCTTGGTATGCTCTACCCGTCTACCAGTGTCGGTTTGCGGTACGGGCACCCAGGGATCATCACTTAGAGGGTTTTCTTGGCGGCCGGGCTCAACCACTTCCGGCTCAGGGCCACGCCATCGCGCCTCGGCTCAGGACACGGATTTTCCTATGTCCCTCAACGCCTACACGCTTAGCACCTACACAACCAATCGCAGGCTGGCCTACCCCGCCGCGTCACCCCATCGCTCCTCCTAGGTGGTTCCGGAATATTGACCGGATGTCCATCGCCTACGCCTTTCGGCCTCGGCTAAGGACCGACTAACCCGACGCGGATTGACCTTCCGTCGGAAACCTTAGACTTACGGCGAACACGGTTCTCACGTGTTTTACGCTACTCATACCGGCATTCTCACTTCTGCCCGCTCCAGGCGTCCTCTCGGTCACCCTTCCCTGCAGACAGAACGCTCCCCTACCGCTCATCCCTCTCGCAAGAGGGACAAACCCATGGCTTCGGTACTGAACTTAAGCCCCGTTACATTATCCGCGCAGGATCGTTTGACCAGTGAGCTGTTACGCACTCTTTAAAGGGTGGCTGCTTCTAAGCCAACCTCCTGGCTGTCTCAACAATCCCACATCGTTTCCCACTTAGCTCAGATTTGAGGACCTTAGCCGATGGTCTGGGCTCTTTCCCTTTCGACCACGAAACTCATCTCCCGTGGTCCGACTGCCGTGCTCTAGAGTACCGGCATTCGGAGTTTGGTTAGGTTTAGTAAGCGATAAGCCCCTTAGCCCATCCAGTGCTCTACCTCCGGTACTGAACGCACGACGCTAGCCCTAAAGCTATTTCGGGGAGAACAAGCTATCTCGGAGTTCGGTTGGCATATCACCTCTACCCACAGCTCATCCCAAGCATTTGCAACTGCTAAAGGTTCGGGCCTCCATCCCGTTTTACCGGGACTTCACCCTGGCCATGGGTAGCTCACTCCGTTTCGTGTCTAATCCCTGCGACTAATTCGCCCTATTCAGACTCGCTTTCGCTTCGGCTCCAGGTGTCACTCCCTTAACCTCGCCACAGAGATTAACTCGCCGGTTCATTCTCCAAAAGGCACGCCGTCAGGCATAGCGCCGCATTTCCCGGTTTCCCGGGTACACAGACGCGCCATTAGCCCTCCGACTGCTTGTAGGCATACGGTTTCAGGTTCTATTTCACTCCCCTAACAGGGGTCCTTTTCACCTTTCCCTCACGGTACTTGTTCACTATCGGTCGCCAAACGTATTTAGCCTTGGAGAGTGGGCTCCCCAGCTTCCTACCGGATTAGCGTGCCCGGCAGTACTCAGGAACTCGGCGGGAGTCCTCAGGTTTTCGCATACGGGACTAGCACCCTCTGCGGTAGGCTTTTCAACACCATTCTGCTAACCCTTGGATTTATCACTCCCATGTGCCGGTCCTACAACCCCGGTCCAGCAAGCCAGACCGGTTTGGGCTTTTCCGCGTTCGCTCGCCACTACTAGCGGAATGATCTCTTTTCCTCTGGGTACTAAGATGTTTCAGTTCCCCAGGTTCCCCTCCCCTGGCCTATGTGTTCAGCCAGGGGATGACGCCGGAGACTTGCGTCCCGACGCCGGGTTTCCCCATTCGGACATCCCCGGATCGAAGCCTGCACACGGCTCCCCGAGGCTTATCGCAGTGTTCCACGTCCTTCATCGGCATTTGACGCCAAGGCATCCACCGTACGCCCTTAGTAGCTTAACTTTAGTGTGATACGGAGAAATTGACGTTCTTCGCGGTGAGAGCATTCAACTCAAGCGCCGTTTGTCATTCCGGCCGATTCCTGGATCATTCGGAATAGCGACCCAAGTTGCTGCTCTCGATGCTATTCAGTTGTTAAGGTCCGATTGAGGGCGGCGGGTCTTCGGCCCCGAACACAAGCCCGGGGTGTCAGGCCAACTTCCAACTGCTGTTGGAAGGCCTTCCAAACCCGCCTCCCCGGGGGCCGCTGCACCATGATTCTTCCGGTGGTTGGCCTCCCGGCTGTGCTTCCGATCCCTTGTGATCAGATGTCTTTCTGATCAAACTTGGATCTGCCTCACAGCCCGGTTGCCAATTTGCCACGAGTGTTGGAGATTGCGTCAGCGCTGCGCGCCCCGCAATGTCATCGCTGTCATTGCAAGCGAAGCAATCTCCCTTAGACACACTGCGGCCCGGCATTCCGCCGGGCCGGATTTTGGAGGATTTCAGAAGCTCGAGCTGGGCCCCTACCCCGCTCTCGCGCCTCAAACTCCATGGCGAATATGCTGGTCGGTTCTATTCAGTTCTCGAAAACCGGTTCGTATCCGATTGTTTGTTGCTCCTTGTCCGGCTCGGTCCTATCGTGCAAGCCGGTTGGTGGAGATGAGGGGATTCGAACCCCTGGCCTCCGCCTTGCAAAGGCGGCGCTCTCCCAGCTGAGCTACATCCCCTTTGGTGGGCCTTCCAGGACTCGAACCTGGGACCTTTCCCTTATCAGAGGAACGCTCTAACCAACTGAGCTAAAGGCCCGCTTAGTAATGTGCCCTGGCTTCGCCAGGACGCTCGGCCCTCGGGCCTCGCGCTCTCTGTCCACCCGCTTTCCGCGGGAGGTCGGGCGCATTGCCCCCTCCACCTTAGCAACTGAGTAGCGATAGGAAACCTGGTTTTCGGGGCTTCGACGCCCATACACCGAGGTAGGGCGGATTTCCGGTTTGGAGTAGAGCCTCAGCCCGCAGGCTTCGGCTCAACACTCCCTTATAGAAAGGAGGTGATCCAGCCGCACCTTCCGGTACAGCTACCTTGTTACGACTTCGTCCCAGTTACCAGCCCCACCTTAGGCGGCTCCCTCCTTGCGGTTGGGTCACCGACTTCAGGTGTTGCCAGCTTCCATGACGTGACGGGCGGTGTGTACAAGGCCCGGGAACGTATTCACCGCAGTATAGCTGTCCTGCGGTTACTAGCAACTCCGACTTCACGTAGGCGGGTTGCAGCCTACGATCCGAACTGAGACCGGCTTTGGAGGATTGGCTCCGCCTCGCGGCTTCGCGACCCATTGTACCGGCCATTGTAGCGTGTGTGTAGCCCTGGACATAAAGGCCATGCGGACTTGACGTCATCCCCACCTTCCTCCCGCTTTATACGGGCAGTCCCCTGTGACACGTATAACACAGGGCAAGGGTTGCGCTCGTTACCGGACTTAACCGGACACCTCACGGCACGAGCTGACGACAGCCATGCAGCACCTGTGATCGCTCCCCGAAGGGTCGGTCACCTTTCGGATCCCTACTACGAACATGTCAAGCCCAGGTAAGGTTCTTCGCGTAGCCTCGAATTAAACCACACGCTCCGCTGCTTGTGCGGGCCCCCGTCAATTCCTTTGAGTTTTAGCCTTGCGACCGTAGTCCCCAGGCGGCACACTTATCGCGTTAGCTGCGGCACTGATGGGTTTTATGCCACCAACACCAAGTGTGCATCGTTTACAGCTAGGACTACCGGGGTTTCTAATCCCGTTTGCTACCCTAGCTTTCGCGTCTTAGCGTCAGGGACAGTCCAGGAGGCCGCCTTCGCCACTGGTGTTCCTCCGGATATCTACGCATTTCACCGCTACACCCGGAATTCCACCTCCCTCTGCTGCCCTCTAGTCTGGCAGTTTCGAACGGCCTCTCCCAGTTGAGCCGGGAGCTTTCACGTCCGACTTACCAAACCGCCTGCACGCGCTTTACGCCCAGTAAATCCGGATAACGCTCGCCTCCTACGTTTTACCGCGGCTGCTGGCACGTAGTTAGCCGAGACTTATTCCTGGGGTACCGTCCTTTCTCTTCCCCCAGAAAAGCGCTTTACAACCCGAAGGCCTTCATCGCGCACGCGGCGTTGCTGCATCAGGCTTTCGCCTATTGTGCAATATTCCCTACTGCTGCCACCCGTAGGTGTCTGGTCCGTGTTTCAGTTCCAGTGTGGGGGGTCACCCTCTCAGGTCCCCTACCCGTCGTCGCCTTGGTGAGCCATTACCTCACCAACTAGCTGATAGGCCGCAGGCCCCTCCCAAAGCGGACGCAAAGCGTCCATTTCATCCTTAGGCATCTAGTCCTTAGGATCACATGGGGTATTAGCCCCAGTTTCCCGGGGTTGTCCCCCTCTTCGGGGTAGGTCACCAACGTGTTACTCACCCGTTCGCCACTAGGACACCTCCTCCCGAAGGAAGAGGGCCTCGTTCGACTTGCATGTATTAGGCACGCCGCCAGCGTTCATCCTGAGCCAGGATCAAACTCTCCGTAGAAACTTCACCACATCCGAAGATGTGGGATGGTTCTCAAAGACAAAGCCCGAACATTATTACTGGCTTCCTATCACTATTCAGTTGTTAAGGTGCGCCGCCCGCGACATAAAACGCCGATGTATCCTTCCTTCACATCGGCATCCCTGGCAGACCGTACAGATCCACCCATTTGGGAAGATCCAGGTCTCTGACCGCTTTCGAATGTCCAGGTCTTTCCCCGTAGGGACGAGACCGCGGGTTTCTTGTACGGCAATTATAAAGGGGACTGGGCCGAAGTCAAGGTTCGTTATTGGGCCGGGAAGCAAGGGAGTAGGCGCCGCCATTCAGATCCAGCCCCTAGCCGTCATTGCTCTCAGACTTCTCGCCGTCCCTGCAGCGCCTCAGAAAGAGTTCGAGCATCCGCATACTCTAAATCGCCGCCGGCAGGTAGGCCGCGCGCGAGGCGGGTCATCCGCACTTCCGGATCGTGCACCGCGTCCTTGAGATACATGGCTGTGGCCTCACCTTCCAGCGTTGGATTGGTGGCCACGATAAGCTCTGCGATTCCCTCCGCCTCCACTCGAGCGATCAACTCACGGATCCGAAGATCATCAGGACCGATCCCCTCTACCGGCGAAATTGCACCATGTAGCACATGGTATCGACCCGCGTAGCTGCCCGTGCGTTCGATAGCAAGCACGTCCAGGGGTTCCTCTACCACACAAAGCACAGCCGCCTCCCGACCGTGATCCTCGCAGATATCGCACGGATCGGCCTCCTTCGCAGTTATATTGAAGCACCGCGAACAAAAAACGGTGCCCTCCCGGGCGGCCACCAGTGCCTCCGCCAGATCTTGACTTTCGCCCTCCGAGGCACGTAGCAAGTGATAGGTGAGTCGGGAGGCGGTCTTAGGGCCTATCCCCGGAAGACGCGCGAAGGCCTCAATCAGCCGTTCAACCGAGCGCGGCATGGCGCTGCTCATCGTTTTAAGTCGAGATCCCCGGAGAACGGACTCAGTCGGCGGGCCGCCATGAGTTGAGAGTCTCGAATCGCCTGGTTCACCGCGAGCAGGACCAGGCCTTCCAATTGCCGAACATCGCCGGATTCAAGGATGTCATCCCCAATTTCTACGCTCAGGCACTCCTGGGTCCCTGACATGGTAATTTTCACCGCGCCACGTCCGGCCGTGGCTTCCACACTGGATTGGGCGAGCTCAGATTGTGCTTTGCGCAGCTCTTGGTCCAATCGGCTTCGCAGGGATCCTTCCTCTTCCTCGCTTTTCACCGCTCCTCCTCATCTTTATTGTCTTCGGTGCTTTTCTTCCGATCAGGATCTGCGCCATCCGTCTCGGTCTCAGGCCCATAATCGATAACCTCCGCACCGAGATCGCGCAGCGCAGCCGCAACCATCCCGCCTTCAGGCAAAGGAGGCGAGGGAGCCGTGGACGGATTGCTTCCCCAATCCTTCAACAGCACGCAGCTAACATCCAGTTCTGCGTCTAGCACTTCGCCAAGCGCCTCGGTGACGATTTGCTGGTTGTGGCCCTTCTCCATCTTTTCCCTGAGCAGGTCGCTCTGAAATCCCAGCACGAGCGCGTTGTCGTCCACTCCAAGCGGCTTGCATGAATTCAGCAGGGCCTGCGTCTGAGGATCCCGCCCATAGGCCGCGGTCAGCAATTCCGGCCATGCATCGAGCACCCGCTGAAAGTCTGATCCTGGGTGAGATTCCCCTCGACCATCTACCGCGTCCTTGGCGCTCCGAGACCCTTCTTCTAGGACCTTGGGCGCAGCTTCGAGCCCCGGTTCACCATTGGGTGGGTCTCCCACCTCCGGCTCGCTCTCGAGCTCATGCTCCGAATCCGCAGCACGCTCGATATCCGGCGACCCAACACGGGCTTCTATTGATCGCTGAATGGTCTCCATGAAAGCCAGTTCAAGCGCTAAACCCGGCTGCCATGCCGTGCGCTCGCCACGCGTCGCCTGGCTGAAAGCGTGCATTGCCGGCAGGATCCCCCCGGTTCCCATGGATTCAGCCTGTTCAATCATGGGTTGGCTCTGCAAATTGACCTTCTCGCCGGCGGTGATCAACAGCAGCGATCTCAGCCATTCGACAACTTGCCGCGCGAACTGCCGCGGGTCGATGCCCCCATCGATGGCCTTATTGATAATTTCTAGCCCCGTTCCAATTTCCCCGTCCGCAATCGCCTGTACGAGGTCGCCTACCGCCTCATCCACCACAGTTCCCAATACCTCCTGGGCCCGTTCTAGAGTTACGACCTCTCCCATCGAGACCAGTTGATCCAGCAGAGAAGTCGCGTCGCGCAGGCTGCCGGTGGCTTGACGAGCGATGAGCATTAAGGCTTCCGGCTCTACTTCGAAGCCACTTTCCTGGATCTTGTCCTCGAGGTAGCTCAATATCTCGTCCACCGGAATTCGCCTGAATTCATGTCGCTGGCATCTGGAAAGCACGGTGGCGGGGATTTTGTGCACCTCCGTGGTGGCTAGGATAAAGATGGCATGCGGTGGAGGTTCTTCCAAGGTCTTCAGCAGCGCGTTGAAGGCGGCCGTCGACAACATATGGACTTCATCGACAATATAGACTTTGAAGCGACCTTCGTTGGGGGCGAAGTTGATGCGGTCTCGTAAGTCACGGACATCATCCACACTCGTGTTGGATGCTGCGTCGATTTCAATGAGGTCCAGATAGCGCCCCTCATTCACCGCGACACAGGCCTTACACTCATTGCAGGGCCGATCCACCAGGGACTCTGCGAGGCAATTGACCGCCTTGGCCAAGATCCTGGCCGTGCTCGTCTTGCCCGTGCCGCGCGGTCCGGAAAATAGGTAGGCGTGAGAAAGCCGCTCGGCCTTCACCGCATTCTGCAAGGTGCGCACGACATGCTCCTGGCCCACAACCTCAGACCATGTCAGGGGTCTCCACTGCCGATACAGCGCCTGTGTCATCTCCGCTTTTTGTTGCCTTAGGATCTAGTGAGCTATTGTACTGTTGAGCAGGGGGGCCTGGGAGCTTCGGAGTATGGGAGCGAGCTCTCTCCGTCGGCCTGCCGCCCGCTTGTTCGCCCACGCCGATTTTTCCTTTGCCCGCTGCACGCCTGCCTGAAGGCACCCAAAGCTCCCGTGCTTAGGCTTCCCGCCGACGAGGGAAGCGGGCTATAATCGTGAGGACATTACGATCTGGAGTCGAGCATGCCAAACCTTGGGCCGACTGAGCTCATCATCATCCTGATCATCGCCGTGCTGCTCTTTGGCGTTGGACGGCTGGGCCGGCTGGGCGGCGAATTGGGCAAGGGCATCCGGGAATTCCGCCGGGGCATCCAAGATGATGAAACGGATGAGGAATCCGGTGAGGAATCCGATGAGGAATCCGATAAGGAGGAAGCTTCCAACGATTCGGAGCACTGAGTCAAACAACCTTAAAATAAAACCCCGGCGTGAGATCGCCGGGGTTTTTCTATTCAGATCACCGGTTTGCTAGCCTTCTGGAACTCGGAAGGTAGAGTGAACCTGACCCTTATCATCTAGCAGCGTGATCACTTTCCCTGGGGTCCACAGAGGTTCATCCATTCCCCAGTAGAGATTGATTACGGAATTGCTTCCGGCTCGCGTATAGACATTCACGCCTCCTCCTCGATACAGCGTGAATCCAGAAAACGTGAATGTATTTCCCTCCCCGTCATAGAGCGACCATCCGGCCATGACCGCAACTCCTCCGATGTTTTCGAGATAGATAAATTCCTGCTCAAGATTCTCGCGCTCGTACGCGCCGCGAATGACGACTTGAGGAAGCCCTTCGGGTGTGGCAGTGATGACCACGCCTGGCGGTTCAGCGGTTGGAGGGAGCGGATCGTCCGACGAGGGAAGGGTCAGGACCTGGCCTGCCGATAGGGCATCTGGATTAGAGAGCCCGTTGGCGGCCATGAGGTTTTCAATCGGAATCTCAAGCTTGGCGGAAATCGCTCCAAGCGTGTCGCCTGGCTGGACGGTGTAGGTCACGGGAGTGGGAGAAGGTGGGACCGTGGGAGAGGGCGTGGGTATCGCACTCTCCAAACGACTTGCTACATCGAATGTCGGCGTAGGAACCGCCGCTGGGAGCGAATCTCTCCGGCCAAAGAAGGTGAGTACCAAGAGCACCGTCGCGGCGGAAACCACAACATTGATTAGCAAGAATGGCAAGAACTGCCGCCATGTAGGTCGACGCACACTTCCCACGGCGGCGGATCATAGCATAGGCGGGGCCTTAGCGGTATCGGGAATCGGCGTTTACATCCCCTTAATCCAAATCGTCCGGCGCATGTGATAAGATCCTCGCAGGACGGCCCTGATCGAAAGATTGGTGGCTTGTCTCAGGGGAACGAAC
Source organism: Anaerolineae bacterium (assembly GCA_036986135.1). GTDB lineage: Bacteria > Chloroflexota > Anaerolineae > Anaerolineales > E44-bin32 > JADFRG01. The sequence goes on along the minus strand of BTQZ01000002.1, from coordinate 113,296 downwards.
CTACCGAAATCGTGTTCCCCCTGCACGGACGGTAGTACCCCGAAGCGTTTTGGACCGCCGGATGCACCCCCCACATTCGGCGGTTCGCTTGTTTACTACCTCTCCTGCTCGATAAAAGCCGGCCAGCAGTTGATGCTGGCCGGTATGGATGATCACCGTGTCTAAGAACGCCAACTTTAGATCCCAGGGAAGGCTACCAGCAAGGCAGTGATGTTATCGGGCCCACCAGCGGCATTGGCCGCGCGCACGAGTTCCTCACATGCTTCATTCGGCTCCCCATATAGCGTGACCACCGAACTCAGTTCATTTTCGGGGACCTCTCCCCAAAGGCCATCCGAGCAAAGCAACAGATAGCCTCCGTGTGGCTGCGGGTAGGTATCGACTTCGATGACCAGATTATTGCCCTGCCCTACAGCGTTCCACAGTTGGTTTCGCTTCGGATGCTCCATCGCTTCTTCTGGGGTGATCTGCCCGATTTCGACCAGGCGCCATGAGTAAGAGTGGTCACGGGTCAGCACACGTGATTTGCCATTTTCAACCAGGTACGCTCGGCTATCACCGACGTGGCCAATAACCATTTGCCCGTTGAGGATCAGCGCCACGGTCAGCGTCGTTACCCCTCCGATGGCCGAATCAAGAACCTCCTCATTGGCATGCTCCATGGCCTGCCGCGCGATGTCCTCAATACTCGGTGCCGGGTCAGTCTCATCGAGTTGCAGCGCTTTGAGCACCGCATTTTCCATCAGGCTGCTGACCACGGCCTTCAGCGCGATAGAGCTTGCCAGCTCTCCATGTCCTAATCCTCCTGCCCCATCGGCCACGCAAAACAGGCCAAATTCCGGGAGCGGCTCCTCGCCATACGAAGCCCCATACATCACGAAGACCGAATCCTCGTTGTTTTCACGCTCCAAACCTACAGACTGTGCACTTCCCGCCTCCAGGCTCTCGCGGATCTTTACACCGGGGATCTGATCGAGATTGTCGGGACTGAGCGGCGCAGTATCGGCCAGGTCAGGTTCCGGGCCCTGGTCTTGTCTCGTGCCCCTAAACCATCCGACAATGCGCCCTAACAATCCCAGATCTTCCTTCTTTTTATCCATGCGCTGATTTCACCTGTGCCCGCCTATTCTCGCACACCTAAAACCGAACTCCCCCCTCCCCTTGATTCCTATTTCCGAGCAGATCGCTATCTGTGCGATTGAGCAATAAAAGGCCCGCCAGAAGGCGGGTATTTGGTGGGCCCGGCAGGACTCGAACCTGCGACCAACCGGTTATGAGCCGGCCGCTCTAACCACTGAGCTACGGGCCCGTTCCCTAAAATGGAGCGGGCAACGGGATTCGAACCCGTGCATCGGGCTTGGAAGGCCCGCGCTCTACCAACTGAGCTATGCCCGCTTGAAGGGAGAGGAAGCGCGGGCATTCTACCACGCGGACCAATCTGCATATCTGACGCCGCAATCGCGGATAGATCACTAAAGGATAGGAAGCCCCAAGTCGTCACCGGCGTGCGCGCTCATCCCTCCGGCAAGGAGTTGCTCTTCCGAGCCCAAGTGCACGGGAGAGAGGTTATCGAAATCGCCTGCAAGGGTTGAGCTCCGGCCCGTCACGATATTCTGGCCCTTCTTCAAGCCCTCGACAAGGTTTGCGCGGTCAAAAAGCTTGATGTCCGTCCACACTTGCCCGCGGCGCGCGAAACCCCGCGCGAAAATCAGCCTCCTTGTTTCCGGCTCGTAACGCGCGCTGACAAGCACCAGATCGATTTGGGTCTTCGCGATCGAACTCCGCCTACCGCGCACCGCACCTTCTCGATGAATCCGGGTTATTTAGATAAGTTGCGCCTACGGGGTACTGAGATGGTCGGGGTGGGCGGACTTGAACCGCCGACCTCCGCGTCCCAAACGCGGCGCGCTTCCAACTGCGCCACACCCCGACCGGCGACGAGTATACCAGAGCGGGTCAAGGAGAGCTTCTTTTTGACAACCAGCATTCTGTTTGAGAGGACTTCCACCAGCGTTGGCCCACTGACCATCAACCGGCCTCACCTGCACAATGCGCTCAATTGGGAGGCGATGGAAAGTTTTTCTTCCGCTGTGAGCTCAGCGCACGAGGAGCCCGATTTGCGGGTCTTGATCGTGACCGGGGCTAATGGCACGTTTTGTGCCGGCGGCGATCTGTATGAGCTCGACAAGTAGGCCAATCGACTGGACGGCGCTCGACTGGTGGGAACAATGGGAGACGCGCTAAAGGCACTAGAATCGCTTCCCTGGTTGCCGAGGAGATCACGCAGAGAGATCCTGATGCTGTTCGCAGCGTCAAACGGCTACTGCAGGCAGGAATCGAGCTTGCCCCCGCCGAGGCGCTTGCCCAAGAGCGGGCCCTGTTCCCCGACCTTTGGAAAGCATCCGCCCACCTATAAGCTCCTTCCCGATTCGCCTCACGCAAGAATCATCGGGTGAGATCCTAGGGCGGCGCTTCGTGTACAATCCAACGGATGTTCGGTCGCCGAAATCGACCCTCGCTTTCCAGTGCGATCCGCGAAGCCACTGATCCCGAACTAAGATCCCTGCGGGCCATAATCTCCAAGCGACAGGAAACCGTAGCCGAGTTGGAGCTCGAGCTCTTCGATATGCGCGTATCTCTAGCGGAATTCGAGAGAAAGCTCGAGGTACGTATCCGGCCACTCGAACGTCAGCTTGCCGACCTACAGGCCCAGCTACACAAATCGCGGCACGCGGCCGAACGGCGCGCCCAGTGGGGAAAGGACCTCGAGCAAGCGCCGGATGTGGTCCGTCAATTTGAGCGCGCTTGGACCCCCCGCAGGCCGCAGGCTGTCCGGCCCCGCACGGCTCCCCCGCCAGAGCAGTCGGAGCTAAGAGCTCTGTACCGGGAGCTCGCCAAGCGCTTTCATCCAGATTTAACCACAGATGCGGAGGATAAGGAGTGGCGGGAGGAGATGATGGCTGCGGTCAATGCCGCGTACGAGGGACAGGATCTCAATGCCCTTCTCGAGCTGCAACAGCGGCCCGATCGTCCGCCCCAGAAAGTGACCCGGTCTCGAGAAGAGATCCTGGCAGAAATGGCGGCTGAGGTCCTGAGACTTGCCCAACTTATATCAAAACTCAATCGGCAACTGGATGAGCTTTCCGGTTCGGCGCTGGTCCAGCTTCAGCTCGATGTGAGTATGGCTCGCCAATCCGGCCAGGACCTACTGGGTCAGATTGCCAAGGATCTTGAGCTTGAGATCGCGCAAGCCCGGGCTGAGCTAGCCTCCATCACCTAGCTCCTGAGAGACATCTCACCGCAAAAGCCTGGACTCGGATCCAAGTTCCCTGGGTTCGTGGGGCGCGACCAAATCAGAAAACCAGCGACCGCGGATCGCTGGGCATCATCAATAAATTCTCGGGCTACAGCTTCAATCGAGCTGCCGCAGGACAAGCATCACCTTGCCCTGAACTTCCAAATTCTCCGGGTTCTCAATGAGGATCGGCTTCATGGTGGGATTGGCAGGCTGCAATCGCACGGTATTTCCCTCGCGATAGATATGCTTGAGCGTGGTCTCTTCCTTATCTTTGAGCCATACCGCGACCATGTCCCCATTCGACCATTCCGACCTCCGCTGCATAACCACAATATCCCCTTCGCTGATCATGGCGTCGATCATCGAGTCCCCCTTCACCTCAAGCGCGAAGAGGTCTTCCGTGGTGCTGAGCAAGTCCTGCGTGATCTCAATCGCCTCATCTGCCCCAAACATCGGAGAATCGGAGCTCGGAATCGGCACCGGCTCGCTGGCAAAGATCCGGCCCACCAGCGGTACGCGCACAATGCCGCTCACCTGCGAAGAGAGTTTCTCCGTTAGCCGAAGGCCACGTGAGACATTCTGGTCACGATCCAGGTATCCCTGGTCGACCAGACGGTTCAGGTTGTAATTCACAACGGATGTCGACGAGATATCTACCGCCGCCCCAATCTCTCGAATGGAAGGCGGATAACCATTCTGCAGACTGAACATACGTATAAAATCGAGCATTTTGCGCTGGCGATCCGACAGCTTGCCTCGAGCCATTGCAGCCTCCTTGCGCAGCTTGCGCGGAAATCCGCACGCTTGTTCGTATTCTAGCGGAACATCCGTTCTATGTCAAGTGAAATGTGCGCCATCCGATTCTTGTGCTGAGCTTGGCCGCGCATTGCGCCGGTTGTAAAATCGAGCAGCCCTACTGCGATTAAGAATATGAAACTCCTCGAACAGCGAATCCTGCAAGATGGCGCCAACCTCGGCGGAGGCATCTTAAAAGTCGACGGATTCATCAACCATCAGGTCGATCCCGGCTTGATGGCTGCGTGCGGAAAGGAGCTCGCAAAGCGCTTTCACGGAGTATCCGCCTCCAAAGTACTGACGGCCGAGATTTCAGGCATCGCTCCTGCCTTGACCACGGCCGCCGAACTAGGCTTGCCCGTAGTTTACGCGCGGAAGTCCAAACCCATCACCATGCCGGATCAGATTTTTCTGACGCTGGCTCCTTCGCACACCAAGGGGCGGACGGTGGAGCTGATCGTCTCGCCCGAGTATTTGGGCCTCGAGGAAAGGGTGTTGATCATAGATGACTTCCTTGCCTCGGGCCAAACCATCATGGGATTGGTACGGCTGGCCAGCGCGGCAGGGGCTTCGGTGGTCGGCATCGGCACCTTGATCGAGAAGCAATTTGAGGGCGGCCGCGATCTGCTGGGCCATCTGGAAGTACCTATTGAAGCCCTGGCGGTGATCACCGATATGAGCGAGGGCAAGATCGTATTTGAGGGTGAGTAGTCCTTGATGATTGACACGATCGCCATCCTCGACTTTGGATCCCAAACCTCACATCTGATCGCGCGCCGAGTGCGAGAGGCTCAGGTCTATTGTGAGCTCTTTCCGTATGACGCACCCGCCGAAGATATTTTGGCCGTAAACCCTTCCGGCTACATCCTGTCTGGCGGACCGGCCTCAATCTATGAAGAAAAGGCACCTCGAATACCTGCTTTCGTTCTTGAGTCTGGGCGACCGATCCTGGGAATCTGTTACGGAATGCAGGCTCTCGCCGACGCGCTGGGAGGGCAAGTCGCTCCTGCCCAATCTCGCGAGTACGGAGCGGCGGAGATCCATGTCGTTGATGTAGACGGCCTTCTTGAATTTGGATCGCATCAGGTCTGGATGTCGCACGGCGACCGTGTGGATGTTTTGCCCAGCGGATTTCAGGTCATAGCCAGCTCGAAGAATTCGCCCCACGCGGCAATGGGTGATCAAGCCGCTCGGATTTATGGCCTGCAATTCCACCCTGAGGTCGAACATACGCTGGGGGGCGGCGAAATATTGCGCCGATTCGCAGTGGACATATGCGGGGCAAGCACCGACTGGTCCCCTTCATCCATTGTTCCTAAAGCCGTTCGGAGCATTCAGCAGCAGGTCGACGAGGGAAGCGCGGTCGCGGCTGTGAGCGGTGGCGTCGATTCTGCTGTGGCGTCCGTACTAGCTTATCGAGCCCTGGGAGAGCGACTCGAGTGTGTGTTTGTGGACACGGGCTTGCTTCGCAGCGGCGAACAGGCCATGGTTGCGGCGAGCCTAACTCCGCTGCTTGGCGGCCAACTTCAGGTAATTGATGCTTCTGAAAGATTTCTGGGCAGCCTGATTGGGGTCACCGATCCCGAGCAGAAGCGGCGGGTTATAGGCGAGCAGTTCATTCGAGTGTTTGAAGAGGCTGCTGAGCGTATCGAGCAGCCGCGCTTCCTAGTGCAGGGCACGATCTATCCGGATGTCGTTGAATCTAGCGGCAGAGATCGTGAAGTGGCGGCTCGGATCAAGACCCATCACAACGTGGGAGGGCTGCCGGCGGACATGGACTTCGCGATTGTCGAACCTCTGCGCTTCCTCTTTAAAGATGAGGTCCGCAATGTCGGCCGTGAGCTCGGCTTGCCGGACGAGCTGCTGGCGCGCCATCCGTTCCCCGGCCCGGGTCTCGCCATCAGGTGCTTGGGCGAGGTCACGCAGACTCGACTCGAGCAGCTGCGTGCGGCGGACCGAATCCTTACGGACGAATTGCACTCGCATGAAGTGGCTCAGGCGTTTGCCGTGCTCTTGCCCGTGCGATCGGTGGGTGTGATGGGAGACCGGCGCACCTATGGCGAGACGATTGCTTTGCGAGTCGTGGCAACGGAGGACTTCATGACGGCCGACTGGGCTCGCTTACCACACGACCTGCTTGCTCGGATCAGCGGTCGGATCGTCAACGAGGTCTCCGGCATTAATCGCGTGGTCTATGACATCACGAGCAAGCCGCCCGCGACGATCGAATGGGAATAGCCTCGTGCTAAAATCTGCACATGCACCGCTGGGGGCGTCTCAGCCTTCTCCTGGCTATAGCGCTCCGCCCAACTGCTCAGCTTCAACCCTCTCTCAGCCTGTCCGAGCCGGATACACGGGCCTTCCCGTCTATAAGCCTGCTGGTAAGTGTTTCGGATGAAGCAGGCCGGCGCATTGCAGGCCTCACCGCTGACAACTTCCAAATTCTCGAGGATGAGCGACCGGTGGGCGACCTGGCAGTCGAGGAGGTATTGATCGGCACCCGTCAGGTTTTTGTCATCAATACCGCTCCCGGCCTAGGTGTGCGCGACTCCCGCGGCCGGACGCGATTCGACCTCGCCAGGGAGGAACTGCTCGATTATTGGCGCGACCCAGATGCCAGTTTGATCGGCATAGACGACCTCAGCCTGCTGACCTCGGACGGCTTGCTCATTCAGCACTCCAACTCGGCCGCCGAGCTTGCGGCCTCCCTGGACCAAATGGAGCCAACGTTTGAAGGAAGCATATCCGGGTTTGATTTGCTGCTGCTAGCGCTAGATTTCTCGGCTGATCCTCTGGAGGATGCGGCGCTTCCGAGCTCGCTTGTATTCATGACGCCACTCATTGAAACCCCGCGGGATCTACCGATCGCGAACGCTATCTCCCGTGCGAACGATTCTGGCACCGCCATCTATTCGATCTTATTCTCCAACGAGCAGGGTCTGGAGCAACCCGAAGTTGAGCCCTTGAGGGAGCTTGCGGAGTCCACTGGCGGCGAGTTTCTGGCCTTTGATCCGGAGGATGGAATGGGGGCGGTCGCCGATCGCATACTGGATCAGCGGTTCCAATACAAGGTCACATTCTCTTCACAGGCAGATACGCCAGGGACCCATCTGATACAGGTCCAGGTCAGTGATGACGGTTTTCAGACGAGCTCACCACCCATACGCTATGAGATCGACGTACGGCCTCCCGAAGTGGCATTCATTCAGCCGCCAAACGAAATCGTGCGACAGACAGATGACCCAGAGCTGAGGGTGGAGGATATGACTCCGACCTCCTTCGATCTCCAGATATTGACCACGTTCCCAGACGGGTATGCTCGCAGTATTGAGCGGAGCTCATTGCTGGTTGACGATGAAGTGGTTGACGTGCGGCGTGTAGCGCCGTTTGATCGATTCGAGTGGGATCTAACGGAGTACCGGCAGAGCGGCGCCCATACTCTCAGAGTCCTCGTAGAGGATACTCTCGGCCTGGAGGCAGGTACGATCGAGCATCCGGTCCAAGTAGTGGTTTCCAGGCCGGAGGAAGGCCTCTCCGCTCTTCGCCCGGCGTTGGATTCGCTGGTGGCGGTGCTGGCCGTAATCGTGGCAGGCATGGTGCTCATCATTGGTCTCACAACTCTCATTCGGCGTGCGCCGCTCCCGCAGCCCGCCGCCGGAGTCCGGCTAAACCCGGTCCAGCGCATGAGGCTCCAAAGCACTGGCCCTCCCGAAGCCCTGCTTATCCCACTGCGACCATCGGGTGACCCGGTTCCGCTGACCGGGGTAGATGTCGTACTTGGGAGAGACGCATCACTGGCTGCTATCGTTCTGGACGATCCATCGGTGGAGCGGATGCATGCGCGGCTGATCCGCCAAGCCGATGGCGATTACTTGCTGCGGGACCAGGGCAGCGTCGCTGGGACCTGGATCAATTACGAGCTTGTTCCAAAATCCGGACAGCGCCTGCAGCACGGCGATCATATTCAGTTAGGACGTGTAGAATTCCGCTTTCAGCTGCCTGGAGATCATCCTCCGCGAAAGATTCGGATCTCGCCGGACGAGGGATCACCCACTGCATGATCACCACCGATAAATCACATCTTACAGTTGCCGCCTTGTCTCATCCGGGCGAGGCCCGGGAGATCAACGAGGACCGCTACTCCGTTACCTACTACAAGCGAGAGTCGGACCAAATGCCGGTTACGCTGGCCATCGTCGCCGATGGGATCGGCGGCCATCAAGCGGGCGAAGTGGCGGCGCAAATCTCGGTGGATGAAGTCTCCGGTGCCATGGCTGACGCCAGCGGCGACGACCCCGTTACGGAGCTCTCGAAAGCCATCACCAGTGTGGGTCGGTCCATATCCAAATCTTCGATGCAGGACGGAGCACTGCAAGGCATGGGCTCCACGATCGCTACGGCGATGGTGGTCGGTCGCCGGTTGTATACCGTCTCAGTTGGCGATAGCAGGACCTATCTCATTCGGTCCGGCGAGATCCAACAGATATCTATTGATCACACCTGGGTCCAGGAAGCCATCAATCACGGTATTTTGACTCCGGAGGAGGCTCGAAACCATCCAAATGCACACGTGCTTCACCGGCATCTGGGCGGCGATCAAGATCCCAAACCTGACGCACGGTTGCGACTATCTACCGATGAAAGCGATGAAGCATCCGAAGCCAATCAAGGCCTGAAGCTGACCGCTCACGACCAAATTTTAATTTGCTCCGACGGACTGACTGATCTCGTGGATGATCAGGAGATATTGGAGGCGTTGTCCGAGCATTCTCCAGAGGAGGCCGCGCGTGCCTTGGTCGATATGGCCAGGGCGCGGGGCGGACACGACAATATCACTCTAGTTATCGTCGAAGTGCCGGATAAGGACGCTGCGCGCTCCAACGGCTGCCTGCGGTCAGGCCTGCTGCTGGCGACCGCCAGCGTCGTACTTCTACTCCTCGTAGCAATCGGACTGGGCCTCAGTTTCTACCTAGGTTTCTGGCCCTAGTAGCCCACACTCAACGCCGCTTCCACGAATGACAAATCCGTGGGTCCGCTTCTTGCAACCCGATTGCTGACCGCAGGTCGTAACTGTAAAATAGCTGGCCGTGACTAAGCCTGTAAAAGCGAACATCAGCCTACTGCACATCGCAGGCGGAGAGGGACAGAGTTCCCCACCGCCCGGCACGCTTGCGCTATCGCCCCCACGCAAGGCTGCGCGAGGGCGCAGCCACGATTTTCTCTTTGTCAGCCTCAAACTGCTCGGTAGTGCAGGTGAAGGTCGTGCTTCGAGGCTGGCACAGGTCGCCGCGCAAGCCTTCTTCAGGACTCCTGGATCCGTTACCGCCGCTCTGCGTCAGGCAACCATGGCTGTGAATCAGGATCTGGTCGAGGGCGCTATTGAAGCAGGCATGGTGGTGGGTGCGCTCCGCGGCCAGGACCTGTATTTCTCCGAGTGCGGAGCAGGTGAGACTATTTTGATTCGATCGGGAAGCGTGAGTCGCATGAACGGCTCCAAGCGTCCCCTCGGCAGATCGCGGGCCCCGATGATTCAGTTCCAGCATCTCGAGGTGCAGCCATCCGATCTCATCATTCTCACCGCGGCAGACGACGTACCGTGGTCCGACGTTGCCCTCACGGGGCTCGCCAGACTGGATCTAGATCAGGTATCCGATCGTTTGGTGGCCGGAGCCGATCGAGACATCACGGGCTTGGTGATCCAGGTCCCGAGGAAGCCCTCGCCGCAATCCGCTTCGGGAGCATCCCTGTCAGGCGCGAAGGTTTCGGCGGAGTCCCAGGCTTACAAGCAGCCAGCAGCGCCTACGTATCCTGGCGACCCCTCTCCCGCTATCCAACCCAGGCCCGCGAGTGTAAGCGATCCCAGCTCCCAAGCGGTTGAGCATGAACACGCGGGTGAACATTCACTTGACCAACCTCCCGCAATCGGGGTTGTTGGTCCCGGTCCACGGTCCAAGGTGCAGGATACTGAAACCCCAAAGGACGATCCCGCTGACTTCGAGAACGACACACCCAAGATCTGGGCCCGCCAGCTGGCCTTCCGACTGAGAGTCATCACAAGGCGAGCCTCGCGCCTCATGATTGAGGTTATCGTCCGCCTGATTCCCGGGACGCTAGACCCCCAGAAGTTTGATGAATTTTCGCCCCACTTGCTGGCCTTCACTGCCGCGGCAGTGCCGATCCTGGTAGTCGGCATTTCCAGCCTAATTTACTTCAAGCAGGGTCGCGCGGAGCAGTTTGACAGTTACCTAGCTCAGGCTCAATCATCCGTAATCGCCGCTAAACTCAGGCCGCCCGGTGAGGAATCGCGGCCAGACTGGGTTACGGCCTCTCAGTGGCTCGACCTGGCTGAGAGCTATCAGACCACGGACGGATCGATCTCCCTTCGCGGCGAGGTGCAAGCGGCAATGGATGGTCTGGATCGGGTTATCCGATTGGACTTTGTGCCTGCGGTGAGTGGGGGCTTCGGACCGAAGGCCGAGTTGGCCTCCGTTGCGGCCACGGCAAGCGACCTCTACGCCTATGACCGAGGTACGATGACCATCTGGCATGCCTGGGCCACAGGACGTGGATATGAGATCGATAGCCAGTTTCAGTGCCTGGCCGGCGCAGACAGTATTCCTGATTTTGGCCAGCCGGTTGGTATGGTGATACAGCCCGAGCCCGGCGCCCTGGGCACGGAAGGAGTGGTGGCAATCGATGCAGACTCCTCCCTTCTGTACTGCGCTCCCGGAGCTTCGCCGCTCACCGGCCAGCTAGCTGCACCCGATGTGGGATGGGGAAGGATTCAAGCCATTGAAGTATTCGGTGACGATCTTTACATTCTGGATCCGGTTAAGAACGCAGTTTGGATCTACGACGCAGCCGACGGCCTCTTTAGTGGTTCCCCCGCCCTTTACTTCGTCGAAGAAGTTCGAGAACTAGGAACGGCGATTGACTTGGCACTTGCCCAAGACGAGCTTATTATCCTATACGCGGATGGCGGGATTGATCGGTGTCGCAGGGAGGTAGAGAGCACGATAGAAGGCAACGTTCGCATTCGAGTCGAATGCGAATCGAAGCCACAGTTTCAGGACGAGCGAGCCGGATTCGGTCCACAGGCCACGATATTGGGCGCCGAACCCGTAAGCTCCGTATACTCCCCGCCTCCGGAACCTTCGCTGTTCTTCCTGGATGGCATGGAAGGTACGGTCTTCCACTACAGCATGCGGCTCGTATATCAGGCGCAATACCCCACGACCTTCGAAGCCCAGGTAACTGCCATCACCGCCGCGCCTCCCAACGATCTATTTGTGGCGGCCGGGGATCAGATTTACTACGCTCAACTCGGCCGCTGAGCCGATCTTTGACAACCCCAATCCTGAAAGCTACAATCAGCTGGCCCTTTATGGAGTGATGATTTGAGTCGCTGGCCTGGCAAGTACCTAATTGGTCTCACGGGCAATATTGCCACGGGTAAGAGTGTCGTGCGCAAGATGCTGGAGCATCTTGGGGCCTACGGCATCGATGCCGATGCGCTGGCGCATCGCGCAATGGCCAAAGGTGCGCCCGGTTTCCCGCTGGTTCTAAAGGCATTTGGCGAGTGGATCGTCGACGATGAGGGCCAGATCGACCGCACCCGACTTGCGAAGATTGTGTTCTCGGATCCAGGGGCGCTCGAAAAACTCGAAAACATCGTTCATCCACTGGTAACTCACGCCATCGATCTGCTGATCCGACGCGCGAAGCACAGTGTGGTGGTGATCGAAGCGATCAAATTGCTGGAGACCGATCTGGCGGCGGGTTGTGACAGCGTATGGGTTGTATCCGCAGCGGAAAAGCTTCAGGTTTCGCGCCTGATGCACAAGCGCAAGCTTTCTGAAGCCGCCTCCAAGCAGCGCATTGCGGCCCAATCACCGCAAACGGCAAAGGAGCGCGCAGCTTCGGTCGTGATCCGCAATGAGGGTTCCTTCGAAAACACCTGGGAACAGGTTCAGGCGGCCTGGGCGGAGTTACCGAAGCCCAGGGAACCCCTTCTGGAGCAACCGCCTGAGGCGCAACCCGGGCAGCTCTTGGTGCGGCGTGGCCGCCCGCAGGATGCCGACGATATCGCGCGGTTCATCACTCAAGTTACGCATGGCAAGAAGAAGATGAACCGCGAAGATGTCATGGCGGCTTTCGGTGAGAAGGCCTTTCTCATGATTGAGCGCGACAGTCACACCGCCGGCATTGCGGGCTGGCAGGTCGAGAATCTGGTAACTCGTATCGATGAGCTGTACTTCGCGCCCAACCTTCCGTTGGATGAAGCCATTCCAGCACTGATGAACCAGGTGGAATCGGCCTCAAACGAACTGCAGAGTGAGGCCTCATTGCTGTTTCTCCCGCCGTACCTGGCGCAGCACGCCGCCGCCTGGCGGGGAGTTGGCTACCGGCCTCAAACCGTACAGGGCCTGGGCGTCCGTGCCTGGCAGGAGGCTGCCATGGAATCTATGCCGCGTGGTTCGTCACTCTGGTTCAAACGCTTGAAGGAAGACCGGGTCCTGAGACCGCTCTAGAGGCTTTCGCCCCCCAGCTCAGCCGCGCCCCCTCTCCCCTGCTCCGCCGCTCCCCAGCTCCACCGCTCCCCAGCTCGACCGCTCGGTCGCTTCCCGGCTCAGCCAATAGCCCCCTCACGCATTCTCAAGTAAGAGTCGTACCGCTCAAGGCTGATCTGACCGGCTTCCACCGCGGCCACGACCGCACAACCCGGCTCATGAATGTGTGTGCAGTCGCTGAATTCACACCGATCAACGAGCGCCGCCAGGTCTGGCATGTATCCGTCGAGTTCCTCTGGCTCGATGTCCCAGAGCGCGAATGCTCGCAGTCCGGGCGAGTCGGCCACATAGCCCCCGTTCTCCAACGGCAGCAGTTCCCGAACCACCGTGGTGTGTGCGCCCAGCCCAATGTCGCTGACCTCCTCAGTCCGCAGCCCAAGCCCGGGCTGAACCGCATTTAGAAGCGTGGACTTGCCTGCCCCAGATGGGCCGGCGAACACGGAGATCTTGTCCTTAAGCCGCTTGCGCAGCGCCTTGATTCCTTTGCCTTTCAAGGCCGACGTGTAGAGCACGCGGTAGCCTATATCGCGGTACTCGCCGAATTCCTCTTTGGCGCTCTTAAATTTCACTAGGTCGATCTTATTTGCACAGATGAGCGAGGGAATCTCGACGCTCTCTGCCATCACCAGCAGCCGGTCCAACAATCGAAAATTTGGATCCGGGTCGGCGCAAGCGAAAACAAAAACAGCTTGATCCGGATTGGCGATCAGCACCTGCTCCGCCTGCCGACCGGGATCGCGCCGAGAGAGCACTCGTTCTCGCGGCTGCACGGATTCAATCATCACCTTGCCGCCTTCTGTGCCGCGTACCAACACTCGGTCACCGATCGCGATCTCGTCGCTCTCCTTTCTCAGGCGTCCTCTGAGCTGCGCTTGAACAACCCCCTGCTCGGTTTCCACGTCGTAGAAGCCCGCTCGGGCGCGCAGTACGAGTCCGAGTGCGGGTTCATTCATAAGCAGGTTGCTGTGCAGTTGGTGGAGTTGCGATGGAGTGCTTGGGACAGGGGATCCGCTGGCTCACTCAGCCCCCTTGCCCGTCGGCGTCCTCTTCGGATTCCGGCTCGGGGGTGGCTGGGATTCGGATGCGAGCTTCCCAAGGATACAGCTTAGTCGGTCGTCCCAGAAAGTAGGATTCAATGACTCGTCTGGCGACCGGCGCGGCCCATTCCGATCCTTCGCCCTGAAACTCCAGGACCACTACCACCACGATATCGGGAATGTCCTCACGCTCCTCGAAAGTGTATGCCACAAACCAGGCGTGTGGCGGCGTAAAGTCCCCGGTCTGGGCCGTGCCGGTCTTGCCGGCTATGTCGAGATCCAGGCCGAGGAACACTTTTCGCGCGGTACCCCGGGGATCACGAATGACCCCCACCATGGCCTCCTGGATGACCTCCAGGTTTTCAGAGCTGACCGGCAGCGTTCCCTGCACGATAGGCTCAAACTGCGAAAGGATCTCGCCTTCTGCGCTCTGAACCCGGTCAACAATCTGTGGCTGATAAAGGGTGCCGCCGTTTCCGATGGCGGCGATCATGCGGGCCACCTGGATCGGGGTGGCTTGCAGGAAGCTTTGCCCGATCGCCAGCTGCACCGAATCGCTCGGCGCCCATTCGTCGCCGAACAACGCCAGCTTGGTCTCGGGATCCGGTACCAGGCCCGCTTGCTCACCAATCTCTATGCCGGTTGGCTCGCCGAGCCCAAAGCCCTTCGCCATATCGGAGATGGCCGTCTCTAGCCCCCGGTTGTACAGATCCAAGCCGATGCGGAAGAAATAGGGGTTGCACGATCGCACCAGCGCTTGCTGAAGCGTGATCTCTCCTGAAGCCGGCAACCCCTTCTCATAGCGCCAGTCATAGAGTGTTATCCCGGGCAGCTCCCTAAACTCGAGCCCGCAATTGTAGATCGTGTCCGCATCGTAAAAGCCCGATTCTAAGGCGGCCGCCATGGTGACGGTCTTGAAGACCGACCCGAGAGGGTAGGCGCCAACCGTGGCACGGTTGAGCAGCGGGTCTTTCGGAATCTGAAAGAGTTCCGACAAACCGGAGGCACTGTTGGGATTATTCGTGTCGAAGAGATTGGGGTCAAAATCCGGCGTTGATGCCATCGCCAGCACTGCGCCGGTGTCCCGCTCCAGAACGATGACTGCCCCCGTAAGGTCGCTGTCCTCAAGCGCCTGCTGGGCGTGGCGCTGCAACTCGCGATCGAGGGTAGCGTACACCGCATAGGGTGGTTCCGATTCTTGTGAGGCGATGACGGTGTCCGGCCGCCCCGCAGCGTCGGTCGTATACAGAGTACCGCCGGGCCGACCGCGAAGAGCCTCCTCGTACCAGTATTCCAATCCGATTTGTCCGACGAATTCGTCGCCTTGATATCCGCTCAGTAGGTAATCTTGCAGATCCTCTTCTTGGATCCAACTGATGTAGCCCATCGCGTGCGGCGCCAGGCCGCCATCGAAGTACAGCCGCGTGTCGTAAGTGCCCCACTGTACGCCACCCACCTCCGACAGAATGCCCTGCACCTGTTGAAATGCTTCCAGCGGCACCTCCCCCAGGTTTACCCGGAAGTTGGTGTCCCGGATCTGATCGTAGAGAACCTGAATGGAGTCGTTCGAGGGGTAATCCATCAGCCGCCGGATCGTGCTGAGCATGTCAAGTTCCGCGTCCTCGTCGCCGATCTGATTAGGCACGATCCAGAGCGCGACTGCCTCCGACTCCGCGGCCAGCGCCAGTCCGCTGCGGTCATAGATATTGGCCCGGGTAGGCGTAACGACATCCAGGAATAAATTCCTTCCGTTTTCCAGTTCCGGAAGGATCAACCCGTCGCTCCATGCCACGGTCCAGGCGTCATCGACCAGGGTCAGATCCATCTGCAAGTCTCGGTTGATGTCCCCGGCCGCGAGGCTGTGGAGTGCGGTCTGCAGGCGAACCTGAGACTGCCGCGGATTCAGGATGAAGGAGGACACGATCTCGTAGTCAAGCCCGGTGAGTGCAGCGCTGCGCCATATATCATCGTATCTCTCCGCGAACGCTTCTGGAGTGATGCTGTCCTGCGTCAGCGGACTGAGCATGTCGTACATCGTGGCATAGTCGCGAACCTTCCAGGCCTCCAAGAATTCGCGAGCGGCGGCCTCTGGATCGGGGGCCGATTCGGTGAGCACCAACGGGTCGGGCAGTTCCCCAGGAGGGGAGGGTGGGGAAGTCGTGGCCGTCCCGCAAGCCGCCAGGACGAATGCCATGAATGGTACCCCGATCAACTTCATAGGTTTCCCTCGAGAACTTCCGAATAGATTGGGCATTCGTAACCGGTGTGTGCCTGGCAGGCGGCCGGAACGTCGACCGGGGGCGCCTGGGGGAGGTTCCGTACGACGTGGCAAAGCGGCAGCCCCATTACATTCGCGAAGCAATCTTTCATGCGCGCCGCATCGACCGGCATGAATTCCTTATCTTGGATTGCATAGGATCCGGCCTTGTCGAGCGGATTGCCGCTGGCCAGGTAGCTGTCGAGATCGGCGTTATTGAATCGTCTCATTGGAACACGGCTTTCACAGGTATCTACGACATGCGTGCCGGAATTCAGATCAAGGAGCGCGATGCTGGTGACCACCTGATGGCTGCGACCACTCAGAGCCTCAAGCATCTGCCTGGCATCCCCAAGGTCCATCGGCTTGCCGAGCAGCTGCTCTCCATCGACCACCACTGTGTCTGCTCCGAGAATCAGGCCGGATTTGCCGCCCGCAGCCTTCGCCTTGGCAAAGGCCAGCCGCCGCGTCATATCCCGCGGGCCCTCGTCCTGCCGCCTGCGCTCATCTACCTCCTCCGCTGCTATTCTCACCTCCCAGCCCGTCAGTGCGATTAGTTCCTGCCTGCGTGGCGAGGCGGAGGCCAGCACGATCTCCACTTCCTGCAAAACGCCGCCATCTTATCATAGCGACTGGTACAATGCGCGACATGCGCTCCCAGGACCTCTTTGACCACGCCTTAAACGAGCGTTTTGTCGTGGAGGCACCGCTCGCCGCTCGCATGCGGCCCAAGATGCTTGGTGAATTCGAAGGCCAAGAGCACATTATTGGCGAAGGCCGCTTGCTCCGCAGAGCGATCGAGAGCGATCGATTGTTCTCTTCCATCATTCTGTGGGGAGCTCCCGGTACGGGTAAGACAACGTTGGCGATGATCATTGCCAACACGACCGCTTCAGCCTTTGAGAACCTGTCTGCGGTCTTGGCCGGCAAGGCCGAGCTCCGCAGGGTCATTAGCGCCGCACAGGAGCGCCGCAAGTACCACGGCCAAAGAACCATTCTTTTCGTGGATGAAGTGCACCGCTGGAACAAAGCCCAGCAGGATGCCCTTCTTCCTCAGGTCGAACAGGGGATGATCACTCTCATCGGAGCAACCACTGAAAATCCTCATTTCGAGGTCATAGGCGCGCTGGTCTCCCGTTCGCGTGTATTTCAGCTGCGACCGCTGCAGGACGACGAGGTCGAGCGCATTATTCGAGCGGCCCTGGCGGACGAGCAGCGCGGCTACGGCACGAGGAACGTGACGATTGAGTCGGATGCCCTGGCACACTTGGTGCGCGTGGCTGGCGGGGACGCCCGCAACGCGCTTAATGCGCTGGAACTGGCGGTTGAATCCACCCATGAGGACACGATTAACATCACGCTCGAAGTCGCTCAGGAATCGATTCAGCGCAGAGCCGTGCTGTATGACAAGGATGGCGACGCCCACTACGACACTATTTCGGCCTACATCAAGTCAGTACGCGGTTCCGATCCAGACGCCGCTCTGTTTTGGCTGGCGAAGATGCTGTATGCCGGGGAGGATCCGCGCTTCATTCTTAGAAGGCTGTTGATCCTGGCTTCTGAGGATATTGGACTGGCAGATCCAATGGGCCTGGTGGTGACTTCCGCCGCCATGCAGGCATTCCAATTTGTTGGTCTGCCCGAAGGAATATATCCACTCGTGGAGGCCACGCTGTACTTGTCGACCGCGCCGAAGTCCAACTCCGCGGGGGCCTACTTCAAAGCCCTTAAATCGATCGAAGAACAGGGGGCAGTTGAAGTTCCGAATCACCTCAAAGACCCAAGCCGCGATGCGGCTGCCCTGGGCCATGGGGCCGAGTATGACTATCCGCATGAGCACGCCGCTCACTTTGTCGGCCAAGGCTACCTGCCAGAAGAGCTGCTCGGCACCTACTTCTACCACCCCTCAGATCTAGGCTACGAGCAAGAGGTCGCCGATCGACTCGACCGGTGGAGGCGTGCCCAGCGTCAGGCGCTCGAGCTGGAGAATTTCATTGAAATCCCCGATCTTCCGGAATCCGAGATTCAGAGCCTAAAGCGGCACCACACCCGTGATCGCAGTACCTCATGACGACGATTTACCTCGTCAGGCACGGCCAGAACGACTATGTAGAAAAGGGCAAGCTGGCTGGATGGCTTCCTGGGGTGCACCTGAATGCCGCTGGCAAGGAGCAGGCAGCAGAGGCAGCCGAAATGCTGCGGACGGTAAGGTTGCAGGCCGTCTACTCAAGTCCGCTGGAGCGAGCCGCGGAAACTGCCGATGAGATTGCGGCCATCCAGGGATTGAATGTCATCGTTCTGCAGGGTCTGGGCGAGTTGAGGATCGGCCGCTGGGAGGGGCTTAGTTTGCGAGCTGCGCGCCGACGGAAGCTGTGGCCAACCATCCAATATACGCCCTCCCTGGCACGATTTCCGGAAGGGGAATCGTTTCTTGAGGCGCAGTCACGAATCGTCGAGACGTTGGAGGGGCTCCGCTCTAAACACTCTGGCGCCCTCGCCTGCGTTTCTCACGCCGATCCGATCAAGTTGGCCATTGCTCACTACATCGGCTTGCCCATCGATTCATTCCAGCGGCTTGATGTTGGGCCGGCCTCGATTTCTGAATTGTCCATTGAAGATAGGTCCGCCAGGCTTATTCAGCTGAATGTTATACTTCGATCGCCGCCCCCGTAGCACGTCTCAAGCCTCACCATGGAAGTTGAGCTAAACCCAGTCAGCCGGATCACCACCGGGGCCGTCGGTCCTCCCGGAAAGCGCGTCTTCTACATTCAGGCGCGCAAGGGGAGCGAACTCGTGACGCTGATCGTCGAAAAGCATCAAGTGCAGTCACTCGCAATTGGCTTGGAGGAGTTCCTCGACGAACTGGGTGATCGATTGCCGGAGCTATCGGAAGCCTCTGCCGACTACAGCAGCGATGAGATGGGACTGGAGCAGCCACTGGATCCGATGTTTCGGGTCGGCAACATAGGTTTGGGTTACGACGAAGTGAGCGACCGGCTGGTGCTCGTAGCGCGCCAGCTCGAATCCGAAGACGAGGGATCGGAAGTCGTCCGCTTCTGGTGTACTCGGTCACAGCTCCGCGCTATGTGTCTCTGGGGACTCGAAGTCGCAAGTCAAGGTCGACCCATTTGTGGCAATTGCGGCGAGCCAAAAGATCCCAAAGGACACTTCTGTCCCAAGAGCAACGGGCACAAAATATAGTTCCCTCTCTAGAATGAGATCCAAGGCCTCCGTTCTGCATTCCCTGCGCACGGGTGAGATTAGTTTCCAGGGACAGTTTGCTGTCGGATCTAACCACACATTCCTGGTCGAGGTAAACACCGTGAATGGGCCCATGTCGGCCGTTTACAAGCCCTCGAATGGAGAACAGCCGCTTTGGGATTTTCCAGGCAGCACACTGGCGCTTCGGGAAGTGGCTGCCTTCAAAACCAGTGAGGCTCTCGGATGGGACCTAGTTCCACCCACGACCCTTCGCGAGGACGGTCCTGCGGGCGGCGGATCGCTCCAGCTTTACCTTGATGTGGAGCCAACCCGCAACTACTTCACCTTTTCGGAAGGTGAGAAGCAGTTGTTAAGACCCGCGGCGCTCTTCGATGTGTTGATAAATAATGCCGATCGCAAGGCTGGGCACGTAATCCATATGCCGGAGGGCCACATCCAGTTGATCGATCACGGCGTTTGCTTTCATGAGGAGCATAAGCTTCGAACCGTTATCTGGGATTTTGCAGGTGAGGCCATTCCATCGGCCTTGCTCAGGAATCTGCAGGCTCTAACTTCCAAACTCGAAGATCAGGGGACACTTAGCTTGGAGCTCGCAGGGCTGCTCTCTTCCGATGAAATTCGGGCCCTAAGGGAGCGGAATTCCTGGCTATTTCGAGAATCACACTTTCCCGAGCCCGGGCCGCAGCGCAACTATCCTTGGCCGCTGGTCTGATCTCTATCGAGGCTGAAACCGATTGTGTGCACCACACTCTAGCTCGTGATGAAATCATTGAAAGAGGGGCACTCAAGGAGGGGAGATTCGGCCCTTCTCAAGTCTGCGCTGGCGGGACTACTATTCTAGGATGACGGTACGGCTGGTT
This sequence comes from Anaerolineae bacterium, assembly GCA_036986135.1. Classification (GTDB taxonomy): domain Bacteria; phylum Chloroflexota; class Anaerolineae; order Anaerolineales; family E44-bin32; genus JADFRG01. The sequence goes on along the minus strand of BTQZ01000002.1, from coordinate 93,257 downwards.
CTGCTCGGGTTTGGAAACGTGGGCGGAGCGCTTGCGCGTCTGATCGTAGCCAAGCACGCAGAGGTTCAAGAACGCTACGGGCTGGACCTGCGCGTAGTCGCAATAGCCACTGGACGGCATGGAGCGGCCTACGATAAAGCAGGATTGGATCTGGCGCGTGCGCTCGAAATACAAGGGCGCGCGGGGAGCCTCTCTGAGCTTGCACATGCCCAAGCCCCTAACGAAATCACCGAGCTGCTGGAGGAGATCGAGGCGGAGGCGATCCTTGAAAGCATGCCGGTCAACTACCGGTCCGGGCAGCCGGCGATTGGCTACCTTGAGACCGCGCTGCGGCGCGGGATGCACGCAATCACGGCCAATAAAGGTCCCGTGGTGCATGGATATCAGGCACTGTCTGAGCTCGCAAGATCCAAGAGCCGGCGTTTTCTATTTGAGTCTACGGTGATGGATGGAACGCCATTATTTTCGACCTGGCGCGAGTGCATGCCGGGTGCACGGCTGACTTCATTTCGGGGTGTGCTGAATTCAACGACAAACTTCATGCTATCTGAAATGGAGGACGGGAAGTCGTTTGCAGCCGCTCTGGAGGAAGCCCAAGCCATCGGCGTCGCAGAGACCGATCCTTCAGGGGATATCGATGGCTGGGACGCGGCGATCAAAGTTGCCGCGCTGGCCACCGTGCTAATGGACTCTCCGCTGGGCATCCAAGATGTGGAACGTGGTGGAATTGGCGAATTGGATGCGAATCAGATCAGCGCTGCCACGCAAGACGGGCTGCGCTGGAGGCTGGTTTGCAGCGGCTGGCGCGAAAACAGCATGGCGCTAGGCAGAGTACGTCCTGAACGGGTCGGTCCCGAAGACCCTCTCTATCACGTGCGTGGGACCTCATCCTTGATCACCTTCGCCAGCGATGTTCTTGGCGGTCTGACGATCATGGGCACGGATCCAGGCCCGAATACGACCGCATACGGGATGCTCGCAGACTTGCTTAACGCGGTGAGAGCCGAGTGATCCATTCATGCTCCGCCCGAGTTTGCATATTCCCTGGTTGAACCATTTGCCCAAGATGTGGGGTAGCTGACTTGGGACCCGCGCTGTGACTCGCTATATCCTACGGCGAGGCCTTGGCAGTCTCGTCACACTGTTGCTCTTCGTTACGGCGATATTCTTCCTGGTACAGATCATTGTGCCAGCAGACTTCACCGTCCAATTTGCGCTGGGCATGAGCCCCGCCCAGCGGGAGGCGCTTCGGGAAGAGCTCGGCCTCAACCTCCCCCTTTGGCAGCAGTACCTGAATTGGATGAGAGATTTTTTCACTGGCAAGCTTGGCACTTCGTTTTATGGCAGCGACGTGATTGAGGTCCTCAAGGTGACGCTGCCGTTGAGCATGCTGATCCTTCTTCCCGGCGCAGCGCTGGCATACCTATTGGGATTGCGTCTGGGCAAGTTCACCGGCTGGCGGTCTCCTAAGCTCATTTCGAATGCCACCACGCTGAGCGGCCTGGCCTTGTTCACCTCCTTCCCGCCTTGGTTGGCATGGCTGATCGCCTACATGGTCGGCCGGCGGCTGGGGGTCTATCGAGGATTTTCGGGCAATCCTGCCGGAAGCTACGACCGCCAGCTGTGGTCACAGATCGATCTGCAACCCGAGGCCGCGGCGAGCAGAATGCTTCTTACGCTTGCGGTCGTGGTCGGCGGTCTGGCAATCTTGAATTGGCTGCTGGTGAGGCGTCGAGCTCGCGGGATACCGCTGTTGGTGGGGCTGGTCCTAGTCGGAGGCATCTCCTTCCTCATCTGGCGCGCATGGGGCTTTGGCCCCCAGGCGATGGATCTGGTCAACCTTGCCGCCGTTCCGATGCTCACGTTCATCCTGCTGACATTCGGTGAGACGATGCTCATCATGCGCACCAGCCTGCGCGAGCAGCATAATCAAGAGTATGTCACCGTGGCTCGTGCAAAGGGCCTGCCAGAGCAAATCGTGCGCGACCGGCATGCAAGCCCCAACGCCATTCTTCCGGTCGTCAGTCGTCTGATCATTAGCCTGCCCTTTCTCCTCACGGGGATCGTGATCATCGAAGATGTTTTGGATTGGCCGGGCGTGGGGAGCATGCTGTTCAGCTCGCTCTACCAGCAGGACATGCCGATGGTTATGGCGCTGTTTCTGTTGGTCGGGGTAGTTACTCTCATCGGGCGGCTGATCCTGGAAGTAGTGCTGGCGACCATGGATCCCCGGCTCCGGGTAGCTGAAGCGCAGGAAACCAAGGTCTAGGTAGGTTCAGATAAACGATGGCTGATCCGACGCGCGACAGTGAGAGAAGGCGAGCGCTGGCCCGGGCTCAAATTCGCCTGGCTTTGACCATCGGCAGGCTCAAGGGAGCTTGGCGAGAATACAAGAGAAGCTCGCTAGGAGTATTTGGATTGGTTTTGATACTGGTGTTCGCGGTTATGGCGGTGATTCACCCGATCCTGATGGAGACCGTCTGGCCCTCCGGCGTTTACGACCCGCAAGTCGGATTCGATCCCGAAGTCATTCACCCAAGCCCTCCCTCTTCCCGCCATCTGCTCGGCACAGATGCCTTGGGCCGTGATGTGTTGAGCCGGCTGCTGGCCGCCACGACTCCTACTTTTGGTCTCGGATTGGCCGCTGCAATAACGGCCTCAATCGTTGGAACGATCGTCGGGGCCTATGCTGGGTACTATCGCGGGTCGGTGGATTCGGTGCTCTCCCGTTTTTCCGACGTGGCCCTGCTGCTGCCTGCACCGATACTGATGGTGATCGTAGGAACGCGCTTCCGCGATATTAGCCCCGTTGCGCTCGGCCTGATCTATGGATTCATAGCGGGTGCGGGAGGTACAGCCATCATTTTGAGGACACAATCCCTCAAACTGCGCGAAATGCCATTTGTGGAGGCTTCAAGGAGCTCGGGAGCCGGGTCGACGCATGTGCTGACGCACCACATCATTCCCCACTTACTTCCGTTGGCTGCCTTATCGGCGATGGTGGTGGTTACCGGTGCGGTGGTCGCCGACGGCTTCATCTCCTTTTTCGGGTTTACTCGCTCGATAAACAATTGGGGGACCATGATCTACGAGACCCTAACATACGATCAGGCGCTCGGCATCCGAGAGCCTTCCTGGCATGCGCTCATCCCTCCCGCTCTGGCATTGTCGCTTTTCGCGCTGGCCTTTTATCTCACCTCGCGTGGCATGGAGCGAGTAGCGGACCCGCGCCCAAGATAGACCGTGGTGCACGATCGCACCTGCCGGATGCCCCTTTCCTTGACACGCCTTATGGCCAATGCTAGACTTCGCTTCGGTCCGGTACGGGAGGTGCACGTGACAATTCAACTTCCTGACATCGCTGAGGCATCGGGCATCGCCCTGCCTGAGTGGATTGCGCCTGCTGCCGGTTGAAGTGAAACCCTGAAACAACGCGCCGCGGGCCTCCCCCGCGGCTTTTCTTTTCCTGATAGTAATCGAGTGGGCCGCGGGAACTTAGCGGCCCATATTTGTTAAGGAGAACTCGATACTACAACAAGTTGAACTGCAAGATGCGCCAGAGATCGAAGGCCTTACGTTCCGCGGATTCCGTGGAGAGGTCGACTACCCAGCTATCGTGGCCATTGTTGAGGGCTCCAAGGATTTCGACCAGATCAAGCAGGTGACCTCACTTGAGGACATCCAGCGATCATACTCCCACCTTACGAACTGTGACCCCTTCCAGGACATGCTGTTTGCTGAAGCTGACGGTGAACCGATCGCGTACTGCCGTGTGTTCTGGAAACAACTGCTTGAGGGGGATCGTATCTATTGGCACCTTGGCACCCTTTTGCCTGAGTGGCGAAGAAAAGGGATCGGAAGGACGATGCTGAGGTGGTGCGAACGTCGCCTCCTGCAAATAGCATCCGGCCATGCGAATGACGGTGAGCGCTTCTTCCAGACCTCTGGTGCGGATACTCAAGTTGGAAAGGAGGCTCTGGTGCTGAGCGAAGGCTATGAGCCGGTGCGTCACGAGGTCGAAATGGCGCGCGCTCTGGATGGCAAACTGCCTGATCTGCCGATACCTCCCGGTCTCGAAGTCCGTCCGGCAAAGGAAGAGCATATTCGTCCTATCTGGGAGGCCAGTGTAGAGGCTTTCAGGGACCATTGGGGCTACGCACCTCCGACCGAGGAGACATTTCCTGAATGGCTCGAGGAGCCAACCTTCAACCCCGAGCTCTGGAAGGTCGCCTGGGACGGCGATCGAGTGGCCGGCATGGTTCTCAATTTCATCGACGAGCGTGAGAACGAAGAGTACAACCGCAAGCGGGGCTACACAGAAGGCATCAGCGTGCGGCGTCCTTGGCGCCGCCGCGGCTTGGCACGCGCGCTGATCGCGCAGAGCTTCCACATGTTGAGAGATCTGGGAATGGAGGAGGCCGCCCTGAGCGTGGACACTCAGAACCTCAGCGGCGCCTTTCGCCTTTACAAAGGCATGGGTTTCGAAAGAGTGAAGCGTTGGACGGATTATCGTAAGCCGCTCGAGGAGTGATCGTGGACCCTTTACCCGATGGATATTCTTCCCGCCCAGCCACCATGGCCGATCTGGAGCGAGTCGTAGAGTTCATCAATGCCTTTGCCAACGCGGTGATTGGCACCGACGAGACAAACGCGGATCGCGCGCGCGCAGATTGGGAAACGCCGGGGTTTGAGCCTCAATCAAATATCCGGCTTGTCGAAAGCGCCCGGGGCGAGCTCGTCGGCGCGACTGAGATTTGGGATACCTCTGAGATTCCTGTGCATCCATGGGTGTTCGGCAATGTGCATCTAGACCACGAAGGGCTCGGTATCGGCAGTTATCTGATAGGGTGGGCCGAGCAGCGCGCGGCCCAAGTCATCGACCGGGTTCCTGACGACGCACGGGTCGTAATGAGCGTCGGCACCTATCATGGCCACCAGCCTTCCGCACAGTTACTGGAAGATCGAGGCTTTACCGCGGACCGTTTCTTCTGGCGTATGACGATCGACCTTGAAGAACTCCCCGGGCCGCCCAAATGGCCGCACGAGATCCAACTCAAGCCGTTTGATCGTGGCCGGGATGCGGAGGCGGTTTACCGCGCCGAAGATGAAGCCTTCGAGGATCACTGGGGACATGTGCCCGAGTCATTCGAGCGGGGGTTTGAACGATGGTCGCACTCGAGTTTCCACGAATCTAGTTACGATCCCGGGTTATGGTTCATCGCCTGGGACGGTGATCAGATCGCGGGCCTGGCGCGTGCTCAGCCAAGCGCCGACGATGATCCCGAGATGGGCTGGATCCGCTCGCTTAGTGTGCGCCGTCCGTGGCGAAGGCAAGGCCTTGCGCTCGCGCTCCTTCAGCATTCGTTTGGGGAATTCTGGCGACGCAGCACATTAAAGGTTGGCCTCGGTGTCGATGGTCAGAACCCTACGGGAGCCACGCGACTCTATGAGAAGGCAGGCATGAAGATCTCCCTTCAGTGGGATACCTATGCCAAGGAGCTTCGGCCGGGTAAGGAATTGATGAACCTCGGCCTACCCGAGTGAAACTGTGCCTTTGTATGGCTTGAGTCCCTTCGGATACACTTCAACGAGAATGCATGAAGCCATGATTGAAGCCGTCTTCTGGGATCTAGGGGGCGTCATCGTGCGTACGGAAGATCGAACCAAGCGCGAGCGTTGGGAGCAGCGTTTGGGGATGGAGCCGCGCCAGCTGGATCGATTGATCTTTGGCGGAGAAATGGGTCGGAAGGCTTCCCGGGGTGAAATCCACGCGCATGAGGTTTGGGAATGGGTGCGCCAGGAATTGGATCTAAGCCAAGAAGAAGGGCAGCAGCTGACTCGGGACTTCTGGCAGGGTGATGACCTCGATCCGGAATTGGTAGGCTATATCCGAGGATTGAGGGCGCAATTCCAGACCGGACTCATTTCGAACGCTTGGCTCGAGCTTCGCGAGCAGCTTGTGCGTCACTGGCGCATCGACGACGCATTTGATGATCTGGTCATCTCGGCCGAGGTCGGTCTGAGGAAGCCAGATCCTGCAATATACCGACTTGCGCTCGATAGGCTGGAGGTCCGAGCAGACCGCGCGATATTCGTCGACGATCTTGAGAACAACATTTCCGCAGCCGCGGAGATCGGAATGCACGCGGTCCTATTCCGCAGCCGTAATCAGGCCATAGCGGAGGTGGACCGCCTGATAGGTAACTGAACCACTTACACCTGGAAGAACAACACGGGATTGCCAAGATCTGAGTACCCCGTCGAATTGATGCCAGGGGTGGGACATTTCTGACAAGCTGGTAATCAACCGACCCACGCTCATTTTTCTTATCGGCATGGCGCTGACGAATTTCGCCGTCACCATGCCGGTTGTGCTGATTCCGGTCTACATCCGGGAGCTAGGCGCCAGCATCACTCAATTGGGATTGTTCTTTACCATCTCCATGATCTTCCCCATCCTGGTAAAGCTTCTGGGCGGTTGGTTATCGGATGTCGTTGGTCGCTTGCAGGTAATTCTTATCGGGAGCGTGACGGGTGTGCTGACTTTCACCGTCTACGCGCTTGCCCCAACCTGGGAAGCCGCGCTGCTAGCTCCGGCGTTGATGGCCATCACTTCCTCGCTAACGATCCCGGCTTTCGCCGCCTACATCGCCGATATCACTCCGGAACCGTCTCGAGGACGGATGTTCGGGGTTTCGCAATCTGTTTATCGCGGATCGGGCGTCGTCGCCCCGATGGTCGGCGGTGTGCTGGCAGCCGCGGTTGGATTCCAATTCATGTTCGGGGTCGCAATGGTTGCCTTTGCAGTTGCGGCCGCCATCTTCTTCTTCCTTTTGCGTACGGCCCCCTCCCTAAAGCTCTCAAGCCAAAAGGTGTCTTGGGAATCCTTCAAAAGCTCCTTTGCTCAGATGTGGGCCTTGTTTGTCGCAGGCGGCGTAATCGCCTGGGTTTTGATCATCGATGGAGTACGCGATATCGCCATGAGGCTATCGATCGATTTAATCCCTGTATACCTGACCGACGTCCAGGGGATTCGTCTGGAGAGCATCGGTTTCATGGACGGGATTTACGGGCTGGCTCTTCTGCTCACGCTCTATCCGGCGGGATGGCTGGTCGACCGGACCAGCGAACGAACGGTCGTCGCGTTGGCCTTACTCGCCGGCGTCGGATCGCGATTGGTGCTTGCGATCTCGGGCGATGTGCTGGGATTCACGATCTCGTTCGCTCTGCAGGGAATCGGCTTCGGGTTATTTGCCCCTTCAGGAAGCTCGCTCATCTCGAAAGCGGTCCCCCAACACCTGAGGGGAGTCGCATATGGCCTGTTTGCGACTTCAATCAGCATCTTCTCTCTCCCGTCTCCCTGGATCGGAAGCCAGATTTGGGAGCTCTTCGGGCCGCGCTTTCCATTTTTGGTCTCGGTCGCGATCGGGTCTCTGCTTATCCTACCGGCCTGGTTCAAGCTGCGTTTGCCGGCGAGCTCCAAACGACGGTCGTCGGCCGGTGAAGCGGATACGCTTCCGACCATCGGGTCCGCTGAGAAAGTCTCGGTACTGCATGCGAGATTTTCCGCATCGGTTGATGAATCCCTTCTCACAGAGAGCGCGGAGATTGTTCAGCAACACGGAGGAACCGTAGGTCTCGCAGAGCAATCGGCATTGACCGCAACCTTTGGGGTTTCTCCGAACCGCGCACCTCCTCAAGTGAGCGCCCTGCTCGCGACCCACGCTGCGCTAGCGCTGCTTGAGCATGTCGAATCGGCCGACGGAGGCCCTGATCTCCCTGCGCCAGGCATCGGCATCGGGATCGACACCGGGGAGGTCACTGTAGGACCCCACCTCCCGGATCGCGCGCTGGGCCAAGGCATCAGGATCGGGCAAGAACTCACAATCACCGGAGATTTGGTGAGAACCGCGCGCAGGCTGCAAAGTCGTGCTGCAGATGGGGAATTGTGGATCAGCGAACGCACCCACGAATATCTAGAGCCGGCCCATCACCAATTTGGCTTTGAAGCCGACGGAACAAGTGAAGGCTCGACCGCATACCGGGTCCTGGGCCGAGGATCCGATCTAGGTACGTCCTCCTAGCGGCTCGACAGCCGCGCGTATGTTTCCTACTTGCTCGAATCTCGTGTGGGTTATTGGGGTTGTTTAAAGTAGCAGAGCCCCCTGCCAATCCGCCGGACGGCCGGCACTGCCGCTCTTACCGGAAGGCCCCACATCTGTTCGCCGCAGGGAAGGGCGGAACTCCGACCGACCGGCGTACTACTTTCCCTTCGCCACCCACTGAATGGCTTGGGCTGTTTGGTCAGAGTAGCGCCACGGCCGACGGGGGTATAGCAGTCCTTAGGTGGCCTGAGGCTCCTACTGCCCTGACTCTACGCAGACTCGGCTTAAGAGTCAATCCACATTACGCTTAAAAAAGGTACTACTGAGGGGCTGTGATCAGGCATGCCGTCAGTTCCGGGCGTGAGTCGTGCGCATAAAGGAGTGGTTCGCGCATCGGCTATAATCGCTTCCATCGTCCCAATTGCAGCCTTCAAAGGACAGTTGAACGAGTGGATCGCCGCGTAAAGCTAATCTTTAACCATCACGCCGACAATGGGCGTGGATGGCGGATTGCCTCCTCACTGCAGGCGACGATCGAACATATGGGAGGCGCGGAATGGACCGGCACCGAGTACCCCACTCATGCGACAGAGCTGGCCTTGGAAGCAGCCCAAGACGGCTTTGACATCGTGGTGGCCGTTGGTGGCGATGGCACGGTGCACGAGGTCATCAATGGGTTGATGCAGGTTAGTTCCGAAATCCGTCCCTTGCTGGCCGCGGTACCCATAGGAAATGGGAACGATTTCTGCGCCAATGTCGGGCTTGAATCTGATCCTACCGTGGCAATCCTGCGAGCCTTTTCCGGGGAACCGAGAGGCCTGGATATCGGAATGGTGCGAGACGGGTCAGGCCGCACCGAGTACTGGGACAACTCCCTCGGTATCGGATTTGACGCAGCCGCGGTCATCAATTCCCATACCATCACTCGTCTCCAGGGCACTCCCATGTATTTCGTGGCCGCGGTGAAGACCATACTTCGAGATCACCATGCTCCCCATTTCAAGATCCACACCGACTCGGAAGAGATCGAGAACGAGTTCCTTCTGATTACCTTCTGCAATGGTCGGCGCGAGGGGGGCGGTTTCATCCTTGCACCGGACGCCCTGCCGGATGACGGCGTGCTCGATTATGCGATGGTGGAGTGGGTATCGCGCCCCAGGATGTTTCGCATGATCCCTGAATTCATGCGCGGCACGCACGGACGCTTCAAGGAAGTCCACATTGGGCGATTCCGGGAGCTTGAGCTCGAAGCGGATCATCCACTGCTCATTCACACGGACGGAGAGATCTTCGCCAACGCTACGAACGACGTGCGTGAGCTCACCGTGCAGGTGCTCCCCGAAGCTATCCATCTCATCGTCTGAGCTGCGGTGCAGATGCTCGCCCAGACCCTCCAGGATCACGACCGGGGACACCTGAAGGTTATCGCCCGTCTCTGGGGACTGGAACTCCCAAATGAGCACCACTCCATAATGGTTCAGAACCTGTCCAGCGCCATGCTGGATCGAACCCCGGAGATCTTAGAGACCCTGCCTGGGGACGCAAGGCATGCCTTGGAATGCATACTGGAGAGCGGAGGGCGGGTTCCGATGGAGGTGCTCGTCCGCCAATTTGGCCCGCTAAGGGAAATGGGTCCGGGCAAGAGAGACCGCCTGGAGCCGTGGAAGGAACCGGCCTCTCCCTTGGAAATGCTCTGGTATCGGGGGCTTATGGCAAAGGCCTTCGCCGACTCCACCCGCGGACCCCAGGAATACGGTTTCGTCCCCGACGACCTGTTGGACAAGATGCCAGAGATGAGCCGCCCTGAGCGTCGCCCGCTAGGGGAGCCCGTCTCACCTCCGAAACAAATCATCCCATCGAATGCCTATGCAGTGGACGACGCGACAACAATTTTGGCCGCCCACCGTCGAGCAGGAGAGTTGGATCGCAGATGGTTATCGGACTTCCTCCGACAGCCGGATTCGCTGGCTTTGATAGAGGGTCTGTTGCAGGAAGCGGATGTCATCGGATCCCCAGAGCGAATACGCGAGTTCCTGCAAATGCCTCGCGGTCGAGCATTAAGGCTTCTCCAAGAAACCTGGCAGAGCTCGACCGAATGGAACGATCTCTCCCAAACTGCAGGCGTACTCAGCTCAACCGGCGATTGGCCCAACGATCCGCTGGCGGGCAGGCGCGCGGCGCTTGACTTGATTGACACGCTCCCGGCCGACACCTGGTGGTCGCTATCCAGTTTCGTAGAGGCGGTGCATGCTGTGGAACCAGGCTTCATGCGCCCGGCCGGAGGATTCGATAGTTGGTATCTGCAACTCGCCGACGATGGCAGCAGTTTGCATGGCTTTGAGGCCTGGGACAAGGTCGAGGGGCAATACTTAAGACACTTGATCGCGGGCCCGATGCTTTGGCTGGGGCTTGCCGATATTGGCCACGATCCGTCCGCCTTTCGCCTCATAGCGGCCATGGGGTCAGATGCGCACGTGACCGTCTCGAAGGAAGGTGAGGCGGCGGCGTGGCCCGACGGTCGCATACGGATCGCGCGCGGAGCGGATCGCACGCTGCGCTATCAGCTCGCCCGGCTTTGCTCATGGGAGCGGATGGATGGGGGCGCCTATTATTATCGGCTGACGGCCCAATCTTTACATGCCGCTGAGCACCTTGGGCTGACCGCCGCTCATGCTCGCAAAGTTCTATCTGAGATAGGGACGCCGGAAGGCGTCCTCAAAGCACTTGAGCGGTGGGAGCGGGCCGGGATGGAGGCGAGAATTGAGCGGCAGGCCATCCTTCACGTGGAGGACCCGCAGGTACTCGACCTGCTGTTGAAGGAGCCGAGCACAGGTCGCTATTTGAGGGAGCAGCTAGGGTCCAATAGCGTGGTGGTCGATCCCCTTCACTGGCGCCAACTTCAAGAGGCTGCCGTTCGGCTGGGATTGCTCATAGATGGACCGCAGGAGCAACTCAAGCAAGATCTTAAATAGCTTGGGACCGACCGCAAGCTTATCCGGACAAGCCCTGCGAGACCATCAGGACAAGCCCTGCGAGACCATCAGGACAAGCCCTGCGAGACCATCAGGACAGGCTGGCCTCCATCGTGATCTCGACCCCCGCCAGTGCGCGCGAGATGGGGCATGTTGACTTGGCCTTCTCCGCGAATTTCTGGAAGGCCCCAGCCTCGAGACCTGCGGCTTCTACCTTAGTAACGAGATGCACACGTGTCACGGCCCAGCCCGTTTTTAGCTTGTCGATGTGCACTTGAGCGGAGGTTTGGACGGCGCTTGGTGGATGGCCCGCGGCGCTCAAGTTTGAGGACAGCGCCATAGAGAAACACCCGGCATGGGCCGCTCCGAGCAACTCCTCGGGGTTCGTCCCGTCCCCTTCCTCGAATCGTGAGGGAACCGAATACGAACCCTCGTAATCGCCGAACTGTATATGCCCATGGCCCTCCTGGATGCTGCCGTGCCATGTGGCAGAGGCGTGTCTAACCGGCATTGCTACCTCCTCCTTGAGTGTATTTTCGCTATGCTGGGAATACTTTCGCGATCACCGTCTCCAATTCCTCGATGGTGACCGGTTTTGATACGAAGCCCTTAGCCCCCAATTTCATGGCCTCATCCACTCGCACATCCGAGGCTTCTGTGGAGAGCATGATCACCGGGAGATCCTTCAATTCGGTGCGCATACCGAGAAACTCCAGGAAATCCATGCCGGTCACTTCCGGCATGTTGATGTCCAGTACGATCAGATCGGGACGTTCGCCTGCGAGCAGCACTTGGGCTGCTCGGCGAGCCTCCCGATGGGTGCGCACCTGGAATTCCAGCAGCTCCAGCATAAGCCGCACGGCATGGCTCATTTCGTCGTCGTCGTCAATGATCCAGGCTTGTCTCATTTGATCCGGTGTTTGCCTCCCCCGAACGTGGTTCGATTAGGCGATCTCGGATTTTACCCGCTTCGCCAGCTCCCGATTGATGCCGCGAACGGTTTCGATCTCCTCCACATCCGCTAAACGTATTCCTTCCAGATCGCCGAAGGCCTGCAGGAGTGCCTTCCGGCGTGCGGGGCCGATCCCCTGGATCGTATCAAGCCGCGAAGTAAGCCCGCTCCGCCTTCGCTGTGACCGGTGGTGACTGAGCGCGAAGCGATGGGATTCATCACGTACTCTCTGGACCAGAAACAGAGCTTGGGAGTTCCTGGGCAGGATGACCGGGTCAGGGCGATTCAGTCGGTACAACTCTTCATGCCGCTTGGCCAAACTCACGATGGGAACCTGGTCTGCCAAGCCAAAGGACCTTAGCACATCGGCCGCTCTCCTGAGCTGGCCCTTGCCACCGTCGATCAATACTAGATCGGGCAAAAAGCCGAATGCACGATCGAGCTTGGCCCCGGGGGCCTTCACAGCCTCTTGGGAGAGCTCCCATCTGCGAAACCGGCGATTCAGCAGCTCCTCCATGCTCGCGAAATCATCCTGACCCTGAACGGACTTGATGGTGTACTTGCGATACAGTGACTTGTTCGGCGAACCCTGCTCGAAAACTACCATAGATCCGGCTGCGGCAGTGCCTTGAAGATTCGAGATATCGTAGCCTTCAATCCGGTTGGGCGGCCGTGGCAGGCTCAGTACTTCCTTCAACTCTGAGAGCGCCTGTACATGCTTGCTTCGATCGGCCTCCCATTGTGCCCTGAGCATGGTCAGCGTTTCGGCCGCATTGTCGGCCGCCATCGCCACCAACTCCTTCTTCACCCCTCGTCGCGGCACCGTGATCTTGACTTTACGATGCTCACTCCGACGATTCAACCAGCTTTCTATGATAGTGGCTTCCTCGATTTCCAGCGGGAGCAGCACTCGTTGCGGGAGGGTCGCCGAATTGGCGTAGAACTGCTTCACAAAGGCTCGCACGACTTCTTCATCATTGGCCTTGCTCGTTCCCTCCAATACGAAGTACTCCCGGCCAATCATCTTTCCACGTCGAATGAAGAAGACTTGGACGCAGGCATTTCGATCGTCCCTGGCGAAGGCAATCACGTCTGAATCCATCTTATCTTTGGAAACGACCTTTTGGCCTTCCACCACTTTCTCGATAGCGGTCAGCTGATCGCGGATGGCCGCCGCACGCTCGTATTCCGTCGCGGCCGAAGCGCGCTCCATCTCGTTCTCAAGCCGCTCAAGGATAGGTTCCGTTTGCCCCTCGAGAAACCTGCATAGATCTGCAATCATCGCCCGATAGCCCGTCCGGTTAACGACGCCGATACAAGGCGCCATGCAAAGCCTGATGTCATAGTACAGGCAGGCCCTCAGATCCTCACCGGTGATGACTCGATCGCAGGTCAGATAGGGGAAGATTTTCCGCAAGACATCCAGGGTCTGATGCACAGCCCACACACTGGTATAGGGGCCGTAGTAGCGGCCGCCGTCGTTGGCAATGCGACGGGTCATTGTGACTTTCGGGAAGGGATCCGCCCAGTGCACCTTGACATAAGGATAGCGTTTGTCGTCCTTGAGGCGCACGTTGTACTTCGGCTTGTGCCGTTTGATCAGATTCATCTCGAGAATCAAGGCCTCGAGCTCCGAATCGACGACGATCCACTCGATATCCGCTATGCGCGCAACGAGAATCGTCGTCTTCCGATCCTGTGCGGCTGAAGCGTGAAAGTAGGAGCGAACGCGGCTGCGGAGATTAACCGCCTTGCCGACATAGATCACCCGACCTGCCTTATCCTTCATGAGATAGCAGCCGGGCTTGGCGGGGATCCCTTCAAGCATGACTTCGGGCATGTCGGCGCGATTGTAGCATGGCGCCCAAGTATAATGACGCACCATGCGTCCAGCCCTACTGTTGGGGCTTTTCCTGTTGGCGGGCTGCGCCAACGCGCCGCAAATACCGGCTTCGACTCCCCTCCCAACTCCTACTTCAGCGCCAATTCCTCCCACTCCGACGGCCGTCGCACCGACGGAGCTCATTCTATGGGTAGCTCCCGCCTTCGCACCGAATCCCGAAACGCCGGCGGGGATGGTACTGCTGGAACGCTTGGAGACCTTTCAGAACGAGAATCCCGATATCCGGTTGGTCGTTCGGACAAAGGCGGAGAGGGGCCCGGGAGGCCTCATGGAATCTCTTTCGGCTGCCAGCCGAGCGGCGCCCGCCACGTTGCCTCATCTCGTGACGCTCGATCCCGAAGCGCTTAGCACTATGGCCCTGACGGGTCTGCTCGCGCCGTTACCAGAGCTCGGCAATCCTTCAGATAATTACGCCTTTGCAGAGGACACCGCACGCGTGGACGGAATTCGCTACGCGCAACCCTTTGCGAGCGAGATGGAGACCTTTGCCTCGGAAATAGCGGCCTTTGAAGCAGTACCTCTCAATTGGACCGACCTGATCATCGAGGCCAATAAGTTTATTATCCCGGCGGCGGACCCGGAGGCTACATTTCTTATTGCGCAGTACCTGTCACTCGGAGGAGAGCTCAGCCAAGATTCGGGACTCGACGAGAATGTTCTTGCTGAGGCGCTCGGCTTTTTGGCGACCGCTTCCGAATCTGGAAACCTATCCCCGGCCTCCCTCGATTTATCCACCTCCGGAGAGACCTGGCTGGCCCTTCAAGAGCGACGCTCTGAGGCCGCGCAGGCACCCTATGGCGCCTTTTTCGCCTCCCATGATCCCGGGATGCATGCCCTGGGGCCACTCCCTACAAGGAACGGACTAGGGATCGCGCTTGCCGTGCCATGGTCTTGGGCAGTGGCAAACCCCGAGCACAAAGAGTTGTCGGCGGAACTGATTGAGTGGCTGACTGAACCGGCATTCCTGGCAGAGTGGTCTCATGCTCTGGGGCTGCTGCCTGCTCAGCCGGAGGTGCTGGGGCGGTGGCCGGATGGCTCGCTGGCCGCGACCGCCAGTCGTATCGTCTCAGTTGCGGTGGCCAAGCCCCAAGGCTCACTATTGAAGGCCATCGGACCTCCACTGGCCGGGGCGGTGCAGGCAGTCCTGACCGGTCGGCTAGACGCCGAGGCTGCTGCAGCTCAGGCTGTATCCGATATCGACGGTTCCTAGTTCGGAGCACTCATCCGTCTGAACATCGTGGCACATTCCCTTGACTGAATACGCGAAACATAAGAGCCACCTGACTGCCCTTCGAAAGGCGGCGCTCGCGGCAGCCGACGCTTCGGCTGCGGTGCGGCAGCATCTGAGCCTGGAGGGCCAGGTCCTTCATGCGGGCGATCACCGTGTAGATCTTCACCCAACTGGGAAGATCTACGTGATTGCCATTGGGAAGGCCGCACCGGCAATGGCTTCGGCGACCTCTGCCCGGCTGAGAAGAAGAGTGACGGAAGGGCTGGTCACGGAACCGCGATACCCGGGGATCGAGGGCAGCGGCCCGAAGGCCAGTCTATCCCGGGCTTTTCAGACCATCGTGTCTGAGCACCCACTTCCCGGCCCAGGTAGTCTGGATGCCGGCGTCACCGCTGCCGCTCTGTTGGCCGAAACCGGCGATGAAGACCTTGTGCTGGTTTTGGTCTCTGGAGGCGCTTCGGCCATGATCGAGCTGCCCCTTCGAGGGGTTGAGCTGGAGGAGCTTCGGGTTACGAACCAACTACTATTGACTTCCGGAGCGCCTATCGAAGAAATCAATCAGGTGCGTGGAGCCCTTTCACAACTCAAGTCCGGCGGGCTGGCCCGGCTTGCGGCTCCCGCGCGAGTGATCTCGCTCATTCTCTCCGACGTGGTTGGCGATCGCCTGGGTTCGATAGGCTCCGGGCCTACCGTGATCCGCAAGCGCCGTCCAGAGCAAGCCCAACAAGTCCTGCGAGCGTATGGAATATGGGAGGCAGTGCCGATGGCTATCCGGGGGGCGCTTGAAAGACCCCGTCCAAAGCCATCGCCCGCGCGCCGGCCGGTAAATGTCCTCGTGGGCTCCAATCGAATGGTCCTTGAGGCCGTGGCGGAAAAGGCCAGGCAGCTCGGTTTTAGGCCCAAGATCTTGGCACGTAACATGCGCGGGGAAGCCAGAGTGGCTGGTTGGCGCCTGGCATCTCGTTTAAGCGCGGCCAATCCCGGCGACTGCTTGATCATGGGAGGAGAGACCACGGTCAGGATTCGAGGGGATGGGCTCGGGGGTCGCAATCAAGAGCTTGCTCTCGGAGCGGCCACCGCGCTTGAGGGGGAGAGCGGGTTCGCACTGATGTCGCTGGCCACCGATGGCATCGACGGTCCGACCGATGCGGCTGGGGCCCAGATCGATGCAAAAAGCATTCAACGCGCAAAGAAGATTGGATTTCACCCGGAGGCTGCGCTGGCGCGGAACGACGCCTATCCGCTGCTCGATGCGATCGGAGCACTGATCAAGACCGGGCCGACGGGCACGAATCTGAACGATATCGCCCTCGGACTCAAATACCGCGGTTAGAATCCCGAGCCGGAGGACTAAGAATGCCGATAACCTTTGGAACCGATGGATGGCGGGGAGTCATATCGGACACCTTTACCTTTCACAACGTGCGTCTCGTGAGCCAGTCAATTGCGGACGCCGTTGCGGCAGATGAATGGCATAACGGGACCTTGACTCCGGATGCGCGACGAGTGGTTATCGGGTTCGACACACGCTTCCTCTCCGATCGGTTCGCAGTTGAGGCGGCACGCGTATTGGCCGGGAACGGAATCAAGGTCTATTTGACCAGCGCCGACGTTCCGACCCCCTGTATTTCATATGCCGTGCGTAACCTGGGCGCGATGGCGGGCATCATGATCACCGCCTCACACAATGCGCCGCGCTACAACGGGCTCAAGCTCAAGGCCGCCTACGGAGGTGCCGCCGCAAGGGAGCAGTGCCGTCGGGTCGAGTTCTACTTCAACGATAATGAATCTCGCGGTCGGGGTCCGAACCTAATGGACTACGGGCAAGCAAAGGAAACGGGATTGATAGAACGTTTCAATCCCACTGCGAGCTACCATGATCACCTGCGCACCCTGATCGATTTCGATGCTATTGCCGAAAACCCTCAGCACATTGCAGTGGATTCCATGTATGGATCGGGTCGTGGTCAGATCAAGGGGATCCTCCAGGGAACGGGATGCGAAGTAACGGAGGTGCGAGGTGAGATGAATCCCGGTTTCGGAGGAATTCACCCCGAGCCTATCGCTCGCTATCTAGGAGCACTGGCCGGATGCATCGCGGCAGGTCACGGTCAGCTTGGTCTGGCTACGGATGGAGATGCGGATCGGATCGGAGCCATGGATGGGCGGGGAGAGTTCGTCGATCCACATCGGCTGATGTCGTTGGCGTTGAAATACCTGGTGGAGCAGCGGGGTTGGAGCGGCAAAATCGTCAAGACCGTATCGACGACCCAGATGATCAATCGGCTCGGCAAGAAGTATGGTCTGGAGGTCATAGAGACCCCGGTCGGATTCGACCACATCGCCGATTGTATGCTGCGCGAAGACGTGCTTATCGGGGGCGAGGAGTCTGGAGGCATCTCTTTCAAGGGCCATATCCCGGAAGGCGATGGAATCCTCATCAGCCTGCTGGTATTGGAAATGGTCGCCTCAACTGGATCGACGTTGGAAGATCTGGTCGGCGAGCTCGTGAAGGATGTCGGGCCCTCGCATTACGGGCGTTTGGACTTGCGGCTGTCGCGACCGGTTCCCAAGGAACAGCTCTCCTCGCGGCTCGTTGACGGCGCTCCAGAGGCTATCGGCAAGCTCCAGGTAGAGCGCGTTAGCAACCGGGATGGAGTGAAATTCCATATGGAAGACGATTCGTGGCTGCTCGTCCGACCCTCCGGAACGGAGCCGCTGCTCCGTGTTTACGCTGAAGCTCGCGAGCCCGGAGACCTCGAGTCTTTGCTCGAATACGGCCGTCAGGTGGCTCAAGCGGACTAGACTCTCTTCCCATTTCATGAGCATATGCCCCCCGTGCTATAATGCCCGCGATCGGGTAATCGTTATGTTAAGACGCCTACGCGACCTCATTTCGGGCGATACCCAGCCCCAGTCACCGGCGGCCCCCGCAGCACCTCAGCAAGGGGCCGCTGTGGCGACTCCTCCGCAGCCCACTACAGACAGCGATCCATCACCGCTTGAAAACCCCCAGGAGTACTTGGATCGGGTCCAGGGCAAGATCAACAGGCTGGCCGAGGAGTTTGCCACGGGTGAGATAAACCGCGCCCAATTCCAAGAACTGTACGATCACTATCGCCGCGAGCAGCAGACTGTGAAGCGGTACGTCGAAATGTCGCCGGATTCAGAGGAATGGAAAGCGGCCACCACCGAAGGCAAGAGTGTGGTCATCCGCCAGAAGAACGTTGCAAAGGTGCTTGGGTATTCGGTCTATGATAACGATTCTGGTATGCCGCTCAACACCATCGGAGAATTTCAGATCGAGGCGGAACTGGCCATTCCGATGCTTTCTTCTTACCGGGCTGCCACAAAGGAAATCTTCGGCGCCGGCATGCAATCGACTCAGATCGAAGGCGGGCGGTGGCTTGCCTATGTGCCGGGAGAGTTCACGACCCTCATGACATTATTTTCAACGGACCCCGCCGCCGATCAATTGGAATCGCTCGAGGAACTTCATCTGCTATTTGAGCGGGCCAACCGAACCTTGCTAGGCAACCCACCCGTCGATCCGGATGAACTCGTATTTCCCCATAAGTATTTTCTCGGTCGTCACCAGTAGCCCTTGAACAGCGTTCCCGTCTTGAAGGTAGTCGTCGCAGGCGATGGCAATGTCGGTAAGACGTCGCTGATTCGGCGTTTCTGTGAAGGGAAATTCGAACAGACCCGCGTGGCCACGATTGGGGTCGATTTTCAGACACAGACTGTAGATCTGACCGGGCAAACCGTCAAGCTTTCGATCTGGGACATGGCGGGTCAGGATCGTTTCCAGGTCATACGCGCGGGCTTCTATCGCGGGAGCCGTGCCGCAGCCCTGGTATACGACGTGACGGAACCCGAATCCTTCGTTGGCCTCGCCCGCTGGAGGGACGAGATTCTCGAGGCGGTTGAGCAGCAACCATTCATCGTGGTAGGCAACAAGATTGATCTGGAACGCACCCAACGGCCAGAGCAGGCGCAGCAATTTGCCGACTCACTCCAAGCCCCATATCTGGAGACCAGCGCGCTGGACGGAAACGGCGTCGCGCAGCTGTTCGAAACGTTGGCCAAGCTCGGCCTGCCAGACTAACCTAACGCTGAACCTGAAATCGAAAAGGGGCCGCGCAGCCATGCGCGGCCCCTTTTGTGGTTCGCTATTCAATCATCTTGCAGGCGTGGTTCTCGACCGCAGCCTCCTGGTCAGGAAAATCGCCGCCAAGAATAGCCCCGCCAGCCCCGCCAATCCGGGCAGTCCAACATCATCAGCAAAGCCGGCTACGGGGAGCGCCGTTGGATGAGGTGTGGGCGACCCGGCCCCGCCCGCGATCGCCAATGCGGTCTGCGTCATCTGGGCCGCCGCGGTGGCCGTTAGGGGCGCCACCGTTGGCAACGTCGTAAATGGGGTAGGAGTGGGGGTGTCTGTTGGCAGCACAACCACCTGAGTCGGCACCGGAGTGTCAGAGGGCGCAGGTGTGAATGTCGGAGGCGGCTCCGTGGGTATTGGCGTAAAATCCTCTGCCTCCGCGGTCTGCGTCAGACCGAGCGCGACAGCCGTATTTGTGAGAACGATACTGGTCGGTTGCTGCAAGGCAGCCTCGCGCTGCCGCGGCTGCAAGACTAGGGCGTAGACCCCCAGACATACGAGACTCAGCACGATCAAGCCTCCGAGCCCAGCGGCCGCAATTACAAAGGTGCGATTCTCACCGTCCTCGGGCAGCCCCCCAGTAACTTCAAAGTCTTCTGCCATAATATCCTCCCCTCACGCCTAAGAAGATCCGCATGAACGCGTTACAACGCGATCGGGTACGCCATAAGTTGCAAGTTTCGAACCAAGTTCCATCAAGCAATCACTTCTAAGTTGCTCAGCGGCACTGCGACGGAGCCAATCCCCTCCAGCTCGACCATCGCGCTGCGCGCCAATATGCCGCTTGGGAAGGACTCGACCCCCGGCATCAAATGCAGCAAGCTTCCGACCGCCCCGACATGAGGCGCTCTCAAGGCCCGCACCCGCACTCCAGGCAACAGTTGCACGATTCGTTCCGGATTCATAAGGTCCTGCGTGGCAGGGAGCGGTACCAGGATCTCGGGCTGTTGAGTCTCATAGGGTTCCAGCAGCGACGCTTCCACGTTCGCTTCCCTTCCCGCATTGGTGCTCAGCAGGTCGTAGGACGGGGAGTTCATCGGGATTGCCCCAAAACCCTCCGTCAACAAGATCGGATATGACATGTGCAATGCGGTGGGTATAAGCTCCGACGCCATACTTCCACATACCAGGCCGCGGATTGGAATTTCAGTGGCTTGATGAAGAGACTTAGGATTATCGACCACTCCTACTAGTACAACCGCGCCTCGAAGAATCATGTCGAGTTCGTTAGGCTCCAACCGCGCACTCCGACTTTCACCCACGTCACGCAATACTCCCCATCCCCGGCGGCCGTTTCCCCATGCTCCTTGGACAAGCGCCCCGACGGCCGAGATGATGATCGAGCGCGCGCCATCGGAGGCGGTGACCTCCCCCGGCACCCCTGCGTGAACTGCGCGCGCCGCTTCGCGAGCTTCGAATAGCACTCGGCCTCTAGAGAGGGAAAGCACCTTGCCATTAGCTGGGGCACGAACTGTGCGCCTTGCGATCCCGGCCGGGCCCGCCAACACTTGGCCCGCCTCCACGTCGCTCCCCAGGTCCACCCGCAGCAGGCGCGCCGCCTCCGCATCCGAAACACCTAAGGCGGAGGCCAGATCGAGAAAGTGATGTTGCGGCTGCGGTTGCACTTCGGCGATCACATCGGTCGACTGTACCTTTTCCCTTACCCTGACGGTCAAAACACCGGGTCCATCGAGCTTCCGCTCGCGTTGCACCCTTGTCATGGGCAAGATATGTCTGGTACGCGGCAAGTGATTGGCGATCATGATTTAGCCCTGGAGCATAGCTCCAATATCGTAGAGCCACTTCTGATTGAGCTCTCTTCGACGTTCGGGATCTTTGGATAATTCGATTGGCCGGCCGCGCGCGTCAATAATGACTCCTAATGCCCCTCCCGCAATTCGCAGCGCTCCTGCCTTGCCTCGTCCGCCGAAACCTACGTCGAATCCTTTTTCCGGCCTCAATGTCATGCGAGCATGTTCTCCCTGACGAAGCGGAAGCAGGACAAGCTGACCGTAGCGAACGATTCCTTCGATCGGCTCGCCGCCGCTCTCAGGCTCGATGCGGATGCGAAGCACCTGTCGTCCCGGTCGGCTCCGTCCAACCGGCGAAACAACCGTTCCCAGGCTGACGAAGCTGCCGGACTCCAGCACCTGTACTGTGATCATCGGAAACAAGCTCGCCGCAGCCCCCACCGCGGGAACTAAGTTATAGGGGTCCAGAACCAACGTGGTAATGCCGCGCGGTTGAACGGCGTCCAGCAGCGCAAGCGCCGCGTATCCGGGCCGAGGAGCGCGAGCGATCGCCCCGCCACTGGCGATGATGGGTTCCAGAGGCGGCATCAATTCGGAGGAGGCACCCTCCGCCCATTCGCCTCTGGAGAGCGAAATGCCGGCTCGAACCAGCTCCCTAAGGAGCGCGTATTCGATGTGCAGATCGGACAGCTCGGCGGGAATCGTGCCAGGGTAAATAGCTTTGTTGAAGATGTAGTCACGCACATCAGCCTCTGTGATATCCGTGGGGAGCCAGCGAGAAACATCGGAAACGGATGCGTAGCGAAGGAGACCGGGAAGGGAAATCCCGAGACCCAGGTCTGAGTGCACCTTGCTGTTTAGCTTGCCATCAAAAGCCGCCGCCACGGTTACGTGAGCCGCACCGACATCGATCCCCAATACACCTTTATCAGGGTCGTACACCTGACTCAGGTAGCGCACCACGCGACTGAAGGCGTCCGCTGTGAGCATTGTGTGTCCGCCGGACCATCCATTGAGGTCATTGAATCCAGCAATGCGCTGCGAGCGAAATTCATTGACGATCTCAGCCAGTTTCAGGCGCGCCGGTCCGAGCTCTTCTTGCTCTAGGTCGGGACGGATATTCGGGACCACCGCCACCGCCGAGCGGTCCTGAAAACGCTCCATGACCGCTGCTCCGAGACTGGTGTTACCTGCAAATACCAGCGCGGGGCGCCGAGCGGTGGGGAGCAGACTCGTGGCCAGACTCACCGTCTCGATCTGTCGAATTACACTGGCGGTAGCGCCACCGTCCGTGCCACCCACCATCAGGATGAGATCCGGCATCGCGGCGAGCATCACATCCAATTGCGCCTCTTCCCGCCTCCGATCCATCAGGCCAATCTCGTCTACTACATTCAGGTAAGTTGAGCTAGCCAAGCGACGGGCGCTTTCTATCGAAACGCCAGGCATAAGTCCAACCAGCACCGTCCGGACATGGGGGCCAGCGGAAGCAGTCGAGACAAATGCATCCACACCGGCTCCGCTGGCGGTGGTGGGCATGACGAGCGCTTCTGATTCGTCGAAAAAGTGCCTTCCCGTGATCTCACTCACTTCGTCCAGGGCGACCTGCATACCCTCTCGAAGATCGAATAGCGGAGCCCCAGCCGTTGATGACGCGCGACCCGTGGCCACCATTCGGTATCGCCCGTCCACCACGTCAAATAGGCTGGCGCGAGTGTTTACCGTTCCCACATCTACGGCCAGTAGGGTATCGGCCTCAAGTATCGTGCTCATGCTTTTATCCGATGCTCTCTATCACGCCCGTAACGGTGTCCCAGATGAACTGCACCCGTTCGGCAAGAACGATCAGCGTGGCTGCTACGGCTCCGGCGTACATCACCCCGAATGTCACCGCGATAAATCCCTTGCCGATTCCCCTCAGCATCGTCAGCGGACCCGGGATGCTTGCGCCTGCGACCATGAAAAGCGGCGCCTCCCCTTCGCGCTGCCGGACGGTGAAGCGAAAGTAAAAGAGCGCGGTAAGCGTGCCAACGAGCATGATGATGACATTAAGCAGGCGCTCCAAGCCTGATTCCCCGGTGAGTTGATTGATGACGTTGGGGTTCAAGGAATCCATCGATTCCAGCGTTAGCGGAATGAGGGTTCCTGTTATTGCACCCCCCACGATGACTGCCGCACCGACTCCTACCAGCAGCACCATGGAGATCGTGCCGTAGCGAGCGGTTGAAGGAGCAACCTTCAAGAAAAGCAAGATGACCAGGATGAACGGAACGATCACGGTGACGATCAACTGGGGGTCTGCCAAACCCGTGAGGCCCGCTTCCAGGACCGGTTTAGCCAATCCCGGAATCAGCACATTGTGCACCGCGACCGCTCCCGCATAGCCGGCGGCCACCCCAATCAGTAGGTGCATAGCAATCTTGAAGAGCGGATTGTCGCCTATCAGGTAGCTGAGAACCATGATGGTCAGCACTGAGGCTATGAAACTCGCGATCAGGTCTGCAGTATCCAAGGTTCTACGCCAGGCTTCGGTTTCTCCACCAGATTAGAAGTCCATAGCTTATGCCCGCCAGCAGCACGAACTCGGCCGCCAGCATCGCGGCGCCAAATGCGTCCCAGCGCTCCTGCGCAAGTCCGGAGCGGCCATTGCGCAGCTCGTAGGCGGCAGCCGCCGGCAGCCCCGACAGAATTCCGCCTACCTTGGGATCGTCGCTCTCAAAGTAGGGTCGAATGAGCGGCTCCGCGCCCGCGGACAGCACCACGACCAGCGGAGTGTCGCCCATGTTGGGGCGGGCCTGTTCCGCCCATACGCGTGCGGACTCACTATCGGCAGTAATGACGGCCACCATGCCGAAGTCCGAAAGAGCTTGAACTTGATCCAGCACAGGCGTATCCCAGGCGGTGAGACCGGCCTCCTTCAGCTCTTCGGGCAGCGCAAATCCCTCGAGTACGGCCTCGCGTGGATTGAACGCAAAGAGCTGCACCGCGGTCGGTCCCCCAGACAAGTAGCCCAAATGCACGATCCCCTGACCGTTTTCGTAGCCGTGGCGATCAGCATAAGGATCCATCGCACGCATGGCTAACGCGGATCCCGTTGGGCGGGTGGACATACTCGCAAGGGGCAGCCCTCGGGCCATAATCTGATCCAGAAATGCCCCTGAAACCGCCTCGAGCTCGCCAGCATACCCGGGCTCGTAATCGAACACGACGAGCACCGGCTGCTCTCCCGGTAGTTGCTCCACCAGATTGAACAGCGCTCCGAGTTCTCGGGGCTCGAGACCGGGTAGGGCGAAGCTGGGCGCGCCTGTGACAATGGGGAGCGAAACGGCCACCAGGACGATGGCCGCAATAGCCCAGCGAAAGACCGCCAGCCGAGTCTTGCGCTTCGGCTTGGCCGGCGCTTCTCGCTCTTCTTCATCCACTAATCGATGCAGCAGTTCTGCCTGAGCGTATTGGCGCTCTGAAACGTCGAGCTGCATAGAGCCAACGCTTGAGGTGCGCGGCATCGCCACAACGGGCTCAGCGAGCAGAACGCCGCTCAGCCCGGCAAGTGGTCCTACCGATTCAACCGCTTGATCATCTTCTGATTCGATTTCGACGACGGACCGAAAGGTCTCGACCGGACGCATAGCTTCCAGCCAATTCGGGAGCGTTGCCGGGGCCAGGTCCGGTGCATCTCGGGGGGCTTCCTCGTCTTCGAGGGGTTCGATCTCCCCCAGCCAATCGGGCAGACCCAGATCGCCCAGTTCGGCGTCAGCTGATTCCTCCGCCCCACCAACCAGGGCTGGGACGTGTGGAAGGCCCTCTTCGGTCTCCGCATCTTGATCTTCCGCACCCTCGAGCCAGTCCGGAGACTCCACTGTGGGCTCTGGTTCACTTGCGGGCCTGAGATCACCCTCTGGCGCTAGGTCTGTCTGCTCTATTTGAACCTCATCTGCTCGAGTCACTGCGGCTCGCAGGGCTTCTTCCGGCGCCGGTTCCCCAGAAGTCGGGATGTCTGTCGGTTCCTCTGCCTGCTTCTCTCTAATGCGCTGCAGCCACTCCGGAACCTCCTCTTCGACCTGCCCGGGTACCTCTTCACCGGCCCTCAGCCGATCGAAATCCAGCTCGAATTCTGGCTCCGAAGGAACCGCCTCACTCGAGTCCGAATCGGTGGGTGGCTCCGCCGCCTCTTCCCGCATGCGGTCCAGCCAATCTTCCGTGTCCTTGGGTTTTCCGCCCGCCTCGAGCGGCTTGAGACGCGCCCCACAGTGCACACATTCTTCGGCTCCCCCAGGATTGGGTTTGCCGCACATCGGGCAGTGAATTTCTTCCACTAGTTAGGATCCATAAGGCTTGTCGGCGCCTAGCAGTACTCGCAAGCCGGTTGTCGTTGCCCCGAGGGCAACTCCGAGCGCGATCCCACGCGCCCCCCCGGCCGACCACACCTGTGAAATCCAGGCTCGCAGATCTCGCATGACGACTGTTACCGGTCCCTCCGTCACTGCCGGTCCCGTTCCAAACATGACAAGCAATGCGGTGGCCAAGAACAGAATACTGAAGGCGTCCCGCCGCCGGGTCACCAATCGGAACCCGGCCACGAGCAGTATCACTGAGAGAAGAGCCATGAGTCCCGCTTCGAGCGGAAGTTGCATGTACTTAAAAATAGACAGCGCAACCGGATTGTCCGGTCCAAAGGACAGAGCCAGGATTAACGTGACCAGGAATGCCAGGATAAGAATCGCGCTGTAGATCCAGCCCTCCTCCGCCAGACTCAGCTTGCGCCAGTGCACCTGTACCAGGTTCGCCAGGCCAACCAGCAGGGCGGCCGCGGCCAGGAGCGCTGCCCACCGCATGAATAGCAAGCGGATATTTTGGATGAAATCGAAATTTACAAAGTAGCCCAACAGAACAAAGACCCCAACCGCGGCCGCCACCGCAGCCCACAACGCAGAGATCCGGAAGAGCCTCATATCAGGTCCTCGAAGGTAGCCATGACTACGCCCAGCAAGATCAGCACGATGAGACCAATCCGGATAATGTCCTGCGCGCGCAGGCTGGCCTTGTGCAGCTCCCCTGCCCCTAAATATGCGCCACTGGCAAACACTTCTTCACCTATCAGAGGATTCTGTGCGACCGCGTAGAGCAGGGCTTGCGACTGGACCTCGTTAGTCCCGCCGATGACAAAGGCCCGCGCCCGCTCGCCAAACTCGGCTGCCAGACCGGCCTCGAAACCGTAGAAGCCGCTGAGCATATGCACGGACACGTTTTCGTTGGAAAGTACGCTGGGTAAACCAGCGGCATAGGAGAAGGGGGTAGGCCCAAGTAGGCGGCCAGAAGTAGGGTCGTAGAGGTCAGAGGCACCCATCTCGCCGTAGGAGCTGCGGAGCGTATCGCGGGCAAGGATTGCCATTGCGCCGTCGCCCGCGGTAACCACCGCGGGTCGATCGCTCATGGAGGTCGCTCGCGCGATCCGAGTGAGTGCTGCTAAACCCGCAAAAGCGGGAGCGCTTTCAGGGCCAATTACGGAACCCGTGCCGAGGGATACGTGGACGCGTTCGCCCGCTTCGACGGCACGCTCAATGGCCTTTCCCAGACCTTCAAAGGCGGAGATTTGCCGGAAAGTCGCAGGCCAGCGCCGGCCGATGGCGGCTGATCCCAGCATCAGCCCCAGGAATGCGAAGAGCAGCAGCAAGCCCTGCAGATCGACGGCCGTCATGAGCCTTCCCTTAACTCTTGAATAAGCCCCTCTGGCCGCTCTAGCGAGCGCCCAACGTCGTTCAAGCCATCCCCAAGGAACGGTACGGCCATATAGCTGAGCTGCGCTAAGAACGTTGTAAAGGGGCCAGCGGCCTCTAGGATGTCCGCCACCAGCGAATCCAAACCCCGGTGGCGTAGCCAGACCACGGCACGTTGCGTGGTCTCTCCTCCGGCATCCACAGCGCGGCAGTATAGCACAACCGCCCTTTAACGCTATGAGCCCTCTTTATGGGGAGATTCTGCAGGTATATTTCCCGCGTGTCGCCGAACAGACCGGGAAATCCGGATTGATTTGCGACCAGGGGGAATGTTCCGCAAGCAATGATTGGATTGCTGCTTCAGTTTCCCCGTATCGCCCTTCGCCTATGTGTTGAAAGCGCAAGTTGTCCTGTTTCTCGATCGGACTTCACGGGGCCTGCTCATTTGGCAGCGAAAATGTGATGCGAGACCCGCGTTGTGCGCCAGTCTCGGCCCATATGCTCCCCCCATGCGCTTCGACGAGCTCCTTGGCGATTGCCAGGCCGAGCCCCACCCCTCCGGCGTCGCTGTCTGCTCGCGGTCGACTCTCCTCACCGCGATAAAAGCGCTCGAAGATATAGGGCAGGCTCTCCGGGCGGATGCCCTCCCCCGAGTCCCGCACTGTCACTTCCACCGCGCCATTTCGTTCCGTGGCCAAAATGCTTACCTCCCCACCCGACCCGGTATGGTCGATGGCATTGTCAAGTAGATTTTGAACGACCCGGCCGATTTTGTCGGCGGCCATCGGGATCAAGGGGAGTTCGCTGTGGGCCCGGGCGGTAAGCTCAACACCCTTCGCTTCCGCCCTATGGGCTGCGCCTTCCATCGCAGTCTCAATGACTTCCTCGATCGAGCCGGGCGACCGCTCCATAGGGGCTGCCCCGCTGTCCAGGGTCGCCAATTCGACAAGGTCATCCGTCAGGTTGCTCATTTGGGTGATCACGCGCTGGCTACGACGAATATAGTCGGCGGTATCCTCAACCACTCCATCCGCGATCGCATCCAGCATGGCCCGCAGCGAGGACAACGGAGTGCGCAGGTCGTGCGAGGCCCCCGCAATGAAATCCCGTCGCGCCTGCTCCAATCGTTCGGCCTCGCGCTCCGCCAGCTCGAGACGTTCGGCCATCGCATTGAAAGCCAGGCCCAATTCCGCCACTTCATCCCGACCATCAACCGCGACTCGCACAGAGAAGTCGCCCTCGCTCAGGAGGCTGGCCCCACGACCGAGTTCCTTGAGCCTCTGCGTAATGGAATTCGAAAAGAAGTAGCCCAACGACACTGCAACACTGCTGGCGAAAAACAAAAGCACACCTGCAAGGACCAGGTCGTGTTCGCTGATGAACATCAGCCTGGCCGCAAGCAGCACTATCACCAGACCGAAAAGTGCCGCCAGTAGGTGGCCTACGGTCAAAGTCTGCGTGAGGCTGGTGGCGCGGCGCCACCAGCCCGTCTGAACCGACAGGAATCCTACGAGTGAAGCTCCTAATCCGGCGACAGCAAACATGATCGCCAGATCGAGCAGCTCTTGCGGGCTCGGGCGCATGACCAGCACCGCCAGGCCCAACGTTGCAGCCAGCGCCAGACCGAGAGTGATGAGGAAGTTCAGTCTTCGGCTAGTCACTTCTCAAAACGATAGCCTACCCCCCACACGGTGATCAGGTGCTGCGGTAAAGAGGGCTCCGGCTCTACCTTCTTGCGCAGATGGCGCATGTGCACCGTCACCGTGGAAGGATCCCCGGAAAAATCTAGGCCCCAGACGTTGTCAAGCAGATTTTCGCGACTGAAAACCTGCCCGGGGTGGCTGGCCAGGAACCACAGCAAGTCGAATTCCCTGACGGTCAGCGAAACCGGTTCGCCGTTCCTATGCACCTGCCTTGACTCGTAGGCAATGGTGACTTCTCCAAACGTCAACTCGGAGGCGGTTGGCTCTCCTACCCTTCGCAGCACAGCATGGATCCTGGACACGAGCTCGCGGGGGCTGAAAGGCTTGGGAATATAGTCGTCTGCCCCCCAGTCGAGGCCGCGGATCCGATCGCTTGTGTCTCCGCGCGCGGTCAGAATAATGATCGGGATACCGGACTGCTGCTGCACCTGCCGCGTGAGGGTGAGGCCGTCAATGCCTGGCAGCATGAGATCCATGACGATCAGATCAGGCTCCTGCTGCTCAATGGCATCCAGCGCGGCATATCCGTCGGCCGCCTCGCGTACACTGAAGCCCTCGCGCTCCAGGTATCGACCGATAACCTCTCGAATGTTGTCTTCGTCCTCGACGACCAGGATGTCCTTTTGTTGGGTCAAATCTCTCTCTCTCGAATGGGTTTATGGAGGGCTGTGCGGAGCGGCGTTGTTGGGTTTCACGTGGCTCACCAATCCAAGTTTGACTCACAAAGCTTAAATCTTCCTTAGCTCGTGTTCTGAAATAAAAACCCGCCCACGCTCATACGTGGGCGGGAGGATTGGAAATGCCATAAGCGTCGGCTCTAAGCGTGCGGATCGACGCGGCGCGAGACAAAGTCTTCGACCAGTAGCAGCTGGTCCCCCGCTCGCTGTATCGTGCGCAGTAATTCGCCCATGGATGAGACTTCCTCGATCTGCTCGGTAGAGAACCAATTTAGGAATCCCTGAGCCGCGTAATCCCCCTCCTGCGTCGCCAATGCCTGTAGGCTATTGATCTGCTCCGTAACGGTCTTCTCCCAGTCGAGCGCCATCTGGACCGCCTGTTCCGCGGAGTCCACTTCCCGTGGGGCTGCCTCTAGCGCGGGGACCATGACCTTTCCCCCGGCATCCAGTATGTAATGCACAAATTTCATGGCATGCGCTCGTTCCTCATCTGACTGGCGAAAGAAGAAGGCCTCCAATTCTGGAAGATCTTCGCCGGCGAAGTATGAGGCAAGCTGCAGGTATTGGTTGGAAGCGCCGAGTTCGCTTCCGATCTGTTGGTTCATCGCCTGGTTCATCTTGTCACTGATAAGCATTCGCACACCTTGGTCCTTTTCGTATGGTAGTCAATCATACCGCACCGGGCAGCTCCTTGTTCGGGATCAGGGAGTCGACCCGACGTACTCCAGCGCGTACTGCGCGTCCTGGTAGTTCGGGTTGTATCGCAGTGCTTCGCGCCAGTCGGTGACTGCACTGTTGAGATCTCCAAGTCGGAATTTGGCCCAACCACGCCAGAGCAAGGATTCCTCGGCTTTGTAAGTCCGGAAAAGGGTTGCCTCTGCCAGGTCCACGACGTCTTGAAACCGGCCCTGGTTGAAATAGGCGATGTACGGCCCGAATTGGTAGCGGGTAAAGCGCCAGGGAAGCCCTAGCGCCAAGGAGTTATCGAAGGCCTGTGAAGCCTCACCGTAACGCTCAAAATAGACCAGGTTCGTTCCCAAATTGAACCAACCGTAGGGATCCTGCGGATCCGATTCGATTTCTGCCTGCGCCGCCTCGAGCGCAGCCGTTCGATTGAAGTCGAGCTGCGCGTCTTCTCCGATGATGGACTCGATTCGGGCTTCATCCTGAGGCCGGTAGATATACATGTAGACCCGGTTGAATTGACGCCAGCCCTCATCGAGTTCTTCGTATGAGATGCTGCGATCCGCCCCGCCCGTGCCCGGATTCGTGTCCTGAGCAACAAAGCTCTGCGTCTCATCATCGTACCCTGTCAACAGCACATAGTGGCCGGCCCAGCCGCCACCGCCATCCCCCTCGCCCAGAATGAACCCCTTTTCCACGATCACCGGAAATCCGGCTGCAAGGAAGCTCTTGAGCCGCTCGATGGTGCCTCCAACGCGAAAGTCGGTGTTCAGCCAACCCGCTTGAGTGCGGACATAGAAGACCAGCTCGTCGATATTGACGTTCTTATCGCCTCGATCGGGCTTGAGCAGGTCTGAGATCGTGAACTGATCCCCTTCCCACCCGTAGAAGCGCAGGCCCAGCGCGAGTGTGGCCGGCCCGCAGTTGTTCCAGTCCTGGCCCTCCCACGCCGGCGGCGGCAGAGTGATGGCGGCCGGCAGCGCCGTGGGCGAGGGAGCCGGTGTGGCAAGGATCTCGCCTTGCCCAGGCTCGGCGAAGCTCGCGGCGCGGGTTGGCAAGACAAGGGGTTGGAAAGAACCTGCTGAAGCGCTGGCAGGCGTGGGTAAGGTATCCTGAGGCCGGATCCAGCCTCGGACGATTCCCGAGAAGGCATCCAGCCGCCATTCGACTCTAAATTTCACGGGGGGAATTTGATAGGCGAGCAGCACGAGAGCCGCCGCCGCCAGCGCCCCAACTACAAACCACAGCACCCTCGTAAAGCGCTGGCTGCTCGTCACAAGGTGGCGATTATAACAAGGGGACCTAAACTCATAATGCTCTCTTAAGGCTTGCTCATTAAAATTTGCCGAGAGTATCGGTTGAGATAGACAAAGAAATGAGTGAACGCAATCTTGAACGCACAAATAAGGAAGAGAGCGGGATGAGCCAGGAAAATCATGCGGAAGGCGAGCTGGAACCCACTCGCACCTCCTATGTCAAAGCCGCCGCTCTAGGGACGCTGACCAGCATTCCGGTCCTGGCATTGGGCTACCTGGGCGAAACCATCGCCGGTCTGCCCTTTACTCCGTTCGATCTCTTTGACGGACTGGCTCGCATTCTGCCCGGCGAGCTTCTGACGATCGGAATCGATGCGTTGATCTCGGTGATCACCGCCCTTAATGTCGGCCCAACCTCAGAGGTGGCCAAGACTGCTGAACAGAGCATGGCGCTGCTCATGTTTGTGGCCATTGGCGGGGCCTTCGGTGTCTTGCTGCGTTGGCTGGGAAGGGACGATCTTCGCCAGCTAACGGGCTATGGCGTGCGGGCCGGAGCGGTGTTGTTTGGCGCGTTTTGGCTGGTTTCGGTCGCGGTCGGATTCTCTCAGGTGAACGTGCTGTGGATAGGATTGTGGTTTGCCATTCTGTATGTATCCTGGGGATGGAGCCTGGGATGGTTGATCCTGCGGGCCGGACCCGCTTTGGCAGGTGATCCCACCTCCAGCCTATCAAGGCGCGAATTCGTCGGCCTGCTGGGCGGGAGTGTCGTCACGCTTTCTGTTGGTTCCTGGGGAGTGGCATCGCTCCTGGGAAAGGAAGACCCGCCCGCGCGGGCTCAAGTTGAGATCCTGGACACCAGCACCTTGGTCGATTCACCCTCGGCGCAGGCTCTCGCCGCCCGCATCGATCCTGCGCCCGGCACGCGACTCGAGATCACACCCAACGAGGACTTCTACCGTATCGACATCAACACCCGCAAGCCTCGCTTAGTTCCGGAGACCTGGCGGCTGGAGCTGAAGGGCCTCGTGGATCGACCCTTGAGCCTCACGCTGGACGAGATCCGGGCCATGCCCCCTCTCAGCTACCACCACACGCTTTCTTGCATATCGAATCGAATCGGCGGAGATCTGATCAGCACCACCCGCTGGACGGGTGTTCGAGTTCGCGACGTACTCGAACTGGCAGGCATGCACTCTACGGCAGAGGAGCTCTTCATCGAGGCTGCGGATGGTTTTTATGAGAGCGTTCCGATGTCGGACCTTATGGGCGACCGCACGATTTTCGCCTATGCGATGAACGGCGCACCCCTGCCAGAGGAAAATGGGTACCCGCTGCGAATCATTATTCCGCATCGCTACGGTATGAAGCAGCCCAAATGGATTGTGAACATGGAAGTGCTGGACCGCGAAGGGCGAGGCTATTGGGTCGAACGGGGCTGGAGTCCCGAGGCATTTGTCAGGACGACTTCGGTGATCGATAACGTGGCCACCGAAGCCGTGGACGAGGAGATGGGGACGGTCCCCGTAGGCGGCATTGCCTATGCAGGCGCGAATGGGATTAGCAAGGTCGAGCTGCAGGTCGATGACGGGCCATGGGTGGAAGCCGATCTGCGTGCTCCGTCTCTAAGTCCACTCACCTGGGTCCAGTGGCGATACGATTGGCCTCGCGAAAGCGGAAGGCACCTTTTCAGGGTACGCGCCTACGATGGGTTGGGGGAGCTGCAGGTTATCGAGTCCAATCCTGTGCGCCCCGACGGTTCCACCGGAATCCACAAAGTGTCCGCCTCCGCCTGATCTAGCCGCTCCACTACATGCGAGTTGCTGCACAATATGGGCTCGCGATGGCCCTCTTCTAATTCTAGGAAATCCTAGAATGTGTATACCGGCCCCTTTCGCACGGGAGCTTGACTGCTGGGCTTTTTAATTTTCCCGGGCGTAAACTGCAACCTGCCAGATGAACGTCCTCTTATAGAAGACCCTCGCCAGGCCCACCTGACCTAGCATGTGCTGCACCCCGGCATCGGTGTGTATGAAAACTCGAAATGGGCTGCGGCCGAACCAAAAGAAGAGGTTCATGAAGCGGAGTGCGATCTTATTCCACCACACATCCCGCGGGTACACCACACCATACAGCTTGCTGGCACGGGCGGCGGAGAGACGCACCAACGATCTCATGTCATGGTAGCAGCAGATCACGCGATCGAGGGTGACGACGTCGTGCGGTGGAAGGGATTCGGCCAACTCAACGAAGTCGCCGTGTCTTACCTCTACCTGCTCGCTCCAGCCCAGCTCCCGCGCCTGGTCTTCGGACGCCTCGGCAAAGGCAGTAGAAGCTTCCACCGCGGTGGCGGCGCTCGCCCCGGCGCTCAGCAGCGCGTGTTGTATTGCGCCCACTCCTCCGCCAATATCGAGCAGGGTGCATCCCTCCACTCCCAGCTCGGTGAGCGCATCGATCAGCGACTGGGTCGTCCCGGTCGGCCCCTCCGTGCGGTATGCATCGATCTCGTCTTCCGCGTCTTCGGAATTGAACTCACGTTCAATTCCCTCGCACTGACAGCATTTCATAGCAGAGCATTATAGCTCTCACCTACCATCCCCCATGGAGACTGCCTGGAGCGGAAACATGCTAAACTCAGCCCGCCGTGGAACTCGAGAGCGCCCTGCTGATCATCCCCCCGAAGCCGGTGCAGGCCTTTGCCTATTCCTTACGGGAGGAGTACGACCCCGATTCATTCGCAAAGGTGCCTGCGCACCTCACAATCTTCTTCCCGTTTGTGCCCGCCGAGCAATCGGATGAGGCGGCCAAGGCGCTAGGGCCCATTTGCGCCCAGCACTCCCCTTTCGATGTGACCCTCGAACGGTATGGGCAGTTTGAAGACGTCGTATTCCTTGAGCCCTCCGATCCCGAGCCGCTGATCGAGCTCTACCGCTCGCTGGCGGCGGCCTACCCCGACTACGCGCGAGGCGATTACCATCCGCATCTCACCCTGGGAAGGGCCGAGGATCCTTCCCTGATCCCGCTCCCAGACCCACCTTCGTTTACGTTTCCGGTCGACTCGATCCGTATCTATGTCGGATCGCCGCAAGATCTGACGGCCCCGTACATCCCACGGGTGACGATTCCGCTCGGTTGAATCGGCTGGATACTCGAATCAAATAACCACATGGAAGCCATCTTTGAAATCTTCAAGGCCTACCTGATCCCAGGTTCGCTCGAATTTCTGCTCGTTGGATTTTTCCTGGGAGTGGTGCTGCTCTTTGCGCATCGCGACACACGGCTCTGGGGCAGCAGCTTGCTGGCCTTTCTGGCAGTGCTCTATTTCTTGCTCAGCTTGCCTTTGACCGCCCGAACCTTCGAGCGCGCATTGCGGGACGGGTCTCAGCCAATTCGGACCGTCGAGGAAGCCGGGAGCGCGGAGGCCATTGTTGTGTTGGGAGGAGGAAGCGCCACCTACAGAGCCGGCGGCAATGAGATCAACGAACTCAGCGGCGCCACCGCGCTGCGCGTGCTGGAGGGGACGCGCCTTTACGAATTGCTCGGTGATCCGGCGGTGGTCGTGTCGGGCGGGACAGACGAGCTGCTCGACGCGTTGACCCCCGAAAGCGTTCCCATGCAGCAAGAGCTGCTGGACCTGGGAGTGGCGCCGGATCGGATCTACATGGAATCCCTCTCCGGCAGCACGCGCGAGCAGGCGGAGCAGCTAAGCCAGCTGCTTGGGGCAAGGGAGATTGAGAACTTCATCTTGGTCACCTCTCCTATCCACATGCGGCGCGCGCTGGCCACGATGCGCGCTCAGGGACTCGATCCTATACCGTCTCCATCTAGCCAGCATTCGGAGGGCCACATCGTGGAGCTAGGAGGCCTGCTCCCACACCCGGCTGCCTTGCGGGCCAGTCACGCGGCCATTCGGGAAGGGATAGCTACGCTCTTCTACTGGCTCAACGGATGGACCGACCCGCCCTGGGCGCCATAGAATTTGGTTTGGTTTTCGGGAAGGCCGGGGCACAACTTATTGCTCGCTGGACTCGTTTGGCCTGCTCCCCTTAGAATTCACCCATAGTGACAGATCTTGAAAAGGCTGCCGCGCTTGGCCAGCCCTCCTTTGTTTGGAGGGCGGGTCAGGAGCGCCGGTTGCGCATGATCCTTGAGACGGCCGCCGGCCGGGAGCGCGGCTGGGTATTGGATAACGGCTGCGGGGTGGGTGCCTATCTGGAGCGGCTCACTCCACTCGCGGATCGCGCCATCGGGCTGGAGTTCGATATCGATCGCGCGACTGTAGCTCGCGGTCCAATGCTTGAAATTCCCTCCGCGCGCGATCGATCGTTGGA
Organism: Anaerolineae bacterium; assembly: GCA_036986135.1. GTDB lineage: Bacteria > Chloroflexota > Anaerolineae > Anaerolineales > E44-bin32 > JADFRG01. The sequence continues at coordinate 57,816 of BTQZ01000002.1, read as the reverse complement.
GGCGCTGTCCGCGCGCGATCGCCCGTTGGAGGTCGTGTCCGCTCGCGATCGCCCGCTGGAGGTCCTGTCCGCTCGCGGCGAACGGCTTCCCTTCCCGGACTCGGTGTTTGATCTCATCCTCTCGCATGAAGTCATCGAGCATGTGGATGACGATCGAGCTGCGGTGACCGAAATGGTGCGCGCCCTGCGCCCGCCCTCTGGAGAATTAGCAGGCGGACGTCTCGTGCTGTTCGTCCCCAACCGCGGCTACCCGTTCGAGACCCACGGGATTTATTGGCGGGGCAGGTACAGATACGGCAATATTCCGCTGGTCAACTACCTGCCGACCGCGCTGCGCAAAAGGCTTGCTCCCCACGTGCGCGTCTACACCGGCCGCGATCTCGCGCGGCTTTTTGAAGGGCTGCCGGTCCGCGTCGTGCAGCGGACCGTGATCTACGGTGCGTACGACAACCTCATCGCCCGCTGGCCCACACTCGGCCGCGCGCTGCGATCCGCGCTGCAATTTTTCGAGCGCACTCCGTTGCGCGCGCTTGGCCTCTCCCATTTCTGGGTTCTCGAAAAAACCTAGTGCCGGGGTGGTCGCGATCTCTGCATTGGAGCGCAGGTCGCACCTATTTTCGATCTCCTAAGAAATCGAATCTGTGAGAGCAGCGAACCAAGAGCCACGGTCGCGGCCTCTGAACGATGGAGAAGCTCTCCGCTACAGTCGCGGGATCAGGCCCGCTACAAAGTAGCCGGCGGCCAGCAGCAGTCCCGTGAAAAAGTGCAGAAACACTGTATAGGCGTTGGCGGGGATAAGGCGATACGGAAAACCATGATGGCGACGCAAGGTCTTGAAAGCACTCCACGCCATTGGGATTGTGAGCAACCCGATCAGCGTAGCCAGCGGCATGATGCCCAGCGCCGCCCCCATAACGATCGTCAAGTATGCGGCCGCGATCAGCACCGCGTACCCGGTTACGGCCGTATCCGGCGACATGCGCGTGATCAGAGTGCGTTTGCCGGCCTTCTCGTCCCACATACGATCCGGAATCTCATTGATGTACAGCACGGCTGCAATCAAGATTCCGACCGGGATCGAGGCATAGAGAGCTGAAGCGCTCAACTGCTGCGCTTGCACCCAGTAGGCGCCGAGCACCATGACCGGGCCAAAGCCCAATCCTATGGCGATCTCGCCAAGCCCTTTGTGAACTAGCCGGACTGGCGGTGCCGTATACAACAGACCCAACAGGAAACCAACGACTCCGAAGACAAGCAGCTCAGGACCCACCAGCGCGACCAGCGCAAGTCCAATTAATGTGCCGGCTGCGAATAATCCCCAGGCCAGTCTACGAAGTGCTGAGGGCTCAATCAGGCCACGCTGAATCAACCGAGAGCCGCCGGCGAATGGCGTTGGCGTCAAATTGGCCTCATCTGCCCCACTCGTATGATCGAAGTAGTCGTTCATCACGTTGGTGCCGAGGTGGAAGAACGCGGCCCCAAACAAAGCCAGCAGAAAGAGCCCGAAGCTGAAGAACCCATCGTTCCAGGCGATCACCGTTCCAAGCAGGACCGGTACCAGGGTTGCGGTCAGGAAGGGCAGTCGCGTAGCGTTCACAAATAACGCCCAACGTGAAGGTTCCGGTGTCTCTTCACGGACCTCCCAGCTCACATGATAGTCGCCGTTCCGCCGATCGATCACCGCATCCGCCCCGACGATATTGACGAAACCATCGATGAGCCCGATCTTGAAACCCTCCAGCAGGCCATTGTCCAACTTCAACACGAAGTGGTCCGGCGCCGACTCGACGATTTCGCTCGCGCCAAAATCATTCAGAAAGTAAGGATGCACCTCGGTGCAGAAAATCTCCATCATCTTCTGCGGCCGTCCCTGCAATTGCTTGACCAGGTTTCGAAAGATGCTCGCCCAGCGATCGACGGAAGCAACCGTAATTTCCTCGACCATCGATCCGTCCCCACTGCCCAGCTCGCGGTCGATATAGAGCACGGCTTCATTGAAGGGACCCATGGGTGTATCTTCGTCGGAGTCCATCCCTTTGAATTCTGGCGCGCCGACCGATTGCTCAAGCTGCTCCCAGCCCTCAGCACCCAGCTTTGAGCGATAGTTTCCATAGATCATCTGCCATGAAAGCGCCTTGACAGTTTGCTCTTCAATCGGTTTCATCTCGTCATCCTATGGCAAATTGCGGATCCAGACGGCGCCTCCAGCCGGAAAAGGACAAACCCGCACCTCGCAAGCTCAGCCCCTTGCCTCGCAAGGACAGGTAATCTCCAATGAGGAACCTGGGATGCCACGCTCGGAGCCATTAATGCTCCTGGTTCCCTGCTTCCCCTTGCGCGCTCACTTCCCCCACTACGCGTACCTCAACCGGCAATCCGTCGATCTCACTCGGCACGATCTCATCTTCTGCGAGCGCGCTCAGGGGCATCTTGTGTTCGACCATCACCACGAGCATCAGCTCCGACCGTGAGCCTTCTCGATACCCAACCCCTACTGCCACTACGTTGGGTTTGGCCAGTAACGCATCGGAGTGCGCGCGCGAAATCCGACGCGCTCGCTCGAGCGCCGGGTCTGTACTCATAGCTCGATCCTTAACGCGGCCAACACGTCGCCTATGGAATTGAAGATTGTGGCTTGATTCGAGCCAGCGTATAGAAGACCTACAGCTTGCAGAGAGTCGCCGGCCACCAGCAGTGAGCCGGAATCGCCTCCTTGCGACATGGGTGTTGAAACGATCTGGCCCTCAAAGCGCGCCTTGCGACCTTCGCCGTAGTTCACGTCGATCGTCGCTTCAAGGACGGTGATCGTGCCGGTTGTGAAAGCCGTGGTCCTACCGGATTTCCTAACTCCCATTCCAAGCGTCGCTTCGGCCGTGCCGCTGATTTCTCCGATGTCCAGTATTTCGTTCGAGAGCTCGCCGTCATCAACCGGTCGAGCGACCGCCGCGTCCACCTGGTTGACGGCCGCCGGATCCTCCCGGATGGGCACAAGTTTCGAACGGGAGGCCAGGAGGCGGGCAACAAAATTAGCTGCGTCCGCCACCCGCTTTGCGACTCCGCAATCGGAAGGCTCACCTGTGAATTTGATGGGGATGAAGCGTTCTAGTGTCGCCAGGGTATCGGAATCCACATTTCCACCGTCGATCGGACCCGGCTGAAGGATCGCATCTCCCAGCCCGGCATCGTTGCTGTTGGCAAGCACGTGGTTGTTCGACAGGATCAGCCGCTCACTGGTTGCCGTATCTCGCACCACGGTTCCCAGAGTGCCGGCGGTGATCTGATAGTGGCCGATGCTGACCCCACCTGGAGCGGGGCGCCTACGATCGGTTCGTGCCTGGAGTGCTCGGATCTCTCCAACCTGGACTACGTCTGTCGAGACGCCATCCAAAGTCGTAGGTACCAGCTCATGTGGCGCCAAGGAGGATTTTGGCAGCTTCACTCGCACCAGGGCAACGACGCACAGATCCGCCGTGCGCCGTCCCGCCTTCTCTTTATATCCGTAGCCTACCCCTACGACGTTGGGCTTAGACAGGATGCTGTGCCTTGACAGCTCTTTGGCTCGCCTAACCTCGTCGACCGCCGCCATTTCACCTCTCCTCTATTGGAAGCCAGACACGATCCAGCACACCGCTATATGCCGCCCGCGGCCGGATCAGCCGCGCTTCCGCTATCTGCTCCAGGATGTGCGCCGTCCAACCGCCCACCCGTCCAACGGCGAATGTGGGCGAGAACAGGTCGGTCTCCATGCCCACACCATGCAGTAATAGAGCCGTGTAGAACTCGACATTGGTCTTGATACTGCGGTCCGGTTTCAACTCTGCAAGCACGTCAAGCACTACTTCTTCGACCGCGATGGCATCGTCATACAGCGCGGTGTCGCCGGCGCCCTCAAATAGCTTCACGGCGGCAGCTCCCAGTACGTCTGCACGCGGATCCCGAACCTTATACACTCGGTGGCCAAATCCCATGATTCGGCCGCCGCCCTCCACGACCTCACGCGTCCAGAGGTCGGCCTCCTCCTTAATCTCCTTGCCAGAGGCGTCTGCCCGCGCCCGAATTTCGAAGACCATATCCAGCGCCGGACCGGGAGCACCACCGTGCAGGGGACCCTTTAGCGAGCCGATCGCTCCAACCACCGCCGACACGATGTCGGAGCGGGTGCTGATAATCACGCGTGAGGTGAAGGTGGAGTTGTTCATCCCATGATCGACGACCGAGTTGATATAGGTCTCAAGTGCGCGCACTGCATCCGGGTGGGCTTTCTCGCCCTGCAACATATAAAGGTAATTGGCCGCGTGCCCGATATCCGCGTCAGGCGGCACGGGGTCCTCGCCATTTATCAGGCGCCAGTAGGTCGCAACCACGGTTGGAATGCGCGCCGTAACTGCCTTCACGCGAAGCAGGTCCGCCTCGGGTGAGACATCGGATGGATCGGCGTCAACCATGGCCAGCGTATCGACTCCCATGCGCAGCGCGTCCATTGTCGGGAGCTTCTTCTCCGCGGCCGCCTTCAGAAGATCGATCGTCGGCTCCGGGATCGATCGCTGGCCAGCCAGCTCCGCGCTCAGCTCGTCTAGCTCGGAGGCTGTGGGCAGCCGATCGAACCAGAGCAGGTGGAGCACTTCCTCGAATGTGGCGTTGGGGGCTAGTTCTTCCAACGGAAAACCGCCGATCGTGAGCACGCCGGCCGCGCCCTCTACTTTGCTCAAACGGGTTTCAGTAACCAAAACCCCCTCGAGACCACTAATGATCTGGGGATCACTCATCTGTTTTCTCCTTAGCTGGTGGCCCTCACCGCTACCATCCCTATTTTTACCGAGTTAAGCTCACTCGCATACTGGCGCCTGCAGCCTCCTAGATATGAATCGCTTCCCCCTCGGCTGCATGTGCAGCCTCCATGATAGCTTCACTTAACGTGGGATGCGCATGGATATTACGCGCAATTTCGGCAAGCGTAAGTTCCATGCTCTGGGCAAGTGTCAGCTCTGGCAGCAATTCCGTAACTTCCGGTCCGATCAAGTGTGCTCCCAGAATCTCGCCGTAGCGGGCATCTGAGACCAGCTTAATCCACCCCGCAGTCTCACCCATTCCAAGCGATTTTCCGTTGGCCAGGAAGGGGAACCTGCCGACATGCACCTCGTACCCTCTCTGTTCGGCCTGGGCCTCCGTCATTCCGAAAGAGGCCACCTGCGGATGAGAATATGTGGCCCGCGGCATCATCTCGTAATTGAGTTCGATCGTCTCTGCGCCTGCGATGTTTTCGGAGCACACGATGCCCATCGCCATTGCGACGTGGGCCAGTTGTAGTTTACCGGTTACATCGCCGATGGCCCAAATCCCCGGGACATTGGTGGCCATTCGCTCGTCGATCTCCACCATTCCGGACTCAGTAAGCTGCACACCGAGGTCCTCCAATCCAAAGCCCGCCGTGTTGGGACGGAAGCCGATCGCCACTAAGGCCTGCTCGGCTTCCAGCACTTCCTCTCCCGAATCACGCGAAACCGTCGCCACCACCTTGGTCTTGAGCACCTCGATGCTCTCCACCTTCGTGTCTGCCCTAATCTTGATGCCGCGCTTACGGAACTCCTTGGCAAGCTCCTTACTGACATCCTGGTCCTCGAGCGGCGCGATGCGTGGAAGCATCTCCACGATGATCACCTCCACCCCGTAGCCATTCCAGATAGTGGCGAATTCGAGGCCGACCGCACCTGACCCCACAATTAGCACCGACTTCGGGGCCCGGGTCTGAAGGATGGCTTCACGATAGGTCAATACTCGCTCCCCGTCGATCTCCATTCCGGGGACTGAAGCCGCGCTCGCACCGGTGGCGATTACGATGTTCTTCGCACCAAGCTCAGTCTCTTCCCCCTCGGAGCTCGTGACCGCGATCGAATGGGGCGCGCGCAGGACCGCTTCGCCCATATGGACGTCGATTTCGTTCTTCTTCATTAAGAAGCCGACGCCCTTCACCAACCGATCGGCGACTTCTCGGCTGCGCTCAACCGCCCGTCCGTAATCTAGCTCCAGGCCCTCAATTGCAAATCCGAATTCCTCCCCTCTTTCCCTCAGGATGTGTGCCAGCTCAGCGTTTTTCAGCAGCGCCTTTGAGGGGATACATCCGATATTAAGGCACACTCCCCCAAGCCATTCGCGGTCTACGATGGCCGTCTTGAGCCCCAATTGCGCGGCGCGGATGGCACAGACGTAACCTCCGGGCCCCGCTCCTATGACCACAACGTCGTAATCAGGCATTCAGCTTCCCTCCAAATGGGCGCAGGGCGCGCCCAGGCAATTTGCTCATCGTGGCAGTCGGGAAATCCGAGATTACTGAGGGCCGTTCTCAGGTCCAGGACTGCAGGCGTTGCACAACGATGCCTAGAAAATGATCCCCTATGGCGCCGTCGATGATGCGGTGGTCGAAGGTGAGCGTGAGATACACCATCGGGCGTATCGCCAGCGAATCCTCTGGCTCGCCGCTGGGTGACATCCCCTCAATAACCACTGGGCGTTTCTGCAGTACACCAACACCCAGGATGGCGCACTGAGGCTGGTTGATGATCGGCGTGGCAAAAAGCGAGCCACTTACGCCATGATTTGTGATCGTAAACGTCCCACCTTGAACTTCATCCGGGACCAGCTTATGACCGCGGGCGCGCTCGGCCAGATCATTGAGCGTCTTGGCGACTGCCAGCAGCGACAATTGCTCGGCGTTCTTGAGCACAGGCACGATCAATCCCGCTTCCCCGAGGGAAACCGCCACACCGATGTTCGCCGCCTTGTGCAGCACGATCCCCTCCTCACTCCATGAGGAATTGACGATCGGAACTTCCTTCAGTGCCTCGACGGCCGCGGCGACAAAATAAGCCGTAAAGGTCAGATTAACACCTTCGCGCCCGAAGGATTCCTTGTGCGCCTTGCGGTGGGAAATCACACGCCCCAGGTCCGCCTCCATTAGCGTCGTAACGTGCGCGCTGGTGCGCTTGGAGCGGACCATGTGCTCTGCGATCTGTGTGCGCACGGCATCCAGAGGCAGGACCGTGCCTGCTCGTGCGGCGGGCTCTGCTGCCGCGGATGGCTTCTTGCCAAAGATCTCCTCGGTGGGCCGGAAGAGCTCGCCCGAGGCCGGTTCCTCCCACGGTGCGGCCGTTTGACGGCCCTCGACGTAAGTCAGCACGTCTTTCTTTGTGATCCGACCTCCGCTTCCAGTTCCAGAGACCTGACTGAGGTCCACATTGTGTTCAGTAGCGATGCGGGCGACGACCGGGGAAATGAAACCGAGATCTTCGCCTCCGACCTTTGGAACCGCCGGGGCGCTGGCCTCCGCGGCCATAGTCTGGACTTCTCCATCGCGATCGCCGGCCGGCGGCGTATCCGGCTCATCATGAGCCGGGGGCGCCTCCGGGACCTCTTCTCCCGGCTCACCGATCACTGCCAACAGCGTTCCCGCGTTCACCGTTTCTCCTTCGGCGACGAACAGCTTCAGGATCGTGCCCGTGGCTGGCGATGGCACCTCCGTATCGACCTTGTCCGTGTTGATCTCTACCAGCGGCTCAAATTCCTCGATGCGGTCGTCTTGGTGCCTGAGCCACTTTGTTACGGTGCCTTCCACCACGGATTCGCCGAGCTTGGGCATGATGACCTCAGTTGTCATGCTTCTCTCCGTCTAGCAGCGTTCCGGCCTTGATAAATCCGTTCTTTCGCAGGTTGTCGGCTGACGCCCAACTGCGAGTCAGTAGGCAGCCAGCTCGCGAATGGCATCTGCGATTCTATCCGCATCTGGCATAAACCAGTCCTGCAATGGATGACTGTAAGGCATGGCGGGCACATCTGGTCCAGCCAGTCTACGCACCGGAGCATCCAGGTCTGCAAACGCTTCCTCCGCCAGGATGGCGGCGATTTCCGCCCCATAGCCTCCGGTCAGATTGTCTTCGTGGACGATCAAGGCCTTCCCCGTCTTAGCCACAGAGGCCAGCACGGTCTCACGATCGACCGGTTTGAGCGTTCTCAGGTCGACCAGTTCGGTGTCAATCCCTTCCTGGGAAACCCTTTCAGCCGCCTCAAGACAATAGTGATGCATCATCCCGTAGGCGAATACCGACAGATCCGTTCCTTCTCGTGATAGGCGTGCCGGCCCGATGGGCACCAGCACTTCCTCGTCTTCCGGTACCTCCCCTCGGATCAACCGGTAGCCCTTCTTCGGCTCAAGGTAAATTACCGGGTTGGGATCCCGCACCGCCGACTTCAGCAGGCCTTTCGCGTCGTACGGCGTGGAAGGAACCACGACCTTCAGGCCAGGTACATGCGTGAAGAATGCCTCTATGGACTGCGAATGATAGAGCCCGCCGCCGATTCCGCCGCCATAGGGGGCACGAATGACCATGGGCACGGTCCACTCGCCGCCGGATCGATAGCACATGCGAGCTGCTTCACTGACGATCTGATTGAAGGCGGGGTAGATAAAGTCTGCGAACTGGATCTCGCAAATGGGTCGCATCCCATACAGTGCAGTCCCGATCCCGATTCCTACAATCGATAGCTCGGCCAGGGGTGAATCGACCACTCGATCTTCGCCGTACTTCTCATAAAGACCTTGAGTGGCGCGAAAAACGCCGCCGCGCGGCCCGACATCTTCACCCACTATGAAAACGCGCGCGTCTCTTTCGAGCTCTTCATCCATGCCCTGACGCAGGCCTTCGATCAGAGTCATCTCAGTCATCTCTACGGTCCTCCGCGTACACCGGATAACTCGCCTCGGATATATCCGGATAAGGAGCTTCCGTCGCGAACGCCACGGCCTCGTCTACCTCTCTCTTTGCCCGCGCCTGTACTTCGCGCTCAGCCTCTTCGGTGAGGATTCCCGCGGCAAGCAGCTTGTCTCGATGCAAATCCAGCGGGTCCTGAGCCTTGAGCGCTTCAAGTTCTTCCCGCGTTCGATAGGATCGATCGTCATCATCCGAGGAATGAGGGGTCATTCGCTGAACCATGGTTTCGACTACCGTTGGACCGCCTCCCGAACGCGCGCGATCGACAGCCTCCGTCATCACTTGATGGACCGCCAAAGCATCCAGGCCATCCACCGTCACACCGGGCAGGCCCAGGCCGGCCGCCTTATCGGCCACGTGCTCGACCGCCATCTGCCGTTCCTGACGGACCGAGATCGCGTACAGGTTGTTCTCCACCATGAACACGACCGGTAGCTGATGCACAGCGGCCCAGTTGACCGCCTCATACCACTCGCCCTGGGAGGTTGATCCCTCGCCAATGGAAGTGAGCACGACCACATCATCCCCGCGCATTTTGATGGCAAAGCCTATTCCAGAGGCATGGGGCGCCTGGGTGGCAACCGGTGATGAGTGGCTGACTACATTCATACGCTTCAGGCTCCAGTGGCTGGGCATCTGTCGGGCGCCCGAACTGGGTTCGCCCTTCTTTCCCATCACACCGAGCATAAATTCCTTCGGCGTGAATCCGAGCGCAAGCATCAAGGCCAGGTCGCGATAGTAGGGCACCACCCAATCTTGCCCCCTGCGCAGAGCCAGGGCGGCGCCTACCTGCGCCGCCTCGTGGCCAATGCCTGAGATATGGAAAGCGATCTTTCCCTGTCGGTGGAGCACCCAGGTCCGCTCGTCCAGCCGGCGGGAGAGCACTATCAGCCAATACATCTCGAGCAGGCTCTCCGTGCTGAGATCGACCTGGAGATCTTCCTGAGCTTCCATGCAGTTTCTCCTTTAACTCACGCGCTCGGCCACGATTTCGGCCAGGTCGCGTACCTGCATCCCGTTCTGCGATGCATCCGAGAGCATGATCAGGCAGAATGGACATGCCACAGCCAAGGTGTTTGCGCCTGTCGCCTCCGCCTCCCGGATGCGATCCGCACTTACTCGCTCCTGACCCGATTCTTCCTCCTTCCAGAACTGGGCCCCTCCTGCCCCACAGCAAAATGAATCGGATCCATGCCTCGGCATCTCATGGAGTTGGATGTCCACCAGCCCAAGCGCTTCCCGGGGCGCCGCCACAATTCCGTTTTGCCGGCCCAAATAGCAAGGGTCGTGCAGAGTCACGTTCTCCAAGATCGGATCCCCATTGGACTGCAAACGACCAGAAGCTATCAACTCCTGAATGTACTCCGAGTGGTGGACAACTTCGTAGTCTCCACCGAAAGCCGGATACTCCGTTTTTATCGTATGCAGGCAGTGGGGACAGATAGCGACGATACGTGGAGCGTTGACCCGGTTTAGAATCTCCACATTGCTGCTCGCAAGCTCATAAAATAGGTATTCATTACCGGATCGACGTGCGGCGTCTCCGGTGCATTTCTCCTGGGTCCCCAGGACCGCGAAGTTGACCCCGGCCTTATTAAGCACTTTGGCAAATGCACGGGCCGTGCGCTGCGCCCGGGAGTCCGTCGCGGCCGCGCAGCCTACCCACCACAATATCTCCGGTTCCGGATTTTGTTGAATGGTCGGAACGTCCAGCCCCTCCGCCCATTTCAGACGCTCTTCCGCCGGAATGTTCCAGGGATTGGCCGTTCTTTCCATCCCCCGGTAGGCGGTTTGAAGTTGTTCCGGAAATTCGTTCTCCATCAAGACTAGATCCCGGCGGATCTCCAGGATATCCCGCATGGGTTCGTTTCCGACCGGACACACCTCCACGCAGGCGCCGCACGAGGTGCAGGCCCAAACCGCTTCAGCGGAGATCGCGAAATCTAGCATGGTCTGATCGCTCGCCTCCCCTGCAGCTAGCCGAGATCCCTCTTGATTCAAGAAGTAGCGCTTGTTGATTTCCAGGGCCGCGGGCGAGAGCACCTTGCCGGTTTCGTAGGCCGGGCACACGTCCTGACATCGGTTACACATGATGCAGGCATAGGCATCCATCAGCCCCTTCCAGGATAGATCTTCCAACCGTGCCACTCCAAACTGCTCCACCGAATCGTCCTCAAAATCCAGTGCGTCCAGCGTACCCATCGAAGGACGCTCCGGGTGCAGGAGGAAATTAAGGGGTGCAAAGAAGAGGTGGATGTGTTTCGAATACGGAAAGTAAGGCAGGAAGAGCAGAATGGAGCCGATGGCCAACCACCACCACAGGTGTTCGCCCACGGTAAGCGCCGTCTCGGAGAATCCGCCCCATAGGCCGGCCGCCGCGGAGGCGAATGGCTGCCAGGGATCGGCTCCCGTTTTGGCGATGGCGAAACTTTGACCTAGAAACTGGGATCCGACATGAAGCAGGATGAATCCACCAACGATCGCTGAATCCCGGCGAATCCCGGCCCTGGCCTTCGGGTGCAAAGTAGTCGTTTCCCGTATGGCGAACTCTGGCGCGCGCAGGGCAAAGCGGCGGATGAGCAAGCCAGTCATGCCGACCAGGGCCGCCACAGTGAGCACGTCGACCCCCAGCCGATAGAGATTTCCTATGGTACCGGTGCCGAGGAAAATGTAATCGGGGATGAAACCCTCCAGCACATCCCCAAAATTGACCAGAAGATAATAGATAAAGGCCCAACCCACCAACGCATGCAATAGGCTGGGGCCAAGACGAGCCCGGAAAACGGGGGAGAAGGTTACCGTCTTGGCTGCGGCCTGCCAGGCGCGCCGGACACCCCTCTTCCAATCCGGCTTGCCGCGCCCGCGTGCAATGATCCGGACGAGGCGCTTTATGGCTATTGCGGTTAGGTAAATTGTTGTAAGAAGAAGGAGAAAAAAGAGGAGTCGTTCCGGAGTAGTGAGCATTAAAGCACTCGCTCGGTTCGGGAGCGGGCACACCTCCTCGAGAGGGAGGCAAGTTTACCATATGGCCCTTTTGGGCCCATTTTGGGGCCGGAGGCGCGCGTAGAGATGATCGGGGCTCCAAGGTGAGATGATCGAGGGGATAAAATGACCTGCTGGTGCGAGCAGCTCAGAAATGAAAAGGGCTGCCCCTTGGGACAGCCCCTGCCAGTCGCGGGATCGAGCTCTCAGGCGGCGCGAGCGGCGATATACAGTGGTGCTGTTGGAACTGACTCCAGATGCTCCTCGACTTCCATCAAGGCCTCCTGATCGCGCTGCAAGAGCTCCTGATCGGAGCCTTTGAAGCGCCTCAAGGTCTGGAGTGCGCAGCCCAGGCAGCCCTTCATGGCCCGGTACGAATCGGTTTCGCAGGCCATGCATCCGTCCAGGCGAATCATCATGAGAGAGAAAGCCAGGCTCTCAGGATGATTCTCAGGCAGCCTGGACACGCGATCGACTAGCTTGGCCCAGGCTTCCCCCCGCGATTCCCTGAGTTTAGGAATCACATGAGACGGGAACAACAGTTCATTCTCGGCGTACATTGGGACCCCCCTTCCGGGTTGAGCGGCAGTTTTCGGAAGTGGGCAGGATTTTAGATAAGGGAGGTCAATGCAGGGCAGAGTACTTTAGTACCATCGCGACCCCACCTGCCCCGTGCTTCTTTACATAAAATTGCAGGAGCAACCGCGAGCGGGTCCGGGCAAGGTCCTAGTTGCGAGCTGCTGTCAGAAATGGATGAGTACAACGGGTCGTGCGTCGAAAGACGCACTCCCTGTCGCGGAGCGGCTAGGCGCCGCCGGGACCGTACAGCGAGGGGTCGGTAGGCGTATTCCCGGAGGGGTCCCAGACATACACCCAGCTGCCCTCGCCCGCGAATTCGAAGATCCAATTCGCGTCTCTAAACGTCAGATTGACGCAGCCACGCGAGGTCGGGGTACCGAACTTGGCGTGCCAGTAGGTGCCGTGCAGCGCTCTGCCCTCATCGAAATACAGCACCCAGGGAATGTCTTGAAGGAAATAGTAATTGTCTTCGTCGCCCGGAATCCCGCCGCTCATGTCGGTCCGCCCGAGTTTCGCCCAGACCTGAAACAAGCCAGGCTTCGTCCAGAATCCATTGCGGCCGGTGGAGGATACCGTAGCAAACTTCAGGACCCCGGCATCGTAGGCCATCACCGTCTGCTCATACAAGTTGACCGAAATCCAGCGGTCCTGCGGATCCACGCCCTCTGGCGGCGTCGGATCGGGGGTTACGACCGCCAGCAACCGCTGCTCGATCCACTCATCCGGCCCAATCTGATACCACTTCCACTCGCCCACCTGCTGCTCGCCGTAGATCTGGACCACCGAGTTGCGCGTGAAGCAAGGGCCATCGCTGTAGTTAGGAGCTCCCCCCGGTTCACCCGATGCACACGTGCCGCCTGAGATCACCCAGGCGAAGGGTCGATCCGGGGTTCGCGTGAATGCCAGCCCAAGAGAACGCGGGACCTCAACTCTGCTGACCTGACTCCCGCGCACATAACCGTTCGAGGTCGCATAGACGGTGGAACCTGAGCTCTCAAGTCGGTCGGTATAGGTCAGGTAGACGAAGCCTTTACCGATGGATGAGACTCCGCCGCCCCCGCCGGCTGCATCCTCCGCACTGGAGTAGAAGGAGACCGGACCCGAGCCAACCTTCAAATAGCGTAGCGGAAAGTAGCCGAGGGTCGGGTCAATCGCGGCGGTCGGCAACGGCTTCGGCGAAAGCAGCCCCAGCTGGGCCAACTCGCTGATCTTGCCTCCCGGGCCATAGCGCGGGCAACGCTGCGGCTGACGCAACTGCAGCCGAGGCGCGCAGACGTAATCCCGGCGGTCCGGAGCGGGTTCCTCTGCGCTCGCAGGGTACACAGCTAAGAAGCTGAGGGCGATGCCCAAGAGCAATGTGGCTAAGGCGGTCCGCATGACCCGATATTATATTTCGATCGCTCGACGTCTGTGGGCCAAACTACGCAATGTATTGACTTGGGTACCCTTAGACTCGAGCCTCGATATCGCTCGCCGCTCGCTCCAAGAATGTCTCAATCGACATCGCCCCTAGATCTTCCTCCGAGCGCAGTCGAACTGAGACCTGATCTGCCTCTGCTTCACGGTCTCCCATGACCAGCATGTAGGGAACCTTCTGCACCTGCGCGTCTCGGATCTTGGCGTTCATCCGCTCGCTGCGATCGTCCAGTTCAACCCGTAGACCCGCCTCACGCAGTTGATCGGCCACGCCTTGCGCATACTCCACGTGACGGTCCGCGATCGGAATCAAGCTGACCTGAACCGGCGCAAGCCAAACCGGGAAGGCGCCCGCATGGTGCTCGATGAGCGTCCCCATAAAGCGCTCCATGGCGCCCATCAGCGCCCGATGGATCATGTATGGCTGATGCTCCTGGCCGTCTTCGCCGACAAATGCCAGCCCAAAGCGCTCCGGAAGATAGAAGTCGAATTGGATGGTCGAGAGCTGCCACTCTCGGCCTAGCGCATCCTTCACCTTGAGATCGATTTTAGGTCCGTAGAAGGTCGCCTCGGCTTCCTCGATCTGGTAGGGCAATCCGGAACGCTCTAACGAGTCTTGCAGAGCCTGAGTCGGCGCTTCCCACTGAGCCGGATCGCCGGCGGCCTTTTCGGGGTCACGCGTCGCCAGATAGGCGTGGATCTCATCGAAGCCAAAGGATCGCAAGATGTGCAGGCTGAACTCCAGCGTCTTGTCGATCTCTTCCGGCATCTGATCCGGCCGGCAGAAGTGATGGGCATCGTCCTGCGTGAGACCGCGCACCCTCAGCAATCCGTGCAGCGTTCCGCTGCGTTCGTAGCGATACACCGTACCCCACTCCGCGTATCGCAGCGGCAGGTCACGATAGGAGCGGGTCTTGCTCTTGTAGATTTGGATGTGAAACGGGCAGTTCATCGGTTTGAGGTAGTACTTTTGCCCCTCGACTTCGAGCGCCGGGTACATCGCGTCGGAGAACCAGTCCAGGTGGCCGCTGGTCTCCCACAGTTTTGACTTGCCGATATGCGGCGTGTAGACAAAGTCGTAGCCGGCCTTCGCGTGCTCTGCGCGGCTGAAATCCTCGGCCAGCTTCCGCACCATGCCGCCCTTGGGGTGCCAGAGGATCAACCCCGGGCCCACGTCTTCGCTGACGCTGAAAAGATCCAGCTCACGTCCCAGGACCCGATGGTCGCGTTTTTTTGCCTCTTCGAGTTTCCAGAGATGCTGCTCGAGCTGCTCACCGGTCTCCCAGGCCGTGCCATAGATGCGCTGCAGCATGGGCCGCTTCTCATCGCCTCGCCAGTAGGCGCCCGCAACACTCAGTAACTTGAGGGCGCCGGGATTGATCTGGCCGGTGCGTTCGAGATGGGGACCGCGACAGAGATCGACAAACGTATCATGCGTGTAGACGGATATTTCCGGAGCGGCCTCTGTGGGCTCGCCATACTCGTCCACGCCCCCACCCTCCAGCCCGGCGATGAGCTCGAGTTTGTAGGGCTGATCCTCGAATATCTCGCGGGCCTCATCGGCTGAGACCACTCGCTTATCGAACTCGAAATCCTCGCCGATAATCTCGCGCATGCGGCGCTCGATGACTTCCAGGTCTTCTGGAGTCAGCGGGCGCGGTAAATCAAAGTCATAGTAGAAACCTTCCTCGATCGGAGGCCCAATCGCTACCTTCGCCTCTCCCGGGAACATTTCCATGACGGCCTGCGCCATCACATGCGCCGATGAATGCCGGATGCGGTAAAGCTCCGTCTCTTCGTATTGTTTCTTCGCCATGCCACACCTCCACGTTCTAAAAGAAAAAACTCTCACCCGCTGGGGCGAGAGCTTTCGCTCACACGGTTCCACCCAGATTGGTCCGTCCAAGGACCATCTCTAGCCAGCCGGTAACGGGGCTGAGCCGTTTTCCATAATCGCCCTGGACCCGCCGCGGGCCAGCGCTTTCCGGATCTCGCTCACGGGTGGTTTTCTCGAAGGTGAGTTTCCGCAGGATTCTCAGTCGACGACCCTGCGTCCCTGTGAACTCTTGACCTCGATACTCGTCCCGGTCATTGCGTTCTATCTATTCGATTGTGTGGGCGGTATTGGATTTGAACCAACGACCTCATGCATGTCAAGCATGCGCTCTAACCAACTGAGCTAACCGCCCAGATCAGGGATTATACAACCGGAATGAGCAGAATCAATGGCTCGGCAGCGTGCGCCGGATCTCTAGATTGGTCCATCACGCGATCTCTATTCTTGACGGGGGTCACTAGGATTGGTGAAGAGGGCAAATTCGATATGGGATGGCTCATAATTGCCGACAAGCAACAATTGGCAGGTCGCTCATCGTCACCAGACCCGGATCTGCTTCGACGACGCGGGGAATAGCATTGACCGAAATTGCGGCCGTAGCCAGGTCTCCGTTTGTTCCTTTTAGCGTGATCTCGAGCCTCGGCTTTCCGACTATTGTTATTGTGTCTTGTTCATCTTCAGCGTCCAATGCAGCGATGAAGGTCAGTTTCAGAAACTCCTGAGTTTCTGTATTTGCTGTCGCTACTTGTTTGAGACCGATCACTAGACCGGCTTGCACAGAGAGATATTCCGTTTCTATTATCTCGTCAGCAATTATTGGCTCCACACTCGATTCATAGCTCACCATTTCCTTTCCGAGGGAATGGAAAATCATTTCAGCCGATTCACGTAGACCGCTATGTCCCATTCTGCCTGTATTCATCCGCTCTTCAAATTCCTCTGCCGAAAGCCCTGAGCCAATCTTTACCTGAAATTGCTCACGTCGAGCGGATGCATTAATCACCCGCTGCACATCAATGTGTTCCACTTGCTTGCAGAGTCCTGTCAAGCTTACGGGCAGAAAATCCATGAGAAAGCCCGGGTTTACTCCTGTACCCAAGACTGTCTTCCCGGCACTCTTGGCTGCATTATCGATCTCAGTTCCCTCTTCACGATGCGTCATCCAGGGGAATGAAAGCTCCTCCGAAGTAGATACAACATCGTATCCGGCATCGAGGATTTCAAGGATCTGTGGCTTGAATTCAGGAAAGAAGGAGCTGGTCGTATGAACAACGATGTCTGCTTCAATCTGACCAGCAATTTCGTCGATCGACTTGGCCACACTAAAACCAAGAGGCGTATCTAGGCCAATAATCGATCCGACATCCTTGGCTGCCTTGGCGGGATCGATTTCAACGGCTCCCAACAATTCCAAACCCGATCTTTCATGGACCAATCGAGCAGTTGCGGCTCCAATGGACCCAAGACCATATTGGATGACCCGAACGTTCTTTGTCATGTGTAGGTTTTCTCCATTACTCACGGAAATGCTCAGAGTTTGTATCTTGCTTGATCGTGATTTTGATATTCAGAATTCGCTTGCATAGTAAAGTCCCGGAATTTGTTTCTGGCTTCGATAAGCCATAATCAAATCCCGGGGGACGGATTTCGAGCTTCGCCTTCGAAGCCACACCAGAATAACCTGTCAAAAGTTACCCTCAGTTACAGGTGTTCTCCTAGAGGAGTGCTTTGAAATGCGCTACGAGTTCCTCTGCTCGCTCGTCACATTCATCAAATTTGAGCGGAGCCAAATCGTAGTCTAGGACCTCCTGCACTATTTGGGCGGCTTCGTCAGTGAAAACCACCGTTCCGTCATCTTCAACCCGCTCGATGCCATCAGCACGTTGACCCACCTCATTTATGGCGATGGCCTGCTCGAGGGATATTCCAGAGGGCAGAAACACCTCTGCTCCGTTTGCACTGAGCCGAACCGGATATCCCCCCGGCAATCCCTGGGGACCTGGCGAATGGGTAAGCAATCCAGTGTCAAATAGCAGGGCGAGAGCATTCTTGACACCGGATGCGGCGACCACTGGGTTAAGATGCTCGCCAGAAAGATAATCCTGGACTACCTCATGCAACAGCTGGTCGGTATCGAAGTTTCCGGTAACGTCCTGATCACCAACCATGATGCGTAGGAAGTACGCCGGCAAATCATTCGCGCCTTTCTTGAAGCATCCAAAATGGTGGTGGTGCAAGATCGCATACACGCTCACGTTCCGGACTGGCACGTCAAGTCGCTTGGCTGCTCCCAGCCGAATGTTTGGCACAATTAGATCAATATTTCCCAGGCCGATGGTCGGCGCCAGACCTCGCCTTGCCAGTATCATGTTGCTGCTATCGGCAAAACCACAGTTGATGACAAAACCCTGCCACCCGCTGGCCTGGATGGCCAGCATCAACTTGCGGGCCAGCGCCAGGTGAGTTGGCAACCAGGGTCCTGCTCCAGCTTGACCCAGCCGTTTTGCTTTCTCCGCTGGTAGATGCTGGTATCTCACCCACCAAGTTTGCAGCGTGGTGCAGTTGATGATCATCCGGGGCTGCAACCGGGAAATCGTCTCGGCTGTTGCGTCTACATCCTGCAAGTCTATTCTGACAAACTCTAGATGAGGGTAGAAACCCTGCAGAACGACTCCAGCGGCAGCTGTGTAAAGCCTCTTCCGACCCCAATCCTCACTATTGTCTGCCCCGACAACAGAGGAGATTCCTTCGGAGCGGGCCAGCAATTCCAAGATCCAGCTTCCAACGCCTCCCAATCCAATGATTAGAACTTGAGGCGGCTTCATTGATCAGCCTTTGTCAATCGATCTATCCTGAGTGCTTCGGTGGCTGCAAGATCGATTTCATAAGATTCTGAACCCGATATCACCACGCCGTAGTCACCTCGGGCGTTTTGGATGGATACGAATCCGCGTATTACATCCTGCCGGACCGCGTCCGGGTCACGCAAGAGCGGATCACCGTAGCCACCACCACCTGCCATCAAGCAAGTCACGACGTCGCCATATTCCAATTCCATGTTCCCTATGGCGTGTTCCAATTCGGATTGCTCTCCGTCCGCCTTTCTAACCATCCAACGGCCCGCCTGCCCTGGCTTGCCCTTGAAAAACCCTTGGGGAGGGATCTTCGTCTTCTGAGAAGTCCAGCTGAAGAGCGCATCATGAGCGAGTGATTTCCAGGTATAGATCTGCCCCAGCCCTCCGCGATATTGGCCGGCCCCGCCAGAATTGGGTCGCAACGCACGCTCCAGAACTAAAACGGGTGCGCCGATCTCGGTGACTTCTACGGGTGGATTTGCGACGTTGGTTACGTGGCAAGCCATAGCGCCAAGTCCATCTTTGGTCGCGCGTGCCCCCAAGCCGCCATGGCTGCAACAATCACTCCATCCTTGACGGCATTCGACATCTCCACCTCGACTGTGTGTCTCTAAATTGATGCCGGTTCCGCTGTTGTAGATGCAGCCACAAGAATCGGCCATTATCCGATCTGGAATTGCAGGCGCTAGCGCCCCCATGATCAAGTCCACCACACTGTGACATACGACCATTCGTTGATAGGTGGCTGCAGGAAGCCGGCAATTCACCAGACTCCCTTCAGGTGCAGTAACGATGATAGGGCGCTGGCAACCCGCATTACTGGGGATGGTATGGTCCGTCAGGCATCGCAGGGTATAGAGCGTAGCCGAATACGTTGCGGACCACGGTGCGTTGATCGGTCCCTTGATCTGCGGATCCGTTCCCATGTAATCAACACTCAGATTGCCGTCCCTCACCTCAATTGCGACCTTTAGTCGGTACGGCCCACCCGCCGTGCCATCCTCTAGGATGAACTCCTCATGCTCATACTTTCCATCAGGGATCTTCGCCAGTTGGGATCTTGTTTGTCGCTCCGAGTATTCCATCAGCTCTTCCGCACTGGCCGTTAGCAGCTCAAGGCCGTATTTATCAGCCAGACGCTCCATGGCGCGGACACCTTTGGTACAGGCCGAAACTTGCGCCATCAGATCCCCGCGCATTTTGTATGGTGTACGAGAGTTGTTTAGGATCAACGATAGGAGCTGCTCATCGAGCTGCCCACCCTTGTAGAGCTTGATGGGCTGCATTCGCAACCCTTCCTGCCATATCTCCTGATTCCAAGCGCTGTTCCCGGGCCACATCCCTCCCACATCGCTATGGTGAACCATGATGGTGGCAAATCCAAGCAACACTTCTTTCCAGAAAATGGGCTGGATGGAAATTAAGTCATTGGTATGATGCGAACCTTTCGAGTCGCCCCCTGCATACGGGTCGTTGGTCAGAATCACATCTCCTTGGGCCAAGCTGTCGGCAGGAAAGTAGTGGCTCAAGACAGTCTCTAATACTGGTGTTAGGCAATTGAGGTGAATAGGAACATTGGCTCCCTCTGCGATTAAGCGACCCTTCTGATCGAAGAGCGCCGATGAACAGTCCTTCCCCTCTTTCACTATGTCAGAGTAGCTGGTGCGGGTGACGGCGGCAGTCATTTGCTCCGCCACCGACTCGAAAGCATGGCGGATTACTTCCAGTGTGATCGGATTAACACTCATTGGGTTCTCGGCTTGCCTTCAGCTAATGCAATGATGAGATTACCGTGTGCATCTACACGTGCGCTCTGATTTGGGCAAAGGACAGTGGTTGATGCAATCTGTTCGATCACTGCCGGTCCGTCAATCTGGTAACCGGGCTTCAGAAAATGGCGCTCATATATCGGGCTGCGAAGATGACCACTATCGAAAAAGACATTTCGTCGACCTTTTATCGCGTCTTGGTTGCCGTTCCGCTGGAAAGCAAAATCCGGTTTTGGACTCGTGCCAACGGCGCTGACCCGATAATTCACCACCTCTACCGGGTCACCTTCCATTGCATGCCCGTGGATGCGACGATGCGCGGCGTGGAATGCAAGACCGATGCGATGTAGGGCCTCTTGGGCAAGAGGTTGACCATCTACCGGGATGTTCAATTCGTGAGATTGCCCAAAGTAGCGCAGGTCGAAGGACCGTTCGAGACATTGGCGCTCCGCTGGTATGCCTTCTTGGCTCAACTGGTTGTGCGCCTGAGCCTCCAGCGCCTGAAGCGTCTTCTCTGAGAGAGCGGGATCTACATCATCGAGGTTTTGGATTTGGGTGGCAACATAGTCATAGCGCATATCCGCAATCACCAGTCCTAGCGCGGAGGTGTTGCCGGGAAAGGGGGGAACGATGACTACAGGAATTTCCAATTCCTCTGCCAACTGCGTGGCGTGCAGCGGTCCCGCTCCGCCAAAGGCGATTAAAACAAAGTCATGCGGGTCGTATCCGCGTTCGACAGACACCAACTTGATGGCCCGGATCATTTTGGCATTGGCCACTTGCAAAATACCCAGGGCAGCCTCCAAGGTCGTCATCCCCAAGGGTTGGGCAATGAAAGTGTCAATTGCGCGCTTGGAAGCCTCACGATCCAGACATATCTCACCACCAAGAAAGTAGCCGGGATTAAGGCGATCTGTGATCAGGTTTGCATCCGTGACCGTCGGCTCGGTTCCGCCTTGCGCGTAACAAGCCGGTCCGGGATCGGCCCCAGCACTTCGCGGTCCTACACGCAAGCCGCCGCCGCTGTCTATCCAGGCAACACTTCCCCCACCTGCTCCAACGATGCTGAGATCGATAGTCGATATTTGAACTGGGTATCCTTCCACATTGCTTTCGGCGGCGAATTTAGGATTGTCGCCATCGATCAGAGCCACATCACAACTGGTGCCTCCCATGTCGAGCGTGATCGCATTTGGAAAACCAGTGACACGTGCAACATAGGCGCCCGCGATCGCTCCCGCAACCGGCCCAGAATTGGTGACGTTTACCGGACACTTGCGAGCGACGCTAAAGCTTGATTTGCCTCCGTTGGCCTGCATCGTATACAGCCAACTCTGTAAACCCCTCTGGCTCACTTGCATTTCAAAATCGTCTAGATGCTCCACCATCTGAGGGGTTACGTAGGCGTTCAATACCGTGGTGGAGGTGCGCTCGTACTCGCGAAAGACCGGATTGATCTCATAGGATAGCGAGACATAAGCTTCCGGGTACTCCTCCGCAATGATGGCTTTGATCCGCTGTTCGTGCGAAGAGTTAATGTAGCTGTGCAAAAGGCACACGGCGATTGTCTCCACTTCTCGAGACTTGAGCTTTCGCACCACCGCACGGCAGTTCTCCTCGTCAAGCGCTTCAAGCACCTGCCCCTGAAAGTTTATTCGCTCCGTCACCTCTAGTCGCAAATCACGGCTCACAAGAGGTGGGGGCGGATCCATCTGGATGTCATAGATGTTGGAACTGCGGTATGCCCGTCCAATCTCCAACACATCCCGAAATCCTTTGGTGGTTATCAGGCCGGTTTTGACCTTCTCGCGTTGGACGAGCATATTGGTGACCAGCGTCGTGCCGTAGATTAGTTCATCCAATCCAGCGACTTCGTTTCCTGAGATGGCCAGCACACGATCTATGCCGAGCATAATCCCTTTCAAGGGATCAGCAGATGTAGTTGGGACCTTGACGGTCCAGACCCGGCCAGTTTCCCGGTCCATCAGGATCAAATCGGTGTGGGTGCCTCCCGTGTCAATACCAAGGCTATAGCCCATAAAAGCTACCTCCCTCGCGTCGACGGGATAAAACCTTCATGATGATAACTACACCAAAGGACATAGCGAGTGTTATCACGCCAACAACATTAATTTCAGGAGTAATTGCATCTCGTAGGCGGCCATAGATGCGGATCGGAAGGGTATAAGTGCTGGGTGTGGCCCAAAATTGAGAGGCCACATACTCCTGAAACGAAATGGTGAACGCGAACAGCATCCCCGCAAAAATACTTGGCGAGATCAGTGGCAACGTCACTTCAATGAAAGTCTGGAATTCCTTGGCTCCCAAGCTCAAAGATGCCTCTTCTAGTTCGCGCGGAAAGCCATACAACTGCGATGAAACTGTGAGGATGATGTACGGCAGTCCGAATATCACATGGCCGATTATGAGATATGGGGAGCCCCTTGGGATTTGTACGGCGTTGAGCAGAATGAGCAGACCGATGGCCGTTATAACGTTTGGGATAATCATTGGGGCCAACACCACGGAATTCAAGAGTCGTTTCCCTGGAAAATCGAAACGCACAAGGGCAAGCGCACAAGGGGTCCCAATCACGGCGCTTAACACCGCTGTAATGCCGCCCAGGACGATGCTGTTCAGCAGCGAACGAATCATTAGCTCATCTTGTATGAACTCCCGATACCATCGCAGGCTGTAGCCAGGAAGAGGGAAGGTCAGATAGATCTTTGGATGGAAGGACATGACGATAATTACAACTATCGGCAGATAGAGATATGCGTAGGTGAAGAGGGTGGCCAATCGCAAGAACCAGTCGCTCACCGGAAGGGGCTGCCTGTGCCACCCTTTGGCGGTAGGAGAAAGAACTGTATCCGCCTGCGCCACGTTATTTACCCGGTCCGTAAATCTTATCCAGGGCCACGTACTTGCTTACAATCATCAACAAGACAATCGTCGTGACCAGCAAAACAATGCCCAATGCAGATCCAAAGGGCCAGTCGAAAGCTTCCAGGAAACGGTTGACGATGACGTTGGACATAAGATCAGCGCCTTTTCCGCCCAGGATGGCAGGTGCCAGGAAGGAACCTGCTCCACTGATGAAGGTGATGATCAACGCGGTCATGATGCCCGGAACACTCAAGGGAAGCGTCACCTCCAAAAAAGATTGGAAATCGGTGGCGCCTAACATCTTTGCCGCGGGCACCAACTCCGGATCTATTCCCCTGAGCACGGCATATATAGGCAATATGGTGAAAGGAAGGGCGGAATATATCAGACCAATGACGACCGCGAAGGGGGTGAAAAGCAAACGTAGCGGCTCGCTAATGATTCCCAAGCTCAGCAGAATTCCATTCGCCACGCCTTGCTCCATCAGGATGAGCATCCAGGAAAAGAGACGGATAAGATAGCTGGTCCAAAAAGGAACCAAGATAAGAAAGATCAACATGGTGCTGCCCGAACGTCGTTTCGCCAGGTAATAAGCCGTCGGATAGGCCAGAATAAGCGACAGGATGGCCGTCTCTAACCCGACACGGAAGGATCGGAGCAGGATCCGACCGTAGATCGGCCGGGTCAGGAAACGTTCATAATTTTCCAGGGTAAACCTGCGCTCTACCAATTCACCTGGTACGTGAATCCAGAAGCTATAAAGCAAAACCAGGATCAGCGGCAGACCCAAAAACAGGAAAAGCCAAATCCCCGTTGGCGCGGCCAGGAAGATTCCCTGCATGGCTGGCCTTCGCCGCAGCCAGCTCATGAAGTTTCTGGGCAGCTTGGCAGCAGCGTTCATCAAATGCCTCGCATTAACTGACAATCACTGGGATCAAAGGCAACCCACACATCCGTCCCGCCTGCCAACGGAACCTCACCGGTGGTGGGACGAATGGTCATTATCAGGTCGTCACTCCCTAGCCTGATGAAGTACTGGATGGAAATGCCCAAATAAATGGCCCGTTCTATTACGCCAGAAAGTGTATTGCCGGTCGTTATTAGTGGTTTTTCGCTGTAGACATGCACTCGTTCAGCCCGAATTTGGAGAACGCCTGAGCTTCCGCTCGGTACGCGATGATCGTTGGAAACGAGCAGAATCAATCCGCTTTCCGTTTCGAATTCGGCTCCCGAAGGGTCAGAGCGGATGACTTTGCCATGCAGAAAATTCGACTGCCCAATGAACTCGGCTACAAAGCGGGAGAGGGGTTGCTCATATACAGCACGGGGAGTGTCAAGTTGAATAATTTTGCCTTCTTCCATCACCGCAACCCTATCCGAAAGCATTAATGCCTCTTCCTGATCGTGAGTGACGAAGATAAAGGTGATCTTAACTTGCTCTTGAATTTGCTTTAGCTCGACCCGCATCTCCTCCCGTAATTTGAGATCAAGATTCGAGAAAGGTTCATCCAGCAGGAGCACCGTTGGTTTGATCACCAGGGCTCTGGCGAGAGCGACGCGCTGCTGCTGTCCCCCGCTCAGTTGACGGGGGTAGCGCTTCTCGATACCGGGCAAACGCACCAGCTCCAGAGCTTCCTGAACCCGCTGCATGCGTTCGTCTTTGCCAAGACCTCGTTCCCTATATTTGAGACCAAAGGCGATGTTGTCAAATACATTCTTATGAGGAAACAACGCATAATTCTGAAACATCAGGCTCACATCGCGAGCGTAGGGTGGGGCGAAGCTCACATCTTCCTGACGGATAAATACTTCGCCAGAAGTAAGGCTATCCAGCCCGGCAATCAGCCTCAACGTGGTGGTCTTTCCACAACCACTCGGGCCCAACAAAGTCAAAAACTCCCCCTTATGGACCCGAAATGAAACATCATCTACCGCCAACACTTTGCCGAATTGCTTCGTAGCGTTTCGCACCTCGACGTCAATCATTCAATCGGAATCCTTGACCGGGCTTTGCCTGTGTGAAAGAAGAAGGGGCACAAACAATTCAGACTTGTGCCCCTTGCGATAACGAATCTGTACCTTTCCCTCAGAATCAATTACCCAACTTCATCTCCTCATACCGCTCATTCCACTCTTCTTGGTTGGCCAGTACGGTTGCGACATCCAGCATGATGCCGGTGTTGAGGATGGCGTCCCGGTACGCCGCCCGATAGGGCGTGCTGGCGAAGTAAGCATCACTGTCGAAGAGGCTCGTGTCCAGTGTGGGGATGTAGCCATTGGCCCTGGCATAGTTAATGAAAACATCGGCCCGAAGGAGATAGTTGAGAATCAATTCGGCCGTGTAGCGTGCTGGGTCTTCGCAGCCGGCGGCAATAGCTGGGCCTCCAGCCCAGATCGGACCGCCTTCCCCGGGGAACCACCAACCGATGTTGAGGTCACCAAGCTTGTTGGTGCCATCCGCGCCCACTTTGGTGATGGTATCGAACCAGTAGTCAGCAAACCAGACCTCACGATTCGCAAGCAAACCATCCAACTGTGCAGAGCTTTGCCAGTACGCGCGAGCCAGGTCTTGCTGTTCACCCATAGTATCGAAGATCAAATCCACATCTGCATCACTAAGATTGTTGGGATCCAGGCCCAAATAGGCGGCGGTCTGGAAGATGCGGTAAAGGCCGTAGTCACGCAGCGCGATGCGGTCGGTGTACTGTGGATCGAAGAGCGGGGCGTAGGATGTCGGCCGCTCGGTTATCTTGTCTTTTGCGTAGACGAATGTGTACATGCCCACATCTACAATGGCGACGTAGGCGTTGTCATCGCCTGGAACGATGACACGATCCGTCCACTTGTCTGCGAGATTGTCATAGTTGGGCATGTTCTCCAATCGGAAAGGCTGCAGAAGTCCTTGCTTAGCGCCATTGTATAGGCCGAAGTCGCTTATGTAGAGCGCAAGGCAATGCTCGCCAGGCGCAGCCCTGACTGCAGACAACCATTCATCCTGGCTGCCATAGGTCCCAAGCTCGGCTTCAATCTCAACCCCGAATTCCTCAGCGAAAGGTTTGACGATCATTTCCACGAAATTCCTGCCACCGCTCTCACTCAGGGAATCTATCCGGATCTTGGGCGCCACATCAGGCTTGGGTCCGGGAGTTGCTGTGACCATTACTTCAACTACATTCTCAACAATGGTCGTTTCCTTCACAATTACTTCTACTTCGACAACTTCTGGCGTTGGAGTTGGTGCACACCCAACCATGACCAATCCCACTAGCGCCAGAGCCGCTGCGACGAAAAACGATCTTAGACTCATCGGGGTCTCCTCCCTTTATGCCCGAATCTGAGGGCGGGCTGCTTGACGCATAAGATTAACATGTCGCTGTTTCAAAAGCAGTTTCATTTCTGGCTGCAGTCTCACTGCGCCAATTCGTACTTCGTCCTGATAAGTTCTCGTTCAGCCCCTAATTCCGCAAACAGAGCAGCTGCGCGCTGGAGCTGACCGTGTGCGTGGGAAATATCCCCCCTCTTTTTCAGTAGTCGGGCATAACTGCGTAGGGTCCAGGCAGTCTCAAAACGATCGCCCAGGTTTTCAAACAAGCGAAGCCCCTCGATCATATGGACCTCACCGCGTGCTGGCTGCTGTTGTTGAGACAGGATATCGCCCAAAAGATGGTGTCCTGCGGCCTCCAAGAGACGACTGCCGGCGCCCTGTGCCGCCTCGAGCGTGCGCTCGACCTGAGCCTGGGCTTCATCAAGCTGTCCTCGGGCCCGTGCTACTCTAGCTAGATGGTACTCGGCCCGGATCAAGACCAATCTTGCATTGAGACTGTGACCAATTGAAAGTGCTTCCTGAAGATGGCTTTCTGCCTTGTCTAACTCCTCCATATCAATCTTTATGAAGGCCAAGGAGAGACAGAAGTCAGCGATGCCATGCTGGTCTCCAAGCTGCCGGAAGGTAGATAAGGCCCCTTCATAGCAGGAGATCGCCTGCTTGAAGTCCCCTCGGTTGTAAGCGATATCGCCCTGTAGGCCCAGTGAGGCCGCCTCGCCAGATATCTGGCCAATTCCAATGCATAGTTCTTGGCTCTCCCGAGCATAATTCTCCGCCTGAGCATAGTTTCCCCTGCGACGAGCCACGTTCCCTAGCCCAATTAGCAATCGAGCAGCCACTGGGCGCTGATCTTTCAGCCGCGCAATCTCCATCGCAAGCATAAAGTGGCTCACTGCCGCTTCGTAATTGCCCAAATGGAAATAGCTATTGGCCATGATCTCGTAGACGGCAACTCGCTCTGTTGCCATCCTAGTTGCTATTGGAGACTGCTCTTCATTTGAAGCGCCATCTCCGATAAGTGCCAGCGCCTGTCTGCAGAAAGTCAATGCTTGATGGCTCCGCTCGCGGTGCAAATTCACCCTGGCCATCCCACGCGAAATCATGGCCGCCTCGAGCCGGCTCGCTGGATCCTTCGGCTCGGACAAATGTGTTCCAATCGCATTGAAAAGCTCAAGCGCCTGATCGTATTCACCCTTCCGATCGTGAGCAATGGCAAGTTGGAAGTAAATGCGTCGGTGGCTTGCATCGGACAAACGAATCTCAGGCAATGCTGCCTTGTAAATGGTGATGGCCTCTTCGTATTTCCCCAAGAACTCATAGCATTGCCCCAGTCGACATTGGATATCAATCAATTCGGCTGCAGAGAAAATCGCCTTCTCCTGAACGGCAAGATCCAGAACACGCCGATAGTGAGCGATAGCCTCGCCGTTAGCGTATAAGCGCCGGGCATGGGAAGCTGCCTGTAGAGCGTACTGTATGCCCTTGCTGGTATCGTTGGCTTTCCAGAAGTGATGCGCAAGAACGCCGGCAAATTCGTCTTTTGCGCCAACGGTCTTCTCCAAAGCCACGCCCAATTGGTGATGAAGATTCACTCGCCGCGCTGTGCTTAGCGTCTGGTAGACAGCATCTCGGACCAGCCCATGATTGAAGTCATAGGTGCCTGGATTTGCACCCGGCGGTTCTACAATCCAGCCCCGCAATAGCAACCGGTCCAATTCGCCTAACAGGTATTCCTTGTCGCCATCATAGACCTGCTGGAGTGTGGTCGAGCTAAATTGTCGACCGATGATGGAGGCCATCGTTACGATGGAACGACTTGCTTCATCAAGACGATTCAGGCGATGGCGGATTACATCTCGGACGTTCGAGGGCACCGTCAAATCATCCGTCATTCCATCCTGTCCTTCCTCGCGCGCTCTCAGCATTTCCACAAGGAAGAATGGATTTCCACCTGTTTCCAAATAGAGCCGATGTCCAAGCTCCGGCAGCCTAGCCGAGGTCCCCACCGTTCGATCCAATAACTCCAGGACCTCTCTTTCGGAAAAACGTTCAAGCGGAATCATATCGAGCTGTTTGTTCCGCGTGAGCTCTCGCAGCAAGACATCTAGACTGGGACGATCGACCAATGCCTCCTGCCGGAGCGTGCATAAGAGCATGACGCGAGCCGAAGACAAGCGCCGGGTCAGATAGTGGATCAGCTCGAATGTGGGCAAATCCGCGGCGTGAATATCATCCAGGAAGAGAATCAGTACGTCGCGCTTGCTCAAGTGTGTGATGAACTGGGCAAGTCCTTCGAATAATCGATTGCGATCTTGATCAGGAACCAGGGCAAGACTAACCGGCAGATGGGGGAGATAGCCATGCAGTTCGGGTATTAGCTTTGCAACTTCTCCCAGCCAAAGGTGGCTCAGACGCCTGATATAGGCAAAGTCGGCGGTGGAGAGATAGGTGCGCAGGGCATCAATGATCGGTTGGTAGAGCAATCCATGCTCTTGAGCATAACAACGCGCGCGCAGGATAATGGGACTCGTTTCGAATTTCCGATACAGAAATTCCTCGATGAGACGCGTCTTTCCTACACCGGCTTCACCGCTGACAACGGCCAGGTGACCAACGCCTTGCATGGTTGATTCTAGGATCTGATTTAGCTTGATTTGTTCAGGCTTGCGTCCAACAAAGGGACCGGGTGGAGCGGAAAGCCGAGTAGTTACCTTTGCCGAAGTAAGCCGGTAGCTTGACCCTTCAACAGTTAAAGTACCGTTCCGAATGTCCTGAAAAAGCGTCGTGGTTTCGGGTAGAGGTTCGAGTTCGAGTTGCTGGTGCAGCACCTTGCTGAATTCCAGGAATTGCTCCACAGCTTTGTCGCGCTTGCCCAGTTGAAAATAAGCCACCATCAGATCGCATTGTGTAGCCTCGTGCAATGGATCGACTGACAGGATTTGCTTGTAGTAGGCGATGGCTTGTTGATACTCATTTTGAATTGCACGTTCAACTGCTTGTTTGCGCAAACATCTAACAAATTGTTGTTCCAGGCGATTACGCTCTAGAGACAGCCAATCCATAAATTCGGGACAGCCGCGCGGACCGTAGCCCTCGAGCAGCTTTCCACGATAGAGCTGTATGGCACGGTGTAGATTTTTCGTATCTGACGCGTCAAAGGCTTGGGAGCTCGATGGATATTCTGTGGCTGGGCTGCGATCAGGCATGGTGCTGCTGTTTGCCGCCATTTCAAAAGCGTTCACATCAACCCAGTAATCGCTAGAACGATTGAATGAGTAAGATCCTTGTCGGTAGCGAATGAACAGATTTGATGGCGCCCCCGGTGGGTTAATGACCTTTCGGAGAGACCACAGGGCACGCCGAAGATTGAACTTAGCATGCTCTTCTTCCGTTTCACCCCAGAACATGCCGGCCAGTTTCTCTCGCATATATCCTTGTGACGGGCACATAACCAGATAGGCCAACAGACCAAGGGATTTTTGACTCAGGCTGTGACTGGTTAGCTCCTCGTCCCGGAAGATCTGTGGAGGGCCTAAAAGGTTAATTCGCAGGGCGGTCATCATCTATTCCTGCATTGTCTTATGCGGCAATGGTATTCCTGCTTGCTGGCTGCTTGGCACAACTATGGTACAGGATAAATTCCTGGTGATGATGGTAGGGTAGAGAACTGACGCGGTAGTCACCACCTGCCCCAAGCTGCTGATCGTGGACGAGATCGGTTACCCGCCGCTTTCGCGGGAGGAGGCTGGTCTGTTCTTCCGTCTGGCAGCGCGCCGCTCATAACGACTGCTGGCATCTCGACTTCCCAAATTGCCTTCGGCCCACGCTCACACTCGGTCGGCCTTTATGGGCTGTCAATCACTCCCTGTATTCTTAGAGCATAGGGCTTTCGCACACCCTGCATTCGCCTTGCGACGGGCTAGGAGTCAAAGACGACATCGGCCGGCATGCCGGGCTTGAGCATGCCGCTTGGATCTTCGACCCGCAATACGATGGCATACACGGTGCTGCGGCGATCCTCCTCGGTCTGCACGGTTCGGGGCGTGAACTCAGCCCGATCCGCGATCCGCGTCACCACCGCTTCGAAGGCCTCATCCGGATAGGAATCGACGGTCACCAGCGCCGTATCACCCAGAGAAACCTGCCCATAGCGGTCCTCAGGCAGGAAGACCGTCACGCGCAAGTCATCCAGTTGTCCCAGCGTCAGCGCCACCATCCCCGGTTGGAGCAACTCGCCGGGTTCGACGGCACGGCTCATAACGACTCCAGCAACCGGAGCCTCCACGGCCAGGTCTTCCATTTGCAGCTCGATCAGGGTCAGCGCGGCGCGGGCTTGATCCACCGCCCGCTCCGCCTGTCGTAGCTGCGCCTCGGATTGGGCGATGGCGGCCTCCGTCTGCCGAAGCTGTGCCTCGGCCTGGCGAACCCTAACCGACGCCAGTTGAACCTCATACGAGTGTTCTCCAGTCAACAACCGGTCGAGCTCATCGCGGGCCGTGGCGGAACGCTGCTGTGCCACCGTAAGGCGGGCGCGTGCCTCCAATAAATCGTCCGAAGCCTCCTCGGACAGCAAGCTGTCGGAAGCTTCCGCCGCACTTTCCAATTCGGCTTTGGCCGCATCGTACAGATCATCTAGATAGTCCCGCACCCAGGTCCGCTCTTCGGCATCGATCCTGCGATCGCGCAGTTGATCGACCACCAGAAAGGAAGCCTGCGCCTCCGATAGCCGCTCCTCTGCGGCGCGGATTTCTGCACTGCCCAGTGTATTCTCGAAGCTTTCTCGCTCCGATTGTTCGGCAGACTCCGCAAGCGCCACCTCATTGGTAGCCGCCTCGATCTGCTCCGAGACTTCAAAATACCATGGCGGCACGGAGAATTCGGTGGGGAGCTCGCGATCCCACGCCAGCTCTCGAATCGGCTGGTCCAGCAGGCGCGCGGCAGCAAGCGTCATCTGCGCCTGAATTTCGGCGGCTTCCAGCATAGCGGTTGCCAAATCCGCGGCCGCGGCGGCCGCAACCTGACCCGCACGAGCCGTCTCGAGGGCGGCTTCTGCGGCTTCAACCGCCACCTGCGCCTGGAGCCGCTGCGCCTCGAGCATTTCGCCCTCCATGCGCAGGAGAACGTCGCCGGCCGCAACCGCATCTCCTTCAGAAACCAGGACCTGTGCCACGCGGCCTCCAATCGCAGGAGATAGGGTCACCTCCGTCGCCTCCACAACGCCGGACGCAGTAAGATCGTCATCTGCGTCGTTGGAGAGCGCACCGCAAGCGGTGACGGCAGAGGCAAAGAGGATCAGCAACGGTAGATTGAGTCTCATGCTCATTTTGGCCTCCTGGCTTAATCGTGCTCGGCGGACCGCATGCGGGCGATGAATACGTCCTCGAGGGAAGGCTCAATGATCTCCGCCCGGCCCGGGTTTACGCCGGCCTTTCTTAGCTCTCGCATGATGGATCGTTTCTTCCTCCGTACGCTCGGGCCGATCAGATGCACAAGCGATCCATACATCTCGATCTCTTTCAACTCCAGCTTCTCTCGTGCGCGTGCCCTTCGCAGGATCCTTACCGCTTCGGCTGCGTCAGAGGGCGCCAGCTCGAGCACCTCCCCATCTTCAAATCTGTCTCTGAGTTCATCCGGCGAACCGGTGGCAATGATCCGGCCCCTTCGGATGAAGGCCAACCGATGACAATGTTCCGCCTCTTCCATGTAATGCGTGGTAACGAAGACAGTGATGCCGGAGGCGGCCTGCTCGTAGAGCAATTCCCAGAAGGCTCTGCGAGAAATGGGATCGACGCCTGCAGTGGGCTCATCAAGGAACAGCACCTGGGGGTGGTGCATGATGGCCGCTCCAAGGGCGAGACGCTGCCGCCAGCCGCCCGAGAGTTCTTCCGTCTTCACATGCCTGCGGCCGCGCAGCCCCGTCAGGTCGAGCGTCTGGTCGATGCGAGCCCGCAGCTCCTGATTCGTCAGGCCGTACGCGGTCCCGTGGAAGCGCAGGTTCTGCTCGGCGGTCAGGTCACGGTACATGCTGAATTGCTGAGCCATGTACCCAACGCGCGGCCGAATCAGCTCTGGACGCTCGCCGACGGGGATACCAAGAACCTCCATGAAGCCTGAACTCGGCGGCAGCAGTCCGAGCATCATTCTTATGGTGGTTGTCTTGCCGGAACCGTTTGGACCGAGAAATCCAAAGATCTCTCCGCGATGAACTTCGAAATCGATGCCATCAACGGCCGTGAAATCCCCAAATTTCCGGACTAGATTTCTTCCGACAAGGGTCGTCTCCCTGTCCGGCTTTGGCTCCGGCATCAATACAGCGCCCGACGAACGTAGCGAAAGGAGAAAGTACCGATAAACAGCCCCAACACGATCAGCGCCACTATCTGTGGCCACAGCACGCGGAGGTCGCTGGCTTTGAGCATGATGCCCCGCACGATTTCCAACCAGTGCTGCGCCGGCACGATATTCGCCAAATACTGAAGTATGGCCGGCATGGACTCGACCGGAGCCGCATAGCCGGTGAACATGAAATCGACCATGCCGACCAGCAACACTAAAAGGAACGCCTGATGCTGAGTCCTGGACACGACGGAGATCACCATTCCCTTACCCAGCTCCACTAGGATGTACCCGAGCGCAAGAATCAGGAGCAGGAACAGCGAGCCGCGGATCGGGACATCGAAGAAGAAGTGCACGACGCCGAGCATCAGAAGGAAGTCGATGAATCCGATTGCGATCACGGGGATGGACTTGCCCACGATCAGTTCCAACCGGGAGTAAGGCATAACCAGCAGCTGCTCCAGCGTTCCCAGCTCCCGCTCGCGCGAGAACGAAAGGGCGGCAAAAAGCAGCACGGTGAATTCCATCATCAGTCCGAGCTCGGCGGGTGTTGTGTAGTAGGCTTCGCTCAGGGATTCGTTGAACCACACCCGCAGGCTCGGCAGGAAGCCCTCTACATCCTGTGGATCCAGCCCCATCCGCTCCAGCATGATTGCCAGCCCCAGCTCGGAGCTCACTCCTTCAATTGCGCGCAATGCCTCGGTGGCGGGTATGCTCTCCGCTCCGTTGAGTAATACCGCGATCGTGGATTCACCTCGAATGATCTGCTCGGCGTAGCCGGGAGGGATGATCACCGCCGCATAAATGGTCCCGCGCGCCAGCGCCTCGCGTATCGCCACCTCATCGCGTACGTAATCCTCCAAGACAAAGGTGCCCGTGTTCATCACCGCAGATACGAACGTCCGGCTCGCGCGGCTCTGGTCCCCATCTAGCACCATGAGCGGAAGATTCGTGACCGGCCGGGAAGTGGCCCAGCCTATCAGTAACAGCTCCATCGCACCCCCCAGCAGCATGAATGCAGGAAGCCACCAATCGTGCCGCAAATGCAGGGTGTCCTTCCAAGCAAGGGATAGGATCCGCCGCAAGTTCACCCGATCTTCTTCCTGAAGAACAGCGCCGCCAGCGCCGTAAATACAACCCCGAGGAATATCAACATCACGGCATAGGGCCAGAGCACTTCAATGCCCACCCCTGGCAGAAAAACGCCGCGTGTGATGATGGCATAGTGAGTGCCGGGGAGCCCCATGGCTTCAAGGCGTGCGATCTCCGGCATGGCGACAATCGGAAAGAAGATTCCCGTCAGAAAGAAAGCGGGAAAGAACAGGAGCAGGAAAGAAAGCGCCAGCGCCGCGGCCTGGGTTCGCATGAACATTCCCACCAACACCCCCATGCTCAAGGCCGCGAACATGAACAGCGCAGAGAGCCCGAAGTAGAGCGCGAAATTGCCATTGAATGGCACGCGAAACCACACCCGCGCCACGGCCGTAATCAGGATGACATTGATAAGCCCTACGATGATATAGGGAACGATCTTGCCCAGAAGCAGGTCCCCTCTCCCGATAGGAGTCGCCAAGAGCTGCTCAAGCGTGCCATGTTCGCGTTCTCGGGCCAGCGTCAGGGCCGCGGAAAGCGCCGGGAATGCCAGCACGAGCGAGATCAGGCCGGGAATGAGATCCACACGGGGTTCGAGGCTCGGGTTGTACCAGGCCCGTACGCGCAGGTCGATGGTTTGCAGGGACTCCCCCGCTGCACCCGCAAGCTGGTTCACGATCGCGGCATTGGCAAACTCCGCTGCCCGACGCCCGATCTGCTCGACGGCAAACCCCCCCGTTTCCGGCTCCGTCCCGTCGATGATGATCTGAATCGGCATTCCTTTGAGGGAGGCAACGTCGGCCGCGAAAGTGGGAGCAATGATCAGCGCACCTTTGATCTCTCCACGCGTGAACAGGTCTTCAACCGCTCCAAGGTCTTCGACGGTCGCATAGAGCTCCAGGTCATCGCCAGCGGTGATCTGTGCCACGAAGGTGCGGGAGGCCGGGCTTCGGTCACGGTCCAATACCGCGATCGGCACGTGTTGAATATCCGCCGAAAGGGCGTAGGCCATGAGGATCAGAACCAGCAACGGCGTGAAGAGCACGAGGGAGAGCGTCCATCCATCACGCAGGATGTGCGCCAGTTCCTTGCGCGCGACGGCCATTAGATGTCGAAAGGCCACTTCAGCTGCTCAGCTCTTCTGCTCTCGCTGCCCCATCAGGGACAGGAAGGCCTCTTCCATTCGTACCGGCGCGGGTCGGAGGCTGCGATAGTCCACACCATTTCTGCGCAGTTCGCGCTTGATGCGCGGAAGCCGTTTACGGGCCGAATCAATACGGACGTGAAGCGCGTCCCCGTACAGCTGTATTTCGAGGACCCCTTCCAGGTCCTGGAGTATCGATTTGGCACGCCGCCAATCGGCTGCCTTCAGCGCCACCAGATCTCCCGAGATGCCCGCACGGATGGCGAGCGGTGTATCGCAGGCGAACAGCTGCCCGCCGAACATCAGACCCACCCGAGTACACCGATCGGCCTCGTCCATATAGGGCGTGCTAACCAGGATCGTGGTGCCTTCCAGGTGCAGTTCGGTGAGAATGTCCCAGAACCCGCGCCGGGATATGGGATCGACTCCAGTCGTGGGTTCGTCGAGCAATAGAATC
Organism: Anaerolineae bacterium; assembly: GCA_036986135.1. GTDB lineage: Bacteria > Chloroflexota > Anaerolineae > Anaerolineales > E44-bin32 > JADFRG01. Next base: position 22,376 of record BTQZ01000002.1, on the reverse strand, counting down.
TGCGGCCGGTGGATCAGGGTGCAGGCCAAGGCGAGTTTCTTTTTCATGCCGCCCGAGAGCAGCTTCCCGCGTCTGTCGGTGAACTCGGTCAGGCCGGCGAACTCCAGCAGTCGGTCGGTTCGCTCACGACGCTCTGACCTGGACACATCGTAGAGTTCCGAGAAGAAGCGCAGGTTCTCCAGGACGGTCAGCTCTCCGTACAAGCTGAATTCCTGGGCCATATAGCCGATCAGCGGCTTGATCGATTCGGATCGGCTCTTGAGATCGAATCCGGCGACCGTGGCGGATCCGTCGCTGATGTCCAGCAGGCCGGCTAACAGCCGCAGCGTGGTGGTCTTGCCGGCGCCGTCTGGCCCGATCAGGCCGAACAGCTCGCCTGGCCGGACCGCCAAATCGAGCGAATCCACGGCGCGCACGTGCTTGAACTGCTTCGTCAGGCCAAACGTCTGGATAATGGGAGATTCGGGTGGCATGGGTTCGCGGATTGGCGACGAGCTCAACGTTCGAGCCAGAGTGCGCGCAAGGCGATCCAGGGGGTTCGGCCGGATCAGCGCCGAGCCCGGCGCACCAGCCACAGGACCAGCAGGGCTGCCAGGGCCGGCTCTGTGAGCAAGCCCAGGAGAACGACGGTCTGACTGAATCCCATTGCGGGGATGACAAACCAGTCAATCAGGCCGACGATCACCGTAGTAACGGCGGCGATCCCGATGTCTCCGCTTAGCCCATACGGTCGCTCATCCTTCCAGATCTTTCCGGCCAGGTAGCCGATCACCAGCCCGACCCCGAGCATCGCGACCAGCAGTATCAGGATATCCATTGCTTATCCTTCCTTTCGGCCCTCACCTGTTCCCAATCGACTTCGTTTTCGACGACCGGCTGCGTGGCTGATCGCCGTTCGGATTTCCAACGAGCCTCGCTGCCGATTGAGTCGCTCTCAACCGATTAACGCGCCTGTGCAGGCTGAGTCGTCCGCGCGCGAAATCCGTTCAGCAGCGCCTCCATTGGGGCATCACCGAGACGCTTAATGTCGACCATGTCCGGTGCTATAAACCTCAATAGCGCCAATCCTTCCCCAAGCGCGATGATGTGCATCGCGGCCTGCTCGACATTCAGCTCTATGAATTCTCCTGATTCGACACCCTGTTGAAGGATTTGGATGAGTAAGTCTCGATAACCACGGTAGTAGCCTGCGACCCATAATCGCACTGGTTTTCTTCGAGAGGCCAATGCCAGGAACTCGTAGCCCAAGGGCAGTAGACGACCCAGGCGGGCGATTTCCTCGAGCGTAAGCTTCATGAAGATCTTGAGGCGTTCCCCTGCTGGCCCGGGAGCCTCAACGAGGCGTTCCGCCGCCTTCAATTCTCTCGCAAAAACCCGATCCAATAGGGCCAGGATGATGGCGTCCTTGCTCTTGTAGTACCAATACAGTGCGCCCTTCGAGAGGCCCGCCTCCTCCACGATATCGTCCATGCGGGCACCCGAAAAACCGCGCTCACTGAATACCTTCTCGGCGGCATTCAGGATCTGTTCCTGGCGTTCCTGGCTGACATCGGGACGGGGGGTCATTGAGTCAAACGCTCGCTCCTGTATCTACCCAATAATAGACTGACCGGTCAGTTTATATTAACCTTAATGCGCATCCATTTACTTGTCAACTTTTCGAGTACTATGATCCGCGAACATGGCTGCTGAACCGGAGAACGGGCTGCCTGCCGCTGAAGACAAGCAGACGTCCGAAACTGAGGTAGATCCTCGCTGCATTCAGATAGAGAAACGCCGGCTCTACCTGGCGTTGATGCCGCTGGCCTTTGGCGTTGGGATCACAATCAACGGCACCCATTGGTCGGCGCTCAGCCGCTCTTGCGCTTTGTGGAGGCTATGAATGGGGAACTGGGCCAATAGTCGTTTCATCGCTCTTCAAACAGTTTTTCATTCCACTTTAATTTGCCCATGATAGAACCCCCCTGATTTGGAGAAGAAGGGAGGATTTCATGACTGACAAACGCTATTCACTCGTTGTTGTTCTTCTGTCCGCGGCCGCTGCGTTGGGTATCGCGGTCTTTTCCCTGGGTAGTGGCTTGTTCTTGGGCTACCAGTGGGGAAAGTCGGCCGGCAAAGCGGAGGCACTGGCCGAGCTTCCTGGAGACGCGGCACGAGCCATCGGGCCTCTGCTTGAGGAACTGTTTCCCCGCCGAGACCTGCCGCGCGGAGGACTGGAGCAGCTGATCCCACGCGGGGATCGAGATGCGCTCCCGTTCCTCAGCCGCCCGTACCTTGGAGTAACCTTCCAAGTGATCACTCCGGAGCTGCAGGAACAGGAAGACCTGGATGAAGCTTACGGCGCGCTAGTCGTCGAGGTCGTGCCCGGCAGTCCGGCCGAAGAGGCCGGGTTGAAAGGTGGCGATATCATCCGCGCCGTCGACGGTGCAGAGGTCAACGAGGATCATCTCCTGGCCGAGCTGATCGGCAGATATCAGCCAGGCGAGCAGATCGAACTTACGGTCATCCGCGATGGACGCCGCATCACGGTTGACATAGAGCTCGGTGCTCGGCCGGGCGGAAGCTCACTCGAGGGAAATTACCTCGGCGAAATCATGCCTTTCTTGGGCCAGATGCTGCCTGGTTTTCAGTTCCAGGGTGAGTTGCCGGAGGGCTTTGACTTTGAGTTCCGCTGCGGCGATGAGCCTTGCCAATTCCCAGAGGACTTCGAAGGCTTCGAGGGCTTTGAGGGCTGAGCTTAGATAATCCTGGTATAGCTTCACACTCCCGCTCCATGCGCCTGGCCTACCTGGCGCTTGGGGCGGGAGTTCTTAGTTTGGGCTTCTCGGCCATATTCGTGCGGTGGGCGGCAGCACCGGGGGTGGTCAGCAGCTTCTACCGAATGGCCATCGCCACCGTTGCGGTCGCCGCACCGTTCGCCATTCGAATGTACAGAGGGTCTTGGCCCCCTTGGAGCGCGCTTCGGCTCGCGCTTCTTGGGGGCGTGCTTTTTGCCGCCGACTTGGCCGCTTGGGCCACCGGCGTCGTCCTGTCCGGCGCCACGAACCCTACCTTGCTGGCAAACACTGCGCCACTCTGGGTCGGCCTGGGAGCCATGGTGCTCTTTCGTCAGCGACTGACCCCTGCCTTCTGGATCGGGATAGTAATCGCGATGTTGGGCGCCGGCCTTGTATTGGGGTTAGAGCGCGACGGACAGACGATCGGATCGCTGCTCGGCTTGCTTGCGGCCGTGTTCTACGCGGGCTATTTCTTGGTCACGCAGCGCGGCAGGGAAAAGCTGGATTCGCTCAGCTACTTCTGGTTCGCAGCCATGAGTTCGGCGGCAGTGTTGCTGCTCCTCAGTTGGGGCCTGGATCAGCCTTTAAGCGGTTACTCCCCGACCACGTATCTGGCCTTCGTCGCCTTGGCCTTGATCACTCAAATCATCGGATACTTCGCGATCAGCTTCGCCCTGGGATACCTTCCGGCTTCTATCGTAGCTCCCACATTGCTCGGTCAGCCTGTGATCACCGCCATCCTGGCAGGGGCATTGCTCGGCGAAGCCCTCAGCTCTGCGCAAATACTGGGGGGTCTGGGTGTGTTGGCGGGCGTATTTGTGGTCGTTCGTAGTCAGCAAGATTCTCCCCACTGAGCGTAGGCCAGCCCCTGGAAGAAGAACAGCGTGATCGAGATCGCCAAAAAGATCTTGATCAGTCCCGCGGACTTGAGCATGGCAGCATTCGAGGGTACGTCTCCGAACGGTATACTTGAAATGGGATGTAGCGCGACCGCTTGAACCGCATGCGCACGAACATGGAAGAGTGCCCGGCGCGCCTTATCAGCAACACTCGACGAGCACTTGCTAGAGTGCTAAAGATACCGTAGTTACAAAGGAGTTGAGTTCCATGGCAGAGAAAGTAAACGGTGATTTCCGGCTCACCTACGCGACGATGTACGATCCCCCCGAGGAGCTCCATCAGAACTACGAGGCCGCTCTAGCAGAGGTCAGGGACGCGCTCGGTGCCGAGCACGCAATGATCATCAGCGGGAAAGACGAATATGCCGACGAGAAATTCGAGGACCGGTCGCCCATCAATCAGGATTGGGTATTGGGATCGTTCCAGAGTGGTACCGAAGAAGACGCTCACCGGGCGCTCGATGCTGCTCAGAGAGCGGTCCCTGCGTGGGCGCGAATGCCGTGGAAGGAGCGGGTGGAGACCATGCGCAGGGCCGCCGCTCAAATCGATGCGCGGGTCTACGAGATCGCGGCAGTACTCTCGCTAGAAGTTGGCAAAAACCGCATGGAGGCGCTGGCGGACGCCGCCGAGGCCGCCGACCTGATTCGCTATGCCTGTGATCAAATGGAATCCAATGACGGCTATGTGGTCCGCATGGGCAAGGATCCGCTCAAGGGATATCAGGTACAAAACATCTCGGTGCTTCGGCCTTACGGTGTCTGGGTTGTCATCAGCCCTTTCAACTTCCCGGCCGCCCTAACCGGCGGACCCGCCGGCGCGGCGCTCGTGGCGGGAAATACCATCGTGATGAAACCGGCTACCGATACCCCGTGGACCGTGCGCTTGCTGGCGGAATGTTTCCGGGAGGCCGGATTGCCGGACGGCGCGTTCAACTATGTGACCGGACCCGGCAGCACCTTGGGTGAAGCCCTCGTGAACAGCCCGCTGGTAGATGGCATCACGTTTACCGGTTCATTCGAAGTCGGCATGCATATCTACCGCACATTTGCCGCGGGCCAATACCCGCGCCCGATCATCCTGGAGATGGGCGGCAAGAATCCCTCGTTGATCACGCGCAACGCCGACCTCGATCGAGCCGTTTCCGGCATCCTGCGTTCTGCTTTCGGCCTGCAGGGTCAGAAGTGCTCTGCCAATTCGAGGATCTACGTCGAAGAGCAAATTCACGATGAGCTCGTCTCCAAGCTGAGCGAAGCCACTAAGGAACTCAAGGTTGGAGATCCGACCGATCGGGAGGTGTTCATGGGGCCCGTCATCAACCGCGGCGCTTATCAAGACTTCAAGAACTTCAGCGAGGAGCTGTCTGAGGCGGGTGAGTTTCTGACCGGCGGCAAGATCATCACGGCAGGCGATCTGGATAAAGGCTTCTTCGTCGAGCCAACCATCGTCGCCGGCGTCGAGGAGGATCACCGCCTGTGGAAGCATGAGATGTTCCTGCCGATCACGATGGTTCATGCCTGTAAGAGCAAGGAAGAGGCGCTGGAGCTGGCAAACAGCACGAGCTACGGGCTCACCGCGGGTTTCTATGGCAGTGACGAGGAAGCGGAATGGTTCTTCGAGAATATCGAGGCCGGCGTCACCTACGCCAATCGACCACAGGGCTCCACCACCGGGGCCTGGCCCGGGTTCCAGCCATTCGGTGGCTGGAAGGGATCCGGCTCCTCCGGAAAGAACGCGGGTGGGCATTACTACTTGCAGCTGTACATGCACGAGCAAGTTCACACGATCATCAAATGAACCTCGCGGCGACTGGCCAAGCGCATTTCGTCGGGTGCTGTATATGCACGAGCAGGTTCACGCGCTGATCAAATGACCTTGCGGCAGCCGGCCGAGCGTATTTCGTCGGATGCTGCATATGCACGAGCAAATCCACACGTTGATCCGATAAACCGAGAGGCCCTCACGGCCCGTTAGCGAGTGATGTGCTGAGGGCATCGCAGCGCTCAATTTGCACGAGCAGATCCCCACGCTGAACCGCTGAAGGTCGCTCTTGAGGCTGCCCTTTGGCCAGGCGCTCAGAAACTGCCTGCCCGGGGACGGCGCTCCGAGATGTCCTCGCGCGCCATCACACTCCCACCTATGGCCAGGCCCTGCTCATCACCGGATTGATCGGCAGATTCCTGATGGCGATTGCCCCTTGACAGCGACATCGTAACTGGGATACCGTAGGAAGGGTATCCAAAACGTTTTGGAAGCCGCGTATGGTCCCACCGGCTTCGGACATTTCTCCACCATTGGGCAACAAGTGCCTGTCACCATTCGCGAAGTAGCCAAACGCCTAAACCTATCGGTTACAACGGTCTCGCGCGCCTTGACGGGCTATAGCGATGTGGCCGACGCTACCCGTCAGCGGGTGATCGATGTTGCGCGTGAGATGGAATATGTCCCCAGTCGCGCAGCGCGGCAACTTCGGCGCCAGCGCATGGAAACCATCGGCTTGGTTTTCCCCACTATTGGAGCCCGATTCTCCGATCCGTTCTTCAGCGAGTTCATTGCCGGCGTAGGGGATGAGGCCAGCCGCAAGGATTATGACCTTCTCGTTTCGGTCGCCTCCCCAGGGGAAGCGGAAGAGGCTACCTACGAACGCTTGGTCAATTCCCGGCGGGTCGACGGATTCGTCTTGGTTCGCATGCGCTTGCAGGACTGGCGCATTGTTTATCTTTCCAGCGAGGGGATACCGTTTGTGTCCTTCGGCCGAAGCATGATGGACAAGAACGCGCCCCATGTCGGTGTAGACGGCCGCGCCGGAGTCCGCGAGCTCGTCAGCCACCTGGTGTCACAAGGTCATCGGCGCATCGCATTCATAGCGGCGCCAGAAGGCCTGACCCTCGCCCGGGACCGATTGGATGGCTATGGGGACGGTCTAAGTGATGCCGGTATCACATTCGATCCGGAATTGGTCATCAAAGGATCTCTCACGCGATCCGCCGGCTATGAAGCCGCCAAGGAGTTGCTCAAGCGTGTGCCACCTCCCAGCGCAATAATCGGCGCGAATGACTTATCTGCGCTGGGCGCGATGCGCGCCGTTCAGGAGCGCGGCATGGCCATAGGCCGCGAGCTTGCGATCGCGGGCTTTGACGGCATCGAAGCCAGTGAACATTCACTTCCGGCACTCACCACCGTCCATCAACCTGTGTATGACATCGGGAGACGGGTTTGCTCCATGCTGATCTCTATTATCGAAGGAGAAGAATGTCCCGAAACGGAGATTCTCATCAAACCGACATTGGTGATCCGTCAGTCAACTTTGAATGGGAAGGAGTGATGCACATGAATCCGATGACATTCCGATCTATTCCAACAGCCTTCGCCTGAAAAAGGCGGAATACCCTCCGGAGGAGAAATCTGATGAAACGAATATCATACGTCTTGCCGTTGGCCCTGGTCATGGCATTGCTGCTCGCGGCCTGTGCGACACCCACGCCGGAGACCGTGGAGGTCACGAGAGAAGTAGAAGTAGAAGTCGAGGTCCCTGTCCAACAAACGGTTGTGGTCGAGGTCCCGGCCGAAGAGATAGAAGTGACCGTCATCGAGTTCTGGACCACCGACAACGAGGAGCCGCGGGTCGACAAGTACGAGGAGATCGCCGCCCGCTACATGGCAGAGCATCCTGACGTCGAAATTCGCATCGTGCCGATCGATGAGGGCAGCATCTCGCAGCGAATCGCAACTGCCCGGGCCGCCAACCGGCTGCCGGACATCGTCCGCATGGGCATCGAGCGCGTGTCCTCTTTCGCCGCGGATGGCATCCTCGATGAGGATGCGGCCGAGGCCGTTATCGAGAGCGTCGGCATAGGCGACTTCCGCGAGGGCCCGCTCAACATGGTGGTCGATCCGGCCACCGGCAAGCACGCAGCAGTGCCGTTTGATGGCTGGATTCAGGCCATCTGGTATCGGGAGGATGTGTTTGCAGATGCCGGTTTGGCTGCGCCCACATCCTGGGACACCATCCTCGCAGCTTGTGAAACCCTGCCCGGGACCGGCAATCTGCTGTATGCGGTCACGCTTGGCACGGACCCTGGCCAGAACTACGGCCACCAGGTCTTCGAGCAGGTGGCCATGTCCAACAATGCCTGGCCGTTCGATAGCGCTGGCAATGTGACCATGAACACGCCGGAGATGATCGAGGCGCTCGCGTTCTATGCGAGCCTGCAAGACTGCGCAGTTCCCGGCCCGCAATATTGGCGCGGAGCGCGTGAGGCCTATGAGCTTGATCAGTCCGGAATGCTGTTCTACAGCACCTACATCATGGACGACCTGGTGGATGGCTCCGGTCTTGAGGCGGGTGGCAACGTCGACATTCCCGTCGATGATCTGGCAGGAAAAACCGGCTTCGCATCCAAGATGGAGGGCCCGAATGGGGCCGCCTCTTACGGACAGCTCGTAACGCTCGGCATTATGGAAGGTGCCGACCCGGTGGCACAGGAGGTGGTGGCACACTTCCTGTCCGGCGAAAACTACCTGGACGTGCTGGAGCTTGCGGCTTTCGGTAAGGTCCCAGTGCTCAAGAGCGCGGTGGATGGCTGGTCAAAACTCAGCCCCTACTTCGCCAACTACGCACCGGAGACCATGAGCCAGATTGCGAATGGCTTCGACACCATGCAGCGCTGGCTCTTCCGTCCCGGCTACGACGCCACTCAGCGTGCGGTGATCGGAGACATAGAGGGCCGTTTGCTCATCCCAACGGTACTGAGCAACATCGCCTTGGAAGGCAACATGACGCCAGAAACTGCAGCGGCGTTCCTGCAGGAGCAGGTCGAGGCGCTCTTGGCCGAAAGGCAAGGGTAGCCTCCAACAAGCTTGGGGCCCAGCGACGCAGCTGGGCCCCTTTTTTCTCAATGAGAACCTGATCTCGCGGTCGATGGCCACTCAGCCCAAGCGGTTACGCTTCCCCTTTTTGAGACACTGGAATTCACTCCAGGCCCGCGAGGCTCGCCTGGCATGGTTTCTCATCCTCCCAACTGCAATCATCGTCTTTGGACTGGTCATCTTCCCCGCTTTCTTCAGCGTCTGGATCAGCTTTCATGACGTCGGTCTTGGCAATCTGAACGATGTCTTCCGAGCCCCTTTCATTGGCCTGCAGAATTATCTCCAGGTCTTCGATGACTTTGCTTTCAAGTTTCAAGGCCTGAGCAGCTGGGGCGCGGCGGTAACGAGCATCGTCTATTCATTCGTCGCTACTACCCTGACCGTGTTGATCGGATTGATCGCCGCCCTGCTCCTCAATCGACCGTTCCGCGGCAGGGGGGCCACTCGTGCGATCTTTCTCTTTCCCTATGTGGCTCCAATTGTCAGCGTGGCCTTTGTGTGGCGCTGGATCCTAGATCCTCGGCCATCCGGCGTACTAAACGATGTTCTGATCCGTCTGGGACTGATCGATCTTCCCGTGGCGTTCCTGGCGGAGCGAGGGCTGGCATTGCTTCTGGTGGTGATGTTCGAAGCATGGCGCTACTTCCCCTTTGCGATGCTCATGATCCTGGCCCGGCTGCAGGCCGTAGACAACACCCTTTATGAGGCGGCCGACGTAGACGGAGCGGGCAACTGGGGTAAATTTCGATGGGTGACCCTTCCAGAGCTGCGCTACGTGCTGGGCGCGATCTTTCTGCTGCGCTTGATGTGGACCTTCAACAAGTTCGACGACATCTTTTTGCTGACGGGAGGCGGCTTTGGCACAAAGGTGCTGCCGATTCTGACCTATGAATTCAGCTTCAAGCTGTTCGACTTCGGAAAAGGCGCCGCGACCGCTATGATCTTATTGGTCATACTGCTTATCTTCATGTTTTTGTATGTGCGCGTGGTCATGCGCAATATCGAGGAAGACTGAATTGGGAAGCGAGACACAATCTACATCACTATCTCGCGCCGGGTCTCGAGCCCGCGGCACGATCATTGATCAGCTCGCGGCCTGGATCACCTGGCCGAGATTCTTCGTGACCCTGGGAATCACCTTCTTCCTGTTCAGCATCCTCTTCCCGTTCTACTGGATGGTCAGTTCCTCGTTCAAGACTCGGGCAGAGATCGGCGGACGCGAGCCGGTGTACGTGCCCAGCGCGCTGCGCCTGGATGCTTACCGGGAGCTATTCGATCCTGAAAGCCCGATCGGACGTTTCGGTGGAAACATCATCAACAGCATAAAGATCGCCATTCCGAGCGCCCTGATTGCGCTCATTCTCTCCACATTGGGCGCCTACGCCATCGCGCGCATGCGGTTCCGCGGTAGGGGGTTCTTGCTGAACGGGATCCTGCTCGTCTATCTTTTTCCGGGCGTGCTGCTCATCATCCCGTTATTTTCAATGCTCGCTCGCATTGGAGACTCGATTGGGTTCGAAGTGCAGGACAACTTGCCGGTGCTGGTGGTCACATACCTGGCCATGACGCTGCCGGTCGCACTCTACATGTTGGCCAACTACTTCCGTACGATTCCGGAAGAGATCGAGCAGGCCGCAATGATCGATGGCGCCAGTCGGCTGGGTGTGATATGGCGAATTACCCTCCCCCTGTCGGTGCCGGCGCTGGTCTCAGTAGCAATCTACTGCTTCATGATCGCCTGGAACGAGTTTCTTTTCGCGCTGGTATTCTTGAACGATCGCGAGATGTTCACGATGCCGATCAAAATCAACACGATTTTCAACGATCCCACCCCACGACCTAATGTTGTGATGGCCGCCTCGACGCTCATGACGATCCCGGTCGTGGTGCTGTTCCTCGCCCTGGAGCGCTATCTGACGGAGGGCCTCTCTGCCGGGAGCGTCAAAGGGTAGGCTCTGCATCTGATTGGGGGTCCCACTCCGCATCTGTGTCAACTACACAATCACCGGAACAACGCATCGTCGATACCCTGCATGCCCTGTACGGTGAGGCCAGGAACTCCGAACTGACCGAGCGCGTCCAGGGCATCATCGACAACCATAGGGCGACGCAAAAAGCCTCCGCCAGGCCTGAGCGACTCACCGAGCGCGATGCAGTGCTCATCGCTTATGGTGATCAGGTCACGGAGGAGGGCGAAGCCCCGCTGGCGACGCTGAGCCGATTGCTGTCCGATCGCCTTGAAGGCCTGATCAGCGGCGTGCACATCCTGCCCTTCTTTCCCTATTCGTCAGACGATGGCTTCTCGGTTATCGACTATCGGCGGGTTTCTCCCGCCCTGGGCACCTGGGCGGACATCCGGAGCATCGCGGCCGACTTCCGATTGATGATTGACGCCGTCATCAATCACATATCCTCCGAGAGCGAGTGGGCCAAAGCCTTTCGGCGCGGTGAACCGGAACATCGCGAGACCTTCATTGTGCTGGATCCGAGAACTGATCTCTCCGAAGTCGTCCGGCCCCGAGACCTGCCATTGCTCACACCGGTCGAAACGGCCGAAGGCTTACGGCACGTGTGGACGACGTTCAGCTCCGATCAGTTCGACCTGAACTTCGCCAATCCTGACATCATGATGGAAATACTCGATCTGCTGCTGTTCTACGTGCGCAGCGGGGCACAGATCATCCGCCTCGACGCCATCGCATACCTCTGGAAACAGGTCGGCACACGGAGCATCCACATGCCTCAGACACATCAGGCCGTGAAATTGATGCGCGCGGTCCTGGACTCGGCCGCTCCAGGCTCCCTGCTCATCACCGAAACCAATGTGCCTCACGAAGAGAACCTCTCCTATTTCGGGGATGGCGGCGATGAGGCCCATATGGTCTATCAGTTCGCACTTCCTCCCTTGACCCTGCATACGCTGATTTCCGGAGATTCCTCACGACTGACGGAATGGGCGACCGACGTGCAGGCTCCTTATAACAATGTCACTTTCTTCAACTTCCTCGCCTCGCACGACGGGATTGGCCTGCGGCCGGCGGCCGAAATCCTGACCGATGAGGAGCTGGAAGCGCTGGTTGCGCTCCCCGCGCGCAGCCAGGGTGATGTGTCCTACCGAGCCGTGCCGGGCAGTGGGCGATCTCCCTATGAACTCAACGTCACCTACCTGGACGCGCTGACCGATCCTCGGGAGCATCCCTCCCGCGGGGTGGATCGTTTTCTGACCGCGCATGCGATCATGTTGGCCATGCCGGGGCTGCCAGGTATTTACTTCCACAGCCTATTCGGTTCCCGAAATGACGTCGATGGCGTCCAGCGAACGGGAAGAGCACGCTCGATCAACCGCCAAAAGCTGGACTTACCTTCGCTTATGGCGGAATTGGATGTCGAGACCAGCGATCGCCATCGGATCTTCGAAGGGTTTGCCTGGCTGCTGCGCGCCCGAGCATCACATGAAGCGTTCAGCCCCTGGGAGCAGAGCCAGGTGATCGATGTGGGGTCCGAGGTATTTGGATTGATACGCAGCAGCGCTTCGGGACGGCGGGTTTTGTGTCTGCATGAAGTGGCGGGCAGGGGATCTGAAGTTCGAGGCGCGGCCAGATCCGGGCTTGCCTCAGATTTGTTGAGCGGCGATACCGTGGATGCGGGCCTTGTTCGGCTGGCGCCCTATCAATCTCGTTGGATCGCAACCAGGTAGTGCGTTGAGAAATCCGGCTTTGGGACCCCCCATTTGATTGCGCAACTTACGGCCGCGTGAGGGTTATTACTTTCGGTCAACCAGTCATATGACGGGAACCGCGAGTCAATGACCCCCCGACGGGTCCACATCGGCTTCGTATCAACCCGCTTCTCGGGTACGGACGGCGTGTCGCTCGAGACGGAGAAGTGGGCCAACGTCCTCACCGCTCTCGGACATGAATGCTTCTACTTTGCCGGGGAATCAGATCGGCCCGCGGATCGCTCCCTGCTGGTCCCCGAGGCACACTTCAAACATCCTCAGATTCTGTCTCTCAATGAAGACATCTTTGACGATTACACACGATCTTCCGAAACCACGGGGACGATCCAGCGGCTGCGCTACCACCTCAAACAAAGGTTGTATGAATTTGTCCTAAATTATGCCCTGGACATGCTGGTGATCGAGAATGCGCTCTCGCTGCCCATGAACGTACCTCTCGGTCTGGCGATCACTGAACTCATTGCCGAGACCCAGATCCCAACTATCGCCCACCATCACGATTTTTCTTGGGAGCGCACGCGCTTCTCAGTCTCCGCCGCCGCCGACTACTTGAATGCAGCCTTTCCCCCGACCCTGCCATCGATTACACACGTGGTGATCAACAGTTTCGGTGCACGTCAACTTGCGCTGCGCACCGGGGCTAGCGCGGTACTCGTCCCGAATGTCATGGATTTCGACCATCCGCCCGCTGAGCCAGACGGCGTTACTGGGGAGCTGCGAGAAGCCTTGGGAGTAGGCACAGATCAGTACTTACTTCTGCAGCCCACACGCATCGTGCCCCGCAAGCGAATCGAGCACGCCATAGAACTGACGCGCCGAATGGAGTTGGACTCGGTATTGGTTATCACTCATCAATCTGGGGACGAGGGTTCGGAATACAGGACTCACCTGCGTAATTACGCTGAGCTGATGCATGTGGAAGTTGTTTTCGGCTCCGAAATCGTGAATCACCATCGCAAGGACCTGCCGAACGGTAGACGGGTGTATTCGTTGGGCGACGCGTACCAGGCGGCAGACCTGGTTACCTACCCTTCGACCATCGAAGGATTCGGGAACGCCTTCCTCGAGACCATCTACTATCGACGACCTTTGGTGATCAGCACCTACGAGATCTACAAGACCGATATCCGGCCGAAGGGATTCAAAGTCATCGGCTTTGAGGAATTCATCCGGGACGACACGGTCGAGGCCGCCCGGCAATGCCTTCTGACCCCTGAGATCGGTCAGCAGATGGCGGAGCACAACTACGAGATCGGGCGCCGATACTACTCCTTCACCACCCTTGAGAGCCAGCTCGTGGTGTTGCTCAATCGAAGCCTGGGAACCTGACCTAAGTTGTCGCCGGCCCCCAATCAGCAGCCTTTCCGCTCCGAAGTTGATCGGACGCATCGACGGGGCCTGCTGGCGCGAGTGTTTGTCTCCTCCGGCGAGCGGCGCTTGCGAGCCGGCTGGCGGCTGCTGGGCCAGAGCGGGATCATGTTCGTTATTGCGGTCGCGATCTCGATCGCGCTCTCGATATTTGTCGCCGCGCTGACCTTCATCAATCCCGAGCTTGCGGCGGAGGGCGGGACGCCCGAATCGCTGCTCATCGCACTTTCCATCCTCGTCGCCCTTCCGGCTGTGATGATATCGGTCTGGGTTGCACGCCGCGCTTTGGACCGCCGTTCTGTTACCTCCCTGGGGCTGGAGTGGGGAGCGCTTGCCCCGCGGGATTTGTTGATCGGCTTCCTCATTCCGGCGCCGCTATTTGCGCTGGCCTTCCTTGCGCAATGGGGAATGGGCTGGCTCGAAATCGAGGGTTGGGGCTGGGCAGAGGGCGGCTTCGCGCCAGCCGTTCTAGGAGTGATGCTGGGATTAGCGGCTTTCGTTGCCGTAGGATTCTATGAGGAGCTGCTGGTTCGAGGTTACTACTTGCAGAACCTCAGGGACGGAACCGGCTTGGCGCCGGCGTTGTTCGTGAGTTCGGCAGTTTTCGCGCTGGCGCACCTGGGAAACTTCTCCGCCTCGATTGCTTCGACCCTCGGGATATTTGCCGCGGGCTACTTTCTGGCCTATGGCTGGCTGCGGACAAGCTCGCTTTGGCTGCCGATCGGTCTTCATATTGGGTGGAATTTCTTTCAGGGCCCGGTCTTTGGTTTTGCAGTAAGCGGCAATCCGACGCCGTCCATCGTGGTGCATAGCGTCGAGGGGCCAGTACTGCTCACCGGCGGAGGCTTCGGGCCGGAGGCAGGGCTAATCGTGTTTCCGCTGATGGCGCTAGGATCGATGCTGATATGGCTCTATACGCGGGGGCGCGAATCGGTCACGACTTCATCCGGTTCGTATTCGGCATCCGCCTCCTGGACGCCGTAGAAGCGCGGGCGATCGATGGAGGGGATAGCGTCCTTCGGCAGCAGCGTGACGATGTCATATTCCGGCTCCTGGCCTGCTGCGCCCGTTGTCCCAGGTTTGGAACTCGGGGCACAGGCCGCCAGGATCACTGCGGAACCGGTGAAGATGAGAAATCCGACTCGAGAATTCATGTCGATGGAAGTCTCTCCTGATCAAGCAGAAGAGGCTGTAATTCGACTTACTTGGCTATGCGCTTGACTCTCCAGAACGCTTGTTCTACACTCGCCAAACCGAACAGTTGTTCTATTGGAGGTGAGAGATGTCAATTTACGCACAGGTAGCACGACCCGAAGCAGATCGGCTTGCCGAGTTTCGGTCATGGCTCACCAAGTTGGGTCACGAACGCGATCTCGTATTCGCGACCATCATGGTGGGCGCCTTGATCGCGTTCGAGCTGTTCAACTTCGGTACAACGGAATTTGCTCTAACGGATCTGCTCGGTGATCTCAGCCTGGGCGTCGTAAGTTGGGCAACGATTCTGGCGCTGGCCTTCAGCGCCATGGACTTTGCGGGCCTCTCCTGGCTGTTCACGCCTAGGAAGAAGGTCCGCGTCGAATTATGGTACCTGGTTGGCGCATGGCTGCTGGCGGCCACCATGAATGCTATCCTGACCTGGTGGTCTGTCTCGCTCGCACTCCTGAATCACACGGTCCTGGGCAATGAGGTAATTGCGCGGGAATCACTCCTATCCGGCGCACCGATTTTTGTGGCTGCACTCGTCTGGCTGCTGCGCGTGCTATTAATCGGAACTTTCACGCTCACCGGCCACCGTCGGGTGTCCCAGTCGCGCTCCGCAGTCCAATCGGGGAGGCCATTCAGTGCAAGAAATCCTGGCAAACGCGCAAAGCGCACGCTCGTGGCGCAGCCGATCAGCCAGCGCTAGCCTCGGCCAAATATTCCGCTGGCTGCCAGTCCTGCTGGCAGCCAGCTTCCCTATTGCAGCCGCCGCAGTCCTGGCGAGCGGGCGCCCGGAGACCGAGGCCTTGCGGTCAAATTCCCGCAAGGATTCACCTTCTCCGCAGCAGTTCACCTTTTCGATCCCAGAAGCGTTTACCGCGGAGGTGAAGTATTGGGCACCCGACATACTTCGCTGGTCAGTCGAGTATGGTCTTCCTGCCGAGCTGGTGGCAACCGTGATGCAGATCGAGTCGTGTGGGCACCCATCGATCCATTCGAATGCTGGAGCGGCCGGCCTATTTCAAGTCATGCCCTTTCACTTCGCTGCCGGCGAGGATCCATTGGAGCCCGAGACCAACGCCTTGCGCGGCCTCAGCTATCTTGCGCGCAGTCTCGAACTCGCGGATGGCGACGCAGCTCTGGCGCTGGCCGGCTACAACGGAGGGCATAGCCAGATCACGCGGGCCCCCAGCCTCTGGCCAGCCGAAACCCAGCGCTATGTACGGTGGGGGACGGCAATCTTGAGCGACATACGGCGTGGTTCCATTCCCAGCCCGGGAATTGCATCGTGGCTCGAGGCTGGAGGCGCAAGCCTATGTCGCCGCGCAGCCGAAGCGCAGGGATCAGGCTGACCCTCCTGGCTCACTGCTCATTGGGCCAGAATCGGAAAATGGCGGCGAATTAATGCTGGGGGATCTCTGGGGATGCGCCTGGGCTGCCCTGGATCGCCGTCTGTCAGACCCGTGTGCGAGCGCCTTCGGTCTGCAATAAAGGCTCGGTAGTGGACATACAATCGTTCTCAAGCCTAGGTAGCCAGACGGAAAATGTCGTCCCCTTGCCTTCCTCGGAGGCCACTTCAATTCGCCCATTGTGGCTGCGCGTGATCCAGTATGCAATCGAAAGACCAAGCCCCGCGCCTCCGCTATGGTTTCTCCGCCTCGCTCTATCAATGCGATAGAAACGTTCGAAAATGTGAGGCAATTCATCGTTTGGGATTCCGGAACCGGTGTCCGTTACGGTCAATCGCGCCCAGTCCTCAACGCAGGCCAGCGCAAGCGTAACCGTACCTCCCGATGGAGTGTGGTCGAGAGCGTTAGCGATGAGATTGAGCAAGACCTGCCGCAGCCGATCTCGGTCTCCTATCACCCGTACCTGATCCTCTCGGCCAATTTCGACTTCCACCCCTTCACTCGCCAGTAAGTTTGCTTGCTTGAAAACATCCAGCATCAACGTATCAAGTTCAATCTCTTCCAACGCCAGCGGCAGCCTACCGGTCTCAGCCTTCGCCAACAGCAGGAGGTCGTTCACCATGCGTGTCATGCGATCGACTTCGGCCTTGATAGCCTCTAAGGATTCCCGATCCATCTGATCCATGCGAGCGATCAAATCTACGTTGCCGCGGATCGTGGTCAGCGGCGTTCTTAGCTCGTGTGATACGTCGGCCAAGAATCGTCGCTGTGTTTCAAATAAAGTCTCGAGACGCTCGAGCGTCTCATTGAAGGCCAATGTGAGCCGACCCACTTCGTCGCGTGGAGGGCCGGAGGTCGGAATCCGGCGCGAGAGATCGTCGGCCCGCGTGATGTGGAGCGCCGTTTCGGTCACCTTGTCCAATGGACGCAAGGCCGCACCTGCAGTCGACCAGCCCACAATTCCCGCTACCACTGCGGCCACAACACCCCCGACCACCATGAGAACCAAGAGATTCTGCAGCGCCTGTTGGGAGGCCTCTAATGAACTAGCCAGCTGGAGGAATCCGATCACTTCGTCTTCTGGCTGCAATAGAAGAGGATAGGTCAACACACGGTAGTTGTCATTTCCGATTGTTTCGGTGCCAAAGACTGCCGACCGTTCATTCAGGTTGAGCGGAGCCAGGCCTAGCTCCTCCATGCCTGGGTCTTGGAAGGCCACCTCGCCGTCGTTTCGTCTCAATCTCACTCCAACGCCGGCAGTAAGCGCCAGCGCCTGAGGGGGAAAAGCAATCACTTCTCCATCCACCGACCGAATGGCGGTTGAGCGGATATCCTCAGCCGTACGTAGCAGCGTGTCGTTGATTTGTTGGGTAAGGAGGAATGAAAGCAGCAGGTATACGGCCGTTCCGAAAAGGATCAAGACGCCTGCCAGCAGTCCGGTGTACCAAATGGTCAGCCTGGCGCGCAGCGTCAAGTTTCCTCCCGCAGCACGTACCCAACACCGCGCACCGTGTAGATCAGCCTCGGCTCGTCTGCGGCCTCAGTCTTCTGCCGAAGATATCGAACGTAGACTTCGATAATGTTGCTCTCCCCCCCGAAGTCATATCCCCAGACTCGATCGTAGATGACGTCCCGCGTCAGGACCTGGCGTGGATGCCGCAAGAACAGCTCAAGCAGCTCGTACTCCTTGGCCGTCAATTCGATTTCACGTTCGCCTCGGTAGGATTGATGAGTCCCGGTGTCCAGCCGCAGATCAGCAAACGAAAGCACTTCCGGCGCGTCCTCAGGCTTTGCTCTGCGGAGCAGCGCCCGGATGCGCGCCAGAAGCTCGTCAAACTCAAAGGGCTTGACGAGATAGTCGTCAGCTCCCGCATCCAGCCCCTCCACTCGGTCCGCGACCGCATCCTTTGCGGTCAGCATGAGGATTGGAACTGCCCCTGCCGCTCTCAGCCGGCGACATACTTCCAGCCCGTCTAGTCCTGGCAGCATCCAATCCAAGACAACCAGGCTCGGCGGTCGCTCTCTGGCCAGTACCAATCCCTCTGGCCCATCCGCGGCAGTCTCGACCGTGTAGCCTTCATAGGTGAGTCCGCGCCGCAGGAGCTGCAGGATACGCGCGTCGTCTTCGATTACAAGGATGTGCTCTCGCATCGGAGATATACTACCGCGGTCCATGGGCTGGCGGAGAGGCGATGGAAGCATTAAGCACTCGCAATTTACGATAGGTTGCTGCGTAATCGAGGCGCGCAACGGCCGCCCAGCACGGGCGGCCGCTTTTTCTATGGCTTAGACCAGATCGACCGTAGCGCCCGCGGCCTCTAGCTTGGACTTAGCTTCCTGCGCCGCTTCCTTGCCGGTGCCTTCCATGACCTTCGCCTCGGGGGTCTCGGCCAATTCCTTGGCGTCCTTGAGACCCAGTGTAGTGATCTGGCGAATGGCCTTGATGACATCGATCTTCTTCGGCCCCACATCCTTGAGCACCACGTCGAACTCGGTCTTTTCATCCGCCGCCCCATCAGCGCCATCTGCGGCGGGTGCGGCTGCCACCGCGACCGGCGCGGCTGCGGATACCCCCCACTCTTCCTCGAGCATCTTGGTCAGCTCGGCGGCCTCGAGCACCGTGAGTTTGCTGAGCTGATCTGCCAACTTTTTTAAGTCTGCCATCTTCTATCTCCTCATTTCCCTTTCGGAATCTTCATGTGAGCTGGACCGCCTCGGCGCCCTCGCTCTTCGAGTACGCAAGCATCACTCCTGCCAGCTGACGTATTGCTCCCGCCAGCACACCTGCCACTTGCCCGGCAGGCGTCGTGATGAGGCCCAGAAGCTGCGCCTGAACAACCGGCATGGGTGGTAGATCGGCCAGCCGCAGGATTCTGGCTGGATCAATAAGCTTGCCTTCGATCAGACCTCCCTTGATCTGAAGGGTACCCGTCTCTCTGCTGAGATCGACGATCGCCTTAGCTACAGCTGGAATTTCCTCTATGGCAAACCCGATCGCAGTAGTACCATTCGTGGCCCCTTCAGGCAGGGGAAGGTCGAGCTCCTCGAAAGCCAGGTCCATCAAGCTATTCTTGACAATGTGAAACTCGCCGCCCACTTCCCGGATCTGGCCCCGCAGCCCTTCCAGGTCCTTGACGGTTACCCCGGAGAATGAGGCCAGGATAATGCCACTGGACTTTTCTGCCAGTTCTTTGTACTGGTTTACCAGTGCTACCTTGCGCGCCTTTGTTATCGCCAAGTCACCAATCCTCCTTTAACGAATTTAGCCTTTGCGTCAGAGGCAAAGGCCAAGCTTACTGCAAACACTGCTGAAACCTTCACCTGGGCAGGAAATTAAGCCCCAAACCGGGCACCTGCTGTCTGTGGCGAGAGTAGAGATTCTCTGGTTGTTACATCGCCTGTGCGGCGGTCGCGTCCACTTTCACTCCCGGACCCATGGTACTCGTAACGACAATCTTCCTTAGAAAGGTCCCCTTGGCCGAAGCGGGCCGCGCTCGCATAATAACATCCATCAAGGCCGCCATGTTGTCGTACAGTTTGTCCGTATCGAAGGAGGCCTTGCCAATTGGGACGTGCAGATTTGCAGTGCGATCCAGCCGAAACTCGACCCGGCCCGCCTTCAGCTCATCGATCACTCGCGGCAGGTCTTCTCCCGGAACGACCGTACCCGCCTTTGGATTCGGCATCAAGCCACGCGGGCCAAGGATCTTGCCCAATTTCCCAACCTTGCCCATCATGGAGGGGGTGGCCACCGTTGCATCAAAATCGGTCCAACCCTTCTGGATCTTTTCCAGCAATTCGTCATCTATGATATGGTCAGCTCCGGCTTCGGATGCCAACCGGGCATCATCGCCTTCCGCAAAGACCACAACCTTCACCGACTTGCCCAGTCCGTGCGGCAGCATAACCGTTTCGCGAATCTGCTGCTCCGCGTGGCGCGGATCGACGCCGAGACGAAAATGAACTTCGATCGTTCCATCGAATTTCGTGAATGAAGTCTCCCGCGCCAGGTCAAGCGCCGCGCGCGGCTCATAGGCCTGATCCCGATCAATCTTCTCTGCCGCCGCCCTGTAATTTTTTCCGTGTCTTGCCAATTCGTTATCCCTCAACCACGATGCCCATGTTGCGTGCGGTTCCTTCGATCTGCCTCATGGCGCCTTCGATGTCTATGGCGTTTAGATCTTTCATTTTAGTTTCCGCGATCTCTCGTACCTGATCACGGGTGACCTTCCCGACCTTTTCGCGGTTAGGCTCGGCCGAACCTTTTTCGACGCCCGCTGCCTTGCGCAGCAAGACCGCCGCAGGCGGGGTCTTTAATATGAAGCTGAAACTCCCGTCGGTGTAGATTGTAATCTCAGCCGGGATGATCTCACCGGTCTGGCTGAACGTGCGCGCATTGTATTCCTTGCAGAACGCCATCAAGTTGATGCCGTGCGGCGCCAGTGCCGGCCCGATAGGTGGCGCGGGATTGGCCTTTCCGGCTTTGATATGTAATTTCGCTACAGCCTTGATTTTCTTTGACACTATCTCACTCGCTTAGCCGTTTGACAGCTCAGGTAAGAATTCCGGACATTTGGCTAGGCTTTTTCAACCTGCAGGAAATCCAGCTCCACCGGCGTCTCCCTGCCGAAGAATGAAACCATAACCCGCACTTTAGCCTTGTCCATGTCGATATCGTCAACCGTTCCAATGAAATCGTTGAACGGTCCGTCGATGATGCGCACCTTCTGGCCCACGTTGTAGGTGACCTTTATTCGAGGCGCATCAGCCTCCATTCGTTTCACGATCTGGCTGACCTCTTCAGGTCTCAGCGGAGTGGGCTCATTGCCCATCCCCACAAATCCGGTGACGCCAGGTGTGTTCCGAACCACGTACCACGAATCTTCATCCATGATCATCTGGACCAGGATGTAGCCGGGAAAGACGCGTCGCTCCACCGTACGTCGCTTACCGTCCCGCACTTCCATCTCTTCCTCGGTCGGGACCACGACATCAAAGATCTTTCCTTTCATATCCATGGTCTCGATGCGCTGCTCGAGGTTGTGCCGAACCTTGTTCTCATACCCGGAGTAGCAGTGCACCACATACCACTCACGTCCGTCATCAGGCTTTGTAATTCTGCGTTCGGAAACTTCGGCCTCTACCTCCGCGGCAAGTTCCTCCGCAATAGTAGGAGCCTGGCCCTCATTGCCATTATGCTCAGGCTCGGCCTCGGGCGCGGATTCTTCAACGGAAACTTCAATCATCTCGCTATCCGAATCTTCGTCCTCTTCCGCATCCGCTTGCTCGTTCTCTCGGTCTCCGTTTTCACTCTCAAGATCGACCTGCTCAAGAGACACCTCTTTATCGCCCTCTGGATCGGTCTGCTCTGCTTCTAACACAGTCTCGAATTCCGAGATCTGCTCCTCCGGCGTCTGGTTCTCCACATCGGAGCCTGCGGCACCTGCTTCTTCGCTTTCCATCGTCGATGCTTGTTGATCTTCCACTAAATTGTCCGAGTCAGCCCAGGGATATCACGAAGAGCACCACTTGCGCGAACACATAGTCCAGCAGACCTAGAACCGCACTTGAAATCACGATCACAACCAACACCAACCCGGTAAGTTGAATCGCGTCCTGTCGAGTCGGCCATGTCACCTTCTTGAGCTCTGCGCTCGTTTCGCGAAGGTAGCGGGTGATGGCGTTGCCCCTTCTTCTCCTGGCAATCTGTGCCTTTCCCAATAACTCCTCCTCAGGACTGCGACTGCTTTATCAGGCAGGCCAGGTAGGAATCGAACCCACAACCCCCGGTTTTGGAGACCGGTGCTCTGCCAAATTGAGCTACTGGCCTACGACGCTACTTCGTTTCGCGGTGAAGCGTGTGCTTCCGTTGCCGCGGGCAGTACTTCATTAGTTCGATCCGCCCCGGATCATTCGTCCGATTCTTCTCCGTCGTATAGTTGCGCTCCGAGCACTCCGTGCACTCGAGCGTAATGATGGGTCGTGAGCCTTTCCTCGCCATGGGTCGTCAGTCCATCCTTACTCGATGATCTCGGTGATCACTCCGGCGCCCACCGTCAGGCCGCCTTCCCGGATGGCAAACTTGCTGCCCTTCTCCAGCGCCACCGGCAGGATCAG
>BTQZ01000001.1:0-307289 GCA_036986135.1 Anaerolineae bacterium | reverse complement strand
TGCGACAAATATGGAGTTGACCTGGTTCTGCGCGGAATCGACGCTCTGCTTGACTACAGCGAGGCGCTGACCCGCCAGGAGCTCAGCAAGCTGCCCGATGGGGTCTATGAGGCCAAGGACTACATCGATGATGACGGGATCGGAAACGGACCTTTCGAGGTGCAGGTGAAGATCACCGTCAAAGGCGACAATTTGATCTGCGACTTCACCGGCTCGCACGGCCAGGTGCCAGGACCGGTCAATTGCGCCCGGACCGGCCTGTACTCTGCGGCCCGCGCGGTGCTCATGGCGCTTACCGACCCAGGAATCCCTGCCAGCGAGGGATGCTTCCGTGCGCTCGAGGTCATCTGCCCCGAAGGCACGATCTTCACCTGCGAGCGCCCTGCGCCGGTTTCCACCTATTGGGAAACCATGCTGTACGCAGCCGATCTGATCTGGAAGGCCATGGCGCCTGTTCTTCCAGACCGTCTCCCAGCCGGTCACTTCTTGAGCGTATGCGGGACCATCGTCGCAGGCCCGCATCCGGATACCGGCGAACTGTTCCTGCTTGTGGAGCCCCAGGCCGGAGGATGGGGAGCGGGTGCCGATAAAGACGGCGAGAATGGCCTGGTTTGCGTCGGCGACGGTGAAACTTACGTCATTCCGGTGGAGGTGTGCGAAACACGTTACGGTGTCTTGGTGGATCGGTTCGGCTTCGACATCACGGACGACGGAGCGGGCAAATTCCGAGGCGGGCGCGGCCTGGTGCGCGACTACCGCATCACGGCCGATGAAGCCTGGTTCACCGGCACATTCGGGCGATTCAAGTATCTGCCCTGGGGCTTGGAGGGTGGAGAGCAAGGCTCAAAGAACTACACCGAGATCCTCTTCGCCGACGGCAGGGAACCGGAGGTCTTCGGCAAAGCGGCCCAATACCACCTGGTAAAAGATGACGTGGCCCACCTCATCACCGGTACAGGCGGCGGATATGGAAATCCGTTCGAGCGACCGGTCGACAAAGTTCAGGATGACGTGAAGAATGGCTACGTGACGCTGCATCAGGCCGAAGAGGACTATGGAGTGCTTCTCAACGCCGATACGTTGGAAGTCGAGAAGCTCGCCGGGGCCCGCGCCCTGTAGCGAGGTCCGACATCAGGTTATGCTCCGGCCACTCCCCGGTACTCCCAACGGGATGGCTTGGACAGGCCGACGGAGTGAGAGAGATGCCGCTTGAACCCGGCATGGTCTTCTCCATCGAACCAGGGATTCACCTGGCGGGCAAGTTCGGCGTACGCATCGAAGACATCGTTGTGGTCACCGAGGATGGATGTCGCCGCCCTACCGGGCTGGACCACGACCCAATCGTTAAGGCCTGAAAGGCATCAAGAGCGGAGGGAATTAGGTGAGCAAGATAGATCAAATCACAGTCGAAGTAATACACAACTACCTGCTTTCTGCGGCCAAGGAGATGGAGCGCAACTTGATGCGCACTTCGTATAACACGATCATCTACGAGATCCGCGATTTTGGGCTGGGAATCTATGACACCCAGTTCCGCCTGCTGGCGGAATCGCCCGGGTTGGCCATCTTCACGCGCGGCAACGATTACGGCCTGATGAAGACGATGGAATTCCTGGGAGTAGGTAACATCGATCCTGGAGACGTGGTTCTCACCAGCTATCCTTATTGGAGTTCCGCCCATCCGCTGGACGTCCTGGCCGTCTCGCCAATCTTCCACGAAGACCGGCTCATCGGATACACCGCCATCAAACAGCACTGGCTGGATTTGGGACAGAAGGATCCTGGCTACTGTCTGGACACAACCAGCGTTTACCAGGAGGGCCTGCTGTTGCCTGCCGCAAAAATCTATAAGCAGGGCGTCCTAAACCAGGAGTTGCTGAACATCATCCGATTCAATAACCGGCTCCCGAACCGAGTGATCGGCGACATGAACGCGCAGATCTCCGCCTGCCGGACGGGCGAGCGCCGTGTGAAAGAACTTGTCGAGAAGTTCGGCGTGGACACCTATGAGCAGGCTATCGAGGAGATCCTCGACCATGGTGAACGCATTGCTCGTGCGCGCTTGGCGGAGCTGCCCAATGGAACCTGGTCTGCAGAGGATTGGCTCGACGACGACGGCGTCGATAAGGACACCATGCTGAAGCTCAAGGTCGAGGTCACGATCACCGGCGAGGAGATGATCATTGACTGGACGGGCTCGCAACCCGCCACTGTGGGGCCAATGAACTTGCCGCTGGGCTGCACACTCGGCGTGAGCGGGCTGGCCTTCAAGGGAGTCACGACCCCCGACACACCCGCGAACGCGGGCAACTTCCGGCCCTTAACGGTGATCGCTCCCGAGGGTGAGATGATGCATGCCATTCCGCCTGCCCCAACGTTCACAATCTGGGCCTCCCTACTCGCTCCAGAAGTTATCCTCAAGGCGCTGGCCCAGGGTTTGCCAGATGTAGTCCCTGCCTGCTCAGGAGGAGATGTCTTTGACGTGATGGGCCTTGGAGTGCACCCTAAGACCGGCAGATCCTGGGTGGAGGCCACCAACGAAGGGGTTGGCTTCGGCGGCCACGCACACGGCGACGGGGAGGACGGCATCATGCACCTCACGGAGCCAGGCTGTCGTAACAATCCTGTGGAGGTGCTGGAGATGAAGGCTCCCTGGATCGTAGAAAACTACTACCTTCGTCGGGACTCGGGCGGCCCCGGCGAACACCGCGGCGGGTTGGGTGTCACGCGGACATACCACTTTTTGGCCCCTTCATCCGTGCTGACTCTGGTCAAGAAAACCAAGACCAAGCCTTGGGGAATGGCCGGTGGCAAGGACGGGGAGAACGGCCACGTCATCGTGTGGCCTGGAACCGAAAAAGAGGAAATCACCGGCGCGATCTCATATCCCATGGCGGCAGAGGACGTAATCGTCAACAACTCTGGCGGAGGAGGGGGTTGGGGCGACCCCTTCAAACGCGATCCGGAGAAAGTGCTGGAGGATGTGAGGAACGATTTTGTTTCTTTAGCCAGCGCCAAGGACGACTACGGTGTCGTGATCGACCCGAAGACGATGACCATCGAGGCCAAAACCACAGTGGCCATGCGGGGAAGTGAGCCTAGCTCATGAATCGCCCCAGCTCAGCCAATCCATGGGAGGTAGATGATGCGTATTTCCGTTGATATCGGTGGGACCTTCACGGACGTGATCCTCCTTGACGAAGAAACAGGCAGCTTGCGACTCGAGAAGGTCGAAACCACGCCTGAAAATCCGGCCGACGGTGTGCTTGCAGCCTTTGCCAAGGCCGATGCTGAGATCGATAAGATCGACTATTTCGTGCACGGAACGACATTGGGCATCAACGCGCTGCTGACCCGCACCGGTGCTCGAGTAGCTATCGTAACCACGAAAGGTTTCCGAGACGTTTATCTTCTCGCTAGAACCTCCCGCGAACCCATGTACGATTTCAAGTATCGCAAACCCGTGTCGTTAGTGCCACGTTATTTGGCTTTTGAAGTCAATGAACGGATGGATTATCAAGGCAACGTCCTTACGCCGTTCGATAAGGCCAGCGCTTCCGAGGTGGCGCGCCGTCTACGGGAACAAGATATCGAGTCCGTGGCTGTGTGTTTTCTGCACAGCTACGCCAATCCGAACCATGAACTTGCGATGGCGGAAGTCTTGAGCCAGGAATGCCCGGGAGTCTCAGTCACGCTTTCTCACAATCTGAGCCGGGAGTACCGGGAGTATGAGCGCACGAGCACGACCGTCATCGATGCTTACGTCAAACCGATTACACGATCCTATCTCGAGAAGCTGGATAGGGAGTTGCGCAGTGAAGGGTTTGCTGGACGTTTCCTGATGACACGCTCGGGCGGCGGGGCGATGACACTCGAGACGGCCAAGGCGCAGCCCGTGCACCTGGTGCTTTCCGGTCCTGCCGGCGGGGTAATTGGTGGGGCGCATCTGAGCAAACTCATTGGCCATGAGAATCTAATCACGCTCGACATGGGCGGGACTAGCCTCGACGCCTCCTTGGTCACGGACGGGCAGGTGACGGTCGAGAACGAGCAATACTTTCAGACCTTACCGATCTCCATCCCCACCATTGATATCCACACCATTGGCGCTGGTGGAGGAAGCATCGCATGGATAAGCGAGGGAGGGCACCTTCAGGTCGGCCCCGAGAGCGCTGGAGCCGTGCCTGGGCCAGCTTGCTACAACAAAGGTGGAGAGGATGCCACGTTCACAGATGCCGCCCTAACGATTGGATATCTCGACCCGGACAATTTCCTGGGTGGAGAGATCAAGATCGATGCGACGCTGGCTGAGCAGTCAATTGGCAAGCTTGCCAAGAGAATCAATATGTCCCTGCATGAAGCCGCATCAGGCATCGTGCGGATAAGTGAAGCGAAAATCGCGGGCGCAGTGAGGGTGATCTCAATCGAGCGCGGCTATCACCCCAAAGAATTCTCCATTCTTGCCTTCGGCGGCGGCGGGGCCTTCGTCGGGGCCAGCGTAGCCCGTGAGCTCGGCATCCCACGCGTCATCGTGCCGCCAGGGCCTGCAAACTTCTCTGCGCTGGGTATGCTGATGGTAGACATCGTGCATGACTTCGCCCAGACGCATGTAGTGGGCTTGGAAGATGTGGATATTAAGACAGTGAACGAGATTTACGCTGGCCTCATGTCAAGTTGTGAGCAAGCCCTGGCTGAAGATGGATTTGACAAGAAACATCGCACCTTTCTCCCCTCAGCCGAACTGCGTTATCAGGGACAAGAGCACACCGTTAACATTCCTATGCCCGGGCACAAGCTCGAATCAGGCCAGGTGTCAGGAATTGTGGAGGATTTCAACACGGCGCACGAAAGGCAATACGGTCACAGCATGCTCGAAGATCCGGTTGAAATCGTGACCCTGCGATTGCGTGGGCTGGGATTGCTGCCTCGCCCTGACTTGCCCAAGATCGGGAACGGATCCGGCGACGTGAAGGGTGCCCGCAAGGGTAGTCGGCCCGTATATCAGTATGACTCCGGGGAGCATCTAAGCTACTCCGTCTACGATAGAGGCCGGCTGTTGGGTGGCGACCGCATTGAGGGGCCTGCCATCGTCGAAGAGCCGAGTTCTACTACAGTAATCCATGGGGGCGATATCATGACGGTCGGCGAATACGGCGAGCTCGTCGTTCAATTGCCCTTATGACGCCTATCGAAGCCTATGCTGTCAGCCGTGAGGCGGTTTGGCCATTTGCCTAGTGGCGCAATAAATTGAGTAACACTGAATTAGCCCAATCGCTAAACCAAGAGCTGGTGATCGTCGATACCCATCACGACATCGCCATTGACGTCGTGCACCGCCGCAAACTCGGGCAAAAAGGTGTTTTGTCAGGACACTGGGGCGATCGTCTGCGCGCGGGTGGCGTGAACGTGCAGGTATTGCCGCTCTTTGTCGAGGATCGATTCCTGCCGGAGCTCGGTCTGCGTAAGGTCATCGAAGCGGCAGAAGCCATCTTGAGCGACCTGGAGGATGATAGCGATGGGATGCGCTTGGCGACCAGCATGCGCGAGATCGACGACGCGCTCGCGGACGGCAAGATCGCAGGCGTGTTGGCTCTAGAGGGTTGCGACGGTCTCTGTGGCGATCCGGCTATGCTGCGAGCCATGTACCACCTGGGAGTGCGCATGGTCTCTTTCACATGGAACCGCCGTAATGAATTCGCGGATGGCACATACGGAGCCGAAAGTTCAGGCGGGTTGTCCGAAGCAGGCAAGATCGCGCTCAACGAGGTTTACGAGCATCATGTGATTTGTGATGTCAGCCATTTGGCAGACCCGGGTTTCTGGGACGTGGCCAGGCTCAGTCAAGGACCATTCATTGCATCGCACAGCAACGCCCGCGCGGTCTTTGATCATCCGCGCAACTTGGCGGATGACCAACTGCGAGCAATAGCCGAGAGCGGAGGCGTTGTGGGCTTGAACTTCTATGCCGACTTCGTGGATGACGTTGATCCTTCGCTGGACAGGTTGGTCGATCATCTGTCACACATCGCCGAAACGACTGGCATCGAACATGTTGGGATTGGGCCGGACTTCCTCGAAGATTCGTTGCGTGATCTGGCTAAGAAGGCTTTCGAAGACACGAATTACGACCCGGCTATTCTGGACCGATGGATTCCTGACTGCGACGGGATCGAGAAACTACCGAATTTCACGGCCAAACTGCTGTCGCGTGGCCTTTCGAAAGACGAGATTGAGAAAGTCCTTGGAGCCAACTTCATGCGCCTCTTTCGAGAAGCATGGGGTGGATGACCCTCATGGCAGGGGACGCGTTCCAGCGTGTCGTCGAGAAGGTCCAGGAAGGCGTGAAGAATGGATACGTTACGCTGAAACAGGCGGCAGAAGACTACGGTGTGGTCCTCAGGTCCGACACGCTGGAAGTCGACGAGCTGGTCCGTGCTTGAGCGCAATAGAAGGTTTCCACCATAGTGGCCAAAGCAAGGTCCGTCCTTTAGTTCCCGCGAGGCAGGGCCGACTTTCGCCGAAGGAGTGAGTGAGATGCGCATTCTGTGGATCGATCCGATCGGGACCGACATGTTCAGCGGGGACATGCTTGAGATCCTGAATTCGGCCAAGCGCGCTGAAACCATAGTGGACGTGGTGGCCCTCCCGGAAGATCGGCCAAAGCACCTGGAGTATCACGCCTACGAGGGACTGGTCGTTGGCGATATCACCCGCATCGCTTACGGTGCTGGCAAGGAGTACAACGCGGTTGTCATCGGCTGCTTCTACGATGTGGGTTTGCGCGAGGCACGCGAGGTTTCAGGACAAGCCATCGTTACCGCCCCGTGCCAGTCCGCCACCGCCATCGCCAGCAATCTCGGGAACACGTTCTCGGTGCTCGTTGGCCGGCGCAAGTGGATTCCCAAAATGAGGGAGAACGTTCATTTGTACGGACATGAGCGTGCCATGGTCTCGATGCTTCCGATGGGACTGGGCGTTCATGATTTCCAGACCGACCATGACTTAACATGCGATCGACTGCTCACAGCAGGTCGAAGGGCAGTCGAGCGGGACGGCGCAGAGGTTCTCATCCTCGGCTGCACGGCCGAGTACGGCTTCAATCGGCAGATGCAGAGTGAGCTGGGCGTCCCGGTCATCGACGCGGTTACAGCGCCGTTCAAGTATGCCGAGTTTCTGGCCGAGCTCGCCGCCAGCTACGGTTGGCACCCGAGCCGCAAGTGGGGCAGCGAGGCCCCGCCGAGGGAGGAACTGGAAGCCTGGGGGCTGTTCGATGATCCTGCTCCTGCGGGAACGCGGCTTTCCGGAGAGAAAGTCACTGCGTGAGGACAGACCCTTTCACCGTCGAGATCATCGGCGAGATGCTGCGCGCCACTTCCGAGGAAATGTTCGTCACCCTTGGTCGGACCGCCCAAAGCCCTATCATCTATGAAGTCTTGGACATGGCCTGTGGGCTCGTCACCCCGCGGGGCGAGCTCATCGCCGAGGCCGCCGGGGTACCTGGCTTTATCGGTTGCTTGAGCTTCGCCGCCCAGGAGATACTCATCAAGTTTGACGCCGGGACCATGCGCCCCGGCGACATTTTTGCCACAAATGATCCCTACCGTGGCGGTGGGACTCACCTTTCCGACGTCGTCTTGATATCGCCGATCCTTTGCGACCAGGAGCTCGTTGCTTTCGCCGCCAATAAGGCCCACTGGACGGAGGTCGGAGGTATGGCGGCCGGCAGCTGGACCACAGATTCCACTGAGATTTACCAGGAAGGCCTGCAGCTACCGGCCATTCAAGTCGTGGAAGCCGGCGAGCCTGTCGCCACTATCATCGATCTAATAAGAGCCAACGTTCGCTTGCCAGATATGACCCTTGGCGACTTCTACGCCGGGCTGGCCTCTCTTCGTGCCGGTGAGCGGGGGGTCTTGGGCATCTGCGAGAGGTATGGTGTGGAGGCCTTGCAGGAGACGATGGAGATCATGCTCGATCGCGCCGAAGGTGTGGCCAGGGAACGGCTGGCGGAGTTTCCGCCGGGCAAATACTCCTCGGAAATGTGGATCGATGATGACGGATTGACGGATGAGCCGCTGCTGGTCCAAGTCAAGATAACCATCTCGTCTGACCGGTTTGTGGCTGACTTCACCGGCTCGGCGCCTCAGGCCGTCGGCCCGATCAACTCCACCTGGACCGGGCTCGAAGTCTCCTGCCGCGAGGTTTTCAAAGAGGCAACCGACCCGCACTTCCCCAACAACGATGGGTACTTTCGCCCACTGGAAGTCGTCTGTCCCGAAGGCACCATCTTCACTGCGCAACGTCCTGCGCCGGTTTCGACCTACTGGGAGACTGGAGCCTACGCCAGTGATCTTATCTGGAAAGCGCTATTTCCAATTGCTTCAGGACTCCTACCGGTTGGCCACCACCTGAGCGTATGCGGCACGATCCTGAGCGGAGTAGATGGGGACCGAGGCCAATTTGTGTTAGTGGAGCCGCAGGCCGGGGGTTGGGGCGCGACCGTCAATCGCGACGGCCAGAGCGGGATGGTACCCGCCGGAGATGGCGAGACCTACATCATGCCGGTAGAAGTCTGCGAAACGCGCTATCCCTTTCTAGTGGATCAATTTGCATTCAACATTGCCAAGCCAGCCGGGATCGGCCGCTTTCGTGGCGGTTTTGGACTGGTGCGCGATTACAGGATCCTGTGCGACCAGGCAGACCTGACAACCACCTTCGGCCGCTTCAAGTTTCCCCCTTGGGGGGCTGACGGCGGGGGAGACGGCTCCCCAAACGCAGTTGAGATCATCGTCGCCGGCGATAGGCACCCAAGCCTGCGCCGGGGAAAGTTGGCACGGTACACGCTTCATCAGGGTGACGTGGCGCGGCTCATCACTGGGGTTGGTGGAGGTTACGGAGATCCCTCGGAACGCGATCCGTCCCTTGTCGAATCCGACGTTCGCAACGAATACTTGACCCGCGATGAAGCCACAGAAATCTATGGCGTCATCGTCGAGCCCGATTCAGTTGTCGGATAGCCCAACATGACCATTGATCCCTTCACGCTGACTATCATTCAAGAACACCTGCGGTCTGCGGCCGACGAGATGTTCGTACGCCTGGGGAAGGCCAGCAAGAGCCCTATCATTTACGAGGTGCTGGACTATTCCTGTGCCCTAATAAGCACCGAAAGCGAACTCCTTGCTGAGGCGCAGGGCGTGCCGGGTTTCACCGGCGTCTTGCCTTTCGCGGTTCAGTCCATTCTGGACAAGTATGAACCGGCCGAGATGCGGCCAGGCGATGTCTACGCAACAAACGATCCATACACGGGAGGCGGGACACACCTGTCCGACGTGTGTTTGATCGGGCCGATCTTTTGGGAGGGCGAGCTCGTGGCCTTCGCAGCCAACAAAGCGCACTGGACTGAGGTAGGCGGGATGGCGGCTGGCAGCTGGACGACCGATGCGACCGAGATCTATCAAGAAGGGCTGCAACTGCCGGCTGTGAAGCTGTATGAGGCCGGGGAGGCGGTCGGTAGTCTGATCGACATCATCTCTGCCAACGTCCGTCTGCCAGAGATGACCCTATCGGATCTGTATGCCGGCGTAGCCGCCATACGTGCCGGTGAGGCTCGCGTCCACGAGATATGTGAGCGACACGGCTTGACGGCTTTGCGCCAGAGCATACAAGAGATGCTAGATCAAGGTGAAATCGTGGCCCGCGATGGACTCTCGGCATTGCCGAATGGCACCTATGAGGCCTCCGATTGGATGGATGACGACGGATTGAGCGAGGATCCGATCCCAATTCAGGTAAAGGTTACGATCGACGATGAGAACTTCATCGCGGACTTCACCGGTTCGTCTCCTCAAGTCGCAGGCCCGATTAACGGTACGTGGGCCAGGCTTCAGTCCTCTTGCCGCGTGGTTTTCAAGGCGGTCACCTCTCCCCGTCATCCGAACAGCGAAGGCAGCTTTCGACCGGTAAAGGTCATCTGCCCCGAGGGAACGATCTTTCGCGCCAAGCGCCCGGCTCCAGTTTCTACCTACTGGGAAGCAGGAGCTGCCGCGGTGGATCTGTTGTGGCGCGCCCTCTTTCCAATTGCCCAGGATCGGTTGACCGTCGGACACTTCTTGAGCATCTGCGGCACAAGCCTGGCGGGCAAAGATGCAGACGGCGATTTATTTGTGCTCGTCGAGCCGCAGGCCGGCGGATGGGGAGCGGGCGTGGACAGAGATGGGGAAAGCGGCCTCGTGGCCCAAGGCGACGGCGAGACCTACAACATCCCAGTGGAGGTGTGCGAGGCACGGTACCCGATCCTGGTGGAGCAATACGCCTTTGATATTTCACCACATGGCGCGGGGGAGTATCGCGGTGGCAGAGGCCTGGTTCGCGACTATCGTATTCTTTGTGAGGAGGCCGCTCTAACAACCACATTCGGACGTCACCGATTCGCTCCGTGGGGCGCAGGAGGCGGCCAAGATGGCTCCATCAACGCAGCGGCCGTTTACCCTCAGGGATCAGACAAGCCCTCGGTCTGGCGCGGAAAGCTTGCCCGGCACCCTCTTCGAAAAGGAGATCTTGCACGGTTGATTACTGGTAGTGGCGGAGGTTATGGTGACCCGCATGATCGCCCTGTCGATCGAGTGCAAGAAGATGTCAGAAACGGCCTAGTGACGCTGCAGCAAGCAGAAGAATTTTACGGA
This sequence comes from Anaerolineae bacterium, assembly GCA_036986135.1. Taxonomy (GTDB): domain Bacteria; phylum Chloroflexota; class Anaerolineae; order Anaerolineales; family E44-bin32; genus JADFRG01. The sequence continues at coordinate 296,604 of BTQZ01000001.1, read as the reverse complement.
GTAACACTGCAGTCGGAAACATTAGAGCTATCAGGATTCAGCGGGCAAAGAAAAAGGCGCAGCGATGACGTCCGGGACGGTGCAAAGATAGAGAGTTGACGATAGTTGCTTGACCCGAGCTATCCTGGGCGATAGAATCCAAGCAGCAAAATACAACGGGGAGCCTACGGGCTGAGAGGAGGGCCAACACACCCTCGACCCGAGAACCTGATCCGGGTAATACCGGCGGAGGGATTGTCGATCGAACCATTTGGAAACCCGCCCCTCCGCCAGGAGGGGTTTTTTATTTGAGAGTCGCGATATTCGCCAACGGGGTGATTGAGAACGTTGAACGCGCCCGCGAGGCGACAGAGACTGCTGACCTCATGCTCGCCGCGAACGGTGGGGCACTACACTGCTTGCGCCTAGGCGTGATCCCGGACATCGTAATTGGTGATGTCGATTCGCTGGATGATGGCAGCCGACGGGCTCTAGAAGCCGGCGGTACGGAGTTTATTGTCCATCTGCCTAACAAAGATCGGACCGATCTCGAGCTGGCGCTCCTGACCGCTCTGGCTCGCGATGCCGAAAAGATCACGGTGTTGGGCGCGATGGGCGGCCGCCTGGACATGACATTCGCCAACGTTCTCCTGCTCGCGCTTCCGGAGCTTAGCGAGGCCCAGGTTGAGCTATGGCATGGAGACCAGACGGCCTGGCTAATTCGTCCCCCGGGCGGCACGCTCCGGGGCGAGCCCGGCGAGATAGCGAGCCTTATTGCTCTGGGCGGAGATGCGGTGGGTGTTTCCTCGCAGGATCTTGAGTATGTCCTGGAGGATGAGACGCTGAAGTCCGGACCGGCTAGAGGCATCAGCAATGTGGTTGCCGGGCCGAATCCGCGGGTCGAGCTTCAGGCAGGCGCGCTGCTGGCTGTGCATGTGCCCGGCGTCGCCTGAGATATGGGGGAGCAGAGGAGAAGACTTATGGCGCTCGATCCAAGTAGAAAGGTGACTGTGGCCGTGCAGGTGCTGCCGCTGGTGGAGGATGTCTATCCGGTCGTTGATCGGGCCATTCAGGTGATCGCCCAGAGCGGCGTGCAATATGAAGTCGGGCCGATGGAAACCGTAATGGAGGGGCAAATAGACGAGCTTCTGGGAATCGCAAAGAGCGCCCACCTGACATGCTTGGAAGCCGGTGCAGACCAGGTCGTGACCATAATCAAGATCAGCGATCGGGCGGATGGAACAAGCATCGAGGAGACGGTAGGCAAGTACAGGACTGGCAAATGAGTGTTCCTGCTTCGGTTCAGCTAAAAAGACCCGGCAATCGCTTTATCCGCAATTTCCTCCCGCCTTTGCTGTTGATCCTGTTCTTGATGGCAATCTGGCAGTTGGCAGCGGACCTTGGCGGGCTCTCAAGCTTTATTCTCCCCTCCCCGCTTGGGGTGGCGCAGGCCGCGTGGGATACGCGTGATTTGCTGTTCCCAGCTATAGGGATAACCATGATCGAGACCATGATTGGTCTCGTCATTGCGACGCTGCTCGGAATTGCCATCGCGGCTGCTATTGACCTCTCGGCCACGTTTCGGCGGGCGGTGTATCCGATCTTGGTGGCCTCGCAGACCGTTCAGATCCTCGCCATAGCTCCACTGCTCATAATCTGGTTTGGCTTTGGACTCCTTCCAAAGGTATTCATCGTGGTCTTGATTTGTTTCTTTCCGTTGGCGCTAAACACTGCTGACGGTCTGGCCTCGGCCGATCCAGAGCAAGTGAATTTGCTCAGGGCGATGAATGCAAAGCGCGGTCAGATTTGGCGAATGGTGCGGCTTCCCTCCGCGCTACCCGCCTTTTTCACAGGACTGCGCATCGCGGTGACCTACAGCGTGGTAGGAGCCACGATCGGGGAGTGGGTCGGCGGCACTGGAGGTCTCGGTCTGTACATGCTTCGATCGAAGAACGCCCTAGCGACAGACCAGGTCTTCGTCGCCATCGTGGTTACCTCGGTCATCAGCATCGGACTGTTCGTGCTGGTGTACTTGATCGAGCGCGTGGCATTGCCCTGGTATCACACTCAAGCTCGGGACGAGGCATGGGAGACAACATGAGTAGGGAGTTCGGTCGACCGTGTTGCGATCCTATCGCGGGGAGATTAGCTAAATGAAAAGCATATTGGCTCTTGCGGCATCGATGATCGCTCTTGGAGCGTGCGCAAGCCAGGCCGAAGAACTCACGCCTGTGACGCTCATGCTCGATTGGGTTCCCAACACCAACCACACCGGGATCTTTGTTGCTCAGCAGGAAGGTTACTTTGAGGATGCAGGCCTGGAAGTCGAAATCATACAGCCTGGCGAAGTGTTTGCTGAGCAGGCGGTGACGGTCGGGGCGGCCGATTTTGGCATCAGTTTCCAGGAACAAGTCACGCTTGCCCGCGCCGACGCAGTTCCTCTGGTTTCGATCGCGGCCATTATTCAAGGCAATACATCGGGATTCGCGAGTCGAGCGGGAGAATCACCGTCCGACTGGGAGGGTCTGCGCTATGGCTCGTTCGGAAGCCCTTTTGAGGAGTCGACCCTCCGGGAACTCATGAAGTGTGATGGCGCGGACTACGAGACGCTGGAGATCGTGAACACCGGGTTTTCGGACCCTCTGGCCTTGCTGGATCAAGGGCAGATCGATCTGGCATGGATCTTCTACGGCTGGCAGGGCATACAGGCCGAGCTGCGGGGAATTGATCTCGAGGTGGCGATGATGGAGGACTGGTTTGATTGCATACCTGACTACTACACGCCCGTCATCATTGCCGCTGAGTCGACGCTTGAGGAACAACCCGAAATCGTGCGCGCCTTCTTGGAAGCGGTGTCCAGGGGATACCGGTTCGCAATCGACGACCCTGCGGCGGCGGCCGACATCCTACTGGAGGCGGCCCCGGAGCTCGATGAACAGCTGGTGCACGAGAGTCAGGAGTGGCTTTCCCCACGCTACCAGGCAGACGCCGGACGCTGGGGCGAGCAAGATCTCGAAGTGTGGCAAGCCTACTCCCAATGGATGGCGGATCATGACATCCTTGCTGAGAGCATTCAGGCCGAGCGAGCCTTCACCAACGAGTACCTGCCGTAGGAGCTCGACCTGATTCCCAAGCTCGGACTCCAGAATATATCCAAATCCTTCCAGATCAACGGCCGGAACATTGAGGCATTGAGGGACATCTCGCTGCAAGTGGAGGCGGGAGAATTCGTGACGCTCGTTGGGCCCTCCGGGAGCGGGAAGAGCACGCTCTTCAACCTCGTAGCAGGATTGCTCGAACCGGAAGAGGGAGAGTTCTGGTTGGATGGCCAGTTACAGCGTGAGCGAACCGGGAAATTCGGGTATATGCCGCAGCGTGATCTGCTGCTGCCTTGGCGGAGCGTGACGGACAATGTCGCAATCCCCCTGGAATTGGACGGAGTGGATCGGGGCGCAGCTCGAGAGCGCGCGCAAGAGATGCTGGTTCACTTTGGGCTTGGGGAATTCGGGGGATCCTATCCGTCTGCCCTTTCGGGGGGCATGCGCCAGCGGGCAGCGCTGCTCAGAACGATCTTGACCGAGCAGGACGTACTCCTCCTAGACGAGCCTTTCGGCGCGCTCGATGCACTGACGCGCAGAGAGCTGCAAGATTGGCTGCTCCAGGTTTGGCAGGAATACTCGAAGACCCTATTCTTCATCACGCATGATGTGGAGGAAGCGCTTTACCTGGGCGATCGAGTGGTGGTGCTGAGCGCTAGGCCCGGGCAAATTGTGGAGATCTTGAACGTCAACCTGCCTCGTCCCAGGCGGCCGGGAATGATCGCTTGGCCGGAATTTGGGCAGCAGGCGGCCTTATTGCTCAGGGCGCTTGGGATCCGTGACTGAGTGGGTCACAGTCCGGAAGCTCGATGCCATGGGCGCAGAAGTCCTACGGTATTCCGGGAAAATCCTTCGCCGATCGGAGACGAGCTTGGTACTGGAGGCGATCTTTGACATGGACAAACGCGATTTTCACGGTCTCGTGTTTCGGCCCGGCGATAGATTCGTCGAGACCCACTACCGCGACCGCTGGTATAACGTTCTCGCCATCTACGACGTTGATACGGGAGAGCTCAAGGGTTGGTATTGCAACGTCGCCCGTCCAGCCCAGATCGAAGATGCCACGCTTTCAGCCGAAGATCTTGCTCTGGATTTGATTGTTCGATTGGATGGAAGCTGGTTTGTGCTCGACGAGGACGAGTTCGCAGCGTTGGACCTCGATCCCGCGGATCGGGCGCATGCCCAGGCCGCGTTACGGGAGCTGCAACGTCATGCAGAGGCGCTCGACGGTCCTTTTGCCGTAGAGAGGCAGATATGATCTGAACATTGGGCGGGTTGCACGCGAATGGAGGGATTAGAAAAGGAGGTTGCGGCGGCGACAGATTGTAATCCGACCGGGTCCTGAGGATAGAAAGAATCCTGCGTACAGGGCTCATTGTGTATAATCGCTTTTCGTTCCTCGGTAGCTCAACTGGCAGAGCATCCGGCTGTTAACCGGAGGGTTACTGGTTCGAATCCAGTCCGAGGAGCTTTTGATACCTTCTAGCTCAGTCGGCAGCCATACCAACCGGTTCGGCGGGCGCTGTCCTGCCGATCTGCGAAGCGAAGCCCGATACATCGACCCGCCGCAGCAGCCAAATACAACCTAGCGCCCCCAGCGCCTCAATCCAAAACACGAACCCATAAGTGCTCGAGAAGCTCCCGGTCAGCGCCAGAGCCGCGTCGCGCAAGATTCCGCCGGTCGCGATCCCGGCTCCCCGGCTCACCAGCTGTATGACCGACCACAGCGCCAGGTAGATCGCAGCCCGGCCTTCGCCACTCATCGCCATCAAGAGGCTGACCCCCCCTACGGCGAAGATCCCGAACCCGATGCCGAAGAGCACCAGCACGGGTCGCACCATGGCCAGGCTCGCAGTCCAGGCCGATCCGCCCAGAGCGATCAATGGAAGCGCCAGGAGACCCAGACCCCACATCGTCGTTCCGACCTGTTGGTCAGGGCGCCAGCGCCGCGTAATCAACAGGGTGATTACCATCCCAAGCAATACTCCGGAGCCCCAGAACGCATTGAAACGCGTGGTTTCCCCTACGGTCAATCCAAAAACATCGCCCCCGAAGGGTTCGAGCACTGCGTCCTGCATGAACACAAAGAATGCCGAGGCTCCCAGGAAGAGCGCATATCGGCGAGCCCTGCTATCGGACAGGATCCCTGAGAAGGCCTCTTTGAAGCCCCGATCTTCCTTCGGCGCACTCGGGCGTTCCTCTCTCCAGACCGAGAAGAACCAAAACAGTCCGGCGCCCACCGCGATGATCAGCGATAGCTGCAAAAAGGCTTCAAGATCAAAGCTGGGCATCATCCGGGCAAAGATCAGAGGCAGGAGGGCAAAGCTGGCAACGAGCACGAATTGCACGATGCCGATGGCCAGGCCGCGGCGATTGTAGGGGGCACTGTCATGGACCAGCGCAAGGAATGCTGGACCAGAAATGAGAATCCCGCTGCCGAACATCACAAAAGCCAGGAACGCGATCAGCCATCCGTACTCCGACCCTCGGGCTATGAACCCCGTCGACAGCGGGATCAGCGGCAACGAGACAAACACCAGGCCGCGACCGATCCAGATATAGGCCAGTCGGCGACTGCCCCAAATTGGGTGCGTATCCGCTCGGTATCCGGCCCAGAGCGAGAGAGGAGCCAGGAAGTAGCGCATGGCGCTCAACACAGCAACCGGCCCGGCTGCAATTCCCAGGTCGACAATCATGATCCGGTTCCACACCCCCGTCACCAGCAGATCGACGGCTGAGGAGCCGATGTGGAAGGTCCCGATCTTGACGGTTCTTAGAAAGTGAAACTCTACCTCTGTATGGGGCTCTCCCATTGCGCCCGAGGACCTATGCAGCCGCCGAAACCGCTTCGGGTGAATTGTCCTCTTCAGTCGCGGGTCGCGCGGCTAATGAGAAGCCGGCATACATGAGAACGGCCGCGAGCAACTCGCCAATGTACAGGAAATCACCAACTCCGAGGCGCGTTAGCGTGCTTGCGGAGGCGATGAGCATGGCACCTACGGCGATCAGCACATTGCCCAAAGCTCGGTTTGGCAGCACTCCCTTTCTCAAGAACAGCCAGGATGACCAAAGAGCTCCACCCACCAACATGATCGTGCCGTATATGTTGAAGAAGATCGTTGTCGTTCTTATCGGGGCCCCCAGAGGCAGGATCCCGCTTTTGGCGATAACTAGCTCCCCACGGTACTGCGTCTCAATCAGTTCGGATCCGGCTGGGATTATGTCTCCTTCCTCGATGACAACCGTCTTGTATTGCTCGCCAAGCGGCCGCCCCCGATCAAAAATGCCCGAGTCCAATTTGGGCATGACCTGCACCATCAGCACGAGTGCGCCGAGACTTGCAGCGATCAGCACCCCGGTCAAGGCATGTCGCCAGCGCTTTCGGACCAGGAGCAGATAGGTTCCATGTCCGATCCAGGCTGCAGTCAACACCGCGCCAAAGAAATACCAGATAAAAAAGATGAGGGAGCTCCATCCTGCCACCGCGAAATATGCCTCCGAAAAGCTTGCGGCCGCGAACATGCCGAGACCGATGGACCAGAACAAGAAATAAGCATTCCGCCTTTGGAGCCAGCGTCGGAAGACGGAGACCGTGAATACCACCATCACGGACGTCGTAACGAACGGCAAAATCAGATTTAGCTCCATGTGCTCCTCCTAACGCGAGAACAAGCCGACGACTAACTCACCGATGTCAAATACACGCCAATTGCGAAGATGATTAGCAGAATGGTCAAGACACCCAGCACCAAGATTAGGGCCGGGAGAAGTCGTGTGTAAAAAAAGGAATTTTCTGGCACGCGCGAACCGGCTGGCTTGCGCAATTTCAATCGATCGAGGAGAGGCGCACGAGTGCGCTCTTTGGGGCCGGTCAATAGGATTCCGCTTATTCGCGCTATATAAATCTATGTAAATCTACAGATGCCAAGAGGTTTTGGCAGATTTGCTCACATTATAAAGCGAATCCAGCGGATTCGATCTGAATCTTCTGTTAGAGTTCGTCGAAGCTAGGCGGCCAAGAAGCCTCCATCCACTGGAATGGCTGCACCGTGCACATAGCTTGAAACGTCGGAGGCCAGCACCAGCGCCATGCGTGCGACCTCATCCGGCTTCCCCATCCTGCCTATCGGAAGCCGCTGCTTGAATTCGATCCCGGTTTTGATCAGATCGAACCGGCCGCGCATCAGGCCTTTCGCCGCACTTCTTGTCCCCTCGGTTACGATGCCCCCTGGAAGGAGCGCATTGATCCAGCTCCAACCCCTACGAGAAGCGCTGGCCTCAGGCCAGCGCATTCAATTGGAGATCAACTGGAAAAACGGCCCCAAGGCCTTGGTCAGTCTACCGTACTTGAACCAAGTCCGGCGGGGATTACAACTTCGCGGCTGCCGCTTGGTCGATCAGCCAGGTCACCTGTCCGTTGCGGGGCTGAATGATCTGCGCGGGCAGGGATTCGGGTTGAGGTTCACCTTCTAACACTTCCTGCAGCCGGTCCGCCTTCGATTTGCCGGCCACCAGGAACGAGAGCTGGCGGGCGGAGTTAAAAACCGGCGGCGTAAGAGTCACGCGCCATGCCTGAAGTGCCTCCGCAAATACCGCCAGGACCCAGTGCTCGGTTTCGCGCAGGGCAAGGCTCCCCGGAAATAGCGAGGCGGTGTGCCCATCTACTCCCAAGCCCAGGAAGACAAGGTCAAATCGTGGCCGTTCCTCGGAACCAAAAACTGACCGAAGCTCATCTACATAGGCCTCGGCCGCCAGATCTGGGTCGAGTTCACCCTGGATGCGGTGCACGTTTGTCTGTGGGATCGGCACCTTTTGGATCAGGGTCTTCCTGACCATGCGATAGTTGCTGTCCGGGTGATCGGGTGGAACGCACCGCTCATCTCCCCAGAAGAGCAGCACGTTTCTCCAGCTAACTCTCGTGGCCAGGCTCGGGTCCGCCAGCCGGCTGTAGGTCTCTTGCGGAGTCGCGCCTCCGGACAATGCCACAGTAAAGCGACCTCGCTTTTCAATGGCCTCCTCCGAGGCCGCCACGAATCGGTCGGCCGCAGCTTGCGCCAGTGCTTTTGTATTTTCAAGAACTTGAATATCGGCCATGTTCAGCCCGTGCGGTCCCCACAACCCAGCCGCCAGACGCGTTCATCCCGCGCAATGAAAGCCTCGGCTCCAGGCGGACCCCAGCTGCCCTTTCGGTATAGCCCAAGCGTAGGCGCACGGGTTGAGCTCTCCCAAGCCTCGAGAACTGGATCCACTAAGCTCCAAGCCATCTCGATCTCGTCGCTACGGGTGAAGAGGGAAGGATCCCCACTAAGAGCGTCGATTAGCAGGCGCTCGTACGCATCGGGCAGCCGTTCCCCTCCAAAAGTGGCGGGGTAATGAAATTCCATATCGACCGATTTGGTTTCCTGAAGCGCCCCGGGAACTTTGGTTTCAAAGCGCAGGTGCATCCCTTCATCGGGTTGGATGCATAGCGAAAGGAAATTCGGAGTCAGGCGGTAGTCAGAGGGTAAATTAAAAAGTACGTGCGGTGGCTCTTTGAACACAATAACTATCTGGCTCGTCTTTTCAGCCAGCGCCTTTCCTGAGCGAAGATAGAACGGCACCCCTTGCCAGCGCCAGTTATCTACATACAGCTTCATGGCCGCGAAGGTCGGGGTCTGTGAATTCTCCGCGACCCCCTTCGCCTGTCCATAGCCCTCGTACTGCGCCCGAACCGTGTCTTCGACGTCTATGGGCCGGATAGCCATCAACACCTTCACCTTCTCATTGCGTACCGCGTCTGCATCGAACGTGGCCGGCGGTTCCATCGCCACGAGCGTGAATAGTTGAAGAAAGTGGTTTTGGAACATGTCTCGTACGACACCTGAGTTGTCGTAATAGCCCGCCCGGTGTTCCACATCAACAGACTCCGTAACCGTAATCTGGACATGGTCGATGTAGTTCCTGTTCCAGATCGGTTCGAAGATGGTGTTTAAGAATCGAAAGTAGAGGATGTTTTGTGCGGTTTCTTTGCCCAGGTAGTGATCGATGCGATAGACCTGATGTTCATCAAAGGCGGCGTGCACGATTTCGTTCAGCTCGACGGCCGATTCAAGGTCATGCCCGAAGGGCTTCTCTATGACCACCCTGGACCAGTGGTCACCCTCCGTTGCCATCCCCTGCTTGCCTAGCTCCTTCACGATTACGGGGAAGAAACGTGGAGCCGTGGCCAGATAGTACAGACGGTTGGCGGGCCCGTCCTCCTTTTCGACTAGGAACTGCTCAAGCCTCCCATAATCGCCCTCCTGGCTAATATCTCCCGGCACGTACCAGAGGTTCTTGGAGAATTCGTCCCAATGGCTGCCATCCGGGACGATCCCGGAAAGTTCCGCCATTCCTTCGAGCATCTGCCGCCGAAATTCATCGTGTGAGTACTCGCTGCGCGAAGTCCCAACGATGTTGATGGGGCTCGGGATGCGGCCCTTGGTGCACTGCTGGAACAGCGCCGGCACCAACTTACGCCGGGTCAGGTCGCCCGAAGCTCCAAAGATGACAATAGAAGTAGGCAATCCGTTATCCATCGTCCTGCCTTGTTATTCCTCTTCGGCCCGCTTCACCGCATGGCCCCCAAACTGGTTGCGCATGGCCGCCAGCAGTTTGGCTGCATAGCTCTCATCTTGCCGACTCACCAGACGCATGAGGAGTGACAGGGTGATCACTGGCGCCGGCACGTCCAAGTCAATTGCGTCCGCCACTGTCCAGCGCCCCTCCCCACTGTCGGCTACCCAGCCCTCCAGCTCACTTAGCGAGGCATCCTCCTCAAGAGCGGCCGCGGTCAGGTCTAGCAACCAGGAGCGTACCACGCTGCCGAAGCGCCATATCTCGGCCACCTGGTGCAAGTCCAGATCAAATTGCTCCTTCTTGCGCAGGATTTCGAATCCTTCGGCATAAGCCTGCATCAACCCATACTCGATGCCGTTGTGAACCATCTTCACGAAGTGGCCTGAGCCGCTCGGGCCGACATGGCCCCAGCCCACGTCCGGTCCCGGCGCTAGAGTTTCCAATATCGGTGTGAGCCGGCCCACCGCCTCTTTTTCGCCCCCCACCATCATGCTGTAGCCTTCAGTCAGTCCCCAGATCCCTCCGCTGGTCCCCACATCCACCAGATGCAAACCGCGTGCGCCCAATGCCTCGGCGCGCCGCATCGTGTCCTTGTAGTTGCTGTTGCCGCCGTCAATGAGGGTGTCCCCTTGCTCAAATGAAGCCGCTAGATCCGTGATCACTCCCTCCGTCGGTGCTCCCGCCGGCACCATCACCCAGGCCGCGCGCGGAGCGCTCAGTGCGGAGGCCATTTCTCCTAGCGATGCGACACCCTGCGCTCCCTGATCGACCGCGGCCTCTACATTGAGAGCATTTCGGTCGAACGCCACAACATTGTGCCCACCTTGCAGCAACCGGGTGGTCATGTTTGCGCCCATCTTCCCTAATCCGATCATACCGATTTGCATAGAATTTTCCTTAGGATTTATCCAAATGGCGCACGCCGTCACTGCCGCCGACCATAAGATCGGTTGCCAGTCCGATGAACAAACCATGCGCCGCAACACCTGCCCGCTGGTCGAGCTGGTCCGAGAGAGCGCGGGGGCTTTTTATGGGTCCAAATTCAGCATCGAGGATCCAGTTCCCCTGATCCGTTACAGCAGGTTCTCCACCTTGGGTCTCCCTCAGCGTAACAGAGGCTCCAAGAGATTCGAGATAGGCGGCCTCTGGAGCCCAGCCAAATGGCAGCACTTCGACCGGCAGGGCAAAGCGAGCGCCTAATTTGTCCGAAAGCTTCGTATCATCCACCACAATGATCTCTCTCCGGCTTGCCTGCGCAACGATTTTTTCCCGCAGCAGCGCGCCCCCTCCGCCCTTTATGAGATCAAGCTGCGGATCGACTTCATCCGCGCCATCAATGGTCAGGTCCACTTGCGGATGGTCGTCCAGCGCCGTCAGGGGAATCCCCAATTCCCTGGCCTCTTGCGCAACCTGCATAGAGGTCGGCACCCCGAGGATCCCATCGAGCTCACCCTCGTTGAACCTGAGCGCGATCTCACGCACGGCATAGATTGCAGTGCTTCCGGAGCCCAGACCGATGATCATTCCGGGCTCGACGAACTCAACCGCCTTGAGCGCGGCGGCTTCCTTATGGGCTTCAATCATCCAGCCGACGCGCTTCCAGCATCCGGTCCACCACCTCCATTACCTGCTCAGGTTCGTCCACGATCCACTCAGAGGGAAGCAGGGCCTGCTCGTGGACGCCATCATGAGTGAAGGGAGTGGTCACGGCGATGCACCACATGCCTGCCGCGATTGCCGCCGCAACACCCGAGGGCGAGTCCTCCAATACCAAGCACTCCGCAGCGTCAACTTCCAGCTCGCGCGATACCAGCTCGTATATTTCCGGGTCGGGCTTTCCTATCTCTACGTCATCTCTGCTGGCGATGAAATCAAATGAGCGCTGCAGGTCCAAGATCTGAAGCACGCGCGTCGCTTGCCGACAGCGGGACATGGTCGCCAAGCCAATGCGACACTGATTGGCACGCGCCATTTCCAGGACGGCCAGATTACGCGGCCATTGGTGGTTAAGGATAACCTCCGGATCGGCCAACATCTGGTCATAGTGGCGGAGCCTGGCCTGGATAAATGCTTGCCAGGGAGTATCCACCCGGTACTCCGACATCCTCTCTCGCGCCTTGTCCTGCAGCTGAAAGCGATCAACCAGCCGTTGAGCGACCTTCCGTCGGGGGAGACCGACCACCTCCTTAAAGGCCTCGATCACCTGCTCTTCGCGAAGGTCTTTCGGACCGAGCTCGATCGCCGCGCGTGCGTAGGAGATTGCTTTGAGCCTCTCGGTCTGCACCAACGTACCATCCAGATCGAAGATCATTGCTCGGATCAACGTTTATGTTCTCCGTAGATGGGGGGGGTCCGATCCGCCTAGTCCAGCGCCTCAACGACGCGGGTCAACCCTTCATGGATATCGCCCTTGATATGGAGCCGGACCACGCGCCTGCCCGCACCTTCAAGCGCCTTCCGGTCGCCCATGGCTTGGGCAGCCTTGAGGGTACCGAAGCTCAGGGAGCCATCCGGCGAACCCGCATCATCTGGGATCTTCACATCGCGCTCATCGTCCGCCGTGATCTGGACGAATGAACCTGCTCCCGCATCTCCCTTGTGTAGCTGACCGGTTGAGTGCAGGTAACGGGGCCCGAAGCCAAGCGTAGTGGCTAAGCGCGTGCGTGCGCGAAGCGAAGCCCTGATCTCCTGAAGGCTTTCAGAAATCTCGCGAGTGGGTTGTAGATAGGCTTGTATTGCGATATAGGAATTGGGCTGAGCTTCGCCCAGGAATGCCGATAGCGCGCCGCGCAAATTATCCGCACCGACATCACCGTACAGCTCTAGAGTCGAGTCGACCAGAGTTGGCTGCTGCTCAGGCAGCCCGCCTTCCGCGGCATACGCTTCTATCAAATCGCGGGCCAGCACCTTGGCGGCCTCGACGTTCGGTTGGTCGAAGGGATTGATGCCGAGCCGATGACCGGCGACTGCGGTCGCCATTTCCCAGAGAAAGAATTGGCCGCCCAGGTCATATAAATCGTGGATTCGAATTCGGATCACCGGATGGCCCGCGACCTCCAGTTTTTCCACCGCGGCATCATATCGGTTGTCGCCGTTAAGCCGCAGATATGCGAAGAGGCGGTCCTCCCCATACAATCCCGGCTCCCCAATCTGCTCTCCGACCACCGGAAGGATTCCGCGCCCTTCTTTGCCGGTGCTTTCGGCGATCAGCTGCTCCAACCAGTCTCCAAAGCTCTCCAGGGGTGGATCGGCCACGAGCGTGAGCTTGTCTCTGCCTTGTAGGGCAAGCTCGGCCAAGACCGCGCCCAGCCTTGCCGCCGGATTGTCATCTGCGCCGACACAGGACTCGCTGGCACATGCGATGGACAGCGATCGGTCGAGCACTTGCGCCACGTCGACCCCCATCAGCGCTGCAGGTACCAGCCCGAAAAATGACAGTGCCGAATACCGGCCGCCAATATTCGGGTCATTGAGAAAGGTGGCCCGGAAGTCGAACTGTTTGGCAAGGTCGACCAGTCGGCTCCCTGGGTCGGTAATCGCAACGAAATGAGGACCGGTCCTGCCGGGTCCTTCCACACCTTGCACTTGATTGTAGAAATACTTGAATAAGGATAGCGTCTCGACCGTCCCACCCGACTTCGTGGCGATAATGTACAGGGTGCGTGCGGGATCAAAGCGCTCGGAAGCGGTTAGCACCGCGCCGGGGTCGGTACTGTCGAGCACTTCCAGCTCGAAGAAACCCTGCGCAACGCCGAAAGTCTTCAGGAATACATCTGGCGCCAAACTCGAACCACCCATCCCGAGAAGCAACGCCTGGTCGTATCCATCCGCCCTTGCCCAATCCGTCAGCCGCTGAAGGTCGTGCAGATTGTCGAGCATCACCTCGGCGGTGTTTAGCCATCCGAGACGATTAGAGATTTCATCTGGATCGGGCTTCCAGACGGTGTGGTCATGGGTCCAGATGCGCGAGAGCACTTTCTCATGGCCCATCTGCTTCAGCGCAGAATCTACTGCGGGTCCGTAGCCATTCAGATTCACGGAAATATGCTCCCAACCCGCCAGCAGTCGCTCTCGTTTGAGCGCAATGGCATTCATCATGGCATCAAACGATCGGGCAAACGCTGAGACTCCTTCCTCCTGAAGGTCGTCCGTTATGCTGGCCAGGTCGAGTCCCATGGCAGACAGCCGTTCCATATGAGCCACGGCCGATTCAAGGTCATCATCCAGGGATCGCGAGACCGTGCCATGGTCCATGAAAGCTTGAAGGGTGGCGGGCGGGATCGTGTTGACGGTATCTGGCCCGATGAGCGAGTCGACGTAAAGCGTATCCGGCAAGGTCGGAATCTTCGTACTCGTGCTGGCCCATAGCGGGCGCTGAACCCGCGCGCCGTTTGCCGCCAGCCGCTCCCACCGGTCTCCGCTATAGATCTCCTTGTATCGCGCATAGGCTATCTTTGCGTTTGCAACTCCCGCCCTGCTCTTGAGCTCAGAGGCGGCAGAGGCTCCGGCACCGATGCCTCCCAGTGCTCGATCGACCGCGGTGTCTACGCGGCTGACAAAAAAAGACGCAACCGAGGCGATCTCCAGATCTTGTGAGCCGGCCGCCAAACGATCCTCGAGGCCGGCAAGATAGGCCTCCGCGACATCGGAGTAGTTCTCGATCGAGAATATCAGCGTCACGTTGACGTTGATGCCTTCGCCGATGAGGTTGCGGATCGCCGCCACACCTTCTGTGGTGGCGGGAACTTTGATCAACACATTCGGCCGCCCCAGGTCTTCGAATAGCTGCTTGGCCTCCAACACCGTCCCCTGAGTGTCGTATGCCAGCATCGGATTGACTTCAATGCTTATGAATCCGTCGATCCCGTGTGTTTGGTCATAGACTGGACGCAGCAGATCTGCGGTCCGTGCGATGTCGTCCAGAACCAGCCTTTCATAAATCTGCGCCACCTCGAGTCCGCCCTCAACGAGCTCATGGAGCGCTTCATCGTAGTCCGTGCTCCCAGCTATGGCTTTTTCAAAGATGGTTGGGTTGGAAGTCACTCCAGTGACCCCCTGCCCGATCAGATCCGCCATCTCGCCCGAATCAAGCAGGGCTCGCCGGATGTTGTCATACCAAACGGATTGACCCAGTTTGGCCAGTTCCTGGAGTTTTGTCATGATGATCTCAAATCCGCAGTAATGATACCAACCCGCTTCGGAAATACCCGCGACCGCATGTGCCTTGCAGTGCGGGCGTGCTCTCGACCTCGGGTAACAGAGTTGGTTCGGTTCTGCTACTAAGCCGCAACTTTCTGCCGAAACTTGGTTTCGCTGGTCAGGGTTCGATGCACCGGGCAGCGATCGGCGATCCAGGCCAACTTCTCCCGCTGCTCATCTGTCAGATCGCCTTCAAAGGAAAGCTCTTCTTCAATGATATCAACCTTGGCGTCTGCATCGCTCTCACAGTCTTCGCAGTCTCTTGCGAAGATCTTCGCGATGCTCAAGCTTACATTTATCGCTTCCAGCGGCCAGCCTTTGCGGTTGGCGTACATGCGCACGGTCATCGCCTTGCATGCCGCTAGTGAGGCCAGGAGCAGCGCGTAGGGGTCGGGGCCGGTGGTAGGCCCGCCTTCCAGGCTTTCGTCCGCGTGCAGATGATGTCCTGCGGCGTCTATCTCCACCTGATAGCCAATTACATTTCGTGCTGTTACTTCCAAGATAGGCTCCTTTTCGGTGCAATCAAACTCGACCGATCTCCTTCTCCACTCTTTCTCACTCCGCTATCGTAATACGCACCCAGTAGGCAGCTCCAAAAAAGGGTTCAAGGGCTATTCCAAGGGGTGCGTAGACCTCCGGCGGGATCCCGATATCCGCAACATAAAGCTCACCGGAAACTTTGCGGAGACCGGTCTTAGGCAAGGCCAACGTCAGCGTATGGTGCGGCTTGATCGACACACCGGGGGTCTCGCCGCTGGTTGAATCAAAACCGGAGGGAATATCCAGCGATAGTGTCCGGTCTGAGAACTCATTGACCGTCTCAATCAGATTCTTGGTTATTCCCCGCGGCGCACCGTTGAGACTGTAGCCAATGAGCGCATCGATCACTAACGTTGCCTGCTGAATACACTCTTCGGCCTCCGAGGCGGGGGTCGCCCTGAGGCCGGCCTGCTCTACGATGTGGAATTGAGCGGCGGCAGAGCCGCGCAGCTCGGATGGATCCTTGGTTAGAAGAAGCCGGACAAGATACCCGCGATTTCGAAGATGGCGTGCGCAACTGATGCCTCCTCCGCCGTTTCCTCCGGATCCCGCCAGGATGACGATCTCGGCGTTTGGGTCGTCCACATTCTCGATGGCGTGCAGCGCCAGGTTGCGGCCGGCATTCTCCATCATCTGCAGCACTCCGAGCCCGAAGTCTTCCATGGCGATGCGATCCACCTCTCGCATTTGATCTTCGGTCAGCGCCGGCAGCACGTTTCCACCTTCGGTCAAGAAGGTTACGCGCTCAGTCAATTGTCCGCACTCTCATCGATCTCGGTTCACTCAGCTCAACCGGTGCCGTAGGCCGGGATGGCGGCTCCGTGAACTGCACTGGCCGCCTCCGAGGCAAGAAATAGGATCACTTCCGTAACGGCCGAGGGCGCCACCCAACGCGAAAAGTCCGCCTCAGGTGTTTGTTCTCGGTTCTCGGGCGTATCGATATGGCCCGGAAGCACACAGTTGACGTTGATCCCCTGCTCTTTCAGCTCTTCAGACAAGCTCTCCGTAAGTCGGATCACAGCGCTCTTGGCCCCTGAGTAGGCACCCGCATTCGCTGCGCCTTTCACGCCTGGCCTGGCCCCGATGTTTACGATCTTTCCACTGCCTTGCTTAAGCATCTGCGGCACGGCGGCTCGGCAAGAGAGGAACACCGAGCGTGCGTTCAGGTCGAACATGAAGTCCCAGGCTTCCAGGCTGGTTTCATGAATCGGAGTACCGCCTCGAAACCCGCCGATGGCATTGATGAGAATATCCACGCGACCATGTTTGTCTATGACTTGCTGAAAGCTGTTTTCAACCGAATCCGCGTCTGTCATATCAACCGTTCCAATGAGCAAATGGGACGCATCATTCGCCAGTTGGCCGCAGACTTCCTGGAGACGGCCAGGCCTTCGGTCCAGGAGGCCCATGTGCGCGCCCAAAGCGGCGAAGGCATGCGAAACCACTCCGCCCAGGTTCCCAGCCGCGCCAGAAACCACGACCACACGGTCCTTGAAATCAGGCATCCGAGTATCCCTTCTTGATGTTGCAGACGCAGTCTTGCTGAGGCCGCGTCTAGAGCTTTGAGCTAATGGGGCCTACTTTTCTTACGAGTCGGTGAATGCTTGGATTATAGTCCAGCGCTTTGAGAACCGAGAAACGGGGAGAGCTCGGGTTCGGGAATCCGGAGCGTGCGTACGCACAAGCAAATGCGTGCCAACCAGCACGATCGCCAACACCAGAATACTGACGAACCGGGCGCTGCGCAGCGTCCAAACGCGATGATCGAGTCGCCTCGAAAGGCTTCAAAGGAATTTACCAGTCGGGTTGCCCTAGAGTAGTTCGGATAGGGCGATCAGCTCTTCGCCGGAGTTCTCGCGCCTAACCCCACTGCGCACCCATCCCGCCTGCTCCGCCTGCTGAACAACCACCCTCAGCTGCGCCTTGCGCCACCCGAACACTTTGCCAATCTCTTCTGTAGAGGCGGCCCCTACCGAGCGAAAGTAGAGCTCGGTCAGCTTTAGTCGCGCCTCCGATTCAGTGATTCGCCGAGCTCGGTCTGGCAGGTCTGGAAGATGGCGCGGCACGATATCGTAGATGAAGGCATAGTTCCAGGCGCCGGCTTCCGCTACTCCGACCGGCAGGATCTTCATGTCCTTTTGCAGCTCAACCAGCGCCCGCTCGAATCGATACTTGCTGCCTTTGCTGGTCAGCCCGACTTTGCGGCGAAGAGCTACGGTATCCATCGGCCCTAGGCGGAGCAGCGCCTCATAGACGCGCTTGTTCTCCTGCTTCAGACGGCCGGCCTCGTACTGAACGAGATAGTCACTATCCGGATCCCCATAGTTTTCGGTGAGCGCATAGAAGTAAGGAGCAACCTTCAGGGAAATGAGTGTCGCCTTCTTGCGAAGTAATTTGGCGTAATACCATTTGCGCTTCCCAAGCATCTGGTCCTTCCAGCCCCAAGTTACATGGCCCGGGTCGTCGTGCTCGGAGGCCACCATCCGATCCCCGGCTACCGCCGTCCACAGGCTCGGAAACTCGATGTCCTTGATGGGCCAGAAGAAGACGAAGCCGCGTTCCTGCACAAATTCAACGGCCTGCTCTATGGTGCCTAGCCTGCGGTCACACAGGTAAGTTTTGGCGCGGTAGGCCTCGAGGGTCTCATTCGCGATCTGGTTGCTTGATCTCGATTGGGCAGTCATACGGCGTGCACGAGATGATACCTCCTGCGGCCCGACTCCCATTGCAGCCTTACACAGTGAAGGGATGGCCCCCGATGGGTGTTCCGCCACCTATTCCTCCCTTCAGGGTTAATACCCACAAGGCCCTTGTTGTAGCGAACCTTGCGTTCGCTTCTGGTACGATTGGGGTCTTCATCCTACCGATCCAGCGAATTCCCGCTTCTGACACGGGAATTCCGTCCTAGGCGTCTGGCTCAGGGGCGCTACCTGAATCACTAGAGAGGTAATTTGAAACCATCTTTCATCCGTCATCTATGAGTCCAAGCCACCTCCGCCTACACAAAGCTAGCCTGAGCTTTGGAGGCATCCATGCGCTCAAGGAAGTCGGTTTCGATGTCGCCGAGGGCGAAATCCTCGCCATCATCGGGCCCAACGGCGCCGGCAAGACCTCGCTGCTCAATGCCATCAATGGCTTTTATCGGCTGGACAGCGGCGAGATCATCTTTCAGGATCAAGAAATCTCCAGCATCCCTGCGCACAAGGTCCCTACCCTTGGAATTGCACGTACCTTCCAGAATCCAGCTCTTTACAGCGGGCTAACCACACTCGATAACTTGATGGCGGCCCGCCACATCCATATGCATACGGGGATGCTCGGATCCATGATCTATTGGGGGTTCGGCCACAAGGAAGACATTCAGCACCGACACGCGGTAGAGGAAATCATCGACTTCCTTGAGATCGAAGCCATTCGCAAGGCCGTGGTCGGTGCGCTTCCTTATGGACTCCGCAAGCGGGTGGAGCTTGGAAGGGCGCTGGCTATGGAGCCGACCTTGATGCTCCTTGACGAGCCGATGACGGGTATGAACGTCGAGGAGAAGGAGGACATGGCGCGCTTCATCCTCGATGTGCATGAGTTGAAGGGCACCACCATCATGCTGATCGAGCACGATATGGGCCTGGTAATGGACATCGCGGACCGGGTGGTCGTACTGGACTTCGGCGAGAAAATCGCCGAAGGCCCTCCTTCGGATATCCGCAACAACCCGCAGGTGATCAAGGCTTACCTGGGAGAGGCGCATTGATCAAACCTACTGAAACGCTGGCTCAACACTGGCTCGAAAAGGTCCACAGCTATAGCGGAACCAGCAAGGTCGCCCTGCGCCAGAAAGACTTTGGCATTTGGCAGAGCATCACCTGGGATGAGTCCTACCTGCAGGTACGCGACTTCAGTTTGGGGCTGGTATCCATGGGTCTCAAGCGCGGCGACCGAGTAGCGATCATCGGGGATAACGACCGCGAATACTTGTGGGCAGCGTTCGGCGTGATGGCAGCTGGTGGCGCCGTGGTAGGCCTATTCACCGACGTAACTCCTCCCGAGGCGGCGTACGTGGTGGAGCATTGTGACGCCACATTCGTCGTAGCAGGCGATCAAGAGCAGTGCGACAAGCTGCTCGACGTCAAAGACGAGCTCCCGCTCGTGAAAAAGGTGATCTATTGGGACAACCGCGGTATGTGGGGCTACGACGATCCCTGGCTCATGGACTTCCGGGACGTGCAGGGTCAGTGGGACTCATCGCTCGGCGATCCGGACGAGCGCTTCGAGGCCATGATCGAGGCGGGCACGGGCAGCGATCCGGCCATGTTCTGTTACACATCTGGTACGACCGGGCTTCCCAAGGGAGCGGTCATCAGTCATTCAAACTTCGTTTATGCCGTTCAAGCCTTCGGTGAAATCGACCCGCTCCGCGACACAGACGACCACGTCTCGTTTCTGCCGTTGGCCTGGATCGCGGGGGCCGCGCTGGATATCTCTCCGCACGTCGTCAATGGCGTCATCCTGAATTTCGCCGAAAGCCCGGAGACCGTGCGCGAGAATATTCGTGAGATCGCACCAGACCAGCTTCTCTACAACTCTCGGCTTTGGGAGACGCTGGTCGCGACCATCCGCGCACGCATCTTGGACAGCAACTGGCTCAATCGTGCGCTCTACGATCTCTTTCTTCCCGTCGGCTATCGCGCGGCCGAGTTTGAGTTTCAGCACAAAGAAGTGCCGCTTGGGTGGCGTGCCTTGAGATGGATCGGCAACCGCGCGGTGTTCAAGCCGTTGCTGAGCCAATTCGGGCTGCACAAGGCCCGAGACGCCTATACGACGGGCGCCGCGCTCAGCCCGGACGTTATCCGGTTCTTCCGCGCTCTAGGACTACCCTTGCGGCAAATCTACGGTTCAACCGAAGTCACTGGAGGCGCGCTGCTGCACCGGCGCGAGGATGTCAAGTTCGCCTCGGTTGGCGAGCCCATCCCAGAATCGCATTGCGCCATCTCCGAAGATGGTGAGATCCTGCTTTCGGGCCCCGGTCTCTTCCAGGGTTACCACAAGGATTCAGACCAGACGAATGCCGCTCTATATATTGATTCGCAGAATACATCGTGGCTCCGCACCGGGGATGCCGGCCATATAGATGAGGATGGCCACCTCATCTATCTAGATCGTCTCAAGGACATGATCGAGCTTAGCAGTGGCGAGAAATATTCACCACAGTTCATCGAAGGACGGCTCAAGTTCAGCCCGTACATCAGCCACGCGCTCACTATCGGAGATACGCGGCGCAATTACGTCGCCGCCATCATTACGGTCGACTTTGAGAATGTAGGCCGCTGGGCCGAAAAGCAAGGAGTCCCGTATACCACCTTTACCGACCTCTCGCAGAAGCCGGAAGTGTACGAGCTTATCCGCCAGGACGTCGAAGAGGTGAACCGGACCTTGCCCGAATCCGGGCGCGTGCGCAAGTTTGTCCTGCTGCATAAGGAGTTTGACGCCGACGAAGGTGAAATGACCCGTACTCGCAAGCTGCGACGAAGATTTCTGTTCGAGCGCTACTCCGAGGTCATCGACTCGCTCTACTCTGGTGAGACAGAGCTGCAGATCAGCGATGTCGTGAAATACCAAGACGGGCGAGAAGGAAAGATCGATTCCACGTTGCGAATCGAGTCGTTGGAGAATGGCGCGGCATGAACTGGCAATTGGTCCCCCAGTTCGGTCTTGCGGGGCTAATGGCCGGGGGCCCGATCGCGCTGATCGCCCTGGGGATTGTGCTCATCTACAAAGCCACCTATATCTTCAATTTTGCCCAGGGTCAGCTCCTGCTTCTTGGCGCCCTGTTCACATGGTATTTCGCTCTAGAATTGGAATGGCCGATCGCAATCTCAATTCTGCTCGCACTGGTACTTGCTGCCCTGCTGGGTCTGCTTATCGAGAGATTAGCGCTGCGTCCGATGACGGGACAGCCGCTTTTTGCAATCATACTGATGACGCTTGGGCTTGGTGAATTCCTGCAAGGCGTAGCGCTGCTGTTATTCGGAGGCACGCAGAGGAACTTCCCACATCTGTTCTCAACCGAGAATCCCTACCGAATACCGACGCCCTTCTATTTCAACGACAATCAGATCACGGTCATCCTCAAACAGAACTTGGTGTGGTCTTTTATAGTCGCGATCCTGGCGGTCGTGCTTATCGGTGCCCTCTTTCGATTTAGCCGCGCCGGTCTAGCGATGCGGGCAACTTCCGAGGATCACGAGTTGGCGCAAAGCGTTGGTCTGCGCATCCGTAGAATATTCGGAGCCTCATGGGCAATGGCGGCCATGGTCGCCACCGTCGCCGGCGTGTTGTTAGCCACCTCAAGCGGGCTGGACATGAGTTTGTCTCTGGTGGTCCTGTCTGCTTTCGCGACCGTGCTGCTGGGAGGCCTCGACTCCATACCCGGCACGATCGTGGGAGGGTTGATCATCGGGGCATCGGTCGGACTCACCAAGGCCTCGACCGAGCCCTGGATCCGAGACATGTCAGAGATCATGCCCTACATCGTTCTGCTAATCGTGCTCTTGATCCGCCCGGAGGGGATCTTCGGGCAACGACGGATCGAAAGGATATAGCCGGTGGCTGTGCTGCGACCTGCGGGCGAGTTCGATACCAGTTATGCCTACGATATGGCTACTATCCGCCGTAGATGGCAGTGGGTCCTGCTGGCCATCTCCATTGTTGCGCTCTACACCATGCCGCTCTATGCCAACCGCAGCACCGTAGCGTTGGCAAACCGCATCGGGATCGCCATCATCTCCGTTCAGGGGTTGAATCTGCTGATTGGCTACACCGGTCAAATCTCGCTCGGCCAGGCGGCCTTCATGATGGTGGGCGGATACATCTCGGCCTTGCTGGTAGGAAATCTCGGCGTGTCCATTGTGCTCGCTCTTCCGCTGGCTGGTCTTGGAGCAGGCCTGGTGGGACTGTTCTTTGGGCTTCCATCATTGCGGGTCAAGGGCTTCTATCTGGCGATGGCGACGTTGGCAGCCCAATTCATCATCCCCTGGTTCTTGCGACACGCCTTTCCTGATATCCTAAACGGAGCTCAAGGTCTGATCGTCGAAGTGCCGGTTCTGTTTGGAATTCGGTTTGACGATCCCGACAGCTATATTTTGCTGACTGCCACAGTGCTGCTCATCACCACCATAGTTGCTCACAACATCGCCCGATCGCGGCTGGGCAGGGCATTCGTGGCCGTCCGTGACAATGATCTGGCAGCGGAACTGCTAGGCGTCAATCTCTTTCGCCACAAACTCATCGCGTTCTTCCTGGCCGCGGTGTACGCAGGCTTGGCTGGAGCGCTTTCCGCGCATTATTTCCGGCACATCAACTCCGAAACTTTCAATCTGGTCGACTCGATCGTTCTTCTCGGAATGCTAGTTGTAGGCGGACTGGGTGCCTCGCTCGGTCCATTCTTGGGCGCTATCGTGGTCCAGCTGCTGACTGAGGGCGCCACTGTGTTTGCGCCTGCCTTCGTACAGCTGTTCCCGGGGAGTGCAGGCTATGCTGTGCAGGCATTCAAACCGCTTTTCTTCGGGCTCACGTTGATGCTGTTCCTTATCCTTGAACCGCGCGGGTTGGCACACCGATGGCAGACCATCAAGGCCTCTTGGAGGCTCAGGCCATTTTCCTACTAGTGAAATCCAATTTACATGCGAAAGGAGGCTGACTGCTCCATTAGAACCTGGGATATGACGAAGCTTTTGACGAACTTGCAATCCGCTACCTGATAAACAGAGGAGGAGAACAACATGCGGAAACTAACTATTGCAGGCCTGGTGATCCTAGCGCTCTTGGTGGCTGGGTGTGCGCAGGCCACTGCAGAGCCCACAGACGTTCCGCCGCCCCCAAAGGCGACCGAAGCACCCGCTCCGACCGAGGCTCCCGCTCCGACCGAGGAGCCGATGGATGAAGGTCCTCCGGACCTGACCGGTGAAACCATCACGCTCTATCACTTCGGCGACATCTCTGGACCTTATGCCTCCATCACCGGGCCCTTGGTGAACGGCGCCAACGACATGGTGGCGTACATCAATGACACCGGCGGGATCTTCGGGGCCACTGTCGAAATGAAGTTTGCGGACACGGGTGGATCGGTGGACGAGGCCGTGGCGGCCTATGATCGGTTCACAGGCGCCGACGACAACGTGCTGCTTTTCCTGATGTACGGTTCTCCGGAAGAAGTAGCTCTTTACCAGCGGCTCGCGGAAGATAAGATTCCAGTCATCGGTGCCGGCTTGAGCGCGGAGGCCTTCTACGGGATTCCAGATGGCTACATCTTTGGCGGTGCCCCGATCTATCCGGATCAGTTCGGGTTCTTCCTGGACTACATCACCGAGAACTGGGCGGATGTCAAGCCGGCCGGCGCGGGCGATGAGGTCAAGCTTGCCTATCTGAGTTGGCCGGGATCCTATGGTGAGGGTGCTCTCACGGCCGAGAGCCGGGCCTACGCGGACAGCCTGGGAGTCGAGATCGTGCACGAGGAGCTCTTTGATCTCTCCCCAACCGCCGACACGACAACCGCCATCCTGAACGCTCAGGCTGCCGGCGCCAACGCGATCTATACCAACACCCTTGCCTTCGGCCCCGCCGCCTTGCTCAATGACCTGAATGCATTGGGCTTGCGGAGTGAGTTCCTGGTGGGCGGCAACAACTGGGCCATGGATGTCGGGACCTTCGCCTTCCTGGCGGACCCGGCTTACGGTGTGGGCTTTTACGCACCGTTCCCGTTCGCCTGGTGGTCTGAGACCGACAACCCAGCCATTCAGTTCGCCCAGGAGAACTTCGACGCCAATGAGCGCACGCCGGGTGAGCACAATATCGGCCGACTGTTGATCCAGGGCTTCTTGGATGTCGCCAAGCTGGCGATCGAGAACGCCATCCTGGAAGTGGGCTTCGATAACCTCACCGGCCAAGCGATCTACGACCAACTGGCCCAGATCGAGGGCTACAACGCCCTGGGCGGTCTGGTTGAAGTCGACTTCACCAACGGTCGGCGAGCGCCCAGTCTGCTGCAGATGCGACAGATACAGGGTGGACCGGACGCTTTTGTGATCCTGCAGGACTTCACGGAAGCGCCAGACCTGCGACCGTAATAGCGAAACAGCGCTGTTGGGGGCGAGCCCACATTCGTGGATTCGCCCCTCGCGGCATCCTTAAACATGCTGAGTCTCAACAACATCGAAGTCATCTACGGCAACGTCATCCTGGTGTTGCGCGGGGTATCTTTGGAGGTGCCGGAAGGCAAGATCGTGGCGCTCCTGGGCGCCAATGGCGCCGGTAAGTCCACAACGCTGAAGGCCATCTCCGGACTGCTTCACAGCCAGGAAGGCGAAGTTACGCGCGGCAGCATTGACTTTGAAGGCAAGAGGATCGATCGATTGCCCGCGGAAGACATCGTTCGTCTCGGAATCGTGCAGGTGCTCGAGGGCCGACGCCTCTTCCAGCATCTTACAGCGGAGGAGAACCTCATCGCAGGATCCCTGGCAAACAGAGATAAAGGGAGGTCTGCCGCGGACTTGGAAAGGGTTTATGACTACTTTCCACCCCTGAGAGATCTGCGCAAACGCACCAGCGGGTACTTATCGGGTGGTGAGCAGCAGATGTTAGTGATCGGGCGTGGCCTGATGGCCCGACCCCGGCTGCTGCTCCTGGACGAACCCTCCATGGGCCTGGCCCCCTTGCTGGTGCGTGAGATCTTTGAGGTAATCCGCCAGATCACGGATGAGGAAGGGATTCCGATCCTGCTGGTGGAGCAGAATGCGCGTGTGGCCCTCGACGTTGCCGACTATGCGTACGTAATGGAAACTGGGCGGGTCGTACTCGATGGTCAAGCCAACGAACTGGCGGAAAACGAGGACATCAGGGAGTTTTACCTTGGGTTGACGCAGCTCGGTGAGCGGAAGAGCTATCGGGATGTGAAGCATTACCGCCGCCGTAAGAGGTGGCTGGGTTGATGGGTGAGAGCTCAATCATGGCCGAACAATTCCAGACCACTTACGAGATCCTGACACAGAACGCCCGCCAATATGGGAACGAGCTGGCGGCCGCCAGTCCAGACAAATCCCTTACGCATGGCGAAGTTCTGGAACGCGTCGACCGTATGGCTGCCGGACTATCGGAGGCCGGCCTTAACCGCGGCGATCGGATCTGTGTACTCGCTCAGAATTCGCTCGAATACCTCGAGCTCTATGGCGCTTGCGCCAAAACCGGGATGATCGCCTATCCGATCAACTGGCGACTGAGCGCCGAAGAAGTCGGCACCGTGCTGGAGCTGGCCGACCCCAGCTGCCTGCTGGCAGGAGTCGAGCACGTGGCTCAACTAGAAGGCCTGGATCTGGGCACGATAGATACAAAGATTGTGATCGGCGATACGCCAGTCGAAGGCTTCCGCCCTCTCTCGGAGTTCTATGCCGACGCGTCTCAACCTCCGGCAGCGGTCGCGCCCGGCGACCCGTTCGTCATCATCTCCACCGCCGCTGTGGCCGGCGTGCCGCGCGGCGCCATTCTTACTCATAGCAATCTATTCCATGCGAACAATCAGGTCATCGAGTCCATCGGGTTGACACCCGCCGATCGGCACCTGGCGGCATTACCGCTCTATCACATCACCGGTTTGGGGCTTTCCCTGGCGACAAACGCGGCGGGCGGCGCCAATGTGGTGACACCCGCCTTCGATCCGAGCCTTTCGGCCCAGATGATGGATGAGCACGGCGTGACCCTCATGGCGGACTTTCCGCCGGTTTTGGAGATGTTGCTGCAGGCGCGCGGCGAGGCCAGGTGGGAGAAACTTCGGATGGTGTTTGGGCTCGACAGCCCCGAAACGATCCAGAAACTGCAGGCGGAAACAAGCGCCCGCTTCTGGACCGGCTTCGGTCAGTCCGAGACCAGTGGAGCAGTTACGATGGGACCGGCCGACGAGCGGCCGGGTTCCGCAGGAAAGCCTTTGCCTCTGGCGACCATCCGGCTGGTCGACGATTTTGATAAGGAGGTTCCCATCGGCCAGCCCGGCGAGATCGTGCTGCAGGGTCCGCTGGTCTTCGCCGGCTATTGGCGGGATCCGGATGCCACGGACTTCGCCGGCCGAAACGACTGGCACCACACCGGCGACCTGGGTCGTTTCGATGATGACGGCTACCTGTACTACGCGGGCCGCAAGCCGGAGAAGGAGCTCATCAAGTCAGGTGGGGAAAACGTGTATCCAGCGGAGGTCGAACGCGTGATTCTCGATCTGCCGGAGGTGGCCGCGGTCTGCGTGTTCGGCGTGCCAGACGAGAAGTATGGTGAGACGGTCAAGGCCGTGGTCGAGCTGAACCCAGGCGACGAGCTAAGCGCGGAGTCAGTGCAGCAGGCGGTGGCAGACCGCATCGCCTCGTTCAAAAAGCCGCGCCTGATTGAGTTGGTTGAGACGCTACCTCGAACGGAATCTGGCGAGGTGGATCGGGAGCAGGTGAAGGCCAGCTATGGATGACTCTGGAGCCATTTGCAGCAGGTGAAGACCATCACGGGTGTTTTCGGGGTCTTGCTTATTCTTGTTGGAGCGGTCTGGTTCTTCCAGGGGATTGGCGTCCTGCCCGGAAGCTTCATGACCGGGCAGGCCTTTTGGGCGGTTGCCGGTTTTTTGGCGGTGATCTCCGGCATTGTTCTGGTTCGTTCTTGGCGCCGTAAGTAACCTCCCGCAGGGAGCGCTGATAAGATCAACACAGAGCAAATTCGATCCTAACCGAAGGCCTTGCCGCCCCGCATCCGCATTCCCTACAATTTCCCCACAATAAAAGGACCGCCCATACGCCTACCGTTTCCGCCACGCGTCGCTAATCCGGCGATGCGCGGGGACGCTATTGACTTGGCCCTTTGGCTGCGATACGATCCCCCGGTTTCATAGGAGAATTTGAATAATGATCGAATCATTGGTCGGCCGGCTGACGCGTGCCTCACTTCGCTTCAAGTGGGTGGTTATCGCACTCGCGACATTGATGATGGTGGGCGGCGTTTTCGCCGTGACCCAATTCAAACAGGAATTGATCCCCGCCGTTGAGTTCCCCCAAACTGTCGTGCTCGCTTTCAACAGTGGAATGGCCGCGGAGGACATGCTCGATCAGGTGACGAAGCCCATTGAGGAGGCGGTTGCGGACATCGAGGGCGTGGTCAATGTGGAATCGACGACCGCTTCCGGTATTTCAGCAGTGATCGTCAGAAATGAATTTGGGATAGACCAGGATCTGCTACGCGATGAGATTCAGGTTGCGCTCGATGGCGTCGATCTCCCGAGCGAAATGGAGGCTCCTGAGCTGATCGCCTTCAGCTTATCGGACCTGCCGATCGCATTCGTCAGCGTTTCCTCAGCCGAGTATTCCCTGGATGAATTGAAGGAGTTCGTTCAGTCGGAAGTGATACCCGAGCTCGAGGCCCTGGATGACATCGCCAAGGTGCAAGTAACGGGTGGCCAGGTGCTCCCTGATGCAGCGCCAGCTCCCACGGTAGCGCCGACGGCCATCCCGTCGCCAACTCTCGAGCCGACCTCGGAGCCGCGTCCGGAATCAGCGGGCGTTCCACTACCTGAGACATGGATTAGCCTTGCAGCCGGACAGGGAATTACGCTTGAAACGACAGACGATTTGACTCCGGAGATGGTTGCAGTCGCTCTTTCCGTCGCTCCTCAACTGCTGGCGGACCTGACGCCGGAGATGATTTTGGCCGCTCCTCAAGAAGTGGTCGATGCCATTCCTGCGGAGATGGTCGCCGGGTTGACCGCCGAGCAGCAAGAGGCGTTCTCCGAGCGCGTATCCGCTGCTGCTGGTGTCGCTCTTCCGGAGAGTTGGATCAGCGCCGCTCAAGCGCAGGGACTCACGCTTGCGACCACGGCCGATCTTTTTCCACAGTTAGTCGCCGGCATCGCGAACTTTGCTCCACAGATGCTGGCCGATCTAACGCCGGAGATGCTGCTCAACATGTCTCCCGAAGCGCTGGCTGCCCTACCGCAAGAGTACCTGGAAGGCCTGGATGCGGATCTGCAAGATCAACTGAGCGCGATTTTGGCGCAGCTTGCAGAAGATGATTCTGCCAAACAGGACCTCTCGGACGCTCCTCTGCTGAGCGGGGCCTGGGTGCAGCCGCCAGAAGGCGGCGCAACCGGAGGCCCCACCTTCGAGACTGCCGCCGACCTGATAGACAGCGGCTTTGCGCCAAGTGCGGCGGAGTTTTTGAATCTCCTATTGTCCAGTGGGCAGCCCACGGCGCCTGATTTGCTCGGCGACCTGTCACCCGAGGTGATCGAATGGCTGACGGATACCGAACAGGACTTCCTTGAGAATCTTTCTCCTGCCGTTCTGAGGCTGTTGTCTCGAGAGGTGCTCGAGGGTCTTCCCGAGGACTTCATGGCCAATCTAGATCCCGCGTTGCGCCAGGAGCTTGAGGGGATTGCAGCCGGAACGCTAGTGGCCTTCATCCCCACCGACACGATAAACCGTGTAAATGGAAATCCCAGCCTGGCATTACTGATCAGCCAGACCTCGGAGGCCAACACAGTCAGCTCCAGCGAGGCCGCATTTGAGGTGCTGGAGGAATTGGCATTGGCAAATCCCTCGATCCAGTTTGATACGGTGTTTGAACAGGCTTCGTTCATCAAGGAATCGATTAGTGGAGTCGCACGCGAAGGGGTGCTCGGCGCCATCTTCGCCGTGATCGTGATCCTACTGTTCCTGAGCGGCGCCGTCAGAGGCAAGTACAAGCTTTCGTGGCGAAGCACGCTCGTGATTGCGGTGAGCATTCCGCTATCGATATTTATGGCGTTTGTCGCACTGCGTTGGCTACCACCCGCCACTGATATTGTCCTCGATCCGCTGGGCGAACTGACGGATGGAATCCCAGTGGTTGGGTCCATCGTTGCCGCAACGACCGGGATGTTCCCATTGGGAATCACGCTCAATATCATGACCCTGGCGGGCTTGACGGTGGCTATCGGGCGCGTTGTGGATGACTCGATTGTTGTCCTGGAGAACATCTATCGACAGATACAGCGCGGTGATGATCGAAAGGATGCGGTGCTGATCGGCACACGTGATGTTTCTATCGCCATTTTAGCCTCCACCGTAACCACAGTTGTGGTCTTCTTGCCCATTGGATTGCTTGGAGGCATTGTGGGGCAATTCTTCCTTCCCTTCGCCGTCGCCGTCACATATGCGCTCCTTTCCAGCTTTATCGTTGCGGTTACCGTCATTCCGGTTTTGGCATTCATGTTTATCCGCCGCGAAGACCTGCCGGAGGAGAAGGAGACGACTCTTCAACGCGGGTACACGCCAATCCTGCAATGGGTGCTCGATCATCGCCTGGTAACGCTGATTGTGGCTGGAGTACTGTTCGTCGGCAGCATGGCCCTGATGCGGCAGCTCCCGCAGGCCTTCTTGCCAGACTTCGGCGAGGTGGAGATCACCGCCAGCGTGTCTCTCCCCGAGGGTACAACGATGGCGGAAACTAGCGACCAGGTGGCCAGATTCGAATCGGATCTTGCCTCTCTTCCCGGAACCGGCACAGTCTCCTCCGAGATCGGATCTTCCGGAGGATTTCAGGACCTGCTGCTCGGAACCGCGATCGACCAGCGCGCAGCCTCGATTCGAGTTGGAGTTAAAAATCTTGATGATGTGGATCAGTTCGTCACCGATGTACGCTCCACCGCTGAGGAAGTTTTCGGCAAAGAGAATGTGACGGTCTCGGCGGGATCTCTATCGAGCAGCGGTTTCGGAGGGCTTGCGCTCGTGCTCTCAGGCGATCCGGATGAGCTTGCGGCTTTGGACGAGGAGGTTCTGACTGCGCTCAATGAGGTGGAGGGACTGGCGAATGCGTCCAGTAACCAAGGTGAGCAAGCGATGATCTTGCGCGTGGATGGCGAATCGGCAGTTCGGTATACTGGCGAGCTCGAAACGGCCAATACCATCGGCGTCACGAACGCCGCCAAGGAGAGGCTTGAGTCGATAGTGCCAGCCGGAGTTACCGTGAGCGAGGGCTTTGAGTCCAGGCAACAGACCGAAGGATTCCAACAGGCATTGAGAGCGCTGCTCATTTCGATTATCGCGGTCTATGGGGTGATGGTGATCACCTTCCGCTCCCTGGTTCATCCCTTTACGATCTTGTTCAGCCTTCCCATGGCCGTGATTGGGGCCGCGATCGCCCTCTGGCTGACCGACAGCGTGGTCGGGATCCCGGTAATGGTGGGCATGATGATGTTGGTAGGCATCGTTGTCACGAACGCCATCGTGCTGATCGATCGAGTTCAGGCCAATCGCAAGAGGCGGGGGATGTCTGCTCGCGAAGCACTGGTTGAAGGCGGCAGGACTCGCCTCCGGCCGATCTTGATGACCGCCATTGCGGCAATGTTGGCTCTCTTACCGCTCGCATTGGGACTCTCGGAGGGCGCCATCATTGCCTCAGAGCTGGCCACCGTGGTGATCGGCGGTCTCTTCACTTCGACTTTTCTTACGTTGCTTATCGTTCCCGTGATGTACCATCTGCTGAATCGATTGGGGCGCGAGCAGGCCAGGTAGTTGCGCTCACGTCTGGATCCGGGGATTAATCCTCTCATTTGAGAGGTATCCCTGGGTCCGACCATGACAATGCGTTATGGGTTGGATCTCCCCATGCGCACTCGAACTTCGTGTGTTCCCGTTCCACGTTCCAGCGGGACTTGGCGGTTAGAGAGGCGTCGACCGTCCAGTTCGACCCAGTCAATGCCGGAGCCCACGCCCTCTGGATTATCGACCCGGATCTCGTAGATCGCGTCGCCGTGACGGTAGCGAATTGTGAAGCCCTTCCAATCGCGGGGAATCACCGGGGACAGCTCAAGCACCGTGCCACGAACCCTCAAGCCCAACAGCTCCTCCAGGATCACACGGTACATCCAGGCCGCCGAGCCCGTGTACCAGGTCCAGCCTCCCCGACCGACGGCGCCTTCCAAGTTGTAGACGTCGGCGGCCACGACGTAGGGTTCTACAGCATATCGCTTCGACTGTTCGGGATTCTGAGCATGCTCAATGGGATTGAGCAGGCGCAGCAACTCCAGCGCCCGATCACCTTCTCCTAGCCTGGCCCAGGCCATGGCCTGCCATATGGCGGCATGCGTGTATTGGCCCCCGTTCTCCCGCACGCCTTTCGGATAGCCGGCGATGTACCCTGGATCGGGACCCATGCCGTCAAATGGAGGAGAGAAGAGCAGTGCCAACCCCTCCTTCTCCAGCACCAGCTCCCGCCGCGCCGATTCCATCGCTTGGCGGGCCCGCATGGGATCGCCGCCTCCGACGATTGCGGCCCAAGATTGAGGCAGAGAATCGATAAGCGCCTCCTGGCTATCTTTGGACCCCAGCGGTGTGCCGCTGTCGTGATAGGCGCGCAGATACCAATCCCCGTCCCAAGCATGCTGCTCGATTGCGGTCAGCAGCTGCCGGCCACGCTCCCGGTACTTTTCTGCTTCGGTCTCACGCTCGTACCGCTCGGAAAGCTTAGCGAATCGATCAAGGACCTCGACCATAAACCAGGCCAACCACACGCTCTCGCCCTTGCCCTCGGCGCCAACCCGGTTCATACCGTCGTTCCAATCTCCACCTCCCATCAAGGGTAGACCATGCGGGCCCAATCGCAACGCGTGATCGATGGCTCGCCGGCAGTGTTCGTACAGCGCCGCGCGTTCTTCTGAGCGCATCGGCTCGACCATGGCCTCCATTTGCCCCTCTTCCAGTGGGGCAGCCGTCAAAAAGCCGACCAGCTCCTGCAGGATGCCGACGTCGCCCGTGACATCCACGTAGTGACTCACGACGTAGGGCAACCAGAGCAGATCGTCCGAAATTCGGGTCCGCACTCCGATCCCGGAGGGCGGATGCCACCAGTGCTGTACATCTCCCTCGACATACTGGCGACTTGCGGCCAGCAGGAGATGCTGGCGCGCCAGTGTGGGCGAGGCGTACACGAGAGCCATCGAATCCTGAAGCTGGTCCCTGAATCCAAATGCGCCACCCGATTGATAAAAGCCGGACCGTGCCCACATGCGGCAGCTCAGGCTCTGATACAGCAGCCAGCGATTGAACAGCAGATCCAGGGCGGGCTCCGGAGTCTCGATCTGAACCGTCTTGAGTTCCTGCTCCCACCAGCCTACGGTGGCCTGGAAGATTTCTTCCACGACATCGCGCTCGCGGAAGCGGCCGATAAGACGCTGGGCCTCCTTCAGCGTATCCGACGCGCCCAACAGGCAGACCACTTCATCCATCTGCCCGGGCGCCAGATCGATCTCGACACGGACCGCCCCGCAGGGATCGATTCCTGCTCCAGTAGCACCCGCCAAACCTACACGGCTCATGGCGGCCGGCTTCCCCAAGTCACCGTTCCGTCCCAGGAACTCGGACCGACTGGCGGTGAAGTCGGTGATATGTTGACCTAGCGCCAAAAAGGCCAACCGCTGTCCGCCGTCGGGGTGATAGGGATTGCGAGCCACCAATATCCGGGCCGTCTCATCCCAGCGTGTCACGATGTGAGTCTGAGTCTCTTCCCGGTGTTCGCCCAGGGTCCATTCAACGTAGAAGGTCACCGATAGGGTTCGAGGCCTGGAGGAAGTGTTTCGCATCCGGAGTCGCTGCACCTTCACCGGGAGGCCTCCCTCCTCGTCCATTGGAACGAATGTGAGCAGCTCCTGATGTATGCCGTGCCCAGTGTGCTCGAATACGGTGTAGCCCGCGCCGTGTCGAGTGCGGTAGTCGCCTGCCTCACGGATGGGCAGCGGAGTCGGCGTCCAATACTCGCCGCTTTCCTCGTCCCGGATGTAGACCGCTTCCGAGGGCGGATCGGAAACGGGATCGTTCGACCAGCCCGTCAGCCGGTACCGCTGACTATTCTCCTCCCAAGTGAATCCCGATCCCGATTCCGTTATCAGGCTGCCGAACTTCGGATTGGCAATCACGTTCGACCACGGCGCAGGTGTATTGCTGTTCGGACCGTGCTCAATAACATACTCTTCGCCCCCCGGCGTGAAGCCACCCACACCATTGAAGTGGGCAAGCTCGATCGACTCCAATTGAGTCGAGAGCAGAAGTTCCGCCTCGCTCGTAGGAAGGTCTTCCGGAAGATCCTCCTCCGGCATCACTCCGGCCAGCTGCTGCGACAGCGAGCCGCGGGCGGCGTTCAGCGAGACCCGCGCGGTGCTCATCAAGAGCAGCTTGTCCTCCTCAGGAATCTGATCTGATTTCAGAATGTACACTCCTCCCGGCTCGTCCATGCCTGTGAAAGTCGAATGCGCTTGAACAAGCTGGTGAAGCTGCTCTGTGAGCGCTCCCTCGTAGCTCGTGGCCTCCTCGTTCAGGATCACGAGATCTGCCATGAGACCGTGCCGTCGAAGATAGTTGTGTGCCTGGAGCAGCTCGCGAATGAGACCGACCTCTCGAGCCTCAGAGGCGCTTGCCAGCACGATCGGGTAGTCACCGGAGATTCCGTACGGCCATAGACCCGCCTGCCCCTTCTGGTTTTGGGCCAGACGCTCCGCGGGCGGACGAAAACGACCACTCGGGTACAGCAAGTAGCTGGCTAGTTTCTGCATCATTCGCGCATCGTCCGGTTGGATGCGCAGTATTCGAAGCTCGATCTGAGCATGGGTCCACGCCAGTTCCTGCGCCCGCTCGATTGCCATCGATTCCGAGTACTTCTCCATCAGAGCCTGCGGGACCTCGCGGCTGTCACCCGCGGCCATCACCAGCCACAGTTCAGCTCGCTCGCCAGGGCCGAGCTCCAGCGTGCGCTGCATGCTGAACACCGGATCTAGAACAAAGCCGGCCGTGTTGGAGAGCTCGAGTGCGGGATCGGCCGTGCCATGCCCTCGCCCGAGAAAACGCCCCCGGTCTGTCTCGTAGCGCCAGGCTTCGCCGTCGCCGAAAAAGCCCTGGGCCACGTAGATAGGCTCTTCGTCTGGCTCCCGTGGGCGTCGATGCGCCATCAGGACTTGTCGCTCGGCATCGGCCTCCGTCATTACAAACATTTTGCTGAATGCAGGATGGCTACGATCTGCGACATGCGGCGCTATGGCCAGCTCTGCGTAGGAAGTCACCGAGAGCCTCCGGCGGTGCCCGCCTCGATTGAACAGTGAGAGTCGACGGATCTCGACGTCGTCCTCCGGCGCCACGTAGACTTGCGTCTGCGTCTCGATCCCGTGCAGGTAGCGAACGACCTCAGCACGGTCGAGCGCCAGACGGATCGAGTAGTCTCCTACTTCTCCGCCCATCGGCTGGAAGGTGCTCGACCACGTCAGCTCGCGTTCGAGATCGGTCAAATAGAAGAATAAGCCCCAATGATCCCGCGTCGGATCTGACCTCCAACGCGTGATGTCGAAATCCCTCCAGCGGCTGAACCCCCCTCCCGCACCGGTGACCATCACCCTATAGCTTCCATTGCTCAGCAGCTGAGTGACCGGTTGGGCAGTGGAGGGCGTATCAAAGCGGCTGACTGAGCGGCCGACTGCACGCACCGGCACCATCTCCGTTTCGAGGCGTTCGGTGGGCACTCGGTCAAACGGCAGAGCAACCGGGATGCGCTCATACAGGAGAGGTTCCGCGGCTCGCGTCCTAGGATCGCTGTGGAAATGTCGGCGGATCACGCCGTCGTGGAAGAAGTTTTCGAGCGCCAGAAGCCCCATCGCCTGGTGGTGTGCCATGTAGGCGCGAACCAGCACCCCACGTTCCCCCTCCCGGCTTCGCTGGCGGCTGAAGTCGATCGCCTCATAGAACCCGTACTCGCTCTCCAGGCCGATCTCCGAGAGGCGCATCAGGTTGGCGACGGTGCGTTCCGGGGTGATCTCCAGCGCCAACAGCGTGGCATAAGGCGCAACGACCAAATCTTGATCCAAGCCGTACTTGAGCCCCAGCCCAGGTACTCCGAACGCGCGGTATTGATAGGTCTTGTTTGTGTCCAAGTCGGCATAGGCCGATTCAGAGATTCCCCACGGAACCCCTTGCCTGTGAGCGTAGTCGATTTGAGCCTCCACCGCTTCCCGCATTGCGGAGCTCAGCAGCGAATTCTCGAAATCGCGTTGGAACAGCATGGGCATCAGGTACTCAAACATCGTTCCGCCCCAGCTGTTCAGAACCATTCGACCGTTTGCGACGCCATACGGCCTGCTCAGGGCCAACCAGTGTTCTGGCGAAACATCGCCCTTGGCGATGGCCACGTAGCTGGCGAGTCGGGCCTCGCTGGCCAGCAAGTCATAGAAAGACTCATCCCTTCTCATCTCCGAGGCGTTGTACCCCACGGTGAAGATTCGGCGGTACGGATCGTAGAGAAAACCGAATTCCACCTCGTCCCCAATCCGAACGGCTGCGGCTGCAATTTGATCCGCCTCCCGGAGCGATTCGGCGGCTCGGCCGCGGGCCTCGCGCATGACAATTGCCAGCCGATCGGGTAGATCACCGATGTCCGATGCATCATTGTCCAACCGGAACTCGCCCTGGGCCAACTCCTCAATGCTGGGAGATCGATCCGCTACGACCGGCCCCGTGGGAAGTTCATCCAGCAATCGCCCCCAGGCCAGGTAGCGCTCCACCAATTCCGACCAATCCAAAACCTGCCGATTGATGGACTCGGCCCAATAACTGGATCGAACGCCTGCCTTCCCCAAGCGTTCGGCCAGGATATGAGCTGGTTGGCGGAGGTCATCAAGTTGCCCGATCCGCTCCCCGAGTCCCTGAGCAGGCGAGGAGAGAATCGCCCCGATGGAATCTAGATTCGTTGCGACCGCACCGGTAAGCTCATGGAGTTCGAGGGATGCCACAAGGGC
This sequence comes from Anaerolineae bacterium, assembly GCA_036986135.1. Taxonomy (GTDB): domain Bacteria; phylum Chloroflexota; class Anaerolineae; order Anaerolineales; family E44-bin32; genus JADFRG01. The sequence continues at coordinate 260,370 of BTQZ01000001.1, read as the reverse complement.
TTCGTACGTCTCTTTCAAACCTTCTAGGGCCCGGGCCGGGAATAATGGCGAGCTCTTTCGATCCTCGATCCCAGCCCTAAGCGACCACAGGCTGGCGACCAGATTGCCGCTATCCACCGTCGATACATAACGCGGCTCGAGTGGCTTCAACGTGAGCAGGTCATACCAGTTATAGAAATGACCTCTGAAGCGCTCCAGCTCTTCCAACGTCTGCAGCGTGCCTCCCAAGCGATGGAGAATGCCATCCCAAGAGATGTATCCAAAGTCGTGGCCGGCGAGCGCGCTGAGCATCCATAGGCCAATGTTGGTTGGGCTTGTGCGCAGCGCCACCTGATTTTGGTGGGAGACCTGATAGTTGTCTGGTGGCAGCCAGTGAGTCCCTGGTTGCACGAACTCATCGAAGTACCGCCACGTCTTGCGCGCGATCCGTCGCAGCATGCGCCGCTCGTTTCCAGAGATGCGCTCCCTCGGCCAACGAACCTTGCGGCGGGCGTTTAGCCGCCAGACGATTGCCGGGCTGACCAGCCACGCGGCCAAAAACGGTCCCGCGGACCACAAACTCTGCGGCTGGAACATCCACAATGCCGCGCCTACCACAACGGCCAGCAGGCTGCTCAAGCCGACCCCGAGGGCAATCAGGCCCATGCGTCCGCCTCGCTCCCAGGCCGCCATTTGCGCGGTGGTCCACTCCAGCAGCTTGCGCCGACTGACCCAGCGCCTATACCAGACGCGCGCGATGGCATCCAGTGCGATCAGCGTTTGGTGGGGAATCAGGGAGGCCTCCACCACCGACCTCAGCAGGCTGTGTCCGAGCTCCAGTCTTGCGAGGCGCCGGCTCCCAGGCACGCGGCGCGCCCACGTCGTTAGCCGTACAAAAGGTTGAAAGAACACCAGAAAGGCCGTCACCAGCCCCGCAATTACGGCGAGAACAGGGTCCAGCAGCCACGCGGTGGTCAAGAACGAGAGCAATCCAAGCGGGACCAGGCTGCGACGCAAGTTGTCGAAGACTTTCCAACGATTGAGGACCGAAAGCGGATTTTGAGCACGACCGCCCTCGGGCTTCGGAACCCAGGGCAGGCACCAGTCTGCAATCTGCCAATCTCCTCGGATCCACCGGTGTTCGCGGCGAGCATAAGTGCGATAGTCCGGCGGAAATTCATCAAACAGCTCGATGTCCGTAGCCAGGGCAGTCCGCACATGCGCCCCTTCGAGCAAGTCGTGGCTGAGGATCCGTCCGGTGGGGAAGCGCTCTGAAAGGATCCTATGGAACACGCGCGGGTCGTAGATGCCTTTCCCGTTATAGGAGGCTTCTCCAGTGAGATCCTGGTACACGTCGGATACCGCCGTAGTGTACGGGTCCGTGCCGATGGGGTCGTTGAACAGTCGAGTAAAGAAGCTCTGCGTGGCACTCGGCAAGGCGGTGCTGACTCGGGGCTGGATGATACCGTAGCCTCTCACAAGCCGTCCGTTTGCCCCTACTTGTGGCTCGTTCAACGGGTGCGCCAGGGTCTCAACCATCCTGCAGGCGCTTTCGCTTGTGAGCATGGTGTCGCTGTCGAGCGTAATGACGAACCGCACCGTTGGCAGCTTATGCGCATCCCCCACTCGGACGTAATCCTCTTCCGTTCGCGGCGTTGCGCCCGCAATGAGGCGGTTCAGGTCCTCGAGCTTTCCACGTTTGCGCTCCCAACCGATGAACTGCTCTTCTGTCTCGGCCCACTCCCTCGACCTCATCAGTAGGTAAAAGCGATCCGCTCCATGCCGGTCGTTCAGCTGCTTGATGCGCTGAATAGCATGCTGGAGAAGTCGATCGTCCTGCTCCTTGTTCTCATCTTTCGCATCTGCAAAGTCACCAAACAGCGCATACAACAGGTTCTTATCGCGGTTAGTGAAATAGCGGATCTCAAGCTTCTCCACCTCCTCGTCCACCGTCCGAAGGCTGTCGAGCACCACTGGAACCACGACCAATGTACGATATGCGTCGCCGATGCCACGTTTGCCAAACGACATCTTGGGCAGCGTCCACGGTGGCAGGATGCGTGTGACGAGGAAGTTGATCAATTGGGAGGCCACCTGGCTGGCCGGAATCAGGCTCACCAGGATCAAGAAAGATAACTCGATAATTCCGATGCCCAAGCGCAGCCCGAAGTAGCCCAAACCGGTCACAATGGACAGGCTCGCCAGCGTCAGGCTGCCCAGGTAGAGCGGCGTGTGGTTCGTGCGCGCCCATTGGAGCGCGCGCAGCCGAGGGAATTCGTTGATCCCTAATCGACTCAGTAGAGATGCGCGTTCCGTGTCAATGAGGTAGTACCCCACGTGCCGGACCGGCGAGAGCGGAGTGGAGTTCACGGCAGCCCCCATCGCCAGTGTCAGCGTCTCTTCTGCGACACGGCTCTCATGCAAGCCAGCCCCCTTCGCGATCACTTCAATCGCGTTCCGATAGCGATCGCGAGTATGAAAATCCATCCTGCCGTACACGCCGTCCGGATCGCGTCGCAGAATCTGCTCCACCGCACTTTGCTTTTCGAAAACCTCTCTCCAGTCCAGGCGAGAGAGGGTGCGCAGGCTGGTGATGGCATTGCTCAGGTAAAGCTGAAGCGCAGCCTGACGGGACTGCTCTTGCGCAGAAACCGCTCCGAGTTGCTGGCCGAGGCTGCGCTGAAGCCAACTCTGGACCGGAACCAAAACGAGCTCCTCATCGTAAAGATGCCCCAGCAAGTACAGGCCAAAATTGGATGTGGGTTCTGGGAAGCTGCGAGAGAGCTGGGCCATCGCCAGGAACAACTCATCCGCATCGCCGCGCGCCATGATCAGCAGACGATAGGCCCAGAATTCCGCCAGCTCTGCTTCATGCATTCGTCTTCGAACTTCGAGCGCGCGCCGGGAGATGCTCTCGCTCAGCACAATGCGAAGCATGAGCGGCATTGCCCACAGCTCGGCCGACGATAATTCAGAGGATTGCTGGTAAGCCTCGAGAAAGGCATTGATATCTGCAACCTTCAAGTGGGCTTCCGAGTGCCGCACCAGCTCTTTGGCTAATCGGTACACTCGCGGCTCGTACTCCGGCTGAGCTTTGCCCTGCTCGCCTTCGACAACCGGGAGCTCATTGTAGAAGCGCTTGCTCAAGTTACGTTGCACTTCTTGGATGTGTCCTTCAACAAGGTAGGTGTTGTCCAAGATCCACTCCCCGCCCGGGTAGAGTGCCACCTCCGCGCGCTGCGCTGCTCGCAGGTCCTCCTGCACTGAGATGATGGTCCGCCGATATTCCACCAGGGCCTCCAGGAGAGCTTCCCCCTTCCTGGGGCTGGGAAGTGGCTCATGCTCGCGGCCGAGGTGCCGCGCATGGGCCTGGAGTTGCCCTGAGGACATGGGTCCGCCTAACAGCCAGCGAATCTCCTGCTCGTCATCAACCGCCGGCGGCACCAGATACACGGGTGGGTGAGGATCGGCAATTCCGCGCAGCGCACTCATCGCTCGGCTCAATTGATCTCGATCGGCCTGGAGCAGGAGCACGACCTCCTCAGTCGTGAGCCAGTGGGGAGAGTCGGAAAACCGTCTGGCCACGTGCGCGCGGTTGACGGCCCATGCCACCAGCCATCCGACCAGCGCGCCAACCGGGATGGCCATGATGGCAAGCCCGATCGGAAAGTCGCTCAAAAGCGCGGCGATTGAAAGGGATGCGGCGGCCGCAACAAGCGCTCCGGCTCCCATCCATAAGGAAGTCCGATGCCATCTCAGAGAGGTCAGGCGCAAGGCGCCGGCCTGGGTCCGGGATGCAACCGCCGTCCGAGAAAGACGCTTGGTCTCGAGCGCGTTCAGCGCTCGAACTGCCTCACTCTTTGTTGTGAAGTAGCTGAGGAGAATCGGGAGCTGGCTCAATTAGCGTTCAGCTGTCAACCGTTCATGGCGCGCTCAGCGAGCCAGGCGCGGATATCCGGGATGTGCTGCCGATAGTGTTCGTAGGTGTTGTTGGCGAGCACCTCCCAGGGCTCCCAATCCTCGGGCATTTGGTCGAAGCGGGATGATTCGACCAAATCCTCATCCGCGAGCTCGCTGACTAGCGCCCACAGTCGTCCGAACAGCTGATTGGATTCGGCAAGGACCTCATCAAGGGGTAGGTCCTTACCTGCCTCATAGATGGGCACATTGCGCTCGTCTGCCGGCAGTTTCCAGAGTTCCGAACTAGTAAGCGCCCGCCGCTCGAGCAAACCCACCATTTCCCGTTCGTACCAGTTGACATGCGCGATGACGTCCTTGACGGACCACCCTCCGGGCAGACCGGGCTCGAGCATCCGATCCTCACTCACTTCTGCCAGCACCCGTTCCCACTCGGCGTGGTCCCTGCGCCAGGCATGTTGAAACTCGCGCACGTTCATATCAGGCCTTCAGTCGCTTCAAAAGATCTTTGGTCCCAATCGGATGGTAACTCACAAACTTGCCCGCGTGCGTAACGCTGAACATACCATAGGCCGAGGGCGACCTAAGCCGGACCAGCTCACTGGTTGGGGGTCCCGCTACGCGAGCAGCTCACGCGCGATAACCATGCGGTGGACCTCGGATGGACCGTCGTAGATGCGAAAGGCCCGCGCCTCTGCAAAGAAATCGCCCAACGGGAGATCGCGGGAGACTCCCAGGCCTCCGCAGATCTGGATGGCGCGGTCGAACACCCGATTGACCGCCTCCGACACGAACACTTTGCAGCGCGAGGTCTCCCTTCTGGCTCTCGCCCCCTTCAGGAGCTTCCAGGCCGCCTGATAGACCATCATTCGGCTCGCATGCAGATCGATATCCGAGTCGGCCAACATCCACTGCACCGCTTGATGGCCTGACAGCTTAGATCCGAAGGCCTCTCGCTCCTTAGCCCGCTCGACGGCGATTTCAAGCGCCCGCTGCGCAGCCCCAATCCATCGCATGCAGTGTGTGAGTCGAGCGGGTCCCAGGCGCTGCTGCGCCAGGGCGTAACCATGGCCAGGCTCTCCCAATACGTTCTCCTGCGGCACTACGCAGGCCTCGAAGTTAAGTTCATAGTGGCCCCCAAGCCAGCCGGCGCCCAACCCACTCACTTGCCGGACCAGCTCCGCTCCGGCTGTATCGGTGGGAACCAGCAGCATGGAGGATCCTTTTGATGGGCGTGCGCTCGGGTCCGTGCGCGCCATCACAATGTAGAATTCGGCGCCCTTCGCTCCGCTCACCCACCATTTCCGACCGTGGATCACCCAAGAGTCGTTCTCGAGCGAGGCGGTGGTTTGCAGCATTTTGGGATCCGACCCTGCGCCGGGCGCGGGCTCGGTCATGGCAAATGCAGAACGGATCTCTCCAGATGCTAGCGGTTCGAGGAACTGGCGGCGCTGCTCGGGGCTCGCGGCCAATTCCAGCAAGTGCATGTTGCCCTCATCTGGAGCAGCACAGTTGAGCGCCAGCGGACCCAGCAGGCTGCGCCCTGCGGCCTCAAAGATCGGGGCGATCTCCAGCACATTCAGGCCGAGGCCGCCCAGATCCTGAGGCAGCTGCGGCCCGTAGATCTGGGCTTCTCTGGCCTTGGATCTAACCGCTTCCAAGGCATGAGAGTCGATGCTCCCCGCTTCTCGGGCTTCGATCTCGAGCGGAATCACCTCATCTCGCACGAATGTCTCTACCCGTCCTGTGAGAACCTGAATATCCTGCTGCCAGCCAAATTCCATGGGGATCCTCCTCTACGTCCGCCTTCATCCCTTCTAGTACACTCAAGGTGTGAATGATCTTGAGAGCAAGCTGACCGAGTTGGTCGCCGGCCAGGCGGGCGGTGACGTCATTTTACAGCGCTTATCGCCTCTCGCCGGAGGGGCCTCACGCGAGACCTCGGTCGTGGAGTTATCTATTCGGTCAGGTCCCGAAGCTGGAGATTATAAGCTCGTGATGCGCCGAGATCTACACTCTGAAATGCATCCGGATGCACTGAGCCGGCAAACCGAGTTTAATCTTTTAAGATCCGCTTACCAGGCCGGTATTATGGTCCCGCGGCCGCGCTGGTACGGCGAAGTCGAACGGCCACTGTTCCTGATGGATCGCGTGACCGGGGAATCCATCGGCTCCAGAATCGTTCGTTTGAGCGAGCTTGACCAGGCGCGCGCACTATTGCCGCAGCAGATGGGTAAGCAGCTGGCAATGATCCATGCGTTGGAAGGGGACTTCGAGGGCCTACCATCCCTTGACCCTACAATGAGTCCGGCCCAGCACACAGTCCGCCGGCTGCGCGATTTGGCGGACCAGATCGGGATCCAGAACCCGGCCTATGAATTCGCATTCCGGTGGCTGGAAGCCCACGCGCCTACCCCGGAAGCCATCACGCTGGTTCACGGCGACTATCGCATCGGCAATGTTATCGTTGGACCGGAAGGGTTGTTGGCCATTGTGGATTGGGAATTTGCCCACTTGGGCGATCCCGCCGAGGATTTGGCCTGGCCCTGTGTGCGGGACTGGCGCTTCGGCAAGGATGCCCTGAGCTTTGGCGGTGTCGGATCAAGAGAGGATTTTCTGACTGCTTATGCCGCGGGAGGAGGTGTGCCATGTGATCCGAAGGCGGTCGAATACTGGGAGATCATGGGCAATGTGCGCTGGGCGGTGGGCTGCCAATCCCAGGCATACAGACACTTGAGCGGCGAAGATCCCGGAGTCGAGTTGGCCAGTTTGGGTCGGCGAGCGGCCGAGATGGAATTGGAATTTCTACGATTGATCGAGGCCGTGGAGGAGGGCTGAGACCTATGCAGGATAAACCTCTGATTCAGGAATTGCTTTCGGCTGCGCGTGAGCATCTGCTAACTCAGGTCATTCCTGAACTGGGGGACCCGGGATTGCGGTTCAGGACGCGCGTGGCAGCTAACGTGTTGGCGATTGCCGAGCGGGAGTTGGCTCTGGCTCCGGTGCAATCCGAGGTCGAATACCAGCGCCTGGTCGCGCTGCTCGGCGAGGAGCAGGTGGAGCTACCGCTTGATCGACTGACTCAAGAGCTCAAGGACCGGGTAGCCGCCGGGGAATTTGACCAGGATCCCGAGCGCAAGGCGTTGATTGCGCACCTGATGCAAACTGCTTTGGAGAAGCTAAAGATCGCGAATCCTCGCTACCTGGCGCGCGTGCAAGCCGAAGACGAATAGGCGCAGACTGCCCGAGGCTGGAAAACGCATGGTGCTGTCTTAAAAGCGGCTTGTGACAATCCCCAGCAAGTGGAGTTCACCCACTTTGGTGGACAGTTTCGGACTAACAGACTAGGCTGCAAGGGCACAATCCAGATACGGGCTCCGGGAATAGGATGTGATGTATCAATCCCCGGCCGCTCCGTGCCTGCACCTGCGGCGCAGGCACAGGTGGACGGACAGCCCAGGGATAGGGTCACTCACCACAAGAGCTTCCCCGATCGCCTTGGAGCGAAAGCAGCATTGGGTGACTGGCCGGAATGAGCCAGCACGGATAGCCTGTCCTGGCCGGGGAAGGTTGTCAGGGCGAAATAGGCCCGACCTACCAGGAAGCTGGCAGCCAGGCCGGAGCCGAAACAGGCTCATGGACCGCCGAATCTGAAGCAGCATGGAAGTGAAGCATGGCAAAGTCCCGACAGCTTAGGATTCAATAGGGACCAGGGGCTTGACAGCAGCGCCCACATAGAAGGCTCCACAATATGGAACTTGGGGAAGGTGCAAGGTTTAAAGTAGTTTAAGTATTATGACGAAATTGATGATAATAGTTCTATGTGCAATATCCCTTACCGCGTGCGAGGAAGGTGGTGGAGCACTGGATGGATATGGAGGCGAGGATACCTGGCTTTTTCACCAGGGAGGCGTGGTGTGCAAAGGAGCCAGCGCCGAGCCGGTGACCGGAACAGAGGTCTACGTAGCTTCAGGTGGTAACGATGAGAACGAGGGGACATCCCCGCAAGAGGCTTTTGCCACCCTTGCCCGGGCCCTATGCGATGCAGAACCCGGCCAGACCGTGCACGTCGGCCCCGGTATATACAACGAGTCGGTGCTGTTATCAGAGTTCGGACAAAGAGATAATCCCATCCGCATAATCGGTGAGATAGGCGCAGGGGGAGAACTTCCGGTTCTCGACGGAGGCAAGACGCTTACCTACGGAATAGCCATCATCGGAGAGGATGAGTTCCGAAAAAGCTACGGCTTCGTCGTCGAAAACCTGGAGTTCAGAAACTACACCGACGCCGGTATCATCGCCGTGCTGTCCGAGAAGATAGAGTTACGCAACTCTATCCTGCGGGGCAATGGGTTCCGGGCTGCCAACCCCGAGAACAACAGCGAAGGCTTTGGAGCGGACTTCGTAAACGTCATTGACCTGGTAATTGACGGGGTGGAGGCCGTAGGCAACGGGCCGGAGGCATCGTTATGGCAGAGCGGTGTCTTGGGCAACGACATCTCCATATGGGGCTCGCAGGGCGTTGAGGTGCGAAAGAGCTACACCCACGGTAGCATCGGCGGTGGTCTGCTAGTGGAAGACTCGTTCAACGTTCTGGTGGAGAATAACCGCTTCAACGATGCGGAGCTGACCGCTCCCAACGACGAGGTGGACGGGGCTATTTGGGTCGATGGCGGACACGACATCACCGTTAAGAACAACATAATCGATAACAACCGCGGCCCCGGGCTTCAGATAAGCGACGAGGAGGTGCAGCATCCATACGGTTACCTTTTTCAGGGCAATACCATCTCCAACAACTACCTGGGAGTCTTCATATGGAACTTCGGGGTATGCCCCTGGCCCGACTCTTCCGTCGTGCGGATGATAGACAACACATTCTCCAAGAACAGAGACGGCAATTACAAGTGTGAAGACTGGGCCTGCGGCGTGGGCAAAGCCTGCGACTGAGCCAACGAGGGAAAATAAATAGGAGCAGCAACCATCAAAAGCCTAACAAGGCGCCAGACTGTGCAAAAAGCCGATCCAGTCATTGGATGATTGATTTTTATTGCCCCACCGCATAGGGCAATTGCAGCGGGGATGGCTTCGGATGCTTGGTCATGTTTCTTGGCAAGATAAAAGGGATCATAGATTTCGCCGGCCTTTCACAGGCGGTGGAGCAGAACAGCAAGCTTGCCCTGGCTAGGACAGGCTGACGCGTACGCTCAAAGGAGCACAGGCAAGCAGGCTGGCGTGGTGCCAGACGTGCCAGGGTCTCGGCGTCGGCCCGGTCGGTCTTGCTGGGGTTATCGCATATCGCTCGCAGCTTTCCCCGCGGTCCCACGGGGTCTTGGGACGGACGTAAGCGACCAGCACCTCGTCCCCAGTTCCTCCTGCAGATGGCTGGCCCAGCGGGAGTGAGCCCCTACCTCCAAGGCTGCTCGACGGGGAGGGAATGTGGAGAACGTCCTATGGAAGGCAGCTCGGGTCATGGGCAAGCGGGCCCGGCCTCTGAACGGTGTGAATCAGTGTGTTGAAGTTTCAGTCGCCTACCGTGACCTATGCAGGGCCATTTCAGCGCTCATGGGATGAATTGGCTTAAGATCCTCCTCTACAATAGCATCTGTAAATACATATATCCAGACAAAGCGAAACGACCCCGAAGGGTCGTCTCTTTCAACCGGGGACGCTTTGCCTCCTTCGAACACACCTTATGGTCGAGGCCGATCCTCCCGAACCCATCCATGAGTGGTCCCCGTCTGGATCAGCCTTCTCCAACATACTCGAAGCCAGAGGCTAGGTCTATTTAGAATTCTCTATCGCGAGAGAGGGCTGTCCACAAGTAGCTTTAGACAGCCGCTATTCATTACTTGGGCAAGCTTGGGTTCTTACCGATCAGCCTACCGGCCCAGGACCCTACCGATCCTGACACGGCGCCGAAGGCGCGGCTCAGGCCACTGCCCATGAAGGAGAAGCGTTTGAGCCACTCCGCATCCACCGGCTGCGGAGCAATTCTTTGGCCGAGCTTCACAACCGAAGCCGCCCAGGTGAGGCCGGCCCCAAAGGCCACGAATGCGAGTGTATCGCCGGGCTTGGCGCGTCCTTGCTCCATGGCCTCGGTTAGGGCAATCGGTATTGAGGCCGCCGAAGTATTCCCGTAACGATCGATGTTGATGAACACCTTGTCTTCTGGCAGCCCAACATAGCGGGCGGCGCTATCGATGATGCGCTTGTTGGCCTGATGGGGGATGAACAGATCGATGTCGTCAACCGTAAGCCCCGCCTGCTGAATCGCCTGCTTCAGGGCTTTCCCAAGAATGCGAGTAGCGAAGCGAAAGACCTGTCGCCCATTCATGCGCAGGTATTGGAGACCTTCATCAACAGTCTGGTGGGTCGGGGGTGCTGCGGTTCCGCCGCCGGGCAGGATCAAATGCTCCGCACCGGAGCCGTCGGATCCCAGCACAAAGGAAAGCACGCCAGAAGGTTGGTCCGTAACCTGAAGCACCACTGCGCCAGCTCCGTCCCCGAAGAGCACACAGGTCGTACGATCGGTGTAGTCGATATAGCGACTGATCAGCTCAACTCCAACGACCAGCACATTGTCGCAAGCCCCCGAACTGATGAATTGCTGCGCGGTAGTTATCCCGTACACAAATCCCGGGCATCCGGCGACCAGCGTGAAGGCACCGACGTCCTTCGCGCCCAAGGCATGTTGGACCTGAGAGGAGATGGGTGGAGTAAGATAGTCCGGACTGGAAGTGGCGACGATGATCAGGCCAAGATCGCGAGGATTGACGCCGGCTTCATCCAGGGCCCGCCTTGCGGCCTCGGTCGCCATCTCGGATGCGGTCTCCCCCGGCGAAACCACGTGGCGTTCCCGAATCCCGGTTAGGGAGACGATTTTCTCGTCAGTGGTATCTACGAGCTTTTCGAGATCCTGGTTGGTTATCACTCGCTCGGGAACTTGCATCCCCCAGCCAACGATGTTCCCGTATCGCTCGGTCATAGAATCCTCCGCCGGGCATAATTCTCCCACAGTTTCGGATGCACGGCGCATTGCAGCTGTTCATCCATGCTGAACCCCACCGACCCTGACGCGCCTCGGGCAGTCCGGAACACTCGTGGAGCCCAGCGAAGTCGGATTTGAAAACTCTCGGATCCCCTGAGCTAGTCGACACCTGCGCTATGAGTGCCCACACCGTAGTCTCCGCGCACCGCTGGCTCGTCGAGCTAAATAAGGCTGTTTTTCACCGATCGGGGCCTAGCATCGCACTTGACATCCCTATACATTGTGCGGTAAATATATAGACGAGTATCTATGAATCAAACCGCTGACCCCATCGCATTCGCCAGGGCGCTATCGGATCGCACGCGTCAGGAGATCATGAAACTCTGCTGCTGCGAGTGGCGGTCGGTTGGCGAACTGGCAGATGAACTGGATGTGACTCAACCGACGGTGTCGCATCACCTGGCGTTCTTGCGAGACGCCAACCTGGTGCACATTCGACATGAGGGGCGTCAGACGTTCTATGTGCTGAACCAGGAGGCCGTGGCCACGTGCTGCGGCGTCCTGAAGCTGAACTATGCGCCCGACGTTCAGGAACAATCCTGATGCCTGTTTTTTTAGGTCGATTCATAGATGAGTATCGATGAAACGAAGGGAGGTGAGGTGCATGCAGCTGCCGCGATTTACACTACGACGTGTAGCCCACTGTTGCGAGGGCGCACACATGACGCCCTGAGTATGGCGTAAAAAGGCTTCTACTCGAGGAGCCCGCGGTTTCCCTCCGGGGAATTCGCGGCTTCCTTTCGGGGAGACCGCGGCTTCTTTTACGGGAGTCCGCGGCTCCCCGATATCCTCCGCACCTCAGCAGATCTGATGCCTGCCCGAGTCACATGTGTATAATTCTAGATCTGCGGTGATTCTGACTCTACTCACTGAGTGCACTCCATGAGTGCAGATTCCACCCAAATTAAGCGACCTCTCGAAGGATGCGAAGAGTGCAGGTCAAACGCCTGACTCAGGCGACGGTTATTTCTTCAATTGATTGGGGTTTGCTCGTTCGCCGGGGTCATTCTGCTCGGGGAAATCAATTTACCACGCACTGTGGCCCTTATTTGACGGAAAGGAGAATTTGACATGCAGGTCAGCGAGCGCATGACACAACCCGTGATCACGGCCCTGCCCGATATGCCGATGCAAGAGGCCTTTAATCTAATGCGGGAAAAAGGCATTCGGCGGCTTCCAGTCGTGGACAGGAGAGGCAGGCTGAGGGGGATCGTCTCGGACCGGGATCTGCTGCATGCCTCTCCCTCCGACGCGACTAGCCTGAGCATATGGGAGCTGAACTATTTGCTCAGCAGGATCACCCTGAAGGACTTGATGACCAAATCCGTGATCACGGTCGAAGGCGACACCCCAGTAGAGGAAGCCGCCCGGATCATGGTCGATAAGTCGATCCATGGCCTGCCCGTAATGGACGGTGACAATGTAGTGGGCATCATCACCGAAACCGACCTGTTCAAAGTGCTCGTGGATTTGCTCGAGTCGTAATTTCCCGCCAACAACCGCAGCGGCTAGACTACTCTCCGATTTCGACCGACTCTCTGGCAACGACTACCGGAACATTCGGTACGGCATCGTACAGCCTGAGAAAGCGCTCCACCTCATCAAATGCCAGATCGCGCATGGCCTCGATCCAGGAATGCGCCACGGATTGATAAAGCACCTCTATGGTGACCGTAAAGGGCCCCTGTTCCTGTCGCAGGTCGATGGCATACTGGATTCCGTCCACACCCCCCTGAAAGTCCTCATCCCCGACCGCCTTACCGCGTGGTTGAATGGATTCCACGGCGCCAAACTTATCCTGACCAGCTGGCATGATCCGGTTGTCCTTTAGATACTCAGCGGCTGCCATCAACTCCGTTGTGATCTTCCCGTTTGCGTCGGACATAATCGACTCGTAGATCTGAACTTGCTCTGGCTGGACGATGGCAAGGTAATGGGGCTCGAAGAGCGTTGGATCGTCGTCACCATCGTTGTCGACGATCCTGCCCAAGGCGTCGACCCCCCCTGACTCGAACACGATCTGTCCACTGCTGTCCTCAATGACAAACCGGATCCAGGCCCGGCGCGAAGGAAATCCGCTCGGGAATTTGTGTCCTGCCAGATTCTTGATACGGATGTCGGCTGTGAGCCGGCCACCCGACAACCGCATCTCGTCGATTTCCAGCTCGACCGCTTGATTCTGCAGCTGTTCAACCGTCCGCTGCCGCGTGACTTCGAACTGCTCGGCGGAGGCGGTCAGGCCCAGTTCATCCACGAAGGTCTTGAGCAGCTCAAGAATATAGGCATTACCGCCTACAAGCAGGTGTTCAGCAAATGGACTGCGCGGGAATTCGCTTGAGCTGGCGATACGCACCCCACCAACCGCCTCCGGCATGTGACAGTCCTGGCACGTCTGAACGCCCCTGGAATCGCTGTAGAACCACTCAAAGTAGGTGGTTTGGATAGGAAATTCGGATCCTGCAAAGAACGTGTGGCACGTCGCACAGAGCTCGGAATCTCCGAGCTGCATTCCCTGAGTGGGAACGTAACCGGAGGCTTGCTGCATCACGATCGCAGAGGGATCATCCACCGAATAAGGGCCATAAATCAATCGCTCCCCAGGCGCGGTTTCGATGTCGACCTCGAAGCCGCCGTTGTAGCTGGTCTGAAATCCCAGACCCTCCTCGAGCACCTGATGGCAGAGCGTGCATGAGACCCCATCCATAGCGAGATCGTTGAGCGGATGGTCGGGGTCCATCAGACCAGGTCCGAAAATTCCGGCCTGCCCTCCCTCGATGCTGTCCGTGTATCTCGCCATCGGCATATGGCATTTGGCGCAGGTGTTCTCGATCGAAGCCGCAGCATCGGGTCTTGAAACGATCTCCGAGCGAACGGAGGCTTGCCAAAACGGGTCGCGAGCCGAGTTTGCCATCACGGACGACCGCCAGAACGCATCAATGGATACGTCCGAGCCCGAGTCGTCTTCCTGATTCTGGTGACAGGGCGTGCAGACGCCGGAAGCGGAAAAGTAGCGGCCTTGGTACTCAGAAAGCGGTTCCCCGACCTGGAGAATCACAGGGCTTATCGTCGGAACGGCGGTGGCCGGTGGGGGAGGGGTCCAAGTCGGCCTGGCCTGGGTTGGCTCAAGGGTTGGAGTCGGAGACTGGCTCGTGGCGCAGGCCGCAAGAAACGAAACTGTCAAGCTGAAGATGATCCCACGCCTATTCATGGTGAGTTCGGTGAGTCATCAAGTGACCTGTAGGATGCGAGATGCTGCCCGGCGTGCGATTTCGACCGCAAAGTTTGTGCCCCGATCCCACGGGTACACCTGGCTCATGCTGGCAAACCACAGGCCAGGAATGGGCGTCTTAATGTCTGGAATCGACTTCGAGTGATTTATAGGCGGTATCGGCTGAGCATAGGGGGTGCGGTACAGCCAGCTGGCGTTGATCCATTCCGGCTCGAAGGCCGGGTTGATGCGTGTGAGGGTCGGCACAAATCTTTCCAGCAGTTCAAACTGAGAGAGTTCGAAGTATTCGTGGCCCAGATCTAGGTAGTCCCCGCAGTAGAGGATGTGCTCCCCGCCAAAATGCTCACTTGGCAGGAAATTCGTATGTTCGACGAGCGATAAAAACGGGAATCCGGCCCCCTTGGGCAGGTTGTGCCAATAGTGACCTTGCTCGGAGAGACGATGCTTGAGCGAAAGGATCATGACGACCGCGCCCATGGATTTCATCTCTTTCAGCCCCTGCAAATAGGGTTCCGGCAAGCCTGGAGCCAGCTGGGCGAGCAGTGTGGGTGAGGTCGTGACCAAACAGTCGTCGAATACCTGGGGCTCGCCTTTCAGTCGGACCTCTAGCTGCCGATCGTTTGTGGGCTGTAGCCCTTCCACCGGCGTCTGCAATCGGATCACCGCCCCCTCCAACCCCACCTGATCCGCCAGGTCATCCATGAAGGCTTGAAAGCCGCCTTCGTAAGTACCCAGGCGAGGGGTGCGCGCCTTGATGCGCGCCCAAAACCAGGCCATGTTGACGTCTTTGTAGTGGGGACCAAATTTTCCGTCCAGCAGCGGCTCCCAAATGGATGAGTAGGCACGCGCGCCAACGCGAGCCGATAGCCACTCGTGAGCGGTGACCTGCTCAAGCGGTTCCCAGCGCGCCACGTACCGGAGATAGGCCACCACAGCACCGACCCTCAGCCGATCGAGAAACGGGATTCCTGGGAAACGGAGTACTGCGATGGGCGAATCGAGTGGGTAGAACCGCTCGTCATGGTAGACCACGGTAACCGGGCGGGGGAAGACCACGCGCTCGCTCCAACCCAGTTCGTCGATCAGGCCCAATATGTGTTTGTCGGAGGCGAACCAGTGGTGATAATAGCGCTCCACCGACCAGTCCCAATTCGGCTGCTTGAAACCCGATGCAAGCCCACCAACGTGGTCATCCGACTCGAAGACGGTCACCTGGTGGCCCGCACGCGCCAGATCGTATGCGGCTGCCAGGCCCCCCGCTCCTGCCCCGATAATCGCTATTCGCTTCATAGGGAGATCGGTGCGGTTCGCGCCAAATCCCTCACTGAGCAGCGGCCTCTGCTCGAACGCTTCTCCAGCTGATTCCTTCTCGGACCATATAGTACAGACCGAGCAACGTGATCGGAAGCCAGAGCGCCGCGTGAAGTACAAGCGTGTAGCCTGTGGCCACCGCGTGGTCGACGCCGAAGGCAACCAGGACCGCAATCCCCGGCGCATCGAAGGTGCCAATATATCCCGGAGCGGAAGGCAGCGTGGTCGCCAAATTGACCACTCCATTCATCAGCATCAAGGCAAAGAAGCTCACTTCGAACGGAAATGCCTGCATGAGATACCAGTATTTGACGGTTTCGAGCAACCAGATCACGACGGAGGAGAGCAGCACCATAAGTAAATCTCGAGGCGAGCGGAGTGCTCCCAGGCCCTCGAGAAAGCGCAGGCTGAGTTGAGTGACCTGGCGCCTGAACCTGTGAGGAACGAAACGCTGATTCACCCATTCCAACGCAGATTGTGATTGCTTCGGGTAGACGGCCATGAACACGAGCAGAGCCACGGCTATGAGAAAGCCCGTAACGCCAAGGATTGCCAGGTTGTATAGGTTTCCGACCAGGCCTGAATCGGTGCTCACCCGGGCGAGCTCCGGTAGGTTGAATACTACGAATGAAAGCATGACCACGCCGTCAAAGGCTCGCTCGAGCACGATCGTTGCCAGCGATCCGCTGATTGGAACCTCTTCGCTGCGGCGCAGCACATAGGCCCGCAGCAGCTCACCCGCCCGAGCCGGCAGGATGTTGTTCCCCATGTATCCGATGACGACGATAGGAAACGCTTTACGCGTGGAGATGTTCTTCAGCGGACGCAGCAGGTATGTCCACCGCCAGGATCGAACCAAAACCCCGATCCAGTAGGCCGCCAGTCCGGGAATGAGCCAGAGATACTGCGCTCCCTGAATCGACTGCCATACATCGGCGAGGCGTAGGCCGCGGAGCGCGAGCCAGAGAAAGAGGGCGCTGATCGCCAGGCCGAACCAGAACTGCCAGCGTCTTAAGAATCCGTTCATGGGAGGCGCTCAAGCATACAATAAGGTGGGAGTTTGCATTCTACCATTTGCCTCTCGGCAGCCCCCTTCCCTACCTTCTTCTCATCTCATCGGGGCTAGGATCGCGGCCCGATAAAAAAGGCCGGCCCCATGGCCAGCCTCTGCTCCTACGTTCGCGACGTCCGTTCCTAGCCGCCGATGTATGACATCTCGATCTTCTGCAGGCCCTCGGTTGCTTCCGAGCGCAGCTCGGAGTAGCGATCGGTACGGCGGGTCCATATGGAGGAAATGATTTCGATCAGCTCCTCATGAGAAGCGCCGGAGCGTATGGCCCCGCGCAGATCGTGACCCTTAACCGCAAACAGGCAAGTGTACAGCATCCCATCTGCGGAGAGGCGCACGCGCGTGCAGTCCTGGCAGAAGGGATGGGTCACGGAGGCGATGACGCCAATTTCCCCTGACCCTTCCAAGTAGCGATATCGATTTGCTACTTCGCCGCGATAGTTGGGTTCGATAGGCTCGAGCGCTAGTTCCGCGCCGACCCTCTCAATAATTTCTGCCGCAGGCACGACTTCGTCCAGGCGCCAGCCGTTGGTGTGTCCCACATCCATATACTCGATGAAGCGCAGGATATGGCCTTGCTCCTTGAAATAGCGAGCCATCGGGAGCACACTGTCTTCATTCACGCCCCGCTTGACAACCATGTTGATCTTGACAGGATGCAGGCCGGCGTCTTCGGCGGCTTCTACGCCGCGCAATACATCCTGAACGCTAGCGCCGACGTCGTTCATGGCTTGAAACTCGGCGTCGTCGAGCGAATCCAGGCTGATCGTCACACGCTTCAATCCGGCCGCTTTGAGATCTTTTGCCAAGGTCGGCAGCAGGATGCCGTTGGTGGTCATCGTCAAGTCCGTATCAGGCAGCTCCGACAGCATGGCAACCAGCTGCTCGACTTGACTTCTGACCAGCGGTTCGCCTCCGGTGAGCCGAATCTTGCGAACCCCAATAGCGTGAAACGCCCGGGTGACTGTTTCTATCTCTTCAAAAGTGAGCAGTTCTTCGCGGCTCAGGAACTGGAATTTTCTGCCGAAAATCTCTTTCGGCATGCAGTAGACACAGCGAAAATTACAGCGATCCGTTACCGAAATTCGCAGATCGTTCAGCGGTCGCGACAGAGTATCCGTGATCATCTTTTTACAACGAGCCCCTGGGAGAGGGTGCAGCCCCGGCGGAGGCCTGCCTCCACCAGTGAAACCAACCGCAGCGGGATTCATAGGAACGCGCCAGAGCCGAGCGATTTTATCACGCAGGCCGATTCGAGCCCTCAGGCCAGCAGTTATAATCGTCACCGTTATGTCGGATGGTCCCATCATTCCCAGCAAAGGCAGCTTCTTCGAGAACATCACGTTTCGAGTGAAGCTGATTTTCCGGCTCATGCTGGATCGCCGCATCAACCCGCTCATCAAGTTGATCCCTATCGGCGCGGTGATCTATCTCATCTTCCCGTTCGATATCCCCGGACCGGTCGACGACGTGGCCATACTCTGGGCCGGAGCCTATTTCTTCATCGAGCTTTGTCCACCTGAGATCGTTCAAGAGCACATCGATGCGCTGGAGTCCGTGGTGGATGGGGAGTTCCGCGAAGTGACGGATGATGACCAGGGGGATGGCTGACGGACCCTTGGCTGACGAACGCGAGGCTGTCTCAAGACTGGCTTGAGACAGCTTTTTTCGTTATAGAGCTATGAATTGAGCGGGGACAAAAAGGGAGGCGGGGGTTCATTGCCGGCGCGTCGCATGAAGTGCTCCGCGTTTCTTGCAGCTGGTCGGAGGATTTTTCAGCCGCTGCTCTCGGGCGTCGTGCTGGGAGTGGGTGTGATCGCACCTTCTCGGATCCAGAGACGGATAACGACCTGGTTTAGCTCGCCCAGTAACCCCTGATCCTCTCCTCTAAAGAAGACCCGTATTCCGCCCCCGTTGCCGGTTGTTACCTTGATGAGTTCCTCGCCCTGGTACTCCAGCAGCTCTCCCGGCGCAGCACGCCGCCTTTCAACGACTTCGCCATCGACCTCTACGCTAAGCCAGACCCTCCGTTCAACCAGCAATCGAAGGTCAAGGGCGTCGGTCAGGACCACTGGGATCTCAATGGAGGGTGGTGTCGGAGTTTGCGCGGCCGGCAGTATCGCCAACTCCGATATCGGAGTACCTCCTTCAGCGATAGGAGTAAACGTGGGGATCAAGAACGGAGAGTCTGCTTGTGCTTGGCTGCGCAGTGAGCTGGCCACCAGCCCGAATCCCCAGATCAGAACCGCCAGTACGGTAAGTGTGATCACGGCCGCGATCACTAGATCGGCGGAAATTCTGCGCCTTCGCACCCGAACCGAGGGGCGCGTCGCCTGTTCATCCTGTCGAGACCGCCGCAAGGGAAGCGTTCGCTGCGAATGTATGACTTCTGAATAACGCTGGAGAATGGGCCCGGAATCTAGGCCCAGATACTCGGAGTAGTTTTTGAGGAAACCACGCGTCTGGACCTGAGAGGGGATAGATTGGATCTCGCCCTGCTCGAGTGCCTCCAGGTAATGGGCACGTATGCGGGTCGAGCGTTCGGCTTCTTCCAGGGTCAGGCCGAGACGCTGCCTGGCTTCCTTGAGAGTCCGTGCAATTTCCTCCATGCTTCCTGCCTGACCCCCAGGAGCTAGGATGGCTCGTCTGTACCTACTTCCTCCTCCGGTGCGATCGCCTCTACTTCGATCTCTTCCACTGCGGAGTCTTCTCCTCCACTTTGACCCTCGAGATCCCCCCGCTCTTCCCCTTCCCCGGCCTGCCCTTCTGCATCAAGGGCTTGCCCATTTTCTTCAAGGGATTGCTCTTCTCCCTCTTCGGCTTGTTCCTCAGCTTCTTCCGCCTCGAGCTCTGCCTGGAGATCAGTGAACTCGCCGAGGTCTTCTGCCTCCTCCGCTGTCTGTTCAAACGCAGACTCGGGCGGCAGATCCTCGCGATGCACAACAATCGTGAGCTCAGGAATGAGATCTACGGTTAGTCTGGCGCTCATCGAGTGAACGCCGAGCGATCGGATGGGCTCGCTGTCAAATTGACTGCGATCGACCTCAATCCCTTTGCTCTCCATGATGGCGTCGCTGATCATTTGGGTGGTCACCGAGCCATACAGCTTTCCCGTTTCGCCCGCCTTGACGGGGAAGTTTAGCTGCAGGCCGTTGAGCTGCTCAAAAACGGCGGTCAGCTCCTGGTTGAGGCGGGCGCGCTCCTCTACGGCTGAGGCCCGAATTCGATCGGATTGAGTCAAGGCCCCGGGCGTAGCCAGCGTCGCCAGGCCCTGGGGAATAAGGAAATTGCGGCCATAGCCATCCGCTACGCGCTTCACGTCCCCCGCCAGGCCCAGTTTGTACACGTCCCTTAACAGCATTACTTCCATTGATCCGTGAATTCCCTTTCTTCAAAGCTAGGGCGCCGAGACACTCGACGCCCTGGAGGCCGCATTTTACCAGAGTTACTATTCGGCTCAACCCGTGACGATTCTCTCCATCACGACCGCATCCTCACCGTCCCTATAGTATTTCGGCCAGAGATCCACTCTCGAATATCCCGCCTGAAGGTACAGCTCTAGCGCGGCCTCATTGGTCTTACGCAGCGACAGCCGCACTCGGTGCGTCTCCAATCCCCGCTCACATGCCGCAAGCAGCTGCCGGCCTAGTCCTCTGCGCCGGTATTCCGGATGCACCCCTATGGAGGCCACCCAGCCAAGGTCGTTTCTGCCCCTGCGGTCTCCAATCGCGAAACCCACCATCCGGCCATTAAGCTCGGCTTTCAGCCGGATTGTGCCCGGGAAGGTCAATGCCGCCAGGATCTCCGGCCACGGCCACGAGTCGCGGCCAAAACATACCTTTTCGAGAGCCACGGTTGCGCGCAGGTCCCTCCAGGTGGCAGGCTGGATGCTGACCTCGGATCCATCCGGACGAGTTTGTCTGTCTTCGATCAGGGACTCTGCGATTTGGAATCCTCTTTGGGAAAGAAAGTGGACCGCGCGCTCACCTGCGCGCGGCCGTCGGTGCTCATTTGCGCGCCTAGGAGGAATGGTCTTCGCGCTTGAAGCTTTCCAGCAGACTGGTGAACTCCATCGGAAAGATGAACTTCGTCGCGGGGCTGGCGCCCATATCCTTCAGCGTCTCAAAATACTGCAGGGTCATTGTCTTTTGGTCTATGCCTTGTGCTGCTCCATAGATCTGCTCCAGCGCCGCGGCGTAGCCCTGTGCTCTCAGGAGCTGCGATTGCCGGTCGCCTTCTGCGCGCAAGACGTTGGCTTCCTTGTCGCCTTCCGCCTTGAGGATTTCGGCCTGCTTCTGCCCCTCTGCTATATTGATCTCCGCGTCCCGCTGGCCGGTCGACTCGGTCACCACCGCTCGGCGTACTCGCTCGGCGGTCATCTGTCTATTCATCGCATCCTGGACTTCCTTGGGCGGCAGAATCTCGCGGATTTCTACGTTCGTAACTTTGACTCCCCAGCGCTCGGTGACCTCATCCAGCTTCACTCGCAGCGTTTGGTTGATATGGTCACGCTGGGAAAGCACGTCATCCAGCGGAATGCCGCCGATGACCGATCGCAGCGTAGTGGTCGCCATACCCTCTGCCGCACCCTCGAAATCCTCGACCTGCAGGACGCTCATCGTGGCATTCACGATCTTGAAATACCAAAGGAAATCGATATCGATGGGCGCGTTATCGAGTGTGATCGAGGTTTGGCGCGGGATTTCGCGCACCTGCTCGCGTAGATCCACTCTGGTGCCTCGATCGATAAAGGGGGTCAACAGCACCAGCCCGGGCCCGCGCTCACCCAATGATCGCCCGAGCCTGAACACGATGATCCGCTCGTACTCGGGGATGATCCGAATGGCTCCCGCAATCAGAAAGAGCCCAAGCAGGGCCCCGCCGACGATCAGACACAGAAATATGGTTATCTCCGGCATCTCACTCTCCTTCTTATTTCCGCTTATCAGGCTCCACAACAAGCAGTAGGCCTTCGCGCCCAACGACTCTTACGCGGCTCCCAGGTGCGATCGTCGAGTCGGCCTTCGCGGTCCAGAGCTCTCCACCAACGTAGGCGGATCCCACCGGATCGATGGCGGAGCGGGCCTCGCCTACCTGGCCGATGAGCCGTGCCGGATCCAGGCTGGGCACCACCTGGTGGGCCTTCAGGACGCTGCGCGCCATGAGCCAGAAGATCCCGGCCGACACCCCAGTCACGATGAGTGCAAGCAGCAGGTCCACCGCAGGACCCCCATCCGGGTTGGCGTACAGGAAGGCTGAACCCCCGGTCAGCGCGATGACCGAGAGCACCAGCCACACGCCCCTCCGAAAACGCCATACCGAGAGGCCGAAGAGCACCAGGCCAATAAAGATCAGCGCCAACGCCCACAGATGGATGGGGAAGAAGATCATCCCCACTCCGGCCACGCCAAGTGTCACAGCGGCAAGCACTTCGATGACTCCGGTGCCGGGGTTGAGCAGCGCCAGCGCCGCAAGCCAGGTACCGACGACTAGTGCTAGGTAAAGCAGATTTGGGATAAGAGCAGAATCAAGCATGGTTGCTTGCCCTGAGTTCACAACCAGGGTGGATTCGATGCTAGAGGGCTTTCTGATAAATCCTGTAGGTCTTGTAGACTTCGGCCCCAAGCATTTGGAGGCTTCTATTGATTTTTTCGTTGTCTTCGAGGATCCAACTGGCCTCGCTTAGCGAAAAGCCCTTGCGATGGGCAGCTTCTGTTAGCTTGAGAAAGAGAATCGATTCAAGCCCTTGTCCTTGGAACTCTGGCAGAATTCCCACGCCCCATGCTCGGACCCATTTGATTTTGCCGCGCACCTTCCAGTGCCACAGCAGTTTGAGCAGGGTAATCGCTTCCGGGTAGCCGGGCCTGGGATAGGCCTTGAGAAGGGGCTGGTTGAGGTCTGGAAGTGCCAGGCCGAAGCCAACCGCTTTGCCTTCCCGCTCGATCATAAGAGCCAATTCAGGATCAACGAGGGGCTTGAGCTGTTCTGCAAGCAGGTCGGACTCGCTGGCCGTCATGCGTACCGCAGCCCAGTTTGGCTCCCAGGCCTCGTTGTAGACGCCGAGCAGAAGTTCTACTTCGTTGTCGAAATCCTTCATATTGACGGGTCGGATACTCAGCTTCCATCGCTTCAGGATCTTCTCGCCCACGCGGCTAACTTTCTCTGGCATGTTCTCCTTTAGATCGCTCACGCCAACTTTGTATGCCCACAGATCCTTCGCCTTCTCGTATCCCGCGCTTTCAATGTAGCCTTGGTAGCGCGGCGGATTGTAGGTCATCAGAATGCGGGGCGAGTCATCGAATCCCTCCACCAGGAGGCCTAATTCGTCGTTTGTCGAGTACTGCATGGGCCCGAGGATCTGGTCGTGACCGGCCTCTCTGGCCCAATCTTCAGCAGTCTTCAGCAGAGCCGCCGCAGTTTCTGGATCCTCCAGAACTTCGAAAAACCCGAAAAAGCCGGCATTGTCTTCGTGAATCTCGTTGTAGAGATAGTTTGAAAAGGCGCCAATGGTCCCCACCACTTCGCCATTCTGGCGTGCGACAAAGAACGTGGCTTTAGCATGCTCAAAAAAGGGGTTCTTCTGGGGATCGAGAAACTGTTTTCGCTCGGAGATCAGAGGAGGGACCCAGTAGGGATCGTCCTTATAGACCTTCCAGGGGAAGGCGATGAACTCTTCGAGTTCAGACTTGCTGGAAACGGGAGAGATCTGGGTATCGGGCACCTTCATTCAGGATTATACAGCCAGGGGGAAGCGGTATGGAATGGTAGACTTCCGTGGGCCGCTGGATCTGCGTGTGTTTGACGCCTACCCATGGGTCTTTGCCATCGGTGCCCTGATTTCCCTGCTCTGGCTGGGCCTTCAGCCGGCCCAGCGGGACAGCGAAGTTGCCGCGCGTATCGATGCAGGCCTCATCGCCCTGCTGGCCGGATTGCTAGGAGCCCGGATCGGGTACGTGGCCACCCATTGGGGCTACTTTGGCCAACGGCCCGCAGAGGCCTTCTACTTCTGGCAAGGCGGTCTCAGCTGGGCGGCCGGGGCTTTCGGGGCCTTGGTAGGCCTGGCCGTATACACTTTGCTGAGCAGGCGTTCATTCTGGGAACTCGTGGATTCGCTGGCAATCCCGGCCGCGATCGTCGCTTCGTCTGCATGGCTGGGCTGTCTCATCGATCGCTGTGCCTACGGCTTCAAGACGGCGCCCGGACTTCTCACCCCGCCGGCGCCCGACATGATTGGAAACATCGCCCCGCGCTGGCCCACGCAATCGTTGGGAGCACTTCTCTCGCTGATCGTGGTCGGCGCACTGTACTGGCTTTCCCTCCTGGATCTGCGGCCCGGCCTACTGGCCGCCTTATCCCTCTCACTCGTGGCTTTGATCGCACTGGCCTTATCGTTTACCCGCGGTGACCCCATGCCGGCGTTTGCTGGAATCCGATTGGACGGTCTCGGCTCGGCGGCAATCATGTCCCTGGGACTGATCGCACTCGTGGTCAATCTGGGCAGATGATCCGACTCGCGGTAGCCCAAATCGATACGGTGCTGGGCGATGTAGAGGCCAACCTCGAGAAGCATATGGCGCGCATCGACGAGGCGGTCCAAGCTAAGGCGGACCTGGTGGTCTTTCCTGAGCTATCGCTCACCGGCTACGCCTTGCAGGACCTTACGGCCGCTGTGGCCCGCCGACCCATGGCGGACGACCCAATTTTCCAAACGCTCCTTCAGGCCAGTCAGCGGACGGATCTGCTCGTGGGCTTCGTAGAGCAGGACGAGCGCCACCGCATCTACAACTCCGCCGCTTACCTATCGCAAGGAGAAATCCTCAGCGTACACCGCAAGGTCTACCTGCCGACCTACGGATTGTTCGACGAGAGCCGTTTCTTCGCCTGGGGGGATTCAATTCGGGCCTTCGACACACGTTTTGGGCGCCTGGGGGTGCTCATCTGTGAGGATTTCTGGCACGCTTCGCCGCCTTATCTGCTGTGGCTGGACGGTGCGGATGTCCTGCTCTTTATCTCTGCCTCGCCGGGACGCGGGCTCGACACCGAGCAAGCTCTAGAATCTGCTCGCTGGGTCGAGCATGTGGCACAGGCCTACGCCAGTCTCTTCACCACGTTTGTCACTAACGTAGGCCGGGTTGGCTTTGAAGACGGGTTGGGATTCTGGGGTGGCTCCGTAGTGTTCAATCCGCATGGTGAACGGGTCGCGCGCGGTCCGTATCACGAGGAGAGCTTGTTTATTGCCGAGCTTGATTTACACCAGCTAAATCGCGCTCGCACCCGACTTCCGCTGCTGCGCGATGAGCGAACGGAGCTGGTTCAGCGCGAATTGGTGCGCATCCGGCGCTCCCGTGTGCTCGGAGGGCGCGGTCCCCGAGAACATTCCGAATGACACAAGACGAGATCAAGCTCGAAATCAACCCTGCGCTCGCCCGAAAGATCCTCACCGGCTTCATCCGCAGCGAGACGAGCCGAGCTGGGTTCGACCGGGCCGTCGTGGGGCTGTCCGGCGGAGTCGATTCCTCATTGGCCTGTACTCTGGCCGCAGAGGCGCTGGGCCCAGAAAATGTTTTGGCAGTGCGCATGCCATATACCAATTCCTCCCCCGATTCGCTCGAGCACGCCGGACTGGTGATTGAAATGACCGGTGTTCTGGAGGAGACTCTGCCAATTTCTGAGGCGGTGGACGCGCTGATTGCTGGCATACCTGAGGATCAGCAGGTGCGCCGTGGGAATATCATGGCCCGCATGCGCATGATCGTTTTGTACGATCAGTCCGCCGATTTTCATGGCCTGGTGATCGGAACCGGAAATAAGACGGAGATGCTGCTTGGTTACACCACCCAATTCGGGGACGCAGCCTCCGCCATAAATCCACTTGGGGATCTATACAAGACACAGATTCGTCAGCTTGCGGTCGAGATGGGAGTGCCCGAGGTGATCCTGGAAAAGCCCCCCTCCGCCGACCTTTGGCTCGGACAGACGGACGAGGGGGAGTTGGGCTTTACCTATGAAGAGGTCGACAAGCTGCTGTATCTGCTCGTGGATCGGCGCCACTCGCCAGGTGAATGCGTGGACGCCGGCTTCGATCGTGGATTTGTCGAAGATGTCGTGGAGCTCGTGCGACGAAACCACTTCAAGCGCGTGATGCCGCCCATCGCCAAACTCAGCAACCGCACCATCGGATACGACTTCCTCTACATGCGCGACTGGGGGACCTAATACCCGATAACTCTCGATCCGAAGATCGGCAGGGGTACCGGGCGGCGGTCTTCGAAATCGTTCGGCGGATACCGGAAGGTCGCGTGATGACCTACGGCGGAATCGCGGCCCTGATCCCACCCCCATCCGGCATCGATTATGCGGCCTATGCGCGCATCAGAGCGCGCTGGGTCGGATACGCGCTCAGCCAGATCCCGGAGCACCTGCCCTGGCACCGGGTAGTCAATGCCCAGGGGAGGATCAGCTCTCGACACGGCATTGGCCCCGGCTTGCAGCGAAATCTGCTCGAAGAGGAGAACGTTACCTTCGACGAAGGCGGCCGCCTCGATCTGGAGACGCTCTACTGGCACCCCGATCCCCTGCCGATTTCCTCAGCCTAGAATTGGATACCTTACTTGAGATCGACCGCCGCTGGTCGGCGAGGATAAGTTTCGCCGAACGATCGGCGGCCCTGCGATCGATCGGCGCGCTGCTGGCGCATTCCGGCGATTCCTGGTTCTGGGGCGCGGGGTTGGCAGCGGTGTGGGTGCTTGGCGATGCGTTCCAGAAACAGTGGGCGGTCGGCCTGCTGATCGGAATCTTTGTGACGGCCGTGATCGTCATGGCGTTGAAGTTCTTGATCCGCCGGCAACGACCAGAAGGCACATTTGGATCGCTTTATAGGCGCACCGATCCACATTCCTTCCCCTCCGGCCACGCGGCCAGATCGACGATGCTGGCGGTGTTGGTACTTGGCTGGGGCCCTAGCTGGCTCGCGCCCATTTTGTTGATCTGGGCTCCCTTGGTCACGCTTTCGCGGGTGGCGATGGATCTGCACTACCTCTCGGATGCCCTGGCAGGCGTTGTGTTGGGGATCATGCTTGGGATTGCGATTCTGTTGATTGCTTGATCGGGCTCCCATCGCTTCGGCAGATAGGGTACGGCCCACGAAAAGCAAAAAGGGCGCCGGGGAGGACGCCCTTTCGTTGACTCACGCGTTTAATGGCTACGGGCGATCGCCGTAGGCCCAGTCCCACCCCAGGACCACGGCTAAATCGATATCGGGCAACGGATACACGGGTCGCAGGATCTGCCCCTCCGTCAGGCCCAGCATCTCCGTCAGATAACGCAGCGTGTACGGATAATTCTGGCTGTGCACGATGATGCGCGATTTGTTGTAGTCGAGACGGTCCGCGTTGGAAATCTCAACAATATTCAGCCCCTGGCTAGTGAGAAACTCTGCCGTCTCGGTGGCGAGCCCCTCGATACCGGCTCCGTTCAGAATTGCCAGACGAGCGCTCTCGATTTGCGCGGCCTCAGTCGCTTGAGAATCCTGCACCGTTGGAGCGATGGCTCCCGTGCCAGTGAAGATCTCATCCCGCAATGCCCGCACCTTATCGGGAATCGGCTTGAGCACCTGTGCTCCGTCAAATTGCGTCTCCAGCAGCACCATGTCCGGGGGCGCGATGACTCCTCGGTCTACGTCGCTTGGGGATACCTTCATTGCCAACAAGGCGAGGCCGACCATTTCATCGAAGCTGAGGTTGGTGTAGATCCCGGAGGCCAGCTCCTGATAGAGAATGGGCGCCTTGGCAAGAAGAGTGGGCATGGAATCGAGTTGGAAGATCTTGTCTCGCACCGCCATGATCACTTGCTGCTGCCGTTGGGCGCGATCGAAATCTCCCCCTTCGGTTTTGCGGGCCCGAGCATAGGCCAGTGTCTTGGCCCCATCCAGATGATAGGGTTTCGCCTCCAGCCACAGGCTTTGCTCTCCGATCGGTGAGATCTTCATCCTCTCAGGAACGAGTACCTCCACGCCCCCAATTTCGTCAATCATGCGCTCGAAGGTGGAGAATTCGAGCAATGCATAGTAATTGACGTTGACCCCCAGCAAGTTTTCCACGGTTGCCATCGCCAAACTTGGGCCCCCGCCCGGCAACCGGTTTGCTTCACCCAGGAAGTAGGCGGTGTTGATACGATTGTGTTCAAATCCGGGGATCTCAACCCACAGGTCGCGCGGGATGGAAAGCATCCCTGCCGTTTTAGCGATGGGATCGATGGTGACCAGCATCATTGTGTCGGTACGCGGCGGGCCATTTCCCGTCTCCCAGTCTCGGAAATCTAGCCCGAGCAGAAGGATGTTGATGCGGTCAACCCCGTTCCAGGAAGGAGTATCGACGACCAGTTCGGGAGCTGCCGAGAGCACAGAAGTGCCTTCGCCGGCCACAGCAGGCTCATCTTCTTGCGAGCCAAAAATCGCCGGCAGTCCAACCCCCGACCAGGTGGATGCGATACCTCGGACGGTGCTGAAAACCAGCAGCGCAGAGAACACCGCCATAAGAACAAACGCGCCACCCAGGGCCCAAACGGCCCACTTTGGAGGGCGTTTCATAAGCAACCCAATATCGATTTGAACACGTAGATTCGTCTCGAGCGCTGCGCTTCTGAGCGCGCGGCGGCGAGTATATCACGCTCGATTCTATACGCTGCGCTATAATCCCTGCCCATGTCTGGTTCTCAGTCCCGCGGTCTGTTTGCGGCCGCCTCGCTGTTGATTGCGATCGGCTGGACCGGACTGTACCTCCTCATGGCCACGACGCTGCCTACCGTCGGACCGCGTTGGCTGTTCTTCTTCTTACTCACAATAGCCGTCACTGGTACCGCACTTCCCTTTGTATGGTTGCTGCATAAGCGATTTGGCCCAGCCTCTTCCGCCGTGCTGCTGCGGCAGGCGCTGTGGGTGGCCTTGTTCGTTTCATTCTCCGTATGGCTGCAGATCAATCGATCGCTGACCCTTTCGTTGGGTTTGCTTCTAGGAGTCGGCTTCATTTTATTGGAGTGGTTTCTCGGACTCCTCGAACGAAGCGTTTGGAGGCCCAACCGTTGAGCTTGCGTGACTTGCCTTCGGTCGACCGCCTGCTCAGCGCGGACCAGGCAGACGAACTCATCACAGCGTACGGGCGGCCACTTACGGTGCAGGCCCTTCGTACGAGCCTGGAATCCGCTCGGCTGGCGATCCAGCAGGGCCAGGATGTTCCAGAAGAAGCAGATTTGATCTCCGGAACACGGGCCACTCTGCAAAGCTGGCTGCTCCCTTCATTACGACCCGTCATCAATGCCACAGGCGTCATTATCCATACCAACCTGGGTCGCGCCCCGCTGAGCGCCGATGCCCAGCGTGCCGTTTCCGACGTGGCGTCCGGATACAGCTCATTGGAGTACGACCTCGAGCGTGGGGCGCGCGGGAGCCGTGATGTTCATGCCGAGCATCTCCTGGTTCGATTGACGGGGGCCGAATCCGCCCTTGTCGTAAATAACAACGCCGCGGCCGTGCTGCTTGTGCTCACCGTACTGGCACATGAAATGGAAGTGCTCGTTTCCCGCACGCAGCTGATCGAGATCGGGGGCGGCTTCCGCATCCCGCAGATCATGGAGCAATCGGGAGCGATTCTGCGGGAGGTCGGTACGACAAATCGCACCCACCTGAAGGATTTCGAGGGTGCCCTCACCGACAGGACCGCGCTGATCCTTCGTGTTCACCATTCCAACTTTAAAATCGTTGGTTTTGCCACCGAGCCCAGCCTGCCGGAGTTGATCGATGTCGGCCACAAACATGACCTGCCCGTGCTGGACGACCTGGGCTCCGGCGCCTTGCTGGATACGGCCCAGTTCGGCCTCGGGCACGAGCCGATGGTGCAAGAATCGATCCGCGAGGGGGCCCATCTAGTCGCCTTCTCGGGCGACAAGCTGGTCGGAGGCCCGCAGGCCGGGATCCTGGTGGGCGAGAAGGCACTGATCGACCGTCTTGCCAGGCATCCCATGGCGCGTGCCGTCCGTCCGGACAAGATGTGTCTGGCAGGGCTTTCCGCCACTCTGAATCACTTCATGATGGATGAGGCATCCGATGCGGTCCCGGTGTGGATGATGATCGCCGCTTCCGAGGATCAGTTAATGCGGCGCGCAGGTGAATGGGTTCAGCAGCTCGAAACCGGTGAAGTGGTGCCTGGCCGCTCCACGGTGGGAGGCGGCAGCCTGCCTGAGGAAACCCTGCCCACCTCGCTGCTGGCTCTGGATGTTCCTCACCCGAACGCGTTCGCTGACCGGCTGCGTAAGGCAGATCCGCCCATCGTCGCCAGAGTGGAGAATGACCACGTGATGATCGATCCGCGAACGGTGTTGCCGGGTCAGGAACAGACGCTGTTGAGCGGCCTAGCAGCGGCGCTCAACGAGTGACGGGCATTGAAATCCTTCATCCATGAAATCTGACATCGATAGACTCATGCGAGAGGCCGACCTGCAGGCGCTGCTCATCTCTGGCCCCGTGGCGCACAATCCAAATAAGGCTTACTTCACCGGCTTGGTGCATGTTACCTCCGGCTACCTATTGAAGCGGGTAGGTAAATCCCCTGTGCTTTTCCACCATTCGATGGAGCGCGACGAGGCTGCCCGCGCCGGCCTGGAAACTAAGAGCCTCGACGACTATCGGCCCACGGAGCTCATTGAGAGGTCGAAAGGGGATCACATTCAAGCCGCCGCCCTGCTATTAGAAGAGATCCTCCGCGACTATGAAGTCTCTGGACGCGTGGCCCTATATGGCAAGGCAGAACTTGGAGTTGGATTTGGCATTTTCGACCGGCTGCAGGAAAGCCTGGATGGAATCGAGCTGGTCGGCGAGTCCGAGAACAGATCTGTGCTGTCTCGGGCGCGCGCGACGAAAGACGAGCAAGAAGTGGAACGCATTCGGCGGATGGGAAAGGTCACCACGGAAGTTGTGGGTGAAGTGGCAGATTACTTGACCTCCCATCAGGCCAAGGACGGAGTGCTCGTCAATCGAGCGGGCGAGGTCCTGACCATCGGAGAAGTCAAGCGGCGAATCAATCTGTGGCTGGCCATGCGCGGGGCGGAGAATCCTGAAGGCACTATATTCTCAATGGGCCGGGATGCGGCCGTGCCCCACAGCGCGGGCCAGGACGAACATCCGGTGGAACTTGGCAAGACGATCATCTTTGACCTCTTTCCCAGCGAGGCTGGCGGCGGGTACTTCTACGACTTCACGCGTACGTGGTGCCTGGGCTGGGCCACGGATGAGGCAGAGGCGCTTTATCAGGACGTGCTTGAGGTATATCATTCGGTGTTTGATCGGCTGAAGGCCGACACGCCGTGCCGGGAATTCCAGATCATGACCTGCGAGCAGTTCGAGTCCAAGGGTCATCCGACCGTGCACAATACACCAGGAACGACGGACGGATATGTGCATTCCCTGGCCCACGGATTGGGACTGGCGATTCACGAGGCGCCAGGCTTCAGCCACATTGAGAGCAACCAAGATATATTAGCTCCCGGCACGGTGTTTGCCTTTGAGCCGGGGCTCTACTACCCGGCGCGCGGCGTCGGAGTGCGACTTGAAGATACGGTCTGGGCCAATCCGCAGGGCGGTTTCGAGGTCCTTGCGGAATATCCGATGGACCTGTTGCTGAAGATCCGGGAGGCTTGAGGTCGATCGCAGACCAGTACAGGATTACGAAATGGCAAGCGGCGAAACACGTATTCTAGGGATTGAGACCTCTTGCGACGAAACTGCCGCGGCGGTCGTCGAAAACGGGCGGTCCATACGCTCCAATGTGGTCGCCTCTCAGGCTGCGGAGCATGCCGCCTATGGCGGAGTTTACCCGGAGGTCGCCTCGCGCATCCACGTTGAGGCGATCTACTCGGTTGTTTCTGAGGCCTTAGATTCGGCCCATGCGGGACTCGAGGCCATCGATGCCATTGCCGTAACCCGCGGCCCGGGCCTGGCCGGCTCGCTCGTGGTGGGCATGAACATGGCCAAAGGCCTGGCGTTGGCTGCCAACTTGCCGATCCTGGGCATCAACCACCTGGAAGCCCACCTTTACTCCATCTGGCTGGTCGAAGAGGAGCCTGAGCCTAATTTTCCGCTGCTTGCGCTCATCGTCTCCGGTGGACACACGGAGCTGGTACTGATGGAGGACCACCTTAAATACAAGCGTCTAGGCGGGACGCTGGACGATGCCGCGGGCGAAGCCTTTGATAAGGTGGCCCGCCTGCTCGGTCTGGCGTATCCAGGCGGGCCGGCGGTTCAGGAGGCCGCTGAAAAGGGCGATCCGGTGGCCTTCAAGTTTCCGCGCGCCTGGCTGGAAGGGACCTGGGATTTCTCCTTCAGCGGACTCAAGACTGCCGTGCTGCGTGAAGTGCGCGAGCGCCAACCGGAATTGAAGGCAGGCGTAGAGGCACCGCGACCCGGGCTGCCCATTGCGGATATCTCCGCCGCCTTTCAAGCGGCCGTGGTCGATGTACTTGTGGTGAAGACGCTCGAGGCCGCCAAAGATTTCAAGGCACAGGAGATCCTCGTGGCGGGCGGAGTGTCTGCCAATACGCCGCTACGCGAGGCCTTCGAAGCTCAATCCAAGCTTCCGGTGCGCACCCCTCCCCTGGAGCTCTGCACCGACAATGCCGCCATGACCGCCGCCGTCGGACACCGGCGCTTCGGCGCCGGCCAGCGCGACGCGCTGGATATGGACGTCCTTCCCAGCTGGCCACTGGATCAAAGTCCCAACTAAGCAGCAATCGGATAGCTCCGACCCTCGCGCTTTCGCGCCTGGATTCACCTACCGATCAGAGTCTCACTCCCTGATACGAGAGAAGGGCCGTGGTCCAACGCACCGAAGAGGTCGAAACCTATCGGTGAGCCAGCTTGTTCTTCTAGTTGCTGGCAATTTCCCGCAAGCGAGAGAATTCTTCTAAATACTGTTCGGCCAGCTCCGGGCTGTAGATGATGAGCACGTTCTCGTCATTCTTCTCTTCGGCGTTGCGGCTAAAGTTGTAGGAGCCGGTGATAACAATGCTCCCATCCACGATGATTACCTTGTGGTGCATCTTGCGCGGGTTGCCATCGAGCATGATATCGAGACCGGATTCTTGTAGACGTGCCACATCGCTGCCCTGGTTCTGCGACTGACCGGCGTCAAACAGGCCCTGCACCTCGATTCCCTCGCTGGCCCGACGCAAGATTGTGTCTGCGATTGTGTCAAGCGTCAGGTTAAAGGCCATCACATGGATGCTCTTTTCAGCGCCTTGGAGCAGGGCGACAATACGGTCCCCTACGCGCATGTCCGGTGAGAAGAGCGCCTCTATCTGGGTTCCTTCCGCCTCGACGCCGCCCTGGGGGACATCAGGCCACGATAGAGGTCCGAAACGATCCTCGATAAACATCTCTTCGAATTCCTCTGTGTATTGCTCGGCAAGCATGGTGGATTGGATGCGTAACAAGTTATTGTTGTTGCGATAGGCGCCATTGACCGTCAGGTTCATAGATCCGGTCCAGACTTCTTCTCCGTCAATGACTACGAATTTGTTGTGCATCAGTGGCTGCCGCTCATCCTCCCGCAAGGGAATGCCCGGCAGTGCCAGCGCCTGCATCTCGGGATTTGACGCGTAGTCGGACTCGGTGACTACTCGCACCGTGAGTCCCCGCTCATGCGCCCTGATTAGCGCGTCCCGGATGCTCCATAGGTCGATTTCCTGGGCGGCTACATCGATGGATTCGGCGGCGGCATCCATCGCGGCCGCAAGCTTCGCATCCGGCCCTCCCCTCAAGGATGAAGCGGAGGCCCCCTCTGGATTGGTGAAGTACAAGCCGTACCAAGTTTCTGCTTGCGCCTGAGGCTCGACTGTCGGTTCGGGCGTCGTCAGGAATTGGATGGCTAGATTTACGATGTAGAAGAGCAGGAGGAGAGCAATGGATCTACTGGCTCGCTGCCTGTTCATATCCAAATCCTAACCGACTGCGACCAGAATCTCACGAATCAGACCAGGTCCTCGGTAGATAAGACCGGTATACATTTGAATCAGAGTCGCGCCCGCGTTCAGTTTCTCTAGCGCCTGCTCCGGCCCAAAGACACCGCCGACTCCGATGATCGGAAGTCCTCCGCCAGTTTTGGCGCGTACATGTCGGATCATATCGGTGGACCGACGGAACAGGGGCAAGCCGCTCAGGCCACCAGATTCGTCTACCGATGGCGCGCGCAGCCCGTCTCGCGAGGTCGTTGTATTGGCTACGATGATCCCATCCATTCCGGTTCCCTGGATGACCTCAATCGCCTGCTCAAGTCCGGTATCGTCCAGATCGGGAGCCAGCTTCACCAGCACCGGCCGGCTCTTCCCGGACTCGGCAATGAGCCGTGCGCGCGTGCCGGCTAGATCACTCAGAAGGTCTTCGAGGTATCGGCGTCCCTGCAGTTGTCGAAGGCCAGTCGTGTTGGGCGAAGAGACGTTTATTGCCAGGTAGTCGGCGCTCTCATAGACGAGCTCCATCAAGCGCGTGTAATCCCGACTCGCCTCTTGAATGGGCGTCTCGGCCGATTTGCCAATGTTGATCCCCAGCACTATGCCGGCCGGCCGTTTCTTGAGCCTTTCAAGCATCCGCGAAACGCCTTGATTTGGGAAGCCCATTCGATTTATGAGTGCCTGATCTTCCGCCAGACGAAAGAGGCGCGGTCGAGGATTCCCCTGCTGGGGCGCCGATGTCACCGTCCCGAGTTCGAGGTGGCCGAACCCAAGGCAGGCAAGCCCGTGCATGGCCAGCCCGTCCTTATCGTAGCCGGCGGCTAACCCCACTGGATTCGCGAACTCCAATCCAAATGCCCGTACCCTGAGCGCCGGATCCTCGAATGAAAAGATCCGGCGCATGCCGGACCTCAACGCCGGGATGGCGCCCGCCAGTGCTAGCATTTGCAGCGTCAGGCGGTGGGCGCGTTCAGGTTCCAGCCGAAACAGGAGGTTGCGAAACGCGTCATAGCTTGCCATCTAGTTCGCATTTCATCATGAGCAGAGCGCTTAATCAAGCGTTCGACGGCAGTTCTTCCCTCCACAGCCGAATTGCGGTCTGCTTGATCATCTAAGCGCCTAGTCGTGTCGAAAGCGCGATCAGCCATTGTCCCAGCCAGTAGGTGGACAACACCAGAGACCGAGCTGCCGGGAATGGTATTCGAAACCGATTGACGGCCAACATTGAGTCAGAGGCAATGAAGAGTACCGCGCCCGCTGCGGCGATCGCAAGTCCGGTACTCTCCGACACCAGAGCTGCGCCAACTGCCTGCGCAGTCATGACGGTGATGAGCAAGACGTATGCAAGGACAGGGATTTGGAGCGACTTCCGTACCCCGGGCCAGAGGAAGCGAGCCATGAGGACCGCAAAGATGATTAGCGGAATGGTGGAGGGGTTTATCAAGGCGACGCCGGCCGCCGCGATAAAGGCTGCAAGGTAGAGCACGTGCGTGACCGCAAAACTCGCGATCCCCAACACAAACCGCTCCTCCGGCAGCATCAGCAGGATATCGCCAAGGAGTGCGAACGCCAGGCCTCCCGCGATGAGCGGAATGTAAGCGCCCCCCGAATCGGGCACTAGGACCAGGACGGGCACAAGAATAAGCGTGGTCGTCAGCGGCTTGGTAATGTAGAAGACGATCGGTTTGCGGACGAAGTAGCTGCTGAGGATGGCGACCACTGCGGAGGCGAAGATCAGAACAGCGATCGCCGGGTCGACGGCTTCGGTCATTCGAGTCCCCTCCCCATGCGACGTTTTGTCACCACCGAGTGAAATCCACGGGCCTCCCCCGCGCCTCTGGACGGCGCGCCAAATCCAGGATCAAGTAATAGCGGGTGATTTCAATCGCTCGTAGTTAATATGGTGGTTGGTTATAAGAGTCCCAGCTGCTTAGCGCACGACCTCGAGCTTGCCAGATCCTGCGCCAGAAGGAGCTGGAGTGGAGGTGACGATGAGCGCTCCTCCGATGGTCTCCAGCGACCATCGCAATTCAGGATTGCGAGTATCGCGAGCTAGCGACGTGACCGCGTTGATCAGGCCGTAGCGAGATTCATCTGCGCCTTTTGCGAAGCGCCGGTGCGTCTCCTCGATGATCTCGCTCGCTTGATCGGCCGGCAGCATGGACAGATGCGGCATGAGCGTTAGGCGTGGATCAGGGAACAAGCCCCGGGCTCGCTTCATTTTCTCGGCATAGCCTTCGAAATCCTGCTCTTGAATGCACATGCGCACCGACTCTCGGAGGCCGATTTCCATCTCGATCGGGCTGATATGTTCAGCGTTCGCAACGTGCTTTGTCGCCACGGCTTGGGCCACGATCGCTCCGTTGATGCAAACGCGACGGAAGACGTATGGATGCACCCAAATGTCCTCCCAGGCCGCCTTCAGTGCAACACCTTTGTCGACACGATCTCGGCGCGCCACCTTCTCATTCTTGGGCAGCACGGCTCGCGTGAACAGTAACGTACCGTCATCGAAAGTGTCAGTGACCTTGCCGCCGGCCGATTTGACCTCTTCTTCGAAAACCGTTTGGATTTGTGCCGTGGTTAGCGATGCGTTCCAGCTCATCAGATTCGTCTCCTTCCCCAGCCTCAACTAACGAAGTTCGAAATGATCATACCAGCTTGCCGTAGGGCGCGATTTACAAGCCAGGTCCGTAGCAAATACGCTCAATCGGCAAACGATTCTTTTCGCCTATTCGGATGGTACGAGGGATGCTTACTCAGAAACGTAGCGAGGGTAGGTCTCCTTAGCCGCCTCGGCCTTCTCAAAGTCCAAATCCAGGGTGACGAAGGGTTCTTTGCTGCTGGTCAATCCAAGTACCTCACCGTCCGGATCGATGATCCAGCCGCTACCTCCCCATTGGACTCCGCTGCCTTCTCCGCTTCTGTTGGAGGATATGCAGAAGGCGCCAGCCATGACGGCTGCCGCCCGTCCGCCG
Source organism: Anaerolineae bacterium (assembly GCA_036986135.1). GTDB lineage: Bacteria > Chloroflexota > Anaerolineae > Anaerolineales > E44-bin32 > JADFRG01. The sequence continues at coordinate 223,840 of BTQZ01000001.1, read as the reverse complement.
GCGATCCATTTGCCCACGGTCGAGCTTTCTGTTGCGCGCGGACATGCGAGCAAGTGAATTCCTTGTCGTGCGTAATCTCGCGCGTGCTCCGTGAACCAAATCTCGGTGCAGATGGAAAATCCTGCCTGGATGGCCTTTGTCTCTACTACAGTGAAATCCGCCTCTCCACGTTCGTACCAGGTCGCCTCCCAGAAGCGCTCCTCGTCCGGAAGGTAGTACTTGTCATGAACGCGCAGGTAGCCCGACGTTGAATCCCAGACGAATCCCTCGTTGCGCCGCTCGGCGACGGGGCGCGAGGCGAGCACATTGGCGGGAGCGAGATCGGTCAGGCGCGTCATCCAGCGCTCATGTTCCTCGACCGAGGCCTCCCACTTTCCGACTTCGAAGGGTTTTGCGGCCGCGATCCAGGGGAAGAACGGCATCTCAGGCAGCAGCACCAATTCACTTTGCTCGCGGGCCACGTGCTCAACCAGCCGCGTCCACTCGGCCTCCTGCAAGGGATCGCTCGTTTCGCAAACTGTTACCTTGATCTCAGAGCTCCTATCCGAATCAACGCAACTACGGGCACTAGCTCGCCAGAACTCCCTCGATGCGCTCCATTACTTCGTCGGTCAGCAACGTGACGGCCTCCAGCGCTGCCAAATTCTCTTTGACCTGATCCGAGGTGGTTGCGCCGGTAATCACGGTGCTCACGTTCGGGTTTCTAAGACACCATGCAAGGGCTAGTTGAGCCATGCTTATCCCGAGTTCTTCGGCAACGGCCTCCAGCTCACGGACCTTAGCGATGCGCGCCTGGCCTTCTTCACTATTCAACGACCGGAGCAGCCACTCATAGCCAGGGAGCTTCATGCGCGAACCTTCCGGGATGCCCTGGTTGTATTTGCCGGTCAACACGCCCGAAGCGAGCGGTGAAAAGGTCGTCGTGCCGAGGCCCAGGCTGTTATAGAGGTCCAAGTACTCCACCTCGATTCGCTCACGATGAAACAGGTTGTACTCTGTTTGTTCTGTTGTGGGTGCGATGAGTCTCCATTCCTTGGCCAATGCGTGCGCTTCTCTGAGATCATCGGCTGGCCATTCCGATGTTCCCCAATAGTGGACTTTTCCCATTTGAATGAGATCGCTCATCGCCCACACCGTTTCTTTGATGGGAACCTCCGAATCGGGCCGATGGCAAAGATAGAGATCCAGGTAATCTACCCCCAGTCGCTCCAGCGCCTGATCGCAGGCTTCAATAACATGTTTGCGGCTCAGCCCGAGCTGCGTCGGCTTGGGATCCTGCACACTTCCAAAGCGCACTTTGCTCGAAACCAGATAGCTATCGCGTGGCCAGGCAAGCTGCTCCAACGCGCGACCCATGATCCTCTCGGCTTCCCCGTGGGCATACACTTCCGCATTGTCGAAGAAATTAACACCATTGTCGTAGGCCGAACCCATGATCTCGACTGCCCGGCCCACATCCAGCTGATTGGAGAACGTTACCCATGCACCAAAGGACAAGGCGCTGACCTTCAAGCCTGAGTTTCCAAGACGACGATACTCCATCGAGTGTCTCTCCCCGGTGGCAGAAATCTTATCTCAAAGCTGCTAATTTAACGGAGTGGGTGAGATCGTGATCGACTTTCACCGCACATGTAAGACTACCTAAGCGAGGCTATGGCGTGAGCACGATAGAAATGTGCGGTAGAGGGTTCGGCCCGGGTAGGTGCCAGATCCGTTGCACCGTTGGCTAGAAGCTACAATCGGGGGGTTGAGGAGGAGCCTCCTCTAGTCCTGCGGCAAAATCAGCCTCAGCATCCCAAGCTACGAAGCCGTTCGCAACGCTTCCCCGCATAGCCCTTCCACCGTAGCCCCCAGGGTACATGTGTGCGCGGACAACCACCACAGCGTCAGGCCCAATAGGTACAGGACCTCCCGATCTTGTGAAGGGTTGTTCGTTGACATGGCTGTGAAGCAACGTGCGGCGATAGATTAATTCGCCATTTTCCGATACGACCTCCCACCAATCGGCGTATTGGTCGCATCCGGTGTCCGGACTGGCTACCTCGACCGAGAATTCGTACGCGTTCGACTCCCCGGCCACACGAACCGCGAGAACATCAGAAGAACCGCGCATTTGAGCTGCCTCCAAATCCTCATCCCCCGTATAAGCAATCCGATAAATGAAGCCTCCCGAATCGTCGCTCACATAGAGCGCCCCGTCCGGGCCAACGGCGAGCCCCACTGGACGGCCGGTCACTGTCTCCAGATCCTCTTCAAGCCAACCGGTGGCGAAGTCGACGACTTCCGAGCCGGGCTCAGATCCTTCGAAGGGCAGCCGAACCACCTTGTAACCGGTCGGCACGCTGCGATTCCAGGACCCGTGGTAGGCAATAAAAAGGTCGTCTCGATAAGGCTCGGGAAAGGCATCCCCTTCATAGAAGACCAGACCGAGCGGCGCCGAGTGGGCCTGCATCTCCGCGATCGGCTTTTCAACGTTGTCGCAGGCTCCTTCGTAGCCGTAATCTGGGTCGAGAATTCGGCCGCTGTGGCAGCCTGGCCAACCGTAATCGGCTCCCTCTCTCACGACGTAAATGTTTTCAGGGGGGAGATCATCCCCCATCAAGTCGCGGCCGTTGTTGGTGGCCCAGAGTTCTCCAGTGTCGGGATGGAGTGTCAGCCCTACTGCGTTTCGCAGACCGGTCGCAAAAAGCTTTTCCCCCTCTGCAGCAGCATTGTCATAGACCAGAACGGCCGCGCGGCGTGCGTCCTGCTCTTCACATACGTTGCAGCTCGAACCGACAGATACCACCATGCGCCCATCGTTGAGAAACTCAACCGTGCGCGTAGTGTGTGCGCCGGAGGTCGGATAGTCGTCGATCAGCGATGTCCGCTCATCTGCCCGGCCATTGCTATCGTAATCTGTAATTCTTACCACCCCACTTGGCACTCCGACGTACCAGGCACCCTCGTGAAAAACCAGGCTGTGGGGGTTCGGCAAATTGTCCGCGAATACTTGCCGGGAATCGGAGCGACCATCGCCGTCCTTGTCTTCCAGAACCACGATCCGATCCGCGCCGCGCTCCGCCACAAAGAGCTTCCCTTGCGGATCGAAGCGGATGAAACGAGGGCTTTGGAGCCCCTCGGCAAAGATGCTTACTTCGAAACCCTCCGGCACGCTGACATTGGCCGCACCACCTCTGGCGAGCATCCCAACCAGGTTCACCTGGCCGGAAATCGCGCGGTAGGCCAGGTAGCCGCCCACCAAGAGGACGGTGGCGATGGCGGCAAGGCCGAGAGTGCGGCTTCTTCTTTGCATCTTGTCGCTAGATCGAAAGGGCGCGCATCGCAATCATCTCGCAGAAGGAACTCACGCGAGCTCGCAAGCGCAGGCCCAAAACTACATCAGATGCCACCAGGCGCTCCTCTCAGCTGGAATTCACAGAAAGGGCAGTGGGTCGCCTATCGAACGACACGCGCAATAAGAGAAAACCCATGGTCAGGACGGGTAGCAGTAATGCGAGGCTTGATAGGGGGAGCAGCATGAAAACTACTATAGGCGCGAACTGAATCACTCGGTGGCTTTTTTGCAGCCACAGACCCGAGGCCGTGATGATAGAAGGCCACAAAATAATATAGTCGTACGTTCGGGCATACGGAATCAGTATAAGTCCACTCGCAAGGGACAGCGCAATGGTCGCGGCGGTCAAGCCATGCCGCCTCCAGTAGAAGAACGTGTAAATCGCGGGCAAAACAAGCAAGGATTCTGGAACTCCTGCTTCTCGAAGTCCATAATAGCCTTGAGCCACCAATCCAGGTCCTCCAAGGTACCTACCATCTACGATAGCGGCGAGCCACTCACTGGGCCAGGAAGGAAGGAGCTGCAGGGCTCCAATTCCAGCGACCAAGACAGTGGCCAGGAACGTGATTGGAACTCTCCACAAGCCTTTTCGCATTGCCTCTAGCAACACGAGAACCATCGGAAAGCCGATGATGTGAGGCTTCGACGTAACTAGGAAAGAGGCGATCGCCACAACGATAATCCGTCGTTTTCCGCCCCTCGTGGTGTATATGGCCAGCCAAATGAGCGCGAGCTCCACGAGCGGTGTGATCTGGCCAGTGATATAGACAAAAAGCGCGACCGGTGAGGCAACACTGGCGGCAGAAAGCAACAACCGCGCTATAGGCTTTGAAGGATAGCCATCGAACTTTGTCCAAGTGACAGATGAAATAAACACGGCTGAAACCAATAACAGGAGCCACGCGGCAGAGGACAGACTGGCGGGTATGAGTGCGAGGGGGATCAAAGCCACGGCAAGCCATGGGGGGCCGAAGAATTCCACCGAACGATAGGGAGATCCTCCCTCAAGCACCTGAGATGCAGCCAGGATGTAATTGCGCCAGTCGAGGGGACGATATCCAACAAAGGAGGCGAAAACGCCTACAAGGGCGAACGCCAGAGCAAGAAAGGAAAAGGCCATCAAGCCCTTGGTCCAATTCGGAGACCAACTTAGGCGCATAGTAGGCAATCCGACTTTATAGGCACTGGCGAATCTACACTCGTGAACGGCCTCGAAGGGTTCTTTGCCGCCGCCATCTCATCAGTCGGCGGTTCCCGCCTCACACGGACAATCATCAAGAAAGGATATACCTTGTCGCAATGGTCGCCACCCTGCCTGCAAGCGCAATGACGACCATCGCCACTGGGCTTGTGGGCCCACACGAATTGATTCCGATCTCGCGGAGACCTGGCTTAGAGAAGCTTGCTGCTAAGGCTAGTTTGGGAATTAAAGGGAGATTCGATCTAGGTCATCAATTCCGCACAAAAGTACCGTTTCGCAGGTCCGTCACTGCCTGCATGATTTCATCTTCGGTGTTCATCACAAAGGGTCCGTAGGGCACAATCGGTTCACCAAAGGGCGCGCCGGCTATGAGCATGAATCGGACATGGGAGTTCGGAGCCGCTCGAGCCAGGATCCGATCGCCCTCCCCAAATACGAGCATTCGGACCGCCTCAACTATTTCATCCACGCCATCCCCGAAGAGCCCTCGACCTTCGAAGACATAGGCAACGACGGTATGGCCGCCCGGCACCGGCAGCGAGAATTCCTCTCCTGCCTTCAACGTCACATCCATATATTGTGGCTGTGCGGCAATTTCCGTAACGGGTCCCGACACGCCGGCATATTTCCCCGCCACCACACGCACTTTTGCACCGTTCTGCCCTGCGGTCGGAATCGTCTCCGAGCTCACCTCTTGGTAGCGTGGCGATCCCATTTTCTCTGCCGCCGGAAGATTGACCCATAATTGAAAACCGTAAACCGTGCCTTCCGGTCCGCGCTTAGGCATCTCCTCATGCATTATGCCGCGCCCGCTCGTCATCCACTGCACATCGCCCGGGCCGATGACGCCCATATTCCCAAGGCTGTCTCGATGGCGTGTGTTGCCTTCCAGCATGTAAGTAACGGTCTCGATCCCCCGGTGCGGATGCATGGGAAAGCCGACCAAGGGTCCCTCGATCGGATCGTTAAAGGCAAAGTGGTCAAACAGCAGGAATGGATCGAAAGGATTTTCCCTGCTGGGCCCGAAAGAGCGGCGCAGCAGCACACCGGCGCCTTCAATCACCATTTGCGGCTCGATCACTTGTTCAACAGCTCTGGGTCCTTGGGTCATGTAAACCTTCTCAGATTCACTACTTTGGATTGTATTCGCAAGCAGCCGCTAGTAGTCTATCCTACCGGCTCCTATCCGATCCGGGTGTTGGCTTACCTTGGCATGGGGAACGCACGAATGAAGAATCCCGCATATCCTAGTGAGCAGTCGATGCAGTTTTGGGGATTTGTTGGGATATCAAAGGCTGTGGGTACATTTCGCTTAGCGCCGGGCTATGGAATCCTAATGTCGGCCGCATTCGCCCAACAATCTCCCCCCAGGTAGTCCTCGGTGCAAACCATGATGATCGCACGCACTCCATGCCCGCTCTCCGCGCCGCGAAGGGGCACATAAATGTATGCGACGCGATCGGGGTAGATTTCGTTCTCGTGCCCCGGAGGACAATCGCGGGGACCGGGCGCAAAGGGATAACGATCCAGCGCGGGCCCGTAGAGATCTTTCGAAGTATCGAGGTCGATCAGATGCCGCTGTGCAGTCATGTAGGTGATTTGAGTCGGATTGTGGATCTTGAAGACTATATACTCGTCTCCCTCACACGTGAAGAACCCATCCAGGCTCATGGTGAAGGCTGGGCTCGGCGTGGGACTGGGAGGAGGCGTATAGACCGGAAGCACCTCCGCGTCTCCTTCGATGCTCGCGTATTTCCCCCATAGCCAGCAGTATTCACCCGATCGGTCCGGGTTAGCGATGTACCAGAAATTAAGCGTTGAGCTTTTGGCAACGACCTCGGCGGTGGCCTCGATGAGGAGCGTGCCGGTCTTCTGATACCTGACCCCGGGCCCCACTCTGCAATTGGTGGGGGCGGACACACCAATGTACACAGGTTCCGGCGTGGAGGTCGGTGTCTCCGTGGGTGGTAGGGTAGGCGTAGCTGAAGGGGTCGGGCTCGGATTAGCCGTTTCCGTCGCATAGATAACCGAGACGGTTTGCTCCACCTGCGGCTGTGGCGTACTTACGAGCGACGGGTCATCGGCACCGAGCGACTGCTCGACAGAGTCCTCTGACAAGCCACATCCTGCGAGCAGAAGCAGGAACATCAAGAATATCCAGCGGCCGGGACGCAGCATAGTATTTTGGATCAATAGGAATCACCCAACACCGAAGAACACGGAATTCTAAGTGCGCGCTCGGCGCCCGGTCAAGGTTAGCGGCTGTTATTGGATCGGGAGCGAATTACTTCCGCGAGACAGACTCGACGGATTGCCTGACCAATTCCTTCAAGACCGCCTGGTCAACGTCTTCCAGCTTGTTGATGTAAAGGCAGGACTTCCCGCTCTTGTGCTTTCCCAACTCTCCCAGCAATGCGTTGTGGTTGTCGAAGCCATCCATGAAATACAGCGTCATATTTTGCTTGCGCGGGGAGAAACCAACTACGAACCAGTCGCCTTCCCGGCCGCTGGCGTACTTGTAGTGATAGCTGCCGAATCCAACTATGCTGGTTCCCCACATGGCGGGCTCTTCGCCGGTGACCTCCTTCATGAGTTCCAGAACCACGAAGCTATCCGCCCGCCGCTTCTCATTTTCCACGCGGTTGAGGAAACCTTCTACGTTCGCGTCGTTCTTTTGGGTCTTTAGCTCTGACATTGAATGCATTCCTCCTGCTCAAGATACCGGCTGGACTAACAAAGAGCATGACCGGCTAGCATTCGGGGGATGCTACCATCATCGAGATAACAGGAGCGAAGGCCTACTTGTCGATATTGGACGTTTCCGTTCGTTTGTCAACCCGGGATAGAATGAGCGCGGAGGTGAAAGCGGCCCAATGGAAATCCAGGAAAAGCGCAGCATGGCTGAAATGCTCAAGACGCCCCGCGATTGTGCTCGCTCGCTGCAGCTGACGCACAACGTCCGCTACAAGGGCGATCTCTTGAAGGGATCCTTCTTGATATGGCTGGCCGACTACCTCGCGACGGTTCTCAGGGGCAAGCACCCGTTCCCAGAGTACGACCTGTCAAATCCCCGCGCCGGAATTCATGTCATGCCGAATTCCGTCAAGATCGGCCTCGCCGGAGATTGGGGGAGCGGCACCATTAGTGCCTACCGCGTCAGGTATGAGATGAAGGAGCTGGAGCCGGATATTACGATCCACTTGGGGGATGTCTATTTCACCGGTAAGCAGGAGGAATTCGACGAATACTTCGTGGGGGAAGATGATTGGCCAAGAGGCTCCTTGCGCCGGACGGAGGAAATCACCGCTTTGCCGAGCTATGCGCTAAACGGCAACCACGAGATGTATTCGGGCGGCCACGCCTACTTCAATTCCATTAAAAAGCACTTCGGACAGGAGGCAAGCTTCTTTTGTCTTGAAAACGAGCATTGGCGCGTCGTGGCGCTTGATAGCGGTTATTCATCCCGGTTGATCCCAGTGCTTGAGCTGATTCCGTGGTGGATCCATCTGCATGCACACAATCTGCAGTGGCTCAAAGAAAACATTCTGGGCTCGAACGATTCCAGGCCGATCATTCTGCTGTCACATCACCAATGTTTCAGCAGTTTCGATCTCGAGTACAGGCGATTCGGGAGTGAACTGGGAAATGATCCGAGGTATTTGCTCTGGTTTTGGGGCCACGAGCATCGACTTGCGGCCTATGGAGAATATCAAGCTCACCCGAAGGCTCCCCGTGTCCGTGCCCGATGTATAGGCCATGGGGGCATGCCCATTGAGGACATCCATTCACCAATCAAGCGGGATCGAAATCTGGTGGCCCACGATCGACGGTCTTCCGGCAGCGTCGACGGGACCGAGGTGGGCTACTGCGGATTCGCCTTCCTTGAATTCAATGACGAAGCGCTGACGATCAGCTACCGCGATGAAACGGGCAGGGTGTTACTAACGGAGAGGTGGCATAGATCGGAGGACAGGGCGCATGGTGAGGTGCTCCATCATGAGCCTGACCTTTTGACCTTGGAGCGACCGATCGAAGAACTTATCGCGTAGCAGACCGGCGCAGAGGCCCAGATTAACCGATTTCGTCCCGCTCATTCCTCTAGCCTCTACTCAGCCAGACGCCAATTCGTTGGAAGCCAGAGCCTCAGGACACCGTCCTCGCGACCTACGCCGACAGCCATATCCCCATTTGGGAAAGCCACTGCCGCAAGGTTTGAGCTCAGTTTCCCCCCTATTGGGATCGACCACACTGCCTCAGCCCCTTCGCTATTACGGCGGATCGCTCCTAGGATTTCCTGCGCCTGGTCTGGCACCAGCAGCTCGATACGACCGTCTCCATCTAGATCCCCAGCAATCGCCATGTCAAGATTTCGGGAACCGATGGCATGTGAGCTGTATCCGGGTACTCGGGCCACGATCTCCAGCCTATCTCCGCGCATCTGGTAGAACTCCACGACCCCGCCGATATGCGGAGTGAGCACGCTGGCCAACTCTAGCTCTCCGTTCGGTCCGAAAGGCGCAACCGCGAGCTGGTGACGCCATCGAGATCCGGCCCCGATGGCCGGGCCGGCAGCCACGCGAATCCCCCGTTCGTCATAGGCGACGATCTGAGCTCCCTGATCCGCGTCGCTTTCTGTAACGATGATCTCTCGAGCCCCATCTCCATCTAGATCGGCCCAAATGGGGGCAATCCCTTCAATTACCTTCTCAGGCTCGATCTCCAGCCGAAGAGAAACGCGTGGCGACGGCACAGTTTCCACCATTGTGATGCTGCCAGCTTCGAGTTCATCTCCAAGCACGCCATGCCCGTATCGGGTTGTCGGGTCCGACAACAGCAGCAATCGCCCAAACTCGTCCATCAGCAAACGCGCGTCCGGCAAGGCATTCACCGCGATCCGAACCCGTTCTCCACTCTTCTCAATCGCCAAGTCGCCCGCACCGGTTATGTAGGCCGAGGAATCAATGGGAGGCGCTATTCTTACGGCGTGAGTCAAGATGGATGCATCGTTCTCTGGACCTGTCAGGAGCCGCGGGGAACCATCCTCTACCACGAGCATGGGAGGCATTCCGGGAGACAACCTTGGCGGCTCGACGGCGATCGGTTTCACAGTGTCCCCGACGATATGAAACGCCTCGGCGCGCCCGTCATCCAGGATCGCCACCCAGATGCTTCCCTCTCCCAAAGGCGCCGCGACCAGCCACAATGGTCGTCCATCCAGCGCGAGGTCCCGAGGCTCGATGTCAGGCAACTGCCCCTTTCCAGCAGCGAGGCGGTTGCCATCTGGTTGCTGGTAGGTAAAGCCAGAGGAAGGGAGTCCTGCTTCAGCCGAGGTCGCGCGAGGACCTGGCGAATCGGTGACCTTCGGTCCAGGCTTCAAGGTCCCCTCGCCTCCCGACTCTACTCGAGGCACGCTCGGCGCTGTCTGCACCTTCGCTTCGGGTCTGCAGCTCGCCGCAGCCAAAGACAGTGCCATGAGCGCCAGGATCGGTATGCCTGTCACTGTTCGCATTCGAGGTTCATCACTCAGGCCAGGCCCGCCCGTCATTGGAGCGAAGCGGAGCGGGCTCCTGCTGATGGTTATGCCGCGAGGCACAAGGATCGCCGCGCCAAAGCACTAAGGATAGCTTGCGAATACCTCAATTCGGCCAGCCTGACCAAAGGCGATTACATCGAACGGCTCGGATGCAGAACCCTCACCACCCATGCCCGGTGAACCCAGAGGCATCCCCACTACTGCTAGCCCAATGATGTCAGGGCGCTCATCCAACATTCGCTGGACCTCTGCCGCGGGCACGTGACCTTCAATGATATAGCCATCTACGATGGCAATGTGGCAAGATTGGAGTTCTTTAGGGACTAGATAACGAGCCTCTACTGCGGCCAAGTCCTGGACCTCTTCGGCGGCCACAGTAAAGCCATTCTGTTCCATATATTGAACCCAACCGCCGCAGCATCCTCAAGTGGGCGATTTGAATACCCGGATGACGAGTGGATGCTGCAGGTCCGTGGCTGGGAGCGTGGGGGCCGGTGTGGCACACGCGCCCAACAAGACAACTGCCAGCGATGCCAAAGTAAGGTTTCTGGACATACGATCTCCTTTCATCTCCTAAACACATTCTTATCTCAAGACTGAACATCTGTTCCTTCGGGCTCTGCAGGATCGGGTGTGTTAGTCAAAGTGGAGGCGGCGTGGCTGTTGGAGCATGAGAGTCTTTAGAGTTGTTTCCTTCGTTGAGTTCAATGGCGTGCTCTAAATGTCGGCGGTCGCCACGTAGTAGCCGCTAGGATCCGTTCCTGAGAAAACGAGTTTCACAAGTTCGCCAATAGGTGGACCTTCCCTGACCTGTTGGACCCTGCCATTTCTCGCCTTGATCGCACTAAATCATCACATCTACGCAGCGATTCTTCTCGATGATTTCGTGATTATGCTTGGAACCTAGCGGTTGCCGGCCGCGGGCTGACGACCTGAGCTGAGCTCAACCCGTGGCCTCTCGAGCGAGGAACTCTTCAAGTTTTGCCAGCATGCCCTCATTGAGGATACCTGAAGTGGTCCAGTGCCCGATCAACTGTCGGAGCGTGAACACCGAGTGCAATTTAAGACCTGCCGCAAGCAGTGCCTCACTCGCCCCCGCTTGTCGGTCGATCAATACGACCACGTCCCGCACTTCCAGCCCGGCTGCCGTGAGTTTATCAACCGCTTCGAACTTGCTGCCCCCGCTTGTTGTGAGGTCGTCGATCAATACTGCAATATCGCCGGGTTCAAAACCGCCCTCGACAGTAGCTTTGGTGCCGTACTCTTTCACTTCCTTCCGGGGATAGATCAATGGCCGGACCGATTGCAGCGCGATGGCAGTGGCGATCGGCAATCCCGCATACGGCACTGCCGCCAGCCGGTCGAAAGTGAGCCGCTGCAGGATAGGAAGATATGCGCCTGCAACACGGGAGAGCAGCTTGGGATGCCCCGCCAGCAGGCGAAGATCGAAATAGATCGGCGAGCGCTCGCCGGACTTTAGTTCGAAATCGCCGAACCTCGCGCATCCGGCACCCAGGATTGCATCCGCTAGAGCTGCTTGCTCTTGGTTGAGGGTCCCCGAGGTAGGCGCCGAGCGGCTGCCGGGCTGCAAATAAGTCGGGCGAACGCGATGGGTGGCCGCCGGTGTGAGAAGCACTGAGACTGTGTTCCCGCCACTGGAATCTAAATGCGTTGATCGGACGCGATGGATGGCCTCCCGCAAGCGCGCCGCCTCCTCCCGCGGGGAGGACGCGGCGGCAATGCCGCGCGAGACAGCGATCAGCATCCCGAGCCCGTCCGGACGCAATCCGGAGCGCAGCGCTACTTCGAGATCCCCCCCCTGCGATCCCACGCCCGGCGCCAGGATCCAGAGCCGAGGAGCGACCGAGCGAACCGCCGCCAACGCCACAGGATCCGTTGCGCCGACGACCAGGCCCACGTTGTCCTTCTTATTCCATTGCTCGGCCGCCCGAGCCACATGGAGGTAGATCGCCTCGCCGCCCTCTTCGAGAGACTGAAAGTCATCCGATCCCGGATTGGAGGTCTTACAAAGCAGGAATATCCCGCGAGCTCGATCTTCGATGAATGGCTCGACCGCATCATGACCCAAATAGGGGTTCACGGTCAGCGCGTCGGCGCCGAGCGACACGAAGGCCGCCCGCGCGTATTGGCGCGCGGTCGAAGCGATATCCCCCCGCTTAGCGTCCAGGATCACCGGGATTTCTTCCGGCACTCTCGCGATCACATCCCCCAGTGCAGCCCACCCCGGCGCACCAAAGACTTCGAAGAAGGCGCTGTTGGGCTTGAATGCGCAGGCGAAATCAGCAGTGGCCTCGATGAGCTTGAGGCAGAAGTCGCGCGCGGCCGCCGCGGAAGGATCCCCCAACAACTCAGGATGCGGATCGAGCCCCACGCACAGCAGCGAATCTGCCGCCTGGGCGCGGTCGGTGAGGCGGGAAAAGAAGGATGTCATGTCCACTGCTCTCCTGCCGGATCGCCTATGCTTTCCCGAGCACCATCGCTAGCAGCGCCATGCGAACGTACAAGCCGTATTCCATTTGGCGGAAGTATGCCGCGCGTGGATCGTCGTCGACCTCCATGCTGATCTCTCCCACCCGCGGGAAGGGATGCATGACGATCATTTCGTCTTTTGCCTCGGCCAGCACTTCCGGCGAGATCACATAGGCATCCTTCACCGCTTCGTAGTCGTCCAGATCTTCAAAGCGCTCCTTCTGCACCCGCGTGACGTAGAGCACGTCTGTCTCCGGCAGAACCGGTGACAGCGTCGTGTGTGCCCGTTGTTCCATCCCCTCTCGGGTCAGCTCCGTCAGCAGTTCAGGAGGCATGCTCAGGATGTCAGGGGAAACGAGGTTGATGCGAACGTCAAACATCGACAGCAATCGGGAAAGAGAGTGCACAGTGCGCCCGAACTTGAGGTCGCCCAGCATGGTGACCGTCAGTCCATCAACTTGCCCCAACTCCTCTTGGATGGTGAAGAGATCGAGCAGCGCCTGAGTTGGATGCTCGCCGATCCCATCCCCGGCATTGATGATCGGCTTGGTGGTGTATTGAGCGGCCAGCTTGGCGGCGCCGACCTCCGGGTGACGCAGTACGATCACATCCGCATAGGTCTGCAGCGTGCGTACGGTGTCCGGCAGCGACTCCCCCTTTGCCACGGAGGAATAAGTGACCTCATTGATCGGAATCACACTTCCCCCCAGCCGCTCCATCGCGGCAAGAAATGAGGACGATGTTCGGGTGGAGGGTTCGTAGAAGAGATTCGCCAGGATCTTTCCCTTGAGCAGATCGAAGGTGCCGATGCGTTCCACCATGGAGCGCATTTCCCTCGCCACGCCAAAGATGTACTCCAGGTCCTCCCTTCGGAATTGCAGGACCGAGAGGATATCCATTCCATAGAACGGACCGTCTCGTCGGTCCCCAAAGGGCAGGTGTGGGCTTCTGGTCCGGCGCTCGGTAGCGGGTACGAATGTAGCCATAGGTGCCTCCTTTCAGGCGGGAACGGGTGTGGAAATCAAATCGCGTCCGTATCCGGGCGGCGCAAGCGCCTGCCCATCCTCGTATGCTGGTTGGCCGCGCAGGTGCACGCGGCGAACGCGCCCACGCAGTTTCATTCCTTCAAACGGACTCCAACCGCTGCGGCTTTGCAGCTCGGCGCCACGGACTTCCCAGAAATGGTCGTGGTCTACTTCGATCCGAGTATCCGGTTGCGGTGGCAAATCGAAAATGCGCTGTGGATTAGTGTGCATACGCAGCACCAGGCCGTCCATGCCCAACCGGCCTTCACGGACCGCATTCAGCATCAGGCTCAGTGCGGTTTCGAGGCCCGGGAAACCGGGCGGCGGCTTCTCGCCGTCTTTCTCGGCCAGTGTGTGCGGCGCGTGATCTGTAGCAAAGCAGTCGATGACCTCGAGTGACTCCCAAAGCGCGACAACATCCTCAGGCATCGCCAAGCGTGGTCGTACTTCGCCCCTTCCACTGCCTAGCGCGGGGAGATCGGCTTTGGAGAGAACCAGGTGATGCGGTGTGACCTCGCATGTCACATGAGTGCCGCGTTCCTTGGCCAGCCGAATGAGCTGGATTTCAACTGCGGTGCTGACGTGACATATGTGCACTCGGCGATCGAACAGGTGCGCCATGGCCAAAACGACCGCCAGGCTGTGGCCCTCGGCGTGGCATGCGATCGGTCGCGACCCCGGCCATCTCTTGAAGTGCTCGATCAGCGCGGGAAGCGACTGCATCCGCAGCGGCCCGTAGGTGCGGTCCATGTAAACCTTGAGCCCGCAGACCTGGGGCGCCAGCTTGGAGGCAGCCGCGGCATTTGCCTCTCCCGCGCCGAGAAACAATCCGTAGTCACAGCGCGCATTTTCTCGGGCAGCCGACTGCGCAAGGTCCAAACTTTCGGAGTCGTTGAGAGGAGGCTGCGTGTTGGGCATCGCCAGCACCGCCGTGAATCCTCCCGCCAGCGCGGCGATAGTGCCTGTACCGAAGTCCTCTTTGTGGATGCCGCCCGGCTCCCGCAGGTGGACATGCGGATCGATCAGACCCGGCAGTTCAAGCATGGATCGCGAGCTTCCTTCGATTTGAAAATTGATCCGCTGCCCAAATCATTCATGAAAAAAAGAGCCTTGCGGCTCTTAGTCGGCTGAGAAAGAAAGACGCCTGCCTAGAGGCCAGTGCCTCAGGACAGGCGGTGTGTGCGCTTGATTCCACTCCCATCAGTTAACCCGGAGAATTGTAGGCGAAGTCGGCGGCATGTCAAGAGCACAGAAGATTCCGCCCAATCCTGATTCCCGTATCTTCTGGTTTCGCACCCGCCAAGTCTGCTTAGGTTGGGACCGCAGAATAGTGCGAGCGGCCCCCATCGGTGATGGTCGAATTACTCTGAGCCCTCCTTTGGGATGATCAACCAGAGCAGGAAATAAGGGATAAGCCCTGGCAGGCCCCCGGGAATGGCCAGGATCACGAATACGATGCGGAACCAGAGGGGCTTGAGCCCGAAGAACTCTCCCAGTCCGCCGCATACGCCACCGAGTACTCTATCGCTGCGCGAGCGACGAAGCGCTGGTCGTGCTTCACTCACTATTCACTCTCCGTAATATGGATCCGATATTGGCCCCCGAATGAGGCCTCAAATATTGTTAACGTAGATCATTGGGGTAAAGTCGCGCCCCCAACGTCCGAGATCACCGATCGCGAAATCTAAAACACCCGATCATGTGATCGTCCACCATCCCCACCGCCTGCATGAAGGCGTAGCAGATCGTGCTTCCAACAAATTTGAACCCGCGTGCCTTCAAGTCGGCCGCCATAGTCCCGGACTCGAGGCTGGTGCTTGGCAGCTCTCGCCAATCACTGACCGGATCGCTGAGCAAGGTCTTGTGCCCGGTGAATCCCCAGATGTACTTGTCGAAGGACCCCATTTCCACCTGGATTTCCAGTACGCGCTGGGCGTTGTTGATCGTGGCATCGATCTTCTGGCGGTTGCGGACGATACCTGCATCAGCCAGCAGTCGCTCCCGATCTTTCTCCCCAAAGTTTGCGACTTGGTTGAGATCGAAATTGGCGAAGGCTTTGCGGAAATTCCCGCGTTTATTCAGTATAGTCCGCCACGATAGGCCGGCCTGGAAGCTGTCCAAGGCGAGATGCTCGAAAAGCATTTGGTCATCGTGCTCCGGCCTACCCCATTCGTTGTCGTGGTAGTCCGCCATCAGCGGGTCCTCGTCGCCCCAGCAACGTGAGATCTCCTCGCTCAATTTCGCTCCTCCACATTATCTCCAAGAAGTCCGGCTTGCATTTCCCTCGGGTCGATCAGTTCTCCGCCAATTCCGCCACCGTCACTCCCTCCCCACCCTCGGAGGGTTCCCCGGGGCGGAAGGACGAGATATAGGGGCTGCGGCTCAGCTCCTCGCGGATGGCGCGCCGCAGCGTGCCCGATCCTTTTCCGTGCACTACTCGAAGCGATGGCATCCCAGCCAGATAGGCGGCGTCCAGCCTGCGCTCCAATGCCTCAAGCGCCTCCTCCACGGTCTGTCCTCGCACATAGAGTTCCATCGGCGGGGCTTCGTTCCTAACGCGCAGCCCCACCGAGTCGCTCGTCGCCTGGTCTCGCACGGGGAGTTCGGTCGGCGGTCCCAATTCCGCCAACCGGGCCTGCACCCTGAGCCTCCCCACCTGAACTTCTACCTTTCCTCTCTGAAGAGCCGTCACGACCCCATCCGCGTCGATGGTCCGAAGATGAACGTAGTCGCCTACTTTCAGATCCTCCAACTGCTCGACATCCTGGCCCCGCTCGACGACGGCGGGTTCCAGGGCGCTCTCTACTTCTTCGAGCTCCTGCTCGACTTCGCTGACCGGATCCAGTGCCGCTCCGGCCGCCGCCAATTTCAGCCGGAGGCGGTCCACCTCTTTTGAGAGCTCTTCGGTCTGAGCTATCGCCTGCCGGCGTGCGGCTTCCAGGATCTCCAGCCTTTCATCTTCAATACGATCCAGGCGCTCCCGAAGCTCATCCCGAAGCAGTCTCGCTTCCGCACTGGCTTCTTGCGCGGAGCTCCGGGCCTCTTCTGCCTCGTCGCGCTGATGCCGGATCTCTTCGAGCAGGCTGTCCTCTTGCTGATCTTCCAGCGAAATCCGCTCGCGGGCCCGACCAATCAGGCTGGGATCGAGACCCAGGCGTTCTGCGATTGCCAGGGCGTTCGACCGACCGGGCAAGCCGATTCTCAATCGGTAGGTCGGCCTCAGGCTTTCCACGTCGAACTCTACGCTCGCGTTGCGCACTCCAGCTTTTTGGTGCGCATACAGTTTCAGTTCAGGAAAGTGCGTGGCCACGAGGGTCACCGCGCCGCGCTCAACAAACTCGGCCAGGAGTGCCTGAGCCAGCGCGGCTCCCTCTCCTGGATCCGTCCCCGCTCCCAATTCGTCCAGCAATACAAGCGAGGCTCCGTCTGCAGAGCCCAGGATGCGAACAATGTTCGAGATGTGGGAAGAAAAGGTGGAAAGGGATTGCTCCAGGGATTGTTCGTCTCCAATGTCGGCAAAGATGGCCCGGAACATGCCGAGCTCCGCGCCCGGTGCGGCCGGAACGTGCATTCCGCATTGAGCCATGGCTGCTAGCAAGCCTGCGGTTTTGAGGGTCACGGTTTTGCCGCCAGTGTTCGGTCCGGTGATGACCAGGGCTTGAACTTCACGCTCCAGCACCAGATCAATAGGCACCACGGTATCCGGATCCAGGAGCGGGTGCCGCGCACGCTCAAGACTTAGGCGGGATCCTGAATGGTCGAGATCGCGTAGGGCCGGCTCCGTGGCATCGATCGCCTCCGCGTAACGCGCCTTTGCGAAGGCCAGATCCAGTATGGCCAAGGCTTCGACAGTGACGACCACTTCGTCGCTCTTGCCACCAACCGCTTCCGACAGTTTCTTTAAGATTCGGCGGACCTCTGCTCGCTCCTCTAGCTCGAGCTCCCGCACTTCGTTGTTTAGCTCGACAACCGGCAGGGGCTCGACAAACAAGGTCGCTCCGGATGTGGATTGATCATGGATTACTGCTTCCATCTTTCCCTTGAATTCTGCCTTCAGGGGGATCACCGATCGGCCCTCACGCTGCGTGACGATCGGTTCTTGAAGCATCGAGACGACCTTCGGGTCACTCACCATACTCTCTAGTTTCTTTGTCACCCGCTCACGGGCGCTGCGCAAGTTTCGCCGGACGGAACCGAGCTTCTTGGAGGCCCCATCCCGCACCTGGCCACGATCGTCTACTGTGCGAGAAATAGAGTCGATGAGTTCCGTTTCTTCGCTGAGGTCGGCCGCGATGCGGCTTAAAACAGGATAGGTCTCTTCCTCCTTCTTGAATCTACGGGCGAGTGTGCGCGCCGAGATCAGCGTGGCCTGGATGTCCAATAGCTCCTGTGGCTCCAGAACAGAACCGCGCCCGGCCGCTTCCACCTCCGATCGAACATCCCGCGCTCCACCTACCGTCAGCTTCCCGTCGCCCGCAAGCAATTGGCGCGCCTCGGTCGTCTCGGCCTGCAGCTGATGCGCAATTTCCACATACGTGGTGGGGGCGAGGTCCAGCGCAAGCTGGCGCGAGGCAGAGAAGTCGGTGAGTTGCGCAAGCCGCTCTAGAACGATGGGAAGTTCAAGCGTCCGGAGGTCTTTGGGGTCCATGCGGCCGCGAGTGTAACACCTCAGAGTAAGGGTGGTTCGTCTTCGAAGGCAGTGGCTTAAATTCGCATTCGAACCACAGGTTCACCAACAAAAGACGGCGGGCCATGCGACCCGTCGTCCTTACTCATGGCGTGGGGCGACCCGAGAGCTATTCTGCCAGGTCCACCAGTTCCGAGAGCGTAACAACTTTGTAGCCTCGAGCGGTCAGTTCCGGCAGCACCCGGCGGAGGGTATCGGCGGTCCGCTCTCCGCGCCACCGGTGATCATGCAGCACAATTACATCTCCGGGCCGGATCCGCCATAAGATGAATTCCGAGGCGAACCAGGAGGAAGGGATGAGATGGTCGAATGGATAGACCGAACCGAGCGCCATACGATATCCGCGCGACTCCGCCGTATCGATCATGTTGGCTGTAAACCAACCGGATCCCGGCCGCAACCACCGAATCTCGTCGAACTTGGTCAGAGCTGAATCGGCTGCGATGAGATCTTCCGCGAATCCTTCGCGACTCAGCCGAATGCTGGGCTCCTCGTTGGTCATGTGATTGCCAAGCTCGTGACCTTCCTCGATCATCCGCTCCATCAAACGCTCGTTGCCGGGAATACGTTCTGTGATCACGAAGAAAGTCGCCTTCGACCCATATTCCTGGAGTAGATCCAGAATAGCTGGAGTTGTTGAAGCGTCCGGGCCGTCGTCAATCGTGAGAGCCACGACGCGCTCCTCTGTCCGCACAGAGTAAGTCACGCGTTTGGACAACGATCCCAATAGCCAGTCAGGTTGAATCATGAGCAACGCCAGCAGCACAAGCGCCAGCGCGGCAATGAGACGTCGCTTGCTGATTTCTTACTATCTCCTCTAGGCACGGTCCTCGACCAGCATGCGCCTCAGCACCTTACCGACAAACGACTTCGGCAGGTCCTGCCTAAATTCGATTTCCCAAGGCACCGCGTAGGGCTCCAAACGGCGTCTACACATTTCCAAAAGCTCGTCCTCTGTAAGGTCCGATCCCGGCCGGGGCACGACAAAGGCCTTCACGCGCTGGTCACCACCTTCGGCTGTGACTCCGACGACCGCAACCTCCATAACCTTTCCATTTTCGTAAAGGACTTCCTCTACATCTCGTGGATAAACGCTGTACTCACCCGCCATAATCGTATCTCGTACTCGGCTGATGATGGTGAAAAAACCATCCGCGTCCATAACGGCCACGTCGCCTGTGTGGAGCCAACCGTCCCGCAGGACCGACTCCCCACCTTCACCGCCCCCTAGATAACCCTGCATGACCTGCGGGCCCCTAATGACCAGCTCGCCGACGCTGCCGGCCGGTAAGTCCGCGCTCGACATCAGATCGACAATCTTGGCCTCCGTGTTCGGGAGCGGCACTCCAATAGAGCCCTCCTTCCCCGTGGGTCCGAAGGGATTGGCGTGCGTGGTAGGCGAGGCTTCCGTTAATCCGTATCCCTCCACCAGCCGGCCCCTCGTTAATTTCTCAAACTTCTCCTGCACTTCCACCGGAAGTGGCGCGGCGCCGCTGATGCAGAAGCGGATGGCCCCAAGGCCGTAGGATCGGACGTTTGGGGCATTATTCAGCGCCATATAGATGGTAGGAACGCCCGGAAACAGTGTCGGCTTGTGCTCCTTGATATGATCCAGCACTTGCTGTAATTCGAAGACCGGCAGCAGCACCATGGTGGCGCCGATCGCGATGGGCAGGTTCATGGCAACGGTCATTGCATAGCTGTGGGAGAACGGGAGCACACAAAGAAAGGTCTCGCGGCCGGTCGCCATGTCCGGCACCCAGTGCCGCAGTTGAAGGGCATTCGCCACAAGGTTCGCGTGGCTGAGCTGCACTCCTTTTGGCTCCTCCGTCGTCCCACTGGTGAACAAAATAACGGCAAGATCCTCCCCGGCAACCTCCACATCGGGCGCCTCTCGGGAGGCATCCATCATCAGTTCTTCCATGTTGAGCGCCGCAGACGTATTGGCACCCTCCTGACCGAGCCCGGCTAATTGCCAACGCGCCATGAGCTGCTGGTACACCCGTTTCGATACCGCCTGCCGGATGTCGGTCAGCACGACCTTCAGCCCCTCTCCCGCGGCCTGCGCCAGTTCGGCGAAATCAGTCAGGGTCACCAGGACTTTGGCCGCTGCGCGCCGGAGTTGGGCCGCAATCTGCTGTGCATTGGCCTCCGGATTGGCCAGAACCACGACCGCCCCAATCTTCAACGTCGCATAGTAGGCAATGATCATTTGTGGCATGTTGGGCAGCACGATCATCACCCTGTCTCCGGGGCCGACACCGAGTCCGTGCAGCGTGTGCGCAAACTGATTTACGCGCCGATTGAGCTGCTTGTAGGTGAGATGGGAGCCGTAGAACAGGGTCGCGGTGCGGTTCGGCATCCAGTCCGCAGTCGTCTCCAGAAATTTGTGCAGTGGTTGCCGCGGGATCGGTATGGTTTGGGGAACATGCTCATCGTAGCTCATTAGCCATGGCCGCTCGGCCACGGAACCGGATTTCGCGGCTTGGTCTCTCCAGGTGAAGCGCCGGTCCCCCTCTCCAACGAAACGCTCGATGGCGCGGTTTACTGCAGCATGCCGCTCCAACTGCACCTTGTGCTTGGAGGCCCCTACGTCGACGATTTCCGCGCCGGGGATCGCTTCCCCGAGGCCTTCAAAGACCCGGCGCGGGAAGTACCGATCGCGTTCGCCGGTGATCACCATGGTCGGAGTAGAGATCTCACGCAGCATCTCCCAGCCGTTCCATTGCTTCATGTTGTTGAGCAACATCCGCTTCATCACGTGCACTTCGGCGTTCCAACGCGGGCGATAGCGCCAGAAGGGGATCATGGCCGCAGTTGGAACGCGTGATAGGAGCGAGGTCGCCCGAGGCAGCGGATATTCGCCGGCGGTTGCCACCAGGATGAGTTTCTCCAGTCGCTCCGGGTGGGCTCTGGCGAACTCCACACAGATAGAGCCGCCAAAGGAGTGGCCGGCCAGTGTGAACCGTTCTGGGAGGTTGAGTGTGTCGGCGATGTTGAGGATGTCGTCGACGAGCTCGGGCATCGTGTACCGTGTATACGGCGCGTCGCTTTGCCCATGCCCGCGCAGGTCGGGCGCAATTACACGATTTTCTCGCGAGAAGTAATTGAGCTGGTGCTCCCAGGTTTCTGCTACTCCCGCGTACCCATGCACGAACACGATCGTGCGCTCGACGCCCTCCGGCCACAGGTCGATGACGCTCAGGAACGAGTCCGACACTCCCCGGATCGGGACATTGGTCCGGTATAGGTTGAAATCCACCTGAATCGCGCTGCGCTTGAATCCACGGAACTTGTGCTTCATGAGACTATTCTACATTGTGGGAGAGCGCCGAATGGAACTCTCGTTGCACGATGGCCTGAACGAGGTCTTGGACGCTGGGGATCTACGCCGTGGCGCCCGCGTAACTCTTGAGACCGCGGAACCAGAACCACCGCGAGGCGCCCAAAGCGAGCGCGGTGACAAAGAGCGCCATCAGAAGAATGGGAAGCGATAATCGAGCGGTGAGGGCTTGCGCCGGGACGGTCACCGCAAACGCCACCGGCACGATAAAGGTCAATCCCAGTTGGAGCCAGGTGGGGTAGATCCCGACCGGCCAACGGCCCGCCTGGTAGGCCGCCTCAAACATCTCAAACACTTCCCACATCCGAATCACCCAGAACGTCAGCGTGGTTATGGCAACCCAGAAGCAATAGATGATGATCGCACCACACAAGAGCAGGATGGCAAATACAAGAGCTTGCCCGGCGCCTATTGTGCCTGCCAGGCGGCTGATCGCCAATCCGATCACGACCAGGCCCACGATCACGTCCACCAGCCTCCAGGGCTGAAAGCGCGTGATACTAATCAGCAATTGAGAATCCTCTGGTTTCGTGAGCGTGTAGTCGAGTTTCCCGTCGTAGATCCCTTCCATGAGCTCATACATATTGGGCATGATAAGGCTCCGAGAGATCCCCGCAATCAGGGTGTATACGCCGAGCACCACCAGTAATTCGGCTGGTTGCCACCCACCCAGGGAATCGGCGTTGTAAAACACGAGACCAATCCCGGCCAGGCCGATCCCGAGTTGCACCAGAGAGCTAAAGGTCTGCATCACCAGATTGGCGCGGTACTGCAGCTCATTGAGGATGCTCAGCCGGTAGTAGGTCTGTAGCAAACGCAAATAGTGCACGTCAGCCTCCAACCGCCGAATAATGTCTAACGGCCCGGCGCCAAATTGCACGCACCGCAATCACTGCAATCGTCAGCCACAGGGCCTGCATCGCAAAGCCGAACAACGTTTCATTCGGTGTAAGACGTCCCAACATTAGCTCGAGCGGGAACGCGAAGGTCCAGGGAAAGGGCAAATAGCGTGCGATCGTCTGCGCCCATTCGGGCAGCAGCGCAAGGGGCGCGATCCTGCCAGAGAAAAAGAATTCGAGCGCGAAATACAGTTCAAAGAGAGCCGTTATGCGCGTGGTCCAAAACGCGGTAAGGGCCCAGACATACATCAATGTGTACCGGAGCAAAAAGGCCAGGATCAGCGCCGGGGCCATCGCGATGAGCGACCAGGCCACAAAGGTTACTTGCGGCTGGAAGATCCAGGCCAGAATGGCCATACTGGGCAGCAACGTGATCAGCCAGGTGGTCTTGCCGGCCATCATGTGCGAGATATCCGGGAAGAAAGGATGTATCGGGCGCAGCAGGGCAGTGTTGAACTCCCCTTCACGGATCCGGTACTCGAACCATTGGGGGCTCCAGCCGGTGGTCATGTTCCGCACGAACATCCATCCGATGTAGTAGCCGGCCAGCTCTCCGGTCGTGAACCCCCCGACCTCGCCACCCCGGGATTCGGCAACCGTGGTCCATACCACCAGGTAAATGACGGCCTCAAACATCAAGCCCATAAGCCCCAGGCTCTGCTGGAATCGATATTGCCAGCCCGCCATGAGCCGGACCTTGTACTCGGCCACCAGGATGTTAGCTAGCTGTCTCAATGTTCCCCCCAGCGAATACACGCTCGATCACATCCTCGATCGGCGGTTCCTCGACGCTTAGATCAAACATTGGAATGTCCGCCAATAGCTTGGCCGCGACCGCCGGAACTTCCTCGCGCGGTATTCGAAAAGACACGCGCCCCGCGTCCTCACCCATGATCTCG
The DNA here is from genome assembly GCA_036986135.1 of Anaerolineae bacterium. GTDB lineage: Bacteria > Chloroflexota > Anaerolineae > Anaerolineales > E44-bin32 > JADFRG01. The sequence goes on along the minus strand of BTQZ01000001.1, from coordinate 200,426 downwards.
CCGTAGCGAGAGAGGTCGATCCCGCGTTCCTTGGGTTCAACCACGATCTCCTTGTAGCCGGTGAATTGCTGGACCAGATGCGAAAGCTGACCGTCGAAGAGGATCTCCCCCTGGTGGATCACGATCACCCGCTTGCATAGCGCCTGGACATCCGACATGTAGTGGCTGGTGAGCAGCACAGTGGCGCCTTCCTGTTTGTTGTAATCTGCGATGAACCTACGGATGCGTCGCTGCATGGGAACATCCAGGCCGAGGGTGGGTTCATCGAGGAAGAGCACCTTTGGCCGATGGAGCAAGGCTGCCGCAATCTCCACTTTCATGCGCTCCCCCAGAGAGAGCTGTCGCACTGGCTTCCGCACGAGTTCTTGAAGCTCAAGTAATTCAATATATTCGTCGACCGTTCGCCTAAATTGCTCCCGGTCGATATCGTAGACGGCTTGATTGACTTCAAACGAATCGATAGCCGGGATATCCCACACCAATTGGTTGCGCTGGCCCGTGACGAGCGTGATCTGTTTTAGGAAGTCTTTTTCACGCTTGTGCGGCTCATAACCCAACACGAAGCCCTGGCCGCCTGTCGGGTGCAGCAGACCAGAAAGCATTTTGAGCGTGGTCGTCTTACCCGCGCCGTTGGGGCCCAGGAAGCCGATGATCTCGCCCGGCTGGATCTCGAAACTGATGGATTTAACCGCCTCCACTTCCTTTTTCTCGCGGCGGAAAACTCCGCGCAGCGCGGCGCGCAGACCGCCCGACCGCTCGTGGACGATATAGGTCTTGGATAGGTTCCTTGCGGAGATCGCTGACTTCATGATCGATGTGCGATGCGAGCTTCCCGGCCCCATTTAGGCCAAAAAGACCCTTGAGTATAAGCGAGGTCTTCTGGATTACTTGCCTTGAGCTAGGACGTGATGGAGGGCTTCAGCAGATTCCAAGTTCTGCCGCCGTTAGTCGTGGTGACCAACGCAAACGCGTCGCCTTGTCGAGCGACCGCCCGCCCATCCAAGTCTGGCCGCCATCATTGGTTAGGAGCACGTGGTCAGAATCTCCATCCAGACCTCCGATGCCCCAACCCCGTTCCTGACTGATCATTTGAATGTGGGTGACCAGGATAAGCGCGATCGGCGTGCCCTGAGGCTCTTCGATTGACTCTTCGGGAGCCTCGGTCGGCTCGGAAAGTGCTTCGTCGGCCTCCTGCTCGGGTGGTGCCCGCGCGGCGGGTTCCTGAGCCTCGGGCTCGGCCTGCTCGCCGGCAAATGACAAATTGCACACCGTGGCGAGCAGCGACCCCAGGATCAAGACGGTTCCGATCGCGATTCCTTTGTTCATAGTGTTCTCCTGAGATTTCAGTTCAGGAGGAAGCTGCGAACGACGGAATCGATCCTCGAGTACTTGGCTTTATTCTTGGCGCAGGAGGTTTATGCGCGTCTCGGCCATGAAGCGCAGTCGGTCTTGAATGGAGTAGAGCTCAACAAATCGTTCATAGTCCGCAAGCGCAAATTCTCGCCTACCTAAGTCCTCGTAAGCGAGCGCTCGATTGAGATAGGCGCCGGCGAACTCGGGATCCACTTCGATGGCCGCAGTGTATTCCGCTATGGCATCTTCAAGCTCGCCAATGGTGGCCCAGATCACACCGCGGTTGATATACGCGTAAACGTACTCAGGGTCGGCATCGATAGTGGCGGCGTAATCCTCGAGCGCGAAGCGAATGTTGCCAAGACGCTCCTGCGTGAGCCCCCGATTGTAGTAGGCGTCGGCGTAGCCCGGATCGAGTTCGATGGCGCGATCGAAGTCTGCAATTGCCGATTCGAGATCCCCAAAGGTTGCGTACAAGATGCCGCGGTTGTTGTGCGCCAGCGGGTACTCATCGTCGAGCTCTATGGCCCGGTTGAAGTTTTCCAGGGCCAAGAAGACCTCATCGATCTCTTGATACATATTGCCGAGGTTGTTATAGGCACGGGCGTATTCGGGGTCGAGCTCGATGGCCGTTTCAAAGTCCTGCATGGCCTCCTGATACCGCTTCATGCGACGATAGGTGTTGCCGCGGTTGTTGTAGGCGCGGGCGTACTCCGGATCGAGCTCGATGGCGTACTCGAAATCGGCGATGGCTGCCTCGAATTCGCCTTGTTCGGCGAGCACCACGCCTCGATTAGCGTAGGACCCAGGATTATCAGAATCGAATTGAACGGCCATCTCGAAATCCGCCAATGCCGCGGATTCGTTGCCAGAATCGAGATGCAGCTGTCCCCGCTCGAGGTAAGCGGCGCCGAACTCGGGATCTTCGGCTAGCGCTTCGTCGAAGGCGGCCAATGCGGCATCGATTTCTCCCTGCTCCACATGCTTCAGGCCGCGCTCATAGATGCCTTGAGCCGGACTGCAGGCCGCCATAAATAGGAGAACAAAGATCGGTAGACCTTGGACCCTAATCTTCTACACACCCCTGCACATGCAGGATCGTCAACTGAGCAGCTGCTCCAGACGATCCACGTATCCTGCCATCTCCGAGAAAGCCTGCTCCACAGGCTCGGGCGAGCTCAGGTCCACGCCTGCAGCCTTCAGTGCATCCAGCGGGTATTCCGATCCGCCGGCTTTCAGGAATCCTAGGTAGTCCTCGGCTGCGCCAGGCTCCCCGCCCGATATGCGCCCGACCAGGGCGTGGGCTCCCGCGATTCCGGTGGCATATTGATAAACGTAGTAGTCGGCGTAGAGGTGATGAAACTGCGCCCAGGTAATCCCAACCCGCTCACGATCCAACTCCATGGCGGTTCCGTAGGGTTCCTCAAACATATCTGCCATCAGCTCGATCATGCTGTCGGCGTTGAGACCCTCTCCCCGCTCTATTCTTTCGTGTGTTTCGAGTTCGAACCGTGCCAGGGTCGGCATGATGAAGAAATAGCGATAGAAGTTAGCCATGGCCTCCTCGATGAGCGCGATTTTCAGTGCCCTGTCGTCGATGTTTTCGAGAATGTAGGCGCGGACCATGGCCTGGTTAAAGTTGGAGGCCACCTCGGCGACGAATATCGAGTATTGAGCGTAAATCACGGGTTGGGTTTCCCAGGCCAGATAAGAATGCATGGAATGCCCCAACTCGTGCGCCAGCGTGCTGAAGCTAAGTGCGTTGTCGTTGTAGCTCATCACGATGAAGGGATAGGTGCCCGACGAACCGAAAGAGAATGCGCCCTGACGTTTCCCCTTGTTCGGATATACATCCACCCAGCGCTGTTCCAGACAGCCGCGGCGCATGACCTGCACGTAGTCCTCCCCTAGCGGCCGCATTCCCTCGCAGATCCAATCCACCGCTTGCGAATAGGTGATCTCGGCCGCCTTAGGCGTGAGGGGGGCCCACACATCGTAGGGGAAGAGCTTTTCGAATCCCAAGGCTTGGCGCTTGATCGAGAAATACCGTTCCCAGATTCCAACGTTCGCGCGGAAGGTTTCGATAAGGTTGTGAAAGACTGCTACCGGGATGTTGTTGTCAAACAGAGCCATCGCCAGGGTAGATTCATGTTTGCGGGCTCGCATGGAGAAGACATTCTGTTGTATGGAATTGGTGAGGTTGCTGGCTAGCGTATTCCTGTAGGCCAGGTACTGGTCGGCGTAATTTTCCCAGGCCGTGCGCCGAGCTTCGCGATCCGTACCAGTGTAGATCCGCCGCAGCGTTCCCTGCGTAAATGGAATCTCTGTGCCGTCAGCCGCGGTTGCCGGCCGAAATGTGAAATCCGAATCCGCTAGCGCCTCTGCGGTCGTGCGCGCGCCCAAGAACATTCCTCGAAGCGTACCCAGAAGCTCCTCGACTTCATGTGATCTCACATGTTTTTGCTTTCGGAACAGGTTGTCAGCGTAGTGGTCGTATTTAGCTAGCCTCTCGTCCTCATCGATCCAACCTTTCACCGTGTCCTCGCCGGCCGCGATCAGCTCCGGATCGATGAAAGCAAGAGCTGCAAGCGCCTGCCCCACCAGACCTTGCACCCGGCCATACATTTCTACTGCCTGCGGGTCAAGCGAATCGACCGCCAACCCAACGTAGGCATAGCTCACTAGTTTGTACGCTCGGCCGACGATGTTCTCGATGGCGCCAATCGCTTCGAGCAGGGTTTTCGGACCTTCACTGAGCCGGCCATGATAATGCTCCAGCTGAGCCAGATCTTCAACCAGCGCCTCGAATTCCTCGCTCCAGGCTGACCGATCCGGGAAGACGCTTTCGGCATTCCATGTGAATTCGATCGGGATCTCGCGGCGCTCACGAACGGTGTTTTCCGACACTAGGTCGCTCCTCGCATTCTAGGATAGGTAGTTAGAACTCAATCAGTGGCCGGCGCAGGCTCCGCCTGCACTTCAGTAACCGTGTCATATCGCGGGCTGTTCAGGTTGAGCAGCCCCCAACCTACTCCCGCGGCAAGGATCGAGCCCGCCAGTATTCCGATTTTCGCGTTGGAGAGCAGCCTTGAATCCTGGAAGGCCGCTTGTGCGATAAAGAGCGATATCGTGAAGCCGATGCCGGCCAAGACGCTGGCGCTAAAGAATTGACGCCAGCTGATGTCCAGCGGTTTCTCGGCCACTCCGGTCCTCGCTGCTAGCCAGGCAAAGATCCCAACCCCGATTGGCTTTCCCAGAACCAGGGCGAAGATAATTCCCAGGCTAACCGGATTAAAGAGCGCGAGGCCGTCCGCGCCTCCTAATGGGACACCCGCATTGGCCAGCGCAAAAATGGGCAAGATTAAATAGGTTACCCATGGCTGCAGCTCGTGCTCGAGCCGTTGGGCCGGCGGCTCCATGCGATCCAGGATCGTCTTCAATGCATGAACCAGCGCCTGCTCGCGGCTTTCATCGTCGTCGTATTCATACCGATTGAGTACCGTATCCGTCTGCGCCATAAGTCTCGAAACGTTTGGCGGGCTGCGGGTCGGAATCGTGGCCGCAAGCAGTACGCCGGCGAGCGTAGGATGGACGCCGGAGGACAAGAAAGCCAACCACAGTCCGATGCCAAGCAGCGCATAAGGCAGCGGCGAGAACACGCGCCACCGGTTCAGAACCAGCAGGCCGGCGAAGAAAATGGCCGCCACCACCAGGCTTGCAACGTTGATCTCAGAGGTATAGAAGAGCGCAATGATCAGAATACCGCCCACGTCATCCGCAATAGCCATGGCGGTGAAGAATACCTTGAGGGAGAGCGGTACGCGCCCGCCGAGCAAGGCCAGTACGCCCAGTGTGAACGCGATATCGGTGGCTACCGGAATTGCCCACCCCCGCATCGCGATCGGGTTTGAGAAGCTAAATGCGGCATAGATCAGTGCCGGCAGAAACATTCCACCTGCGGCCGCGGCTATGGGCAATGCCGCCTTCCTCACACTTGCGAGCTCCCCAGCGGTGACCTCGCGCTTGATCTCCAGACTCAGGACAAAGAAGAAGATCACCATGAGGCCTTCGTTGACCCACTCCAGGAGGGATCTTTCGAGATGGAGATTGCCCAGGGAAATCCCAATTTCCGTTTGCCAGAGCTGAAAATATGACTCGGCGAAAGCAGAGTTGGCCCAGAGCAGTGCCAAGGCGCTGAAGATCAGAAGCATCAGCCCGCCGGAGGCCGCAAGGCGCGTAAACTCCTGCGTCAGCGCACTGATACGTACGCCCATCGGCTTGCGTACGGCTTCCAGGAGGGATTCTGGATCCCATGCTCCGTCGTAGCGCGTGCCGTTAATGAACCAGGTCGGCGTACCTTGCACCCCGCTCTCTATGCCGCTCCTGAAATCCTCATGGATCGTCTTTGAGTGCCTGTGTTCTTCTAGCTCGGCACGAAACTTACCCTCGTCCAGGCCCAGCTCACGCGCGTACTCGACCATGTCCCATTCTTCCAGACGATCCTGATGCTGAAACAGCAGATCATGCATTTCCCAGAACTTGCCCTGCGCCCCAGCGGCCTCTGCCGCTTCCGCGGCGAGCCTGGCATGTGGGTGTACCGTTCGATTGGGAAAGTGGCGGAAGACCAGCCGCACTGCGTCGCCAGTGCGCTCCTGAATCTCATGGACCGAGTTCTCCGCCTGTCCACAATACGGGCATTCGTAGTCGCCGTACTCGACGAGCGTTACGGGCGAGTCGTCGGGTCCTTTCGTGTGATCCCGATCGGAAACAGGCGGGTTTAGCCTCACCCGAGATTCAGCAGACATTCTTGATCCATCGATTGATCCTGGCCGCTACCAGTCGACTTCCGTGCTGTGGGTCGAGCTCAAGGTGCCCACAACCCCCTTTCTCAACTGCGCGGTAGTGACTCGGTCTACTCATAGCCCGTTCCCGGCGTCAATAGTATGTCGCTGCGCATGAAGGTGCCGGTGCCGCGACCGACTACTCTCCCGTGCGAGTCCATCGCTACTCCTTCGGCGATGAAGAGTCGCTTTGACCGGTGTACGACCTCGGCGGTCGCCTTCAGAACTCCTTTGGTGACCGGGCGAGTGAAGTGCAGATTGAACGAAACCGTGAGAACGAAGACGTCCTCTACGAGCGAGTTCACGGCGAAGAACGTTGAGTCATCCAGCACCTTGAAGTATAGATACCCGTGCACCGCATTAGCGGCGTGGAAGAAATCGGGCCGGACTTCGATGCCGACCTCCGCCTTCCCCTCGCCAATCTGAACGGTCGGCGCGAAATACTCATTTACACGCGCGCGCAGGTACATCCGCTCCAGTTTTCGGTAGTGTTCCTGATTCGTCATATCACGCCTGGGTCAAGTCCGGAGTCCGGCGCGCGAACCCCTGCGGGTCGTTCGGTATTCTAATTTCACCTACGCGCCCGCGGAGGGTCTCAGCCGGTAGCGATCGATTCTGGCCCCGGTTTAGATGTCGGATGTGAGAAGCCCTAGATATTCGCGCATGCCGGCTAGGCCATCGAGCTGCCAGGTCGCTTCAATCACTTCATCCATCCGCGCGGAGCCTAGAACTCCATGCGCATTGTCCCGGAATTTGGCCTCGATATCCTCGTCACTCATGGGATCTGCTGGATCGCCCTTTGCGACATCCGTCTGCGCAGTGTGACTCTGGCCGTCGGTGGTTGTGATCGTCACGCGGGCGCGTTTGATCTTTGGGAAGAGGTCGTCAATCTCAGAATCGGCGACCACCTTGATCTTCGGAAGCAGCTCTCGGATTCGTGGGTCCTTCAGCTTTTCTACGCTGAAGCTTTCTGGCAGGACGTTTCCGTCCACGACCGCGGCCGCGATTACGTACGGGAGGCTGTGGTCTGCGGTCTCTTTCGTCTCTGGCTTGTACTTGCTCGGATCGGAGAGGATATCGGCGCCACGAGTAGTGGTCTCCACCAGCAGCTCAGCCACCTGATCGTGAGCAATGCCGTGATCACGGCACACTGCCAGCGCGGCGCTGATCGGCTGGTGCGTGAGAGCTTCGGTTGGGAAGGCCTTGTAGCTGCAGTTCGTGATCAGGAAATCCGATCCCAGCCCCTTCGTCAGTTCCTGCTCCAGCCATTCCACGTTGGACAGAACTTCGATCAGCCCTTCCTTCCCCTCGATCACCTCCACCGGTCCACTGCAGCCTTCCCGCGCCATGAGCGCAGCAAGCACGCCGGCCTGTGCCGCCAGGGGATCGGCAGTGTTTTTCATGTTCGTCAGGTGACCCGCAACCACTCCGCCGAGAGTAAAGTGGCTGCTGCCGCTGATTCCAACCGCCGCCACAAGCTGATCCAGGTCGAGATCATAGAGCCGACCCGCGACCAGCGGGCTCACGAACTGCGTCAGCGAGGCATGGTGCCATCCCACCTCCCGGATGCCTGGCTCGGCAGCATGGCACCATCGCATCTCCAGCTCATATGCGATCACGATGGCCACTATTGCCTCAACGGTGCTCTTCTGGTTCGCCTCCGCCACCGCCAGCGCGACTCCGATGATGTCGGAGGGATGACTGGGATCCTGAACCCAGTAGATATCGTTGTAATCCAGAGCACGGACCAGCAGGCAATTCATCAATGCCGCACTGGGTGCATTCGTCTGCAGCCCGCTTCCTATGACGGTCGCCTCCGGAGTGCCCCCCAGCTTCTCTGTAAACCGGTGCATGGCCTGCATGTCGTCATTGTCCACCGCGGCCAGGGCGCATCCAACACTGTCAAGCAAGAAGCGCTTGGCTTCGTGAATAGCTACCGCGGGGATGTCTTCGTAGCGCAGCGCGTGCGCGAACTCTGCCATTTGATGGCTGATCGAACTCATTTATTGATCCTCATTGATATCGAGCCAAGCCCCGCGAGCATCCCGCTTACCGAAGCAGGCGGTCCCCGACTGTAGGACGGGAATGCTTAGAGGCGGTCAGCTACCGCCTGGGCCATCTCGAGGGTCGAGCTGTCACCGCCCATATCGTAGGTACGTACTTTACCCTCATGGATCACGGCCGCCATCCCAGCATCAAGCGCCTCGGCCTTCCCGCGCTCGCCTAGCCATTCGAGCATCAGCTTTGCCGCCAGCAGCATGGCGGTCGGGTTGACCTTGTATTGGCCGGCATATTTGGGCGCGGAACCATGGGTTGGCTCAAAAACCGCAAACTCATCGCCGATATTTCCGCTTGAGGCGAAGCCCAGACCCCCTACCAACTGGGCTGACAGATCGGAAAGGATGTCGCCGAACATGTTGCTGGTTACCATCACGCCGTAATCATCCGGGTTCTTCAACAGCCACATCATCTGGGCATCGATGTTGGTTTCCCAGAGTTCAATGGTGGGGAATTCCTTCGCAACGGATGCGGCCGCCCTCCGCATGAGCCCGCTGGTCTCGCGCAGCACATTGGGCTTCTCTACCAGAGTGACGGTGGGGTAGCCGAAATCCCGCGCATACTCGAACGCCTTCTTGATGATCCGCCGCGCGCCCACGTTGGTAATCACCCGTAGGCTCACGGCCATCTCATCGCCCGCCACTCCATCGAAGCGAGCCATGGCGGGGTTGTGCTTCGCCATCACGCGCCGGACCTCGTCAGGAAGGGGATGGAACTCGATCCCACTGTAGAGTCCTTCGGTGTTCTCGCGGAACACGATGAGATCGACATCATCGCGGTAGTTGAGCGGGTTTCCAGGATAAGCCTTGCAGGGCCGCAAGTTGGTATAGAGATCGAAGTGTTGGCGCAGCCGCACGATCGGGCTGCGGTAGCTCAGGCCCTTGCCTTGTAGCTCAGTGGCAAGTTCCTTGGCGGCTTCCTCTTTAGGTTTAGAAGTGATAGCGCCGAAGAGACCGCAAGTGCAGGTCTTCAGGATCTCGATCGTGCGCTCGGGCAGCGGGTCTCCTTCGGTGCACCAGAACTCCCACCCGATATCGGCCGGCACGTATTCCGCCTCCAGCTCCAAGCGATCCAGGACGATCCTGGCTGCTTCCATGACCTCCGCGCCGATGCCATCGCCGGGCATCCAGGCTATTCGATACATCACTTCCCCTTTCGGATACGCTGTCGCGTGTAGGGCACCAGACCTCCGGCCGCAAAGATCCCCATCACCGCTTCCGGAAGCGGCGGAAACGAGAAGGTGCCTTCGGAACTGCGAATCTCGCCGGCTTCCAGATCAATTTCGATCTGCTGTCCGTCTTCGATGTTCTCAACCGCCTCGGCACAGGTCAGCGCCGGCAGGGCCGCATTCAGGCAGTTACGGTAGTAAATGCGAGCGAAGGACTCGGCTACGATGGCGCCCACCCCGCTCTCCTTCAAGCAGGTCACCGCCTGCTCGCGGGATGAGCCGCAGCCCCAGTTCTTCCCGGCGACGATGATGTCGCCCGGCCGCACCTCCGCGGCAAAGCACGGATCCAAATCCTCCAGCGCATGCTGTGGCATATCGGCCGGATCGCTGACAGTGTAGGTGTACTTGCCGGGGAAGATGACGTCGGTGTTTACGCTATCTCCGTATTTCCAAACGCGCCCGTTGATGATGCTCATCTCGCTCAGGTCTCCTAATTCAAATCGTTCGCGCTGCAGATTTCGCCTGCCACCGCCGAAGCGGCGACCACCGACGGATTGGCCAGATAGATTTCGCTCTCCTTGGTGCCCATGCGCCCCTTGAAATTGCGATTGGCGGTGCTGATGGTGGCTTCACCGACTGCCGGCACGCCCATGTGATTCCCCATGCAGGGCCCACAGCCGGGGCTCTGAAGCAGTGCGCCAGCCTGTAGGAAGACATCGATGTAGCCCGCGCCCAAGGCCTGCTTGAATACTTCAGATGAGGCCGGGATCACGATCAGGCGGGTGCCATTGGCTACTTGTCGATCGGCCAGCACCTCGGCCGCGGACGCCAAGTCCTCCAAGCGGCCATTGGAGCAGGTGCCGATAAACGCCTGATCCACGCGCGTGCCTGCAACCTCGGACAGCGGCTTCACGTGATCCACCGTGTGTGGACAGGCAACCATAGCTTCCAACGTATCAGCCTCATATTCGACCTTCCTGGCATACTCGGCGTCAGGATCCGGGAATACGGCTTCATATGCCCTTTGGGCTCGGCGCTCGAGATAGTCGAAGACCAGCTCGTCCGGAGGGAGGTAGCTGTTCTTGGCGCCCATCTCCGCTGAGATGTTGGGCAGCACCGCCCGCTCGCTCAAACCCAGCCGTCGGATCGCATCTCCATGCCACTCGACCGACATGTATAGCGCGCCATCCGCGCCCAGATCACCAATGACGTGAAGCGCAAGATCTTTGGCTGTAACTCCAGGCGGAAGCTCCCCGTGGACGATAATCTGTAGACTTTCTGGGATTCGCAGCCACAGACTCCCCAATGCCCATACGGATGCCATCTCGCTGCGGCCGATTCCCGCGCCGAAGGCCCCCATCACGCCCGCATGCGGGGTGTGCGAATCGGATCCGAGCACCACTTCCCCCGGCAGCGCCAATCCCTCTTCAACCAGGACCTGGTGGCAAATGCCGCGTCCCACGTCGAAGAAGTGCGGGATACCCTGATCGCGCACGAATTCACGAATAATGCGATGGTTCTCAGCGTGCTGCGTGGTTGGCGCCGGCGCGGCATGGTCCAAGAAGATGGCATGCATCTCAGGATCATGCACCCTGACCCCGCCCATCTCCTCGAATATCCCTCGTATTGGCGCCGTGTTGTCGTGGGATAGGGCGACGTCAGGCGAAATCTCGACGATCTCTCCGGGGGAGGTCGCCTCCACGCCCGCCTTCTTGGCTAGAACCTTCTCAGCGAATGTCTGTCCCATGCTCAGCTGCTCGCGAACTTCGTGAGATCGAAATCGGTAAAGTCGGCGTGATGAAAAATGATGGACTCCGGTCGTCGCTTGAACTTGTCCCCCTCCCATGAATGGGTAGCGACCACATGCATCACGGCTTCAGGTATGTCATGCTTGAAGCACAGCCCCACGCCGGTGAATGGGTGTCGCAGGTACTTGTACATGCTCGCCCACTGGTATTCGCCGTCCTGCTCGCGGAATTCAATCAGCTTGCCGACATCCGCAAGCAGTGCGCCTGCGATCAGGGTGTCGCGGTCGATCTCATACCGATCGCCATAGTCTTCCAGAAGAATGTCAAGCATGGCGACGCACAGACGACAGACGACGCTGACGTGTTGGGGAAAGGGGATGTCCACCCCTTCAACCAGCAGCGTATAAGGCATCCGGCGCAGGTCATCTGCAGACCAGCCCCCGATCTCCATCGCCTCCTGCCACACTGCCAGTGTCCTTTGACGGAGGTCGCGGTCTTGGATCAGACGAAACTCGGGGATCAGTTCCATTAATTCTTCTGACATGCTTGCCTCACTCCGTCAACGACCTGGCATCGGGGCCGTCATAGATGTGATCTGTGGGATGGATCCGGCGCATGGGACGCTCGCGGCTTTGCTCCTCATGAACTTGTGCCACCAAGCCCGGGACCCTCGCCATCATAAAGAATGCGTTGCCAAGCTTACGCGGGATCTCCATGTCTATGAGCAGCGCCGCGATCGCGCCATCCACATTGATCGGCAGCTCCTTCCCGTCAGCTGCCATCGCCTCCCGGAGAGCCCGGATCATTTCCACGCCCTGACCCGCAATTCCGGCTTCATGGGCCAGCGCGAAGAGCTTGCCAGTACGCGGGTCTTTGGCATGAATCCGATGGCCCAGCCCGGGGATCCGTTTCTTGGCCGCGCGATGCTCTTGCACGAGCTCTCCGGCGACTTCTGAGAGCTGGCTTCCGGCCTCTCTTGCGCGTTCAATTCCTGTCTCTAGCACCGCCATGCAATCCTCGATCGCTCCTCCGTGGTAGCGGTTGATCGAGAGCAGGCCGGCGGCCACAGCAGCATTTAGCGGCGCTCCGGTGGAGGCGGCCGTTCTCGCCGCCAAAGCGGATGGCGGCGAGGCGCCATGGTCGATGGAGCAGACCAGGATCGCATCCAGCAATTTCCCGACCTCCGATGTTGGGAGCTCGCCCTTCAGCGCGAGGTGTACCGCTTGGCCGAAGCTGACCCGGCCCATCAACTCATCGATCAAGTAGCCCCGCAATCGCACTTCATTGGGCTTGATCTCGGTAATAGAGGTCTTCCAGCTAGATTCACTCATTGATGGATCCCATGCTCTTTCATTACATTTGCCGTCACCTGCGGTAGTTCCCCAAACGCTTCCACGATCGTCACACCCACTTCTCGCAGGCGTTTCACCTTGCCCTCATATGTACCGCGGCTGCCCTCGACAATCGCGCCGGCGTGGCTGAATCGAGTCCCGCTCTTGGCTGCTTTCCCACCGATGTACGCCACGATCGGCTTAGTCACTGCTCCCGATTCTACAAGGTCAGCAACCCGTTCCTCCTGGCTGCTGCCTATCTCGCCGAACATCACGATGGCCTTGGTATCCGGATCCCCTTCAAAGAGCTCGGCAGCGTCCGGAAGCGGCGTCCCAACCACCGGATCCCCGCCCACGTGCAGAAGGGTCGTAGCGCCGATCCCTGCCTGGCCCAGGTAGTAAGCCATCGAGGACGTGATCCCACCAGAGCGCGAGGCGATGCCGACCGGCCCAGGGAAGAACCAGGATCTTGCAGAGCTTGCTCGTCCACCGATCATTCCCAGCACCGCTCTGTCCGGGGAGAGTACCCCAAGGGTATTCGGACCAACGAATCGCGCTCCCGTTCGCTTGGCGGCCTCGGCAATTTCCAGCACATCGTAGATCGGTACGCGATCCGGGACGATAATGAGCAGCTTGACCCCGCCATCGATCGCTTCCAGAGCCGCTCCCTTTACCAATGGCGCGGGAATGAATAGCACGCTGACGTCGATCGGTCCGGCCCGCTCGATGGCCTCCAAGACGGTATCGAATACCGGAATTCCAACGACGTCTTTGCCGCCCTTCCCTGGCGTCACGCCAGCCACTACCTGGGTTCCATATTCCTTCATCAAATGCGCGCGCGCGCTTCCCTCACGACCGGTGATGCCTTGCACCAGCACCCGCTTGGTCTCGTTAATCAGGACGGCCATTCAGACCTCTGCGTCTGCCAAATTCGGATCTCTGTGTTTCAGTTATGAGCCTGGTGACATGGCATGCGCCGGTTGCCGGGAACTGCTTGGGGACACTCATCCGAAGCCTCGGATCAATCGAGCCCTGCAATCGGCAGACTGACATACCCGCCGCGGTTGCCTTCGAAGAAGCATTCAATTTCACAGGCCAGGCACTCGCTACAACCACCCTTCTGGGCCTCCTCCGGCGTGATATTCAGGACCGGGAGACCACCCTGCAACTCGAGGATTCCGGGCACGCAGGTTTCAATACAGATCTTGGACGCGCAATCTTGGCAGGCTCGATGGTCGAGCGTCACCTCGCCGCCGGTCACCGTCCCAAAGCTGTACGGCTGCCGGGGCTCGGATCGGCTCCAGCCGTCATGTTTCTCAGCACGCGGCTCGAGGTTTCGGACTAAATAATCAAGTCTCTCGGCACAGAATTCGGGGGCATCATCCTTGCCGTAGCCCTCGACCGGTGCTGGAATCTCGTCACGCGCTCGCTCCAGGATCGCGATCGCTCGGTCTTCGGCGTTGCCGCCCAGTCGGATCACAGCCGGCACCCTCAGCGGAACTTCCATGAAGGCTTTGACAAGCCCGCGCGCACTGTGAAATTGCTCTTGTGAAGCCACTCCTGAGCCGGAGGCAAAATACCCATCGATTCCTTCCTGAGCCAGCACAATTCGCGCCGCGCGGTATACCTTGGAGGCCGGCGGGTTCCCGCTTGTGTCCACGAAATTTGCCAGCCGGTAGCCGCGGTTCAGCACGGCATCCATGCTCATCATTGAGCCTCCACCGCCGGCGCCATGAAAACCAATCACTCCCTCTCCACCTTCGAAATCGTGCTCGAGCTGGATGAAATAAAAGGTTCCGCGATAGTCGTCCTTTTCCACCTGCCACGCGATGGTTTCGAGGCGCGAGGCAGGCCTGTCGAATTCGCGGGCGACCTCAATTCCGAGATCCGGGTGACGGTAAACCGCGTTGTCGTCCACGGTGATACGGCAATCTGCCGCGTAGAGCGCACCCTCCGTGGTGAGCACGATGGGGTTGATCTCAGCCGCGCGCGCATCATAGCGCCGGGCAACTTGGTAGAGTTGGCTTACCATGCGGCCCAGGCCGGCCTGAAGCTTCCCGTGCAGATCGACCTGGCGGATGAGGTCACGTGCCCGATATTCGGACAAGCCGCGGCGAACATCGATGACTTCCCGGGCGATGGATTCGGGATGCTCGCGTGCGATTTCCTCGATCCCGCTTCCACCCTGGCTACTGAAGATCAACACCGGCGCCTGGCAACGGTCGTCGATGATCAGCCCGGCATAGAATTCCCTTTCGACGTCGAGCTTCTCTTCGACCAGCACTGTATCTACCTGGAAACCATCGATCTGCATTCCGAGGATTGCGGTGGCCGCCTCACCTGCTTCTTGGGGCGTCTTAGCGAAGCGAATCGCGCCGTACCCGGCGCGGCCAGTTACCCATGCCTGGCCCTTCACTGCTACCGGGCATGCCAATTCCTCGGTGATTGCTCGCGCTTCATCGGGGCTCCGGGCGGGCTCTCCCTTCGGGACGGCGATCTTGAGCGCCTTGAGAAGCGCCTTTCCTTGATATTCGTGCAAGCGCGCCAATTCAGTTCCCTATGTGATAATACGAGTGAGATGACTACTCTTTGGTGCCGAGACAAGGATGCGTTTTCGCGCGTCATGATTGTAGTAAAGAAGAGCACCGTCGAAGAGGACAGATTCGGTGAGCTTCCCGTCTATTCTGGATGTGGAGAAGGGCGTTGACACGATTTCAACTCTCCTTTCGGAGGTTAGACGATCTCGAAGAGGACGGTGATAAGCTCCCATTATCCAGTTCGGTGTTATCAACGTTGTCAGCAACAATGATGCTTGGGGCCCAGGCATCATTTTCTGCTCGGTAGAACACATGACTGATAAAGCACCTGAGCCCAATACCGATCGTTTAGAGTTAGTCTACCAACTCTCCAAGACATTTAATTCGTCCCTTGACTTGGATGATGTGTTGAACACCGTCATGGACGAGGTGATTTCGGCCGTCAACGCCGAACGTGGCTTCGTGGTGCTTAAAGAACCGCATGGTAGCCTCGTGTTCCGCGCCGCGCGCGGCATGGAAAAAGAGACCCTTGAAGATCCGGATTTTAAGATTTCTCGCGGCGTGGTTGGGGAGGTGATCGGTGAGGGTCAGGGTGTGCTCACCAGCGACGCCCAGCATGATAAACGGTTCATGGGCCGGCAGAGTGTAATGAGCCTGGGTCTGCGATCCATTCTTTGCTCACCCCTGCATGTCAAGGATCAAACCCTTGGTGCGATCTATGTGGACAACCGCCTGCATGCAGGCATCTTCACCAACGACGACCTCGAGCTCCTGAACGCCATCGCCTCTAGTGCGGCTACAGCCATTGAAAACGCACGCCTATATCAAGTGGCAGTCGACAAGGGTCGCATGGAGCGGGAGCTCTCGATGGCACGCACGGTTCAGACCGGGCTGATTCCGGAGGAGATACCCAAGCTGAAGGGCTGGCAGTTTGCCGCCAGCTGGCTGCCGGCGCGTGAAGTGGCAGGCGACTTCTACGACTTCATCGCTACGGATGATGAGAGAATGGGCCTGGTGATTGCCGATGTCACCGATAAAGGCATGGGAGCTGCGCTCTTCATGGCGTTGACACGCAGCATGGTCCGGGCCAGTCTGGAGGAAGCCGCTTCGCCTGCAGAGGCCATCACGAAGGCCAACCGCCTGGTATGCGCGAATTCAACCTCCGCCATGCCGGTGACGTTCTTCTATGGGCGAGTGAGCCCTGAGGATGGCGAAATGGTCTATGTCAACGCCGGACACAACCCGCCGCTGATCTACCGCGCCGCTTCGGGCTCATTCGAGGAACTCGATCGAACCGGCATTCTACTGGGCGTGGACGAATCGCTCGTATTGGAGCAAAGCACTGCGGAGCTCGAACCCGGTGATACCCTGATCATGTACACGGACGGCGTGCCGGACGCGTTGAATTCAGCGGAGGAAGCCTTCGGCGAGGATCGCATGCGGGAGTCGATTAAATCCGCCGGATCGCGTTCCGCTCAGGAAATTTCCCTCAATCTGCTTCAGGCATTGCAGCAATTCATCGGCGATGCTCAGCCCTTCGACGACATCACCCTGCTCGTAGCCAAGCGCGAATGACCCAGTTCCCCTCAGGTGCGGGACTCAACGATCGCTATCGGCTCGAGGCTGAGTTGGGCAGGGGAGGCACCGGCACGGTCGGTCAAGCCCACGATCCCGAGATGAATCGCGACGTCGCCGTCAAAGTCCTCAACGAAAACACTTATGACAAGTATTTCAGAGCAAACTGTACTTAATGACCGCTACCGATTAGACCAGCAGCTCGGTAGCGGCGGCATGGGCACCGTGTACCGCGCGCACGACCAGACCCTGGAGCGCGACGTGGCGGTGAAGGTGCTCTCCGACTCGGGGCTCGGCACCGAGGGACGCGATCGGCTGCTTAATGAAGCGCAGGCGATTGCCAAACTGAGCCACTCAAACATCGTAGCCGTCTTCGACGCGGGCGAGGAAGACGGCTCCCCCTATATCGTCATGGAGGTGATCGAGGGCGCCAGCCTGCATGATCGTCCTCCCAAAGACATGCGGGGCATCGTCAGCGTGGCAGCTCAGGTATGCGCCGCGTTGGAGCACGCTCATAGTCATGGCGTGGTGCATCGTGATCTAAAACCCGAAAACGTGCTCATCGCAGGCGACGGTGCCGCCAAGCTTATGGATTTCGGCATCGCCCGTTCGGTGGCCTCCCGCATGACCTCGGAGGGCGAGATCGTCGGTACGGTTTTTTATCTGGCGCCCGAAATCGCGCTGGGGCAGGACTTCGACGGCCGGGCCGACCTCTATTCGCTGGGCGTCATGCTGTATGAACTCACAACCGGCGAACTCCCCTTCGCCCAGGGCGACCCACTGGCCGTCATCTCGCAGCATATACACGCCTCGGTCGTGCCTCCGCGGGCCAAGAACGAAGATGTGCCGCCGCGCCTCGATAACCTGATCCTGCAGTTAATGGAGAAATCCCCCGAGAATAGGCCCACTTCCGCGGGTGAGGTCCAGAAGATCCTAGAGCGAAGCGACCTGCTCGATCCGGAGGCGGAGGGCGTGAAAGAGATCGCGGTCGTGCGTCGGATCGCTCGCGGCCGCTTTGTTGGCCGGGAGCAGGAATTGATGGACGCCACCGGGTTGTGGAACAAAGCCCTAGCGGGCGAGGGGCAGCTGCTGCTGATCAGCGGGGAGCCGGGAATCGGCAAGACGCGTCTGATCAGGGAGCTTTCTACCCACGTCGAGGTCACCGGGGGCAGATCGCTGATTGGCGAATGCGAATCCGAAGGCGGTGCACCCTATGCGCCATTCGCCCAGATCGTTCGCATGGCACTCCGGCAGGGCGCTGAGAATGGGTTCAAGCTCCCGGAGTTTGTGCTGGGGGATCTGCTGGAATTGGCCCCGGAACTGAAGCCCTACTACCCCGACGTCCTCCCCAACCCGAAGTTGGAGCCGGAAGCCGAACAACAGCGACTGTTCGAGAACGTGGTGGCGTTTTGCCAGGCCATCAGCGAACACACTCCCCTGATGCTGGTTATCGATGATGCCCATTGGGCCGATAGTGGATCGCTTTCGCTTCTTCGATATTTGGCTAGAAGAACGCAGCATCAGCGAGTGCTCCTAGCCGCAACCTACCGAGAAGTAGAGCTCGATGAGGCACGACCCTTTCACGAGGCCTTACTCGAGCTCAACCGCAAGCGGCTGGGCACTCGCCTCAAGCTAAAGAGGTTTGACGAACTACAGAGCCGCGACCTGCTCGCGGCCGTCTTCGATGAAGAGATCACCCCCGAGTTCCTGGATGCTATATATGGAGAAACGGAAGGTAATCCCTTCTTCATCGAGGAAGTGTGCAAGGCGCTGGTCGAGAGCGGCCAGGTGTTCCACACGGAAGACGGGTGGGACCGCCTCGACATGGAGGAGATCGAGATTCCCCAGAGCGTGCGGGTTGCGATCCAGTCACGCGTCTCAAAGTTCCCCGGGGAGTATCAGGACACGCTCAATCTGGCCGCGATCCTGGGTCGCGAGTTTGATTTCGACACCCTGGCGGAAGCCAGCGATCTTGATGAGGACACGCTCATCGACGCGCTCGAAACCGCGGAAGACGCGCAGTTGATCGAAGAGATCAGCCGCGAGGGGAGCGCCACGTTTTCCTTTGTCCACGCTCTCATTCCCACTACATTGGCCGAAGGAGTCCGTACATTGCGCAGGCGAAGGCTCCACCGCCGTGCGGCAGCAGCCATCGAAGTCACCCGGCCGGAAGACTTCGAAGACCTGGCATACCACCATGAGGAAGCAGGGGACGAAGAGCAGGCTCGCCAGTATTATGTCAAGGCCGGGGAGCGGGCCTCCGCCGCATTTGCCAACCAGGAGGCCGAGAATCACTTCCGCGCCGCGCTAGACCTTGAACCCTCCGAAGAGCAGCGTGCCTCGCTCCTGGCTCTCCTGGCCGAGGTGGTCGCTCGCGTAGGTCGCTACGACCAAGGCATAGCGGCCTGGGAACAAGCGGCTGGTCTCTATGGCGATCTAGGGAACACAGACCAAGTGGCCAGGTGCTATTCGCGCATGGCGCGCGCAAGATGGTGGTCCGGTGATAACGCAGGTACGCTCGATCTATGCGAACAAGGTCTGAAACTTGCGGAGGGCGCTCCGGAAAGTCCCGAGCTTGCGGACCTGCTTCATGAGACTGCTCGAGCTCACTACTTCCTGGGTGAGGCAGACGAAGCTGAGCCGCTATGTCATCAGGCGCTTGAGATGGCAAGAGACGTGCGCGCCCGTCGCGTCGAGGCCGAGTCGCTCATCACTCTCGGGATCTTGCCCAGCATGCGTTCCGAAGATGCGATTGCAGCGCTTGAAGAGGCAGTCGAGATCTGCAAAGCAGAGGGCTTATTGGTAGAAGAATCTCGAGCGCACAATAACCTCGGTGTCATCTATTTTTTCTATGGTGCCGACATTCGCGCGGCATACAAGCACTACCTGCAAGCCGCGGAAATCGATCGTAAGCTTGGCGATCTCACGGGTGAGGTATTCACCCTATCCAATGCCGCCAGCAGTGCCGCCACCCTGGGTGAGATATCGAATGCTGAGCAGATGATCACCCAAATCGAGGACATCATTGAGCAGATGCCCGAGGCGAAGGCAGCAGATAGGACCTTCCCATCCGCTCTTGCAGCCCTTGATCACGCCAAGGGCAACCTGGCGAAAGCGGTCGATCTCTACCGAGAAATCTTCAGGCAGGCGAAGGAATCCAACTCCGCCTATGAAATCGCAACAGATTCGATCCTCACCGGGCTGCTGCTGATTGGGCTCGGAGAGCTTGACGAGGCCGAGATGGTGATGCGGGAAGGGAACGAGGCTGCGGACAAGATTCGGGCGGCCCGAGTGGTCAACCGCTCGGTGCTCAGCGTCGTCTTGGCCGAGAAAGGTGATACGGCAGGCGCGCGAGAAGTCTTTGAGCAGGCGCAGACCATTCATGCGGAGCACTCGCGTGGCTGGTCCGCAGTTGTTCTCAGCATGGCGCGCGCGAGCCTGCTGGCGGCCGAAAAGCGGTGGGAGGAGGCTTTTTCCGCGTTCGAGCAGGCCGACCTTGAGCTTGGCCGGGCAGAGGCCAGAATCTGGAGGGCGATCCGAATGCAGGATTGGTCTCGAGCCCATTTGCGTAGAGGCGAACCGGGGGATGGCGAGCGGGCAAAAGAGCTGCTGAACGAGGCCGTTTCGGAATTCAGGGAGATGGGCTCTCCCGGATACGTGGAGCGCCTCGAAGCACAGCTCAAGGAGCTTGGGATTTGAAACTCGCGATCTGGCTGCATCCCTGTTGGTATTCAAAAGAGATTCGGTGGAATCTCCCCTACTCACAATCCTACTGAGAACCAATGCAAGGCTAAGTTCGTGACGAGGAGAGCGCGCACATGACGAACGGCTCCAGAGTATACGAGAACGTCGGCAGGCAGTTCAAGAAGGCTGCCGATCTCATGAACCTCGATCCGGATGTGCGGAAGATTCTTGAGAAGCCCATGAACGAGATCGTGGTGAACTTCCCGGCCATCATGGACGACGGCCGCGTAGAGATGTTTACCGCCTACCGCGTCCAGCACAACAACGTGCTGGGGCCGTTCAAAGGCGGGCTTCGCTTTCACCCGGCGATGGACATCGACGAGGTGCGGGCATTGGCGACCTGGATGACCTGGAAGACCGCGATTGCCGGTCTGCCACTTGGCGGTGCCAAGGGCGGCATCCAGTTCGATCCCAAGCGGTACTCGCGATCCGAAATTGAACGAATCACGCGCCGCTTCACCTTCGCGCTGGGCAGCAACATCGGGCCGGAGTTCGATATCCCCGCGCCAGACATGAACACCAACGCCCAGATCATGGCCTGGATCCTGGATACCTACATCTCCACCATTCCGCCCAATGAACGACAATGTTCCTACCACGTTGTGACCGGGAAGCCGGTCGACCTAGGTGGCAGCGCGGGACGGGATAAGGCCACCGGTCAAGGCGTTGTCTTCCTGATCGAACGCTGGGCCAGCAATCACGGTTTCGACCTGAGCAAAGCGACTTACTTCGTACAGGGGTTTGGAAACGTGGGCTCCTGGACGGCTCGCCTGTTGAAGCCGTTCGGAGCAACGCTGATTGCAGTGGAAGATGCCTCCGGGGCCATTTTCAATCCGAAGGGAATTGACCCCGCGGAGCTGTTCGAGTATGCGCAGTCTCACCAAGGATTGAGCGGCTTTGCAGGCGCCTCGCCAGTGGACCACGAAGCTTTTTTGGGAACGCAGGCAGACATTTTCGTTCCAGCAGCTCTGGCGAGTCAGATCACGGCAGATACGGCGCCACTGTTGAACGTGAAGCTCGTGGCGGAGGGAGCGAACGGCCCCACCGACACCGACGGCGACACGATACTACAGGACCGAGATATCCACGTGATCCCGGATGTTCTCTGCAATGCGGGCGGAGTGATCGTCAGCTACTTTGAGTGGCTGCAGAACAAGCGCAGCGAATTCTGGGACCTGGAAGAGGTGGACCGCAAGCTGCATAAGATGCTGATGAAGGCCTATGGTCGCGTGAAAGACAAGTCTGAAGAGGTCCCCACTGATTGGAGAACGGCGGCGTACATCATCGCGCTCTCGCGTCTCGAGGCCGTGTATCAGGGACGCGGCATCTTCCCCTAATCCCGCGCCCCCGTATCTTCTATCGGCAACTCGGACTAGGCCATAGCTTCCGAACGCGCAAGCTCTTCTCCCTACTTGCCGCTGGCACGCAGCCTCAGGATCATGGTGACCATTCCTGCGAACACAGCAATTCCCATGACGATGGCGCCAAGCCGCGAGTCCGTTGCGATCTTTAGACGGCGACTGCCGGCCTCGCGCTTTCGACGTTGCGCTCGTCTAGCTGGTAGCTGGCCGAGTCAGTTTTCCGTTCCCTGTTACAGTAGGAACATCCTTGGAGGTTCCGAGCGATGACGACCGCTGCGGATGCTGTGCTTGAACAGCTGAGAGACAAAGGCAGCGCCCGAAACGTCGAGGGGATGGGCAAGTTTGGGATGGCTACCGACCAGCGATTGGGAGTACCGGTCCCAGAAATGCGGAAGATCGCCAAAGGCATCGGCAAGGACCACGAGCTGGCCCTGGAGTTGTGGAAGACCGGCGTGCAGGAGGCGCGCATCGTGGCCTCGATGATCGACGTGCCAGAGCAAGTCTCGGAGGATCAGATGGAGGCCTGGGTCGTCGATTTCGACTCCTGGGACGTCTGCGACCAGGTCTGCCTCAACCTGTTTGAGAAAACCGCATTCTCCCAACAGAAGATCGACGAGTGGTCAGTACGCGAAGAAGAGTTCGTCAAACGCGCGGCTTATGCCCTCATCGCCGGTCTGGCATGGCATGACAAGAAGGCCGCCGACGATCGGTTCATCGGGTACTTCCCGGTGATCAAGCACGGAGCGACGGACGAGCGCAATTTCGTCAAGAAGGCCGTTAACTGGGCTCTGCGGAATATCGGGAAGCGAAATTCCGTGCTTAACGCAGCCGCCATCAAGACCGCCAATGAGATCCAGCAAATGGATTCGAAATCGGCGCGCTGGATCGCCTCTGACGCCATTCGGGAGCTTGAAAGCGAGAAGGTGCAGGCCAAGCTGGCCAAATGAAGATCGTTGAACCGCGAGCGCCTCTCGCCGTTGGTGCGCTCATGCTGAGTGCCACGACCCTCCACAGGCAAGTCATCCAGGCTCCCTGGATCAGGAAAAAGAGACCCCTCAATCTGTGACAATTTGCCGCGAGAAACTGCTTATCATGAGCATAGGTAGGGTGAGGGCTTCATTGCGAGGAGTCGAGGATGGACCTTTCACGGATTTCAGAAGAACGCCTGCGCACGACCTTTAAGGCCTTCAATACCTTCATGATCCTGCTCTGGCGGCTGGGGCTTGGATCTTGGGGTAACGGAACCAAGTTCGGCGGCAGCATCATGGTGATCAAACACCGAGGTCGTAAGACTGGTCTGACCCGCCTGACCCCGGTGAACTACACCACGATCAACGACGACATCTATTGCACCGCCGCACTTGGGGAAGCCGCAGATTGGTACCTCAACCTTCGGTCGAATCCGGAGATCGAGGTCTGGCTGCCGGACAGCCGTTGGGCTGGCGTCGCAGAAGACGTCACCGATGCCGAGAATCGCGCCGAATTCCTGCGGCGCGTGATCGTCGCCAGCGGTTTTGCAGGCCCGCTATTTGGCGTGAATCCGAAGAAGCTTACGAACGATGACTTTGAGGCCTTGCTGGCCGACTATCGGCTGATCCGTATCCAACGGACGGAGGCAGTCACCGGGCCGGGCGGACCGGGCGATCTGGCGTGGATCTGGCCGCTGTCTACGTTCGTGTTGCTGTGGTGGCTCTTGCGCCGGAGGAAGGGAAGGACATGAAGCTCTCAGGTCTCCACTTGCTTCTCACATACGAGTGCAATCTCGAGTGCGATCACTGCTTTGTGTGGGGAAGTCCATGGCAGAGCGGCACGATGACCCTGGCCCGGATCCGCGAGATCCTGAAACAGGCCGTCGAGCTCGGAACATTGGAATGGATCTACTTCGAGGGCGGCGAACCATTCCTCTACTATCCCATCCTTATGAAGGCGGTCCAGCAGGCCTCGGAGATGGGACTCCAAGTCGGAATCGTTTCAAATGGATACTGGGCCACCAGCAAGGCGGATGCGCTTGAGTGGCTGAGCCCGTTCGCAGGCCTGATCCAGGATCTTTCGATCAGCAGCGACCTCTACCATTGGGACGAGAATCTCAGTCGGCAGGCAAAGATTGCATCCGGGGCGGCGGAACAGCTGAATATCCCGGTGGGCCTCATCAGCATCGCTCAACCGGAAGCTGCCGACACCTCGCTCGCGAAGGGCCAGCTTCCGATCGGGGAATCGGCGGTGATGTATCGGGGGCGAGCGGCGCAAGAACTAGCAGGTCGAGCAGCGCCGCACGCCTGGGAGGAGATCACCGAATGTCCGAATGAAGACTTGCGCGAACCGGGCCGCATCCATGTGGATCCGTTCGGCAATCTGCACATCTGCCAGGGAGTCGTCATAGGGAACCTCTTCGAGCAGTCCCTGGCGGCCGTATGCAGTTCCTATGATCCAGAGGCGCATGCGATCACGGGGCCGCTGCTGGTGGGCGGGCCGCGCGAGCTTGTTCTCCGGTACAACCTCCCGCATGAAGAGCAGTATGCCGATGCATGCCATCTGTGCGACCACGCACGCAGGGAGCTGCGAGCCCGCTTCCCCGAGATCCTGATCCCGGACCAGATGTACCTCGATCCGCAGTGAGTGCGCTCCTGCACGCTCACCCAATCCGCAGATGACCCCTCCCGACACAGAAGTGATCCGCACGCTGGATGCGCATGGCATCAACTATCGGCTTCTCCCGCATGACGAGCCGGTGTTCACGGTGGAGGCCGCCGCACGGCAGCGCGGAGTGATCAAGGAAGAAATGGTGAAGTCCATCCTGCTGCGAGACCGGAAGGGGAAACATGTGATGGCTTGTGTTACAGGGGATGCGCGGCTCGATCCGCATGCTGTGCGCGCGCACCTGGGTGAGGGCTGGAGGCGGCTTAGGTTTGCCACTGCAGAGGAGATTCAAGAGGTGGCGGGTCTTGTCCGGGGTGCGGTTGCACCGGTGGGCCTTGCGGATGATATCCCGGTCCTCTTTGATCGAGGGATCGCCGAGTGCAAGAAGGTGAATATCAGCAGCGGGGATCCTATGGCCGGCTTGGAGCTCGCGACCGAGGATCTGTTCCGGGTTGCCCGGGCCCAGCTGGCGCAAATCGCGGCGAAGTAGTGACGGCGAGACGCTGAGTCGCAGAATTATGTGATCTCTGTCACTTGAATTCGTTGATGACCGCGACATAGGATAACGTATCAGTCCGACAATTTTCGATTAATTGGATTAATAGTCCAATTGAGAGCGAGCGTGGGCTGCGTATCACTTGCCAAAGGGTCGACGGGGGTGAGAGCCTTTTAGTTAAGGTTCGATTCGGTTTCGCACGCGTCGAACCCTTAGCATGGATTGGTGGCCGAATTCCAGAGTGGCGGCCGTGCCACAGGTGACCCATGGCGGATCTGCTTGAGCTGGGGTGCATCCAGTTCATACATCGAGATGAGAAGCCCGACTTCCTCGTAGGTCGGGTTTTTGCATTTGCCAGCAGACTGCGGGTCACCGCAACAATTCGAGAGGAGGGCCCAACCGCGTGACGCAGGTATTTGCACGAGTTCCGATCGATCTCGAAACGATCACGACGCCGCGTGGCAAGGTCTACATCATTCCCGAGCGCTGCAAAGAGTGTGAGCTGTGCATTGTGTTCTGCCCGGAGGATGTGCTCTATAGCTCGGACCAGACCAATGCCAAGGGCTACCACTATCCCGATGTTGTTGCAGGGAAAGAGGAGAGCTGCGTGCACTGCGAATTCTGCTCCTTGGTCTGTCCCGAGTTCGCCATCTTCACGCTGGCGGTGACCGATGGCTGACCGCCGGATTCTGACCGGCCAGCACTTCATGAACGGCGATCACGCCTGCGCCGAGGGTGCCCTGGCAGCCGGCTGCCGATTCTTCGCCGGCTACCCAATCACACCCTCCACCGAGGTGGCCGAGCGCCTTTCGCTTCGCATGCCCGAAGTGGAGGGCGTCTACATCCAAATGGAAGATGAGCTGGCCTCCATGGCCGCTATTCTGGGCGCCTCGTCAGCCGGTTTGAGATCCATGACCGCCACCTCGGGGCCAGGCTTCAGCCTGATGATGGAAAACATCGGCCTGGGTGTGATGATGGAGATCCCCTGCGTTGTGGTCAACATTCAGCGCGGCTCGCCCTCCACCGGTCTGCCGACGGCTCCGGGCCAATCGGACGTGATGCAGGCGCGCTGGGGCTCGCATGGCGACTATGAAATCGTGGCCTACGCTCCCGAGTCGCCGCAGGAGATCTTTGACCTCACTGTGCACTGTTTCAATGTGGCCGACCGGTACCGTACACCCGCCCTGCTTATGTCGGACGAGGTGGTGGGTCACATGGTGGAGCGAGTGATCATCCCCACCCTGGACGAGATCCCCATCTGGGAACGCAAGCGTCCCTCCAAGTCCCCCAACGGACCCTTCAAGCCGTTCGAGGCGCTCGATCCGGATCTCGTGCCGCCCATGGCCTACGCCGGCGAGGGCCACCACATCCATATTTCTGGTCTCACACATGACGAGCGCGGTTACCCGGACCTGACGCCAGAAAATCACCACCGTCTTGTGACACGCCTAGTGAACAAAATCAACAAAAACGCGGACGACCTGATCAAGACCGAGGAGCAATACCTCGATGACGCCAGGATCGTAGTGATCTCCTTTGGTGCCACGGCACGATCCGCACGTCGCGCCGTCGTGGAAGCACGGCAGGAAGGGATTCCAGCCGGCTTCCTGAGACTGATCTCGCTCTGGCCCTTCCCGGAGAGCCTAATTCGAGAGATCGCACGGGATGCAGACGCTTTCGTGGTGGCCGAGATGAACTTGGGCCAGATGGCGCACGAAGTCCAGCGGCACGTTTCACAGCCGGTGGAGGGCGTATTCCACGCTGGGGGCGCGATGATGCGTCCCGGCCCAATTCTGGAAACGATCAGGGAGGTGTCCACCAGTGACAACGGCCGTACTCGTTAAGGAACACCCGCTCGACAGGCTGATCCGCGACGATCGCATGCCCCACATCTGGTGTCCGGGCTGTGGCATCGGAATAGTGATGCGCTGCTTCGCCAAGGCTATCCTGGAATCCGGCATCCCGGAAGCAAACCACATTGTGGTGTCTGGAATCGGATGCACCGGCCGCGTGGCTGGCTACATGGATCTCGACTCTTACCACACTACCCACGGACGCCCCATCCCCTTCGCCACTGGGCTGAAGCTGGCCAATCCCGATCTGATGGTCACCGTTTTCAGCGGCGATGGAGATCTATCGGCCATCGGCGGCAATCACCTCATCCACGCCGCTCGCAGAAACGTCGACCTCAAGATTGTGTGCGTCAACAATTTCAACTACGGAATGACGGGCGGGCAGTTCGGACCTACCACCCCGTGCGGGGCGCGCAGCACGACCAGCCCATATGGAAACGCGGAACAGCCCTTCAATCTGCCTTATTTGCTGGCCGCAGCGGGAGCCAGTTTCGTCTCCCGCTGGACGACCATTCACATCCGACAGATCCAGGAGGATATCCTGTTCACCTTCAACAAGCCGGGCTTCACCTTCATAGAGGTCCTTGCTCCCTGCCCTATAGGCTTCGGGAAATCAAACAACATCCCCGACGGCGTGACAGAGATGAAGCTGTATCGCGAGCGATGCGTCGTCGATCCCAACGTCGCTATGGCCGACTTGGAGATCGACCTGCGCGAGGAGCGTCCCATCTACGTGGGACGCATGGTCGATCGGGATCTCACGCCATACCGTCCCGTGCGCCTGGAGGGCGCCTCATGAGAAAAGAAATCAAGATCTCAGGCTTCGGCGGCCAGGGAGTCGTACTCGCAGGTTACATCCTGGGAAAGTGCATGTCTCTCCACCAAGGCCTCGAAGCGGTTATGACGCAGGCCTACGGGCCGGAGGCCCGCGGGGGAGCCTCGAGCTCCAACATCGTGGTCGCCGATTATCCGATTGACTTCCCCTTCGTCCAACGGGCCGACATCCTAGTGGCGCTCTCGCAGGAGGCCTACACAAAATTCAGACCGCAAACCAAGCCGGATGCCCTCTGCCTCATCGACGAAGATCTGGTCACTCCATTTGACGATGATCGACCGCTGATGATCCCCGCCACTAAGTTAGCCGAGGAATTGGGACGTCGCATCGTCGCCAACGTTGTAATGCTGGGGTTCTTTACCGCTTCGACCGACCTGGTCCAGCGCGAATCCATGGAAGGTACCATCAAGAGTTCGGTGAAGGAAAAGACCATACCGCTGAATATGAAGGCCTTCGAAACAGGCTACCAATACGCCAAACAACTGGAGCCTACGGCATGAGCGACTCGATACTCGTCATCGGCGGCGGCATCGCCGGCATCCAGGCCTCGCTCGATCTGGCGGAGGCCGGCGCACGTGTGACCCTGGTCGAAAAAGAAGCCACCATCGGGGGCAAGATGGCGGTCCTGGACAAGAACTTCCCCACCTTGGACTGCTCCATCTGCATCGAAGCCCCCAAGATGTCAGAAGTCGACCTGCATCCAAACATCGAGATCCTGGCACTCTCCGAGGTCGTTGGCCTGGAGGGCGAACCGGGGGATTTCAAGGTGCAGATCCACAAGAAGACGCGCTTCGTAACCGACGAGTGCACTCGGTGCGATGATTGCGTAGCGGTCTGCCCGGTCGTACTCCCCAATGAATACGACTCGGGCATGGCAGCTCGCAAGGCCGTCTACACTCCAATTCCGCAAGCCGTCCCGGGTCCGTACCTGATCGACATCGAGAATTGCCTCAACGATCCTCCCAACTATTTGCCGTGCGATCACTGCAGCACGGCCTGCCTGCCGAACTGCATCGACTTCCTGATGCCGCGCGATGAAATGCTGACCCGCGAGGTCGGCTCGGTGGTGGTAGCCATCGGCTATGACATGCTGGATCCGCACGAGATGCGCGAGTTCGGGTTCGGATCACACCCCGATATCCTTACCGCCCTGGAGTTTGAACGCCTGGTCAATTCGGCCGGCCCCACCGGCGGAGATATCATCCGCCCCTCGGACGGCAAGCACCCGGAAAGCATCCTCTTCGTGCTGTGCGTCGGCTCCCGCGACCAGCGCTTCTTCAAATATTGCTCGCGCTTCTGCTGTATGTACTCCATCAAGCATGCTTACCAGGCCATCGATCACGGGGTCGATGATGTCACCGTGCTCTATATGGACATCAGAGCCTACGGAAAGGGTTTCGATGGATTTTGGGAGCGCACAGCAGAAAGCGGAGCCAAGTTCGTGCGCGGCCGTCCCTCGAGGATCAGCCATAACGGAAATGGCCGCATCCATGTGACGTACGAGGCCACAGAGCAAGCGAAGCGCGTCACCGACGAGTTCGACATGGTCGTGCTTGCGAATGCGGTGACGCCGCCCGAAAGCCTGACGCGCCTGGCGGCAAGCCTTGGGATCGAAACGGACGAGGATGGCTTCCTGCTCGCCACAGAATCCCTTGGCGCCCTGGTCACGACGACCCGGCCCGGCATTTACGCGGCCGGCTGCGCTACGGGCCCAAAGGACATCCCTGACAGCGTGGCGGAGGGCAGCGGCGCGGCGGCCCTAGCGCTCGGCCACCTCACCGAGCGCTACAAGCCACCCGTGTCCGGCGTCGAACCGATAGAGGGCATCGAGGAGCCACGCGTAGGGGTTTTTGTCTGCCACTGCGGCAGCAATATCGCGGGCGTGGTGGACGTCGAGCAAGTCGTGGAATATGCTAAGACGCTTCCGGACGTGGTGTTCGCCTCGCATCAGATGTTCTCCTGTGCCGGAAATACACAGCAGGAGATCGAGCATGTTATTCGACAGGAGAGAATCACGCGCGTGGTGGTCGCTGCCTGCTCTCCCAAGACACATGAAAAGATCTTCCGCGGGGTCATGATACGTGCCGGACTTAATCCGTACCTGCTTGAGATGTCCAACATCCGCAACATGAATTCCTGGGTGCACAAATACGAAAAAGAAGCCGCCACCATGAAGGCCATGGACATGGTCTGGATGAGCGTGGAAAAGGCGCGGTTGCTGGAGCCGCTGGAAGCTTCCGAGCTCCCACTCACACAGACGGCGCTGGTCGTCGGCGGCGGGATTGCAGGCATGACCGCCGCGGCTGCCATCGCTCGCCAGGGGATTAAGACTCATCTAGTTGAGAAGAGCGACAAGCTGGGCGGTCAGCTGAATGAGCTGCACGATCTTTCCCCCGCCGGTCTCGATCCGCAGGACCTGATTGAGGCGCAGGCCAAGATGCTGAAGGTGGCCCGCGTCAAGGTGCATTTGGAAACCACGGTCGAAGAGATCAGCGGTGTGGTGGGTAATTTTGAGACTCAGCTGAGCAACGGCAAGAAGCTGGAGGTCGGCGCGGTGATCATGGCCACTGGATCGACTCCCTACGAATCCCCAGAAAACGGATTTTCGGCCAACCCGCGCGTGATCTCGAACCTTGAACTGGATTGGATGCTCGCAGAGGGTGGACCGGAAAAGGACTTAGAGAAGATCACATTCATCGGCTGCGTAGGATCGCGCAACGAGGAGATGGGCTGCTCCCGCTATTGCTGCACATCCATGATCGGCCAGGCGCTACGTCTGCGGAAGATGGGCAAGAAGGTGCGGGTTCTGTTCAAGGACATCCGCACCTATTCACGCCATGCGGAAGAACTTTATGATGAGGCAATGGCCGCCGGCGTGCAGTTCTTCCGCTACGACTCCGACCACACGCCCGAGGAGGTCGTGCGAGCCGAAGGCAACTACGTAGTGTTCTACGATCATCTGATCGGGCGCAACGTCAAGATCCCGACCGACTTGATCGTAATGGTGCTGGGGCTGCGTCCGGTGGATACCACCGTGGCGGAGCAGCTAAAGCTAGCCAAGAGCGAGGACGGCTTCCTCATGGAGTTGCATCCCAAGCTTGGGCCCGCAGAGACTGCGGTACAAGGCATCTATCTAGCCGGGACCTGCCAGGGGGCTAAGGACGTGCGTGAGTCGATGGCGCAAGCCATGGCGAGCGCCGCAAAGGCCGGCGCCCTGCTGTCGCATGAGTTCATAGAGAAGGAGCCGCTCACCGCTCAGCTGAACCTGGAACTGTGCATCGCATGTATGCGCTGCGTGAAGGTCTGCCCATTCGGCGCCATCGAACAAATCGGGCCGGTCAAAGAGGGCTCCATCGTAATTCATGAGGCGGCCTGTATGGCCTGCGGCAACTGCACCGCCGAGTGCAACTTCGAAGCGATCGATATGCCGTACTTCACTAAGGAACAGATCCTGGTGCAGATCGATGCCGCGCTGGCCGTAAAGCCGGAAGAAAAGACGATGGTGTTCGCCTGCAATTGGTGCTCTTACGCTGGGGCGGATCTAGCCGGCATCGAGAAGCGACAATACCCCACCTCAGCGCGCCTCATTCGCACCATGTGCTCCGCACGGCTGGAGGAGGACTTCATCGCCCGATCGTTCGAGAAAGGTGCGGGGGCAGTGTTGGTGACCGGCTGTCGGCTCACGGAAACCGGCTCCGACTGCCACTACAACTACGCCAATGAGCAGACCTGGAAGCGCTTCAAACATTGGAAACGCAAGTACGAACGCAAAGGGGTCGACCCAAACCGGTTCCAATTAGAATGGATCTCGGCCGCCGAAGGTAAGGAATTTGCGGCCAAGATCAAGGAGATGGACGAAATCGTCCAGGATTACGTTCGGCAAATCGAACTAGAGGTACCGGTAGAGGCGGAGCCCGTATGAGCGACAATGTAATCGATGAGGCTGAGGTTCCTGCAAACGAGATCGAACTTCTAGAACCTGCTTCAGAACCCGAGGCGGTGGTGCTCGATGACGAGTTGTGGGAGCAGCTCATTGAGCTCACCGGCGGCGCGGCCGCGCCGTGCTTCCAATGCGGCGTGTGTACGGCAATCTGTCCCTGGGGAACCGTAAGGCAGGAGCCCATCAGCGTTCGCAAGTTGATGCGGCGGGCGCAGCTGGGGCTCTTCAACGAGAACGAAGGCCTGTGGCTGTGCACCGCCTGCGCCCAGTGCGAGCCCTACTGCCCGCGGGGCGTACCGATTGTGGAGGTGTTCCGCGGCCTTCGATATCTAGCCTGGGAGCGACGCCAGGCTCTCGAAGGCCTACCGTCGGTGCTTTGGTCGGTGTACTGGAACAACAATCCCTGGTTCCAGCCCCCCTCCCAGCGCACCGCATGGGTCGAAAATGGGCAGCTCCCCGACTTCGACCCGACCCAGCACGAGATCCTGCTCTACGTGGGGTGCACCTCCTCCTACGACCGGCGTGCACAAAACGTGGCGCGGTCGGTCGTCAAGCTGCTGAATGCGGCCGGCGTCAAGTACGGCGTGCTGGGGGAGAGTGAGCCCTGCTGTGGTGAAGCGGTGTTGAGCATGGGCCACGGCCCGTACTTCGAGGAGGTTGCCGCCAAGGCCACCGCCGTCTTCCAGGAGCGCGGGGTAAAGAAGATTGTAACGATCTCGCCGCACTGCTTCGACGTCTTCCGCAATCATTACGGTGGGCTCAGCGAAACGGTCGAGGTTTACCACTACACTCAGCTACTGGCCGAACTGGTTGAAAGCGGGCAGCTCGAGTTTGGCATCAGCCCCGGGCTCAAGGCCACCTTCCAAGACCCGTGCTTTCTTGGCCGCGGCAACAATGAGTATGAAGCTCCGCGCAAGGTATTGGCTGCCATACCCTCAATCGACTTGGTCGAAATGGAGCACACCGGCATCGATAGCCTGTGTTGCGGCGGTGGCGGCGGACGTATGTGGATGGAGACCGAAGCCGGCGAGCGATTTTCCGACCTGCGCGTTCAGGAGGCGATCGACGTCGGAGCGCAGGTGGTCGTGACCGCCTGTCCTTCCTGCATTGCCTGCCTGGAGGACAGCGTAAAGGCAAGTGGCCACAAGGAGCTGCTCGTTCTGGATGTTGCGGAGTTAGCGATACTCAGTCAGGAAAGCGTTCCTGCGGAGATGGCCGATGACTGAAAGGGTGGAATCGCTGTATGGAATAGATGAAGAGAGCAAGGCCATCTGGGTCTTTTTGGGACAGATCGGGGGAAACCTCGAACCGGTCAGCTTAGAGCTGCTGACCCACGGCCGTCAGCTTGCCGATCAGGCTGGCTGGACCCTGGTCGGGCTATTACTGGGGCATGAGGTCGGACACCTTACCGAACAGGCCATCGCCCATGGGGCCGACGAGGTCTGGTTGGCCGATCATCCGCTTCTGGAGGAGTACACCATCGATACCTATGGCAGGGTCGTTTTTGACGCCATCATGGAGGGCAAGCCGAGCGCATTTATAGCAGGCGCCACGCCTAACGGACGCGATCTGCTCGGAAGGCTGGCGGTGCGGCTGCGAGCCGGCCTCACCGCCGACTGTACCGATTTGAAACTGGTCACCGAGACCGGGATTCTGATCAGCGAAGTCACCGGTTTCGGCGGCGGTGTGCTGGCTCTGATCGAGGCCCCCACTCACCGGCCTCAGATGG
Source organism: Anaerolineae bacterium (assembly GCA_036986135.1). GTDB lineage: Bacteria > Chloroflexota > Anaerolineae > Anaerolineales > E44-bin32 > JADFRG01. The sequence continues at coordinate 167,220 of BTQZ01000001.1, read as the reverse complement.
CCACTGTGCGGCCGGGCGTCTTCCCGCTCAGCGAAGCAGACGCCTCACGCAAAGGCCGCATCATCGACTTCCAAGTCCTGCTGTCGGAAGACATGCTGAAGACCGAAGTGGTTGAGACCGTAGTCGGCGCCGGCGTGGATCTGACGCAAGCCGAGATGCTGGTCATCGGCGGTCGAGGGATCGAGGGTGATTTCGAAATGCTGCGCGAACTGGCCGATGCACTCGGAGGAGATATCGGCGCCACCCGCCCACCGGTCGATGACGGATTCATCAAGCGTGAGCGCCAGATCGGTCAGACCGGTGTGGTGTGTCGACCGAAGGTAGCGATCGTCTGCGGCGTAAGCGGCGCCTTTCATTTCGCGGTCGGCATCCAAGACGCCGAGACCGTGATCGCGATCAATACCGATCCGGAAGCGCCGATGTTCGAATTCGCCGACTACTGCATCGTGGGAGACGCAGCCCAGATCGTTCCGGCCCTGACCCATGCATTGACGCTGGAGAAGGTGCCCAGTGTCTGACCTCAAGATCGTTGTTTGCATGAAGGTGGTTCCGAAGCCTGAAGAGGTCGGCGTCGACAAAGAAACCATGCGCCTCGATCGGGAAAACGCCCGCTCAGAGATGAACCCGACCGACATGAACGCACTGGAGATGGCCCTGGACTTCAAGGACCGCTACGGTGGCTCGATCGACGTTGTCTCAATGGGTCCCCCGTTCTTTTCACACTTCCTTCCAGTCGGTCTGGCGATGGGGGCGAACCACATCTATCTGCTTAGCGACCGCGATTTTGGCGGCGCAGACACGCTCGCTACGACTTACACCCTGGCACTGGGCATCCGCAAGATCGGCGATGTGGATCTGATCTTCTGCGGAGAGGAGTCTTCTGACGGGGCGACCGGGCAGGTCCCCCCCGGCATTGCCGAGTGGTTAGACATCAATCAGATCACGATGGTGAATCGCCTGGACTATGATACTGAGCGGGAGATGGTCCGCGGTCAGCGCGAGATTCCCGGCGGACATCAGATCGTGGACACCCCCCTTCCGGTGGTGATCTCGGTGGCCACCGCCTCCAACGAGCCACGGTTCATGGACTACCGCCTCAAGTCGTGGGCCTTCGAAGACGAACGCATCACGGTGTGGAATGTGGACGACTTGAAAGCTGACCCGGGCTACGTCGGCGAACCGGGTTCGCCGACGATCGTGTCGGGGCTTGAGCAGGCGCCATCACGCGAACGACGAATGGAATTCATCGATGGCACACCGGATGAGATCGCTTTGCGACTCGCCGGGATCCTCGAGGATCGTATGTAAGACTGCTGGAGAAAGCCAGCAGGAAACCAGGTGCGAGGAAAGAAGGCAACATGGAGATTCCGGGATATGAGTTGATCGCCCTGCGGAGGGTGGCACATGCCTCAGACGAGCTCGTCGATGCAATATGCACCTGCGATGAGATCAGGATCCCGGGCTGCAACTTTGAGATCGAATACTCGGAACTGCAGGCCGCCCTGAGCGCGCTGCCACGCTACTATGAGCGCGGCAGATATATCTGGAGGGAGATCGAAGAGGACTACCGCCAGGACGCCCCGGGAGGATAGCCCCTCCCTCAGTGGGCCCGAACCCTGGGGCAGCAGTGCTACATCCTCTCATGCATACCTGGCCCCTTGGGATTTGCTCGCCTGCTCAACCCTGATTCTGACAAGCTCAACTTCAAGCTGCCATAACCTATCTCAAGAGCGACCTCGATGACACGCCGTCACCCTTTCCTCTGGATATCCGACCTGTCACAGAAGCGGGTCCTTATTGCTACGGCGGCCTTATCCATAGGGCTAATGGTCTCGCTTGCTGGCTTGAACGGTCCTCTCCGCACGGAGGCGGCCCCGGCAGGCATCGTTTCCTATGAACTGGCAGGAGACGTCGCCACCGCGAACGAGATCCTGGAATCCTGGGGTGCCACTGGGCGCGCCTATGCGGGAATCAGCCTAGGGCTCGACTTTCTCTTTCTATTCACCTACGCGATCGCAATTGGGCTGGCCTGCGTATTGTTGGCAGATCGCCTCACGACGCGTGCCACATTCCTCTCGGCGCTGGGTATTTGGCTGGCATGGGGAATGGTCGCGGCTGGAGCATTCGACTTTGTCGAGAATTACGGGCTGATCCGGGTGCTTATTTGCGCGGAGAAATCATGGTGGCCGGTCATTGCGCGGTGGAGTGCCATTTTCAAGTTCATTCTGATCGGCATCGGATTGTCCTATCTCGTGGTCGGGTTCATTTCCCTGCAGCTCCGCCGCGAACAATAGAGTCGCGTCGATCCACGAGCGTAGGGGTCAAGTTGCTCTCAATTAATATTGCGCATAGAGACAATATTGACCCTAAGCACAGTCGGAGCTGACCATACGCGTGGATTTGTGTGAGAAAGAAACAACCCCCTCGCTAGAGGGGGTCGTCATTGCCAGGGTAATCCACCCTGGCTGGGCCGATTATGTATGCCAGATCGTCCATTGGATTATCGGCTTTCGATTCGATTTAGCAAAGGAGTGGAGAGATGCAATCAAGTGGAACAAGACAAGCAATAGTGGTTGGAGGGCTGATGCTCCTTTTCGGAGCCTTAATGCTTGTCGAAACCTTTTATGAGCTCAACGCCTGGATTTGGGCCGCCGTCTTGATCGTGTCGGGCCTGGGTGTTTATGGGATTTACGCCACGGCGCGAACCGAGGCCTGGATGCTGATTGTGTCCTATGTTCTATTGGCCATCGGCACTATGGTGGCTCTGATCATGCTGGATTTCCTCGAAGACTCCTTCGTTGCAGTCTACGTGTTATCAGCCATCGCAATCCCATTCGTGGTTGGCTATCTCCGCACTGAGAGGAAAGACTGGGGATTGCTCATTCCGGCCTACGTTTTGATCGCCGTGGGGGGGATGCTTCTGTTGCTTGAGTCCAATATCCTGACAGATGACACCGTTCCTGCCTACGTCCTATTGGCGGTGGCCCTACCATTCCTGATCGTTTTCGCACGTGATTCGAAGCAATGGTGGGCGCTCATCGTCGGAGGTATCACCGCCCTTGTGGGCCTGTCCTTCCTCATCGCTGCTGATCTGGCTGTATATGTTCTGCCAGCAGCTCTGATCCTGGCGGGCGGCTGGATACTGGTGCGGCAGATCACGCAGCGCGAGGCTGATGAGACGACTCAAGATCAAACTTCTGAGACGTAAGGATCAATTCGAGATTCCATTTCAGCGATTCCCAGTCGGACCAAGAGACAGCTCGAAGTAAGGCAAGCTTGAGCGGCGCGAAATAAGGGATCGCCGGTCGAGCGGTGATGCTCGATCGGCGATTTGGCCTGAGGCTTGCAGCCCAAGAAGCCCAGCTACTTATCCGTACAGTCAGGCTCTGCTCCAAACCGAGTCCTAGCGCGTCGTCTCCCAGCATTCCGTCCGACCAGCATTGGATTGGCTTATATGGTGGTTGGTTTCATTTCCCAATTTCTGCGGAGTGTGCGCTAGGCTCGTTTTCACCTGTGAGTCCACGGGATATCGGGCTGAACGTACGATCAAACAGCGCCGTTCATCAGTAACTTTGCGACCCCTTCTTCCATAGAATAAGCTCGGCTGCTAGGCCTCAAAGAGGTGATTTGATGCTGCACGTCGAACTCGATTCCGTTGTCGGAGAATTCATGCGCCGGACGCTCTACTTCCTGGATCCGGAAGACACTTGCGCCGAGGCATCAAAGATCATGATGGAATCCAATGTCGGAAGTGTGTTTGTGGCTGAGGAAGGAGTCCCGATCGGCATCGTCACCGAACGCGACATGCTCCGCAAGGTGCTTGGGGAAGGCCGAGAACCGGACGATGTGAAGCTGAGGGACATCATGTCCTCTCCGATCATCAGCGTGAGCTCCGGTGCGAAAGTCGCCGAGGCGCTTGAGATCATGGCGCACAACGGATTTCGCCGGCTGCTGGTGATGGACGGGGACCGGCCAGTAGGGATCATCGCACAGCGCTTCACCATCCAAGAGGAAGTGGATTTTCTGAGAAGCAAGGCCTATGAGCCGGCCAAGGAAGCTATGCGATTCCACCCTTTCTATCGGGGCAAAGTGGAAGTCAGCCTGAAGGTTCCCGTACGCAGCATAGACGATTTCGCGATTTGGTATACGCCGGGAGTGGCCGAACCCTGCAAGGACATCCAGAGCAACCCGCAGCGAGTCTTCGACCACACGAACAAGGGCAATACGATCGCCATCGTCACAGATGGCACTCGCGTACTCGGGCTCGGCGATATCGGACCGGAAGCCGCTCTTCCGGTGATGGAGGGGAAGTCGCTCTTGTTCCGCTACCTGGGTGGGGTCGACGCCCATCCGATCTGTCTCAATCTCACTGACCCGGATGATTTCATCGAGACCGTCAAAGCCATCCAGCCCGCCTACGGTGCTGTGAACCTTGAAGACATCGCGCAGCCCAAGTGTTTCTATATTCTGGATCGCCTCGAAGAGGAAACCGAGATCCCGGTCTGGCATGACGACCAGCAGGGTACCGCCACCGTCGTACTGGCTGGATTCCTCAACGCGCTAAAGATCGTCGGCAAGACCCTTGACCAGGCGCGAGTGACGCTGGTGGGAGCCGGCGCAAGCAACATCCGCACCGCGCGATTGATGATGGTGGCTGGAGTGGATCCAAATAAGCTGATTATGGTCGACAGCACAGGGATTCTGCACGCGGGAAGGGATGACCTGGAAGGGCGTTATCCGCAGAAATGGCAGATTGCACAGATTACCAATAGTGAAGGCCGAACCGGCGGCATACGCGAAGCCTTGAAGGGAGCGGATGCCGTCGTGGCGTTTTCACGGCCCGGACCCGGAGTGATCAGTGCAGAGGACATCGGGGCGATGGCGGCCAACCCGGTCGTGTTTGCCTGCGCTAATCCGATCCCAGAGATCTGGCCCTGGGAAGCCGCGGAGGCAGGCGCCGGCGTTGTGGCCACCGGTCGATCGGACTTCCCCAATCAGGTCAACAACTCGCTCGGTTTTCCAGGGATCTTTCGTGGCGTGCTCGATGTCCGCAGCACCCGCATCACGGACGAGATGTGTATCGCGGCGGCCGAAGAGCTGGCGCTTATCGCCGAAGAGAAGGGAATGAATGCCCACGCTATCCTGCCAACCATGGAGGACTGGGAGCTTTTCCCGCGGGTGGCCACCGCGGTTGGGATGAAAGCGCAAGACCTGGGACTTGCACAGCTGGAGATCTCAAAAGAGGAGCTATATCAAGCTGCGCATGCCCGCATCGAGCGTGCCCGCGCCATTGTGAGAAACAGCATGGAGCACGGTTTTATCCAGGAACCACCGCCGGAAGAGACCGTAATCTACGCGGGGTAGCTACAACGCAAGCTTTGTAGAGCCTTCATCGCTACGGCGGTCTTTTCCATAAGCTAATGGTCTCGCTCACTGGCTTGGCCGGTCCTCTCCGCACGGGGGCGGCCCCGGCTCAATGAGAAGTCGGGGCTGGGGCACTGCTCCATTCCGCAACCTGGGCCAATACCTAGTTCGAGCCTCATCATCCCTCCCGCGGTTCCCCCATTGAATCCCTCCGCGCTCCGGGAAGACACAGCCCCTTAAGCGGGCTTGATATCTAGAACTGGTGTCCCGTTGATCGCATCCAGCCTCCGCACGCTTAGCACGTTGCCGTCGATCGCCATAAGCTCCGCTTCGCTGACCCCGATGCCGTTGGGCCGGTAAGGACTGCGCAGCGCGAAGACTCCCCGCTTAGGCCGGGACTTGTCGCCGCGCGGGTACTGGAGCAGTTCATAGCCCTCTGCGAGGTGGAAGTTGAATATCACCAAGACCTTGCTCCCGGGCGTGAGTCCCTGCAAACCTTTCACAAGAGCAGGTTCTAGGACGATGCGTGAGACCGCTGCGCGTAGCGTGTCCGGGCTTTCGGGCTCATTGAATTCGTTCTCGACGTGGCCAATGGCGTGAAAGGCTAGGACCCGACCTGCATCCGGCCAGGTTGAATTCTTTGCGATCGGTTCGACCTCCTTAACCTCTGATCTACCTAATCTATCACATCCGTGCTTCCGGAAATATGACCTGCGCCTGCTTCTCTCACTCCCGGCAATTCTTACGTGACCCATGAAAATGCGCAGCGGAGGGAACAGAATCAGGGCACCCCTTTGGCGGCCCCCTTTTTAGCTTACCTTGGCCGATTGCAGCGGTCATGTGACGATCGGGCTCACCTTGCCACGCGGCGTGACTCTCCGCAGCCTACCGTTATTGGATGGATGTCACCCGCGATTTGGGATTCTCTACTCTTCCAAATTGATCTATTTGCGCCGAATATCACAATAGCCGGCCACGCCGGAATTATTCACTGCGTCCACCTCGCAGCGTGTGTGGTGGGCAGCCAAGAAACGGAGGAGTTGCCCCGATGGTCACCAAAGACAGACCCAATGGCGCCGAACGCAAGGAGGACGCTACTTCCGGAATGCTGACCTTAGTCGATCAGCGCACGAAAAAGGAGTACGAGATCCCAATCGAACACGACACGATCTCCGCCATGGCCCTGCGGCAGATCAAAGTCAACGACCGCGATTTCGGGATGCTGAGCTACGATCCGGCCTATAAAAATACCGCCTCCACGAAGAGCACTATCACCTACCTCGACGGCGAGGGGGGTGTGCTTCGATACCGAGGCTACCCGATCGAGCAGGTGGCCGGGAAGAGCACCTTCCTGGAGGTCGCATACCTGGTTCTCTTCGGCGAGCTGCCCACTAAGGAGCAGCTGGATGAATGGGTGGAGGAGATCACGCATCACACGTTCCTTCATGAGAACCTCAAATCGCTGATGCAGGCCTTTCGCCACGACGCTCACCCGATGGGCATGTTCGTCAGCTCCGTGGCGGCGCTTTCGACCTTCTACCCCAAGGCGAAGGAGGTACTGGATCCAAAATCTCGCCTGCGCCAGATCAAGCGCTTGATCGCCAAGGTACCCACGATCGCCGCTTTTTCATACCGCCACAGCAGGGGACTGCCTTACGTCTATCCGAATAACGACTTAAGCTACACGGGCAACTTCCTCAGCATGATGTACAAGATGTCGGAGGTAAAGTACGAGCCGAATCCGGTGATTGAGCGGGCGCTGGACGTGCTGTTCATACTGCACGCCGACCACGAGCAGAACTGCAGCACGAGCACCATGCGCGCAATCGGCTCCAGCCAGGCAGATCCCTACAGTTCGCTGGCCGGCGCGGCCGCGGCACTGTCCGGACCGCTTCATGGCGGGGCGAACGCGGCGGTGCTGAAGATGCTCAACGAGATCGGCGATGTGGAGAACGTGCTCGATTACGTTCAGCGGGTGAAGCAGGGCGAGTTCCGTCTGATGGGCTTTGGACACCGCGTGTATAAGAACTACGATCCGCGCGCCACGATCATCAAGGAGATCGCCGACCAGGTCTTCGAGGTGACCGGTCGCAACCCACAGCTCGACATTGCCTTGGAGCTCGAGAAGATCGCGCTGGAGGATGAATACTTCGTCTCCCGCAAGCTGTATCCCAACGTCGACTTCTACTCGGGGATCATCTACCAGGCCCTTGAAATCCCGACCGACATGTTCCCGGTGATGTTCGCCATCGGCCGGACGGTCGGCTGGCTCGCCCAATGGCAGGAGATGCTCGAGGATCCGGAGCAGAAGATCGCTCGCCCGCGCCAGGTTTATTTAGGAGAGGGCGAGCGGGACTTCGTCCCGATCGAGAAGCGCGAGTCCGGTCCTGCGGGATCATAGAGGCGAAGCTCCTTCTCTCGGATCTCTAAGTAGAAAGACCAGAAATCGCGGCTGTCTCAAACAGCTCTTGAGACAGCCGCTTCGCGAGTGCTGCTCTTACGTGAGCAAGTCGCGCAATGCGATACTGTCGGGGGCCATACCTATTTGATGACAGGGTTTCTGGAACAGAAGCGACTTCGAACCTTCTGGCGGGTGGGCCGCTCGGCTGCGTTTCCAAACGGGAGACTCCGAATCCGACGCCAGCCAAACGATCTTTGCTAGATCACCAATTGACAGGGTGTGCGTGGAGGTACGGCAATCTTACGCCCGCGCTGCGGCGAGCTGGATGCGGGCGTAGGTCAACCGTTCAAAGATGGCCTTGATCAGCTCGCGCTGCAGGATCATCCCAAGCTCCAGGTCGAAGGAACACAGTTGAATCAGCCGCTGCGCGTCCATCCGAATTCCCTTGCTCGGCCTGCTGGCGATCGCGGAGGCGGTTAGCACATAGGGCTCGAAGAGGGCCGAGATCGCAAATGGCTCGCCGGGATGAATTTCGCCCACTGCGAAATCCTCCTTCAGATCGGGGTTGAGCTCGTCTTCTACGTGATAGAAGAGGTCAACCGACCCCTCCATGAGCAAATACAACCATTCAGCTGGCGCTTCGATCTCGAAGATCACATCGCCCGCTTCCCAATCGACCTCCTCAGCAATCGAAGCCAGCGACTGGAGCTGCCCCTCAGAGAGTGAACCGAAGAGCTTGTAGCGTCGCAACAACTCATGTGAGATCATTCTCCTCAACCTCTCCAGCCCCATTCTACAGGAGCTCCAGAACCGCGTCGGCTGCGCCTGTGACCGCCGCTTCGACGGGCGCCGCGAGCCGCTCGGAAACTCATCGTCCGGCGCGCTTCTATGGCCACTACCCAGACTTCCTTAGGAATATTAAAACCCATCTCGGCTGTGATCTTTAGTGCATTTTGTAATGAAGTACCGTGTGCGGAGGTCGTGTGTCCGGCCGAATGATCAGGGAGGGTACTGAGTGGAAGGCATGAGAGGCTGCCCGCATCTGCTGAGTCGGACCATAACCGGCCTGTGGTCTGAGTGGGGACGACTGCCGCCGACCACATGCCTCGCATCCACTACTTGCCAAATCGGCTCATTCTCATGCAGAAAAAGATAGTCGAGGCGATGGCGCCGTAGGGCAGTCCCCCAGGGCCAGCGGATCTCGTGGGTAGTACCGTCTGCTTGAGGGTGAATGTGCCGAAACGTATCTAGCCAACTCTGACGAGTGCGACGGATTTGAGGGGCATGTTCTGGGGCATTGAAGTCGCCACCTATCACCGCGAATCCATTGCCCGCCACCATCGCCACCCAATCGCTCAGGGCTCCGACTTGCGAGGCATTGTGCGATTGGAGCAAGCTGAGGTGCACAGAGAACACCCAGATGTTTCCAGAAGGGGTTTGGATTTCGGCTCCCAACGCCAGGCGATTGACAAAGCGGCTGATGCGGGGTTCGAGGCGACGAACGCGTGTGGATACCAGTGGGTATCGAGCAAATATCGCCAGTCCCTCTTCGAAGCCAATCGTTCCTTGGTGACCATTGGCGCGTGAGTACAGGCAGCTCATGCCCAGTCGATCCGAAAGCCATTGATCGAACCACAGATCGGAGGTCCGAACCACTTCTTGAGTCAGAACGACATCGACACCCTCGGCCTCGATCATCCTGGCAAAAGATTCCATGCGTTCTGGCAGCCTGCGGCGCAGCGGCCAGTCGTGCCACAGGTTGGCGGTAAGCACGACGACTTCCTCACTGGATTTCGGCTTGGCCTCGATTGGAAATTGAAGAGTGGTCATCAAGCCACCAGGATCCGCCATGGCTAGCATCCCGCGGCGCCAGCGTTGAAAAGCCAGGAAGGCCCGGCGCACGACTGACCCGCGACGAAACCTCCAAAGCCATCCAATAACTGAAACGCGGGCGAACCGCGAGAGCTTCGATTCGATAGTCTGATGCAATCGGAATTCCTGCTCCGGAGGTGCCGGAGCAGCCGATGTTATATCACAGGGGAGTTGGATTTATGCTGATCCGAATGTCCTGGCAGGACTCGAGTTCCGCCTAGGACCTCCGATATCGATCAGGCTAATTCCTCGCAGCGGAACGAGCGGAATCACCTGCCTCTTATCAGTTTGGACATTCCTGACAAGAAACCTGGGACGACCTCCCGCGGGAAGCGCGGCCAAGTAATAACCACTATCGCGGCCACATAACCCACTAACCACCAACCTGCTTGCGGAGCATACCGCATCGCCACGACAATAAACCACAGGTAGATTGGCGCCTGAAACAGCATGGCGGGATCTCGCTGCCAACCCCAGCGCCAGAAGATCAGACCCCAGAGCAGGATGTAGACTGCAGCGTAGGTCGGTTCGAGAAAGCCTGCTCCCACGAGATACATCAACACGCCCAAGGAAACGGCGACGTCGGTTTCAAGGTCATGATCGCCGATCCACGTGGGGCCCGCGCGGCTCTGCCGGGCGAGCGGGCCGTCGAGGAGATCGCTGATCCAAGATGCAAGGAGGAGAAAACCAGCCAGCACCAGGGAGTCGCGCGCGCCCGCTAAACTCAGCCAGGCGAAGATCAGGGCGAGGAGCACCCGGCTAGCGGTCAGAAGGTCCGCAAGACGCTTAGCATATGCCATCGATTCGGTGCCGCCCAACACGCGGCTCGGAATAACGCTAAATAATACTACCTAAGAAGAGCCTACTGCTAACGTCATAAGCTTCTGTTCATGGGAAGACGATTCTCACTTGGGATTACATTCGTTGGTTCCTTTTGTGTCATAGGTCACTTATCGTATGGGGGCCTAGATGCATAGGATCAAGGTCGGGGGAGCGGAGTGGCCTTCAACGTGTCCGACAACGATGTTTCTAGTGCCTTCTCGCACCTGCCTCCCGAGCTGCAAGGCGATCTGAAGCTGCTATTTGAGGAGCACCGATATTCGCCGGGACAAGAGGTTTTCCTTCAAGGGGATCCAAGCGAGTCTATATACATAGTGGCCGAAGGCCAGGTCAAGCTGACGCGCGCGGCCCGGGAGGGTTTCGAGAGCGTGCTCTGCGTGCGGCGCCCAGGCGAGTACTTCTGCCCCGTTTCGGTCATCGATCGAGGACCCCAGCTAGGCACGGCGGAAGCAATGGGCCAGGTATTGTTGCTCGAGGCAGACCGGGAACAATTCAACTCGCTTTGCGAGGATAATCCCGTGCTGCTGGCCATGGTCCAGGGCACCTGCATCGGCGAGGTACGTAAGCTAATGCAACGTGTGGAGACCTTTGCCTTCCGCAACGTACGCGAGCGGTTGGCCGTGACCATTCTTGAGGAAAGTCACCGGCAGCGGCTCAACGGGAAACCGGTCGATGAGATCCGAATCACCCAGCAGGAACTGGCCGGGCTCGTAGCTGCTTCACGCGAGAGCATCTCACGCACCATGACCCTCCTGGAGCAGGATGGGATGGTTCAGACTGGACGCGGACGCATTCGGATCCTGGACCGAGAGCAGCTTAGAGAGCTTTCGGGGGGAACTAAATAGGGCGCTAGGCCTTCTCCATTGAAGGCTCTGCCCCGGCGCTGAGCTCGTCGAGCAATTCTATATCCCGCTCCAGATTCCGGTAGCGATTGAACAGGCTAATAACATATAGGCCCATTATGCCCAGGATCACGCTAAACCCGAGGGCCATGTAGCTAAAGGTGTCTGCCGGCGGCTCTTGTAGGTACATTCCTGATCTCTCCTGAAGTTGTCTCCTGATGCGGCTAGACCGACATCATCTCCATTTTGCGTTCTTCCACCTTCTCGGATAGTCGCCCCAATCGTGCGCGATACCAGAGCAGCGTGGCGTAGATAAAGGTGAAAGTCAGCACACTGAACATCAGGGCTTGCGCCATGCTGGCGGTCATTTCGAAGGTGCCTTCCGCAGTGGGATCGCTGCTGCCGATCACCACCGGATGGATCGTCCGGAATAGGCGAATCGATAGAAACGTGATCGGAACGCTGACGAAGGCCACGATGCCATAGACTGAGCCAAAGCGCGCACGTCGAGCGGGATCGTCGATTCCCTGCCGCAGCATCAGATAGGCGAAATACAACAGCAGCATGATGGTGGCCGTCACCAGGCGCGGATCCCATGTCCACCAGGTATTCCAGATCGGCCGAGCCCAAATCGAGCCGCTGAGAATATTGATGAAGGTAAACACGATACCGACTTCAACCGACGCCACCGCCAGCCGATCCCACCTTCGATCGCGCTTGGCCAGGTACACTCCGCCGGCGATCGCCGTGACGAGAAAGGCCAGCGCACCCACCCAGCCCGCCGCCACGTGGAAATAGAAGACGCGCTGGACATCGCCCATAACTGCTTCGCGCGGGGCGTATATGAACACCACGTATAGGGCCATCAGGAATAGTGCGATCGTGATACCGGTCATGATTTTCAGATTGCGGGGCACGGGTTCCATTTTCTCCTCCACTCACTCTTCCACGACATAGTCGAACGAGACAATCGCGACGCCCAGGAATATGGCGTCGTAGGCTATTAGTAGACTCATCCAGGCCTGGTAATCTTCAGATGGAAGCCCCTGTAGAATGCCGGTCGTGGCTTTGACCGCCGCCACCAACACCGGCAGTATCACTGGAAACAGCAGGATCGGCAGCAGGATATCTCGTGTCCGCGCCTGGATCGCCATAGCCGAAAGCAGCGTTCCGACCACCACGTATCCAATTGATCCGAGCAAGATGACTGCGATGAGACCGGCATGGAACAGGTTTACGTTGTAGAACAGGCTGTAAAGCGGCAGGATGATGGCTTCCACGACGATCATGAATAGCAGGTTGCTGAGCACCTTACCGAAATACAGCGCCGAGCGATCGACCGGAGCCAGCAACAGCCCGTCCAAGCAACCCCGATCCCTCTCGACGGCCATAGAGCGATTGAGGCCGAGCGTGCCGGCGAAGGCGAAGGTCACCCACAACACTCCGGACGTGACCGTCTGTCGAGTGCGCAGATTGAGTTCCAGCGCGAAATTGAAGATCAGGATCACCAATAGTGCAAAGACCAACATGCTGCCGAGCAGCTCTCGGCTGCGTAGTTCGGCCGCGATGTCCTTCCATACGATGGCACCGACCGCTCGCAGGTAGCCTCCCACCGCGGACCTGCGGACGCTGCTTACTGCGCTAACGCCCTCAGCCACGCGTCACCTCGTAGTAAAGCGTGTTCAATTCGCCAGGGTCGAGTTCGCCGGGTTTGACACTTCGGGCAATTTTTCCCCCGCTCAGAATGTCCACACGCGTGGCAAGCTCACCGACCCTTGTTAGATCGTGCGAAGTCATGACCACCGTCCGGCCCTCACCCGTCACCTTCTCCAGCAAGCCATCCAGCATGTCCGCCGCGTCGGGATCCAGGCCGGTATGTGGCTCGTCAAAGAGCAGCAGCTCCGGCCGATGGAGGATGCCGCGGCCGATCGCCAGACGCTGCTGCATGCCCCGCGAGTATTCGCGGACCAGATCATAGCGGCGCGGGCCTAGCCCTATGAGGCTCAACACCTCGGGAATCCGGTCATCCAAATCCGACACCCCGTACATGCGGCCAAAGAAGCGCAGGTTCTGGTCCGCGGTGAGGTCGCCGTAGAGCAGCGGCTGATGGGATACCACTCCAAGGACCCTACGCGCCGCTCCGGACTGCGCTGGAATTTGAAAGCCCGCCAGCGTCACTTCTCCCATCGTTGGCCTCGCCAAGGAAGCCAGTATTCGCAGGAGGGTGGTCTTTCCTGCACCATTCGGCCCGACGACGGCCACAAACTCACCTTCCGCCACCCGAAAATCTAAACCGCGCAGCACGGGCTTGACGCCAAAGGCCTTGACCAGGCCCCGGACCTCAATCATTGGCGTTTATCACTGGATGCGGCGCCTGGCGCTTCAGCAGCATAGCTTTCACTCCGGACCTCAACTATCGGCTCTGCGCATTTGATCCAGCGCCTGGCGCTTCAGCGGTTCTCGTTGGCGTCTCCATTCCTCTTCAGAGAGTTCGCCGGCCTCGTACTCATCGTCCAGGCGCGCGATCTCCTGCAGCAACTCCTCCCCGTCCAACTTCCCGGGCCGCGCCCCAACCCAGAGGCGGGCCGCCAGCAAGCCAGCCACCACAAGGGCTCCCGCCCCGACGATCACAGTGCCGGATACGCCCGATCCGGAAGAGGGGGCTGACACTCGAAAAGACAACAGTTCCTCGGCGGCCAGACTCCCCCCCGCGTAGCTCTGCATGCGCAAGCCACCGATGTCCTGGATGCCTCGATCCTGCAACCCCGTCACACTCGGGCCCCCGGGAGGAATCAGCACGGTGACCGCATCCACGGGGTGCCGCATGAGCTGGTCGAACTGTGTCGATCGAGAAACGGGCAGATCAAACCCAAAGACCAGACGGTCGAGGCCCGAACCGGGCGGTATCGGCTTAAGATCTACGAAGCCATCGTCCGTGATCTCGAAGCGTCCGCCAAGCGACCCCTCTTCAAAGGCCAGGTTGGACGCCCCTTCAGGAAGGGCGATCTGGAGCGGTGTAGTGAGCACTCGATCGGAGTCATTGGCCAGGATCCACAACTCCAGCACGCGCAATATGTCCTCGGCTGGGATGTCGAAGATCAAATGCAGCCGTTCAACGCGCAGTGCGCTGCGATCCTGGGATGTCTCATAGATCGTGATCGGAAGGTCAACCGGACTTCCATCGGACGCGGGGTGGGCTACCTCCGAACGATAGGTCAGCCCGTCGTGAACAACGGTCGCAATGAACAGCCTGCCGGGAACATACTCTAGGTCCTCAAACGCGAAGCTGCCATCGCTCCCCAGGGTCGTGGTTTCCTTCACTGCTTCCTGGTCGCCATCATAGCCGAAGAGCGACACTTCCAGACCGGCCGGCAGCGTCCCGCCGGCGGAGCCGTTGGATACGCGACCCACAACCGTTCGGGATTGGAGCTCGGCCTGCGGCGGGTTGCTCTCCTCGGCCAATTTGAGAGGCAAGGAGGCGTCGCTTAAGCTAAGCGCGTATCCCACTACATCCCAGCGTTGTTGATCGGTCAGGCTCGTAAATCCGGGCATCAGGCGATCGAGGTCGCCGATGGTGACGGCCCTGTACCAATCGAGTGCGTTCGCCTTTCGCGCGAACTCGGGATCGCCCAGAGGAGCGGGCGCGAATGCCAGTCCGTCTGCAAGCTCACCGTCGCCGAGACCCTGGGACCCGTGACATGCGGCGCACTTGTCGGCGTAGATAACAGCACCGGCCGCTATGTCAGGTTGGGCTGCAGGCGGGATCAAGGGCGAAGGGGTTGGTGGTTCGGCCGGCGCGGCCATTTGGGCCGTCGCCAAGGCAAGAGGTGGGGTAACGTCACCCGCCAGCGAACATCCGCTGATGAGCAGACCGGCGGTGAGGATCGCGGTACCAAACCCACGGTTCAAGCCACCTGCTCCTCAAGCGTTGCACCACAGTTGGCGCAGAATCGATCCCCATGGAAGATGGCCTCGCCACATTCTGGGCACACTCCACTCGCGGGATCGGATAGATCGAGTCCCACCTCAGATGCAACCTCGAAGCCCTTGCCCCGCAGCTTCCTAATGGCCGCTTCCAGCTCCACCTCTCTTGTCGCATGGCTTTTTCCTAACGGCTGAGGCTCGGTCACTTCATCCCGAAGCTGCGCTTTATCGATCTTGCGAAGGATCTCTGCGCCCTCCAGTGCTAAGGCTTGCCGGCGGCGCCGATGATCTTCCTCCGGCACCTTGCCCATAGCCTGATCCATGTCAATGTCTTGGATGGAATCCAGGACGCGGTCTCGCTCCGCCTGAAGGGCCGATAGCCGCCGTTCGGGGCGGCTGTCTCCACCGGGTGCGGAGCCGGCGAGCGGCCGCAGCACATAGGCCACAACGAGTACCACCATGGCAAGCGAGAAGAGGATCGCTCCGATTTCCATTATTCAGAAAACCCGCGATGCAACGAAGGATTCGCCCAAGCGAACCTCATGCTGCCTCATTGAGCCTTCGCCTGCTCGATATGCGCCGCGATTTCATCCAGGGAGGAATAGGGGCCGATCTGGACCGCTGCGATGCGGCCATCCGGCCCAACGATGAAGGTCTCCGGTATGCCGCGCATCCGATAGGCCTGGGAGACGAGCGAGCCAAGATCCGGTCCGTTAGGGTAGGTGATGTCAAAGCGATCCAGGTAGGCCAGCGCCTCGGCCTCTGTGTCCAGATAGTCCAGGCCCACGAACACCACGCCCTCGCTCTTATACATCCGGTGGGCCATTTCCAGTTCGGGCGCCTCCTGCTCACATGGCTTGCACCAAGAGGCCCAGAAGTTGACTACCAGGACCTTTCCAATCAGGTCGGCAGTGTTGACCTGACCTCCATCGAACGTATTGAGTGTGAACTCTGGCGCCTCGGCGCCAACGCCAACCGGTCCCTGCTGTGCGCGAACGAGCCCAAAACCCAGCAGGCCGAGCATCCCCAGTAGCCCGCCCCAGACTACGATCGTTACCCAGCGCCGTCCGGTTGGCTTTGCAGTACCGCCTCGATCGACTTTGGCGATTGCCTCTTCTTCGGGGTCAGCCACGGCGGCGGAGTTCCTCCTCCACGCGTTCCAAGTAGGGATCGTCCGCCGGCTCACTTATGCTCTCGATTGCGGATACTGGAGGCTGTCGCCAGCTTCGAACCACACCCGCCAGGATCACCGCGCCTGCGATGAACGCCACCGGCGGAAGCAGATACACCAACCAGTTCAGTCCGGTAACGGGCGGAGTGGCGAGCACGCGGTCGCCATATTGACTAACGAAATACTGCTCAATTTGCTCTTGCGACCATCCTTGCGCCAGTTGGCCACGAATGGTATCTCGCCACTGTTTGCAGGCCTGCGTGGGGCAGACATCCAGGGGCACGTTCTCACAAACGGGGCAGTAGAGCCGCTTGGCAATGGCGTTGACTTCGTCATCGGAAGGCTGTTCGTCCTGCGCCAGTGCGGTGCCGGTGACCATGGTGGTCACTATGGCCACCACGACCAGCAGCAAACCGACTAACCACCCCGAGTATCGCCTCACAACGGCTCAATCTCCTGCAGGCAACGCCTGTGCGTGGGCCCGCCGGCGCAACGGCTCTGGCTCACGCTCCGGCCATGCCGCCACCAAAGTCCCTAAAATGAATACTGTCCCGCCGAGCCAGACGAAATTCACCAGCGGATTGTGATACACCTTGAAGGTTGCCCCGTCTTGGCCAATGGGCTCCCATCCCACCAGCAACACATAAAAGTCCTCTTCCAATGTCGATCGCACCCCGGGGATCGTCATCGGCTGGTTCTGCGCCAGATAAAAGTCTTGTCGCGGGAACAGTTTTCCAACCGAACGCCCGTCCTTGAACACGGAAACCTCGGCCCGCGAGATATCGCGGCCGTCGGGGGTGTTGAATCGCGTCAGCCCCTCATAGACCATGACATAGCGGCCCAGGGTGAGCTGATCGCCCCGTCCAAGGGTTCCCTGCGTTTCAGTCTGAAAGATCTCGATCCCGATGATGCCAAAGGCCATGAGTACCACCCCTAGGTGGATCACGTATCCGCCGTAGCGACGGCGATTGCGCCCCGCCAGCCTCACCAAAGCCACCGGAAAGCGCTCACCGTGGCGACGGCGCCGGGCGGAGGCGCCGCGCCAGAACTCATAGAGCGTTACGACCGCGACCAGCGCCGCCAGCCAATAGCCCAGTAATGCGGCCGCGCTTCGCATACCAGTTATAAGCAATGTTGCCGGGACGACCAACGAGATCGCAACAGGGAGCCAAAGCTGCTTCCTCAGCGCGCGCCAAGATGAGCTTCCGTAGGCGCTCAACGGCGCCACTCCCATCAGAAGCAGCAATCCCGCGAACAACGGCCCCGTGATGCGCTCATACCACTCTGGGCCTACCGTCACCGTCTGGCCGGTGAACAACTCCGAGGCCAGGGGAAAGATGACTCCCAGGAACAACACGGCCAGGATCATGATGAATAAGAAATTGTTGAGCAAGAACAGCGCCTCGCGTGACACCATAGAGTCGATCTGGTTGACCCCGCGAAGATCATCCCAGCGCTTCAACAGCAGCCACAATGAGCCGATAAAGGAGATTCCAATGAATGCGAAGAACATCGGGCCGATGGCGGACTGTGCGAATGCATGCACGGAGGACAGCACACCGGAACGGGTCAAGAAGGTCCCAAAGAGCACCAACGAATAGGTCAGGATGATGAGCAGCATGTTCCAGTGTTTTAGCATGCCCTTCTTCTCCTGGACCATCACCGAGTGCAGAAAGGCCGTGCCTGCGAGCCAGGGCATGAAGGCCGCGATCTCAACCGGATCCCAGCCCCAGTACCCGCCCCACCCGAGAACGTCATAAGCCCAGCGCCCGCCCAATATGAGTCCGAGAGCGAGGAAGAGCCACGCCACCAGCGTCCAGCGGCGAGTGACCCGTATCCAGCGATCATCGCTGCGCCCGACCACCAGCGCCGCCATGGCGAACGCGTACGGAATCACGAATGCTACGAATCCCAGATACAGCAACGGGGGATGGATGATCATTCCCGGATGGCGCAATAGCGGATTCAGGCCCTGACCATCGGGAGGCGCCACGGCGCGCGCTCCTTCCGGCCTGAAGAATGCGGTGATTTGCCCACCTTCGGGCGTGAGCCAGATGCGGGAGAAGGGATTCTCGACGAAGACAACCAGCGAGAGGAAAAAAGCCAGCGTGACCATGGAAACCACGATGACCCAGGGTAGCAGGTCGCGATCGCGGTCCCATTTCCGCAGTCCAACCGCGCTGGCGAAGGCTGCCAAGAGCCAGGACCAGAAGACCAACGATCCCCCTTGCCCTCCCCAGAGCGCGGTTACCTTTAAGTAGGGAGGCATGGCGTTGCTGGTCACCTTGGCAACGTACGCAATGTCGTACCTGCCACCTACCAGCAAGGCGATAATTGCCAGGGCTGCTACGCTGATCATCGGCCAGGAGAGCAGCATTGCCCTCCGCGCACTCTCGATTAATTGCGGCCGGCCTCGCCTGGCGCCATAGGCGGCCGCCCCTGCTCCATACAGTGCGAGCACAAAAGAGAGCACCAACGCTGCGTAGCCGATCCCCTCGATCAAGGCGTCGCCTCAGATGCACTCATGGTCGCATTCCCACCACGCGCAGCGCCGACAGCAGCGTGCGAGATTGCCGTCGGCGGCTCTGCCATCTTTATTGCTGATCTGCTCAAGTCTGACCCTCCGGGGATTGGAGGGGCACCTCCTCTTCATACCGAGTCGGACACTTTAGCAACAGCTCGTCTGCATAGAAGACTCCGTCTTCACCCATGTTTCCCGTCACAATGGCCTGGGCTTCATGGCGAAGTAGATCGGGTTTGGGACCCACATAGACAACCGGCAGACGTGAGGCATTAGGATCTCGCAAGGCGTCGTAGAGCACCTTGGCCAGTCCTCCTCCGGCTTCGATCTCATCTAGATCCGCGGGCACGTTGGCCAGCGTAAACTCGAGCGTCAGCGTTTCCGCTTCGTAGGCAATGGTGTCGCCGTCTACAGCGCCAGCCAGTTTGATGGGGCGGCCGTAGATCTCGTCCCCTCGGGCGAGCATCTCGTCGATGGTGAGGTAATACTGGGCGGCGGCCTGGGTGGCGGACACGATCAAGTACACCACCGCGGCTACAATGAGCAGCCCCCCGATGATGAACTTAGCGCGGCTGCCGGAACCAGATGGAGCGGTGGATGTTGTCATGCAACTTCTCCGCGAGTTTGGGCGATTCTATCACCCTGACTTCCGATAAATGTCATCGGATCAGCGTGATGTCTTCCAGCATCCTCTTAATCGTCTGGCGATCAGATTAGACTCAGATGAACCTCTGGAGATCAACCCATGAGAAGCAGCCCTTCCCGCATCCTGCGTCCCAGATCCGTGGCGCGGGCCTGCTATGACCGACTTAGCTCCTGGTACGACCTAGTATCGGCTCCCTTCGCGCGCGCCAACTATATGCGCGTGTTGCGATCGTACAGGCCCCAAGAGTGCTCCTGACTAAAGAAAGGACACCCACACTTGCAGGGAG
This sequence comes from Anaerolineae bacterium, assembly GCA_036986135.1. Lineage (GTDB taxonomy): Bacteria > Chloroflexota > Anaerolineae > Anaerolineales > E44-bin32 > JADFRG01. The sequence goes on along the minus strand of BTQZ01000001.1, from coordinate 147,353 downwards.
AGTGTGCGTCTGATTACATCGCGAACCCAGAGGTTAACTCAGTTCGAACGGGTCATATGCGGGGCGCGTAAAGGACCACCTACAAGGGATCTCCGCCAGATTACACTCGGTGGCACAGGAGCAACTGCGGGCAAGCACTCGATGTCCTACTGTATCAGGAAGAAATTCGGCCGGGAAAACTCGCTGCTCCAGCAGGAGCGCCTCAATGCCCGCTCTCTCGCACCAAGTTTTGTTCACAACCACCCATTTTGTCGCTGCCATCAGTCTGCCTCCCAGCCTAGTTCTTCTCACGAGCTTATTTGGCCGAGCGGGGGTTTCAGCCCCCATTCGGATTAGTGATCGGATCTGAGGCCATCCAGTTTCTAGCCAGTTGCTCTCTACTCATCCTTGACCTCGCAGTCCGGACACTTTGTTGATGTGGAAATCCGGGAGCGATTAAGTAGAAGCCGCCACCGACTAGGCATTGGGAGACCTCTTCCTACGGCTGCAACGCCGGCCGGTTCCCCTCGCGGGGGCCAAATTCCAGGTCGCTGCCCTCTTATCTGCTGTTGTCTCTCGACGCCGCGTTTGCGGTGGCGGTTTATGTCTGTAGCCTATCGACCCACTCCTTGCACAACCATAGACGAACGTCATACTCCAAACGTGACAGAATTCCCTATCTCAGCACAGCTTGTTGGCTGGCGCCGGAACCCCTTGAGATTCCCAATTATCATCCAGCACACGGATCCGTAGTGAAGTATGTCACGATCGGCAAGGCCAACTGCCGCATGAGCATACGGCGATCAAGGGCCACGGCCCCGCGAAGCCCACACGGGTATACTTCGTGACATGGCGCACACACGAATTCTGTTGGTCGACGATCACGAAGTCGTCCGACTTGGACTGAAGAGTCTGCTCGACGCGCGCGCCGACATTGAGGTCGTAGACGACGTCGGCACCGCGGACGAGGCGGTGAGAAAGGCGCATGCCCACCACCCGGACGTGGTGCTGATGGACATCCGCTTGCCCGGCCGGAGCGGGATCGACGCCACAGAACGCATCGTTAAGGAGCTGCCCGATACGAAGGTGATCATGCTGACTTCCTACGCGGAGGACGAGATGCTCTTTGCAGCCATCCGCGCCGGCGCGGTCGGCTATGTTCTCAAACAGGTGGGCACCGAGGATTTGATCCGCACCATCGAGGCTGTCGTGCGAGGTGAAGGCTCCTTGGATCCGGCTCTGACGCAACGAGTATTCTCCGAGATCCGGAAATCGATCCGCCTGCAGGATGCGACCGCCTTTGCGGAACTCACTGAGCAGGAGCTGCGAATCCTGTCGCTGGTCACCGAGGGGAAAACCAATCGTGAGATCGCCGAGGCGCTCTACCTTGGCGAAGGAACGGTACGCAATTACGTCAGCAGAATCCTTTCGAAGTTAGGGGTCTCAAATCGGGCCGAAGCGGCCGCTTATGCCGTGAAACACAACATCGAGCAGGTCGTTAGTGAGGGCTGAAGCCATATCCACGCCCGATCACTTGAAAGCTCGGGCGCTCGTGGCGTTCAACAAGGCCGCCTTGGCGATCAGCCAAGACCTGGAGCTCGATCAGACGCTGCAGCACATAGTTGATTCTGCGCGTGAGCTAGTATCCGCCAGCTACGCGGCGCTTGGGGTCTTCAATTCCGAGCGGGAGCTGGAGACGTTTGTGTTTTCCGGTTTGACTCCCGAAGAGGCGGATGATATCGATTCCTTCCCAGAGGGGCGCGGGTTATTGGGTGCGGTGCTCAATAGCCCGGACCCGATACGTGTGCCTGACATTGGTCAGGATGCGCGCTCTGAGGGCATCCCACGTGGCCATCCGGCTGTAACCAACTTCCTAGGCGTGCCTATTACCGCAGGCAACGATGTCCAAGGGAACTTGTACTTGACAGGAAAAATCGGCGAAGATGAATTCACGGACGCCGACGAAGAACTCATCATCATCTTTGCATCCCATGCTGCGGTCGCCATCAAAAACGCCCGGCTGTACGAGGAAGTCGGGCGGCTGGCCATAATCGAAGAACGCTCGCGCATTGGCATGGACCTGCATGATGGCGTGATCCAATCCATCTACGCTGTGGGCCTCACACTGGAGTCTGCTCAGATGGTTCTCGATGAGAGGCCGGATGAGGCCCGCGAGCTGATGAATCAAAGCATTGCCGGTCTCAACGACACGATCCGAGACATTCGCAACTTCATTCTCGACCTGCGCCCGCGCCGATTTGAGGGGGACCTGACCCTGGGTATCGCCCGGCTCGTGCGAGAGTTTCAAGCCAACGCCATGGTCGAAGTGGATGTTACTGCCCCGGATGAGATATCGGAGTCGATATCGTCCGCCGTGAGTCAGGCCGTGTTCCTCACTGCGCAAGAAGCTCTGGCCAACATTGCCCGTCATGCACGGGCCTCCTGCGCGGCGCTTGAGCTGACTCGGGATGCCGATTTCATCAAGCTTAATGTGACTGACGATGGTCGAGGCTTCGATGTCCAGCAGCAAGACCAAACGGTCGGCCATGGATTGGCCAACATGCGCGCTCGGGCAGAAGAGCTCGGGGGCAGCTTCGAGGTCGAATCCGGACTCGGACGGGGAACCACGATCAAGCTGCAGCTTCCCCTCGAACACTAACATGCAGTGAACGTCCGTTCGACGGGCGCGTTCGACCGGTAAGGGATTCGGTCTCGCGCCGGCGGGCCGGGTGCTTGTCGGTCCGTGGCCCAATCGCGCTCCCTGTCCTCTGCTCTAGATGAATGTCAAATGAGGTCAAGACGAATAGTACTGTCCGCCTCGTCACTCGCTTCCTAAGCTTTATTCATCCACCACTTCGGATGTGGTCGGGCTGTGCATTGCTAGCCGTGGATACGATTCGCCTATTCATCGTCGAGAAGAACTCCAAGGTCCGCCAAGCTCTCGAGGCTAGGTTGAGTTCCTCATCCCGAATCGAAGTCGTGGGCACCACTCAAGATGCTGAGGAGGGGATGCGCAAGCACACTGAACTCAAGCCGGATGTCGTTTTGCTGGACGCCAAGACCGCAGGTCGACCGGAGAGCGTGGCCGATGTCGTGCGTGAGCTGGACGAGCTAGGGCCGAGCGTAATCGTGCTCACCAGCTACGCATTTGAGACGGAACGTGAAGCGGCGCTCGACTCCGGAGCTGCGCAGTACCTTCTGAAGGATATCGATTCCGAGGCCCTAATCCGCGAGATTGAGTCGATCGGAAAATCGCGCATCCAAGAGACCAAGGACTAGCACCCGGGCCATCCGGCGCCCTTTATCGTCCACTATCGGTAGACGGAATCTGAGTTTATTCTGGTGAGATTGCCAACGCGCGCTGACTGAGAAGGAGTTGCAGGAATGACTCGGCAGCAACGATTTTTAATCGGAAACGCGTCTTTGGTATCGGCGACCCTGATCAAGGCCCTCCTCTGGCTGGCCGGCGAGCTAGCCACCTCCACCGCGAGCTGAGCCATTTCAGGCTTATCGCTGGTCAAGCGAAGATCGGACAGCGAACCACCCACTATGCGACGATCCATCAACCTTCAGTGGAAGGTATCCATCCTGATTATCGTACCGATGCTTTTAATCCTGTTGGCCTCATCATTCATTGCGTATTCTCGGCAGCGTGAGAGAGCACTCGCAAGCATGTCGGTGCTCGCGTCACAAACTGGCCAAGTGATCGAACGTAGTCTGCAGGAGGCTATGCTCGCCGCAGATGCACAGCGGATTCAGACCATACTCGATGCCCTTGGACAAGACTCACGAATTCAAAACATCTACCTCCTGGACACTACCGGCCGAGTTGCTTTTGCTCCGGGGGGAGAGGGCGTCGGCCAAAGACTCTACAATCAAGATCCCACATGCCAGCCCTGTCATCGCTTGAATCCCGAAGATCGGCCATCGGGTGTGGCTGTGACTACCTCCGACGGGCAGACTGTGTTTCGCAGCATGCAGCCTATTGAGAATAGGCTGGAGTGCCAGCAATGCCATGACCCGGATCAAAGGCTCAATGGGCTGCTCCTAACCGATATCTCCGTCGCTCCCGTTGAAGGTGCTCTCGCCGCTGACCTGCGGGATAACTTAGCATGGCTGGCCGGCACAGTGATCATCACAGCCGTTCTGGCCTACTTCGCCATCAATCGTTGGGTCTTGCGCCGGCTGAGCGGTCTGGCTGAGGCTATGGACAACGTAGGGCAAGGAGATTTTCCGCGGGATTTGCCCGAACAGCCTGCGGACGAACTCGGTCGGTTGAGCGCGGCCTTCAACCGGATGGCGAACCAGGTCGAGAAGCGGGACGAGGAGAACACCGCCCTCTCAAGCAAGCTTAGAGAGCGAGCTGATGAGAGAGGTCAACTGCTCGAGCGTCTCATTGCTGCACAGGAGGAGGAGCGAAAGCGCGTTGCCAGGGAGCTGCACGACGAGCTTGGTCAGGCATTGATTGGCACTGCGCTGAGCGTTGAGGTCGCCCATAAGGCCATTGAGAGTGATCCAAGCAGCGCCTCCCAGCAGCTTGAGCAGGCGCACGACCTCATCGCTGACGCAACCGACCGCATGTACGATCTCATCCTGGGGCTCCGCCCTTCCGTGCTGGATGATCTGGGGTTGCTGGCCGCACTCCGGACTCATGCTGAACGGACCCTTGAACCAGAGGGTGTCTCTTTCGAGATTGACGGCTCCGGCCTATCCGAGCGCCTTCCGCCACATCTGGAAACTGCACTGTTTCGATTATTCCAGGAGGCGATGAGCAATGTCGTGCGCCACGCGCATGCGAATCATGTGACGCTGCGTATCGCGACGAAGGATGAGCTCCTGGCGGCCAGCATCATCGACGACGGCGTGGGCTTTGAGCCTGAAGCCTTTAAGTCGGACGGTGTTGGGAAACGAGGCCTTGGCATCCTTGGCATGCGAGAGAGAGCGACACTCGTGGGAGGCCAGATCGCCATCGATTCTCTCCCCGGTGGGGGCACACAGGTTAAGGTGACCATCCCGCTCAGAGAGGTCCCGGATGCCTAAACGCATCCGAGTACTGATCGCCGATGATCACACCATCGTGCGTTCCGGTCTGCACTTGCTGCTCGAATCGGAGGCCGATATTGAGGTCGTGGGCGAAGCCACCGATGGCGTTTCTGCAGTCAGCCTGGCAAAAGAACTCTTGCCGGATATCGTGCTAATGGACATCGGTATGCCAGAGCTGAACGGCATCGAAGCGACACGCCAGATTAAGGAAAATGCAGCCAACGTGGCCATTTTGATCTTGACCATGCATCGATCAGACGAGTATTTTTTTCAGGCGCTAGAAGCAGGAGCCTCAGGCTATGTTCTCAAAGGCGCCGAATCGGCGGAGTTGATCCAAGCCGTCCGGGCGGTGGCGTCCGGTGGCGTGTTTCTGTACCCAAGTGTGGCTCGTCAACTGGTGCAGCAGTATCTAAGTCAGACCGAAATAGATCCGCCCGGAGGTCACAGGCTCACCCATAGAGAGCGCGAGATTATGAAACTCATTGCGGAAGGCTACACGACAAAGGAAATCGCGGAACAGTTGGTGGTAAGCCCCAGCACCGTACACTCCCATCGCGGCAATCTGATGCAGAAACTCAATCTCTCCAAGCGGCACGAACTGGTCGAATACGCTCGCCGGCACGGTTTTCTTCACGGCACCTAGTCGCCCCCGCTCGCACCCAATCTACCAACCGCGTATCAAGATAATCGCCAATTCATCTGGCGATTCCTTCACCAAAGATGGAACCTGGCGCGATTCCACCTCGTGAAAAACGGCACTAATATAGGCTGAAGGTGGAGGCTCGATGAAGGCGAGAAGGGTGTTTGTGATTTGGACTCACCCACTGTTCCTTGAGTCGGTCCGTCTGCTTCTGAGCAAAGCTCAGGTTGAGCTCGTGGGCGCTACCTCAGATCATTCTCAGGCACACGACCAGATCGTAGCCCTTGGGCCGGAGGTAGTCATCGTTGAGCACACCGACGGAGAAGAGCAGGCTAGCCAAGAAACCATAGCCATTTTGCGAGCGGGCGCCAGGGTCGTCCGCCTTGGTATGGCTGACAACGAAATCAGCCTTTATTCCCGGGAGCGGCGCACGGCGGTGGAGGCTGACGACTTGGCAAAACTGATTACCGGCAGTCTCATCCAGGAGGATCCTGCGACACATGACGGATGAGCGCTCGGGATCACGCTTCCTGAGGTTCTGGTGGCTCCTGGTCATTATTGGAGTGCTCATTGTCGTCGCCGGGGCGATCTTTATCAGTCAACGCGCCGCCCTGGCCGCGCCTCGCCAACCCGTGGATTTTAGTCACAACCTCCACGATGAAGCGGGGGTTCAGTGCCTCTTCTGCCATTCCAATCCCTTGCGGTCGGATGTGGCCGGCATTCCTTCCGTTCAGCGCTGTGTCGGATGTCACCAGGTCATCGCCACCGATCGGAGTGAAGTGCAAACCGTGCTCGGTTACTGGGAGCGGCAGGAACCGATACCCTGGCTACGGGTCGTTGAGATGCCAGATTACGTTTTCTTTAGCCACCAGCCGCATGTGCTTGCCGGCGTGAGCTGCGAGACCTGCCACGGAGAGGTCGGGCAGATGTCTGTTGCGCTGCCGACCGTGCGCATGGACATGGGGTGGTGCCTTAGCTGTCATTACAAACAGCCAGAGGAGAAGATCGCCAGGCTTGCTGATTGTATGGCATGCCATAAATAAAGAGGCTGAATTGACCGCCAAACGGATCTCACGTCGAAATTTCCTGAAGGTCACAGCCGGCGCAGGCGCAGCCGTCGTCGGTCTCTCCCCGACCGCTCGCCGCGTCGCCTTGGAACCTTTTGTGCGCCCACCCGAGTCGGAACTACCCGGCCGCGCGACCTGGTTCGCCAGCACTTGCCGCCAATGTCCTGCCGGATGCGGAATTATCGTGCGAGTGATCAACGGACGACCTAGAAAGATCGAGGGTAACCCCACCCATCCACTGAATCGAGGGAAATTGTGCGCGCGCGGTCAGGCGGGACTTCAAGTGCTCTACAACCCGGATAGGTTGAGGAATGCGGTGCGCCAGAACGGTGGGCGAGGCTCTCGCGTGTTTGAGCCGATTGCCTGGAACGAAGCGCTTGATCAATTGATTTCGAAATTCGAGAGTCTCAGTGGTCCAGGGGCGGTGAGTTTCATGGGGGGGCTGATGCCCGACCACCTGTATGCCCTGGTATCACGGTTGCTGGAAACATTGGGTGGAGCACCCCCAGTGCTTTTCGATCTGCACACGGCGCTGGAAGGTCGCGCCGCATCCGTCGACCTGGCCGCCCGCTGGTTCGGCGCACACCGGCTGCCTATTTATGACATCGCCAGAGCGCAGGTCATCTTCTCGTTCGGAGCGAATTTCCTGGAAACCTGGATGTCGCCGGTTGCGCAAAGTCGTGACTACGGAGATATGCGTCAAGGTCGGATAGGTGGCCGAGGTTTCCTTATGCAATTTGAGCCACGCCTGTCCGCCACTGCCGCCTCAGCCGATGAATGGATGCCGGTCGAGCCAGGATCCGAGGGTTTGATCGCGCTTGGCATAGGACGCATCATCGTCGAGGAAAACCTTGGGAGAGCCGGCAGCCACCGTGAACACTCCCTGATGTACCGCAACGTGGGGGTAGGGGACGTAGCCGAGGCGAGCGGCGTACCAGCCGAAGAGCTGCTACGACTGGCTAGGATCTTCACTGATGTAGACCGGTCGGTAGCGATCCCGGGGGGCTATCTTGGCAGCTTGCCAAATGGCCGGGCGGCCAGCGACGCGGTCATGGCGCTCAACGTCATCATGCACCGCCTCGGCCGTGAGGGAGGCGTGTTCCTGCCCCAAGAGGTGCCGGCGGAGCCGTTTTCCTTACCAGTGCCGGTATCGACCTTTTCCGAGGTCGAAAACCTTATCGAGCGCATGCAGGCCGGCGAAGTGGAGCTTATGCTCATCCACAGCTCCAACCCTGTCTACGATCTCCCCGGCTGGAGCGGCTTCCAGGAGGCTTTGGCGAAGGTCCCGACGGTTGTCTCATTTAGTCCGTTTGTCGACGAAACGGCCGTTCAGGCTGATCTGACCCTGCCCGATCATACCTACCTTGAAGGGTGGGGATATCAGGTGGTTTCTCCCGGTGCTGATCGCCCGGTGGTGAGCGGCCAGCAGCCCGTGACGAATCCGCTCTATGACACGCAATCAACTGCGGATGTGATCCTGGCTCTGGCCGACCGCCTTGGGGGCGATGTGGCCGCGGCACTCCCATGGAGGGATGAGGCTGCCTTCCTTGAAGAGAAGGCCGCCCAGCTTTCCGGCTCAAGCATCGGCATTTTTAACGCTCGTACCCAGGCAGGTTTTTGGAGTCGCTGGCGCCAGAACGGAGGCTGGTGGTCAGAAAACCCCATCCGCCAGGAGCCTGAGATTTCGAGAGACTTGGCGCAGCCACTGGAAGTGCCGCTTCCGGAGTTCGATGGGGATCCGGGAGAGTTCCCCTTCCATTTGATGCCTTATGAGACGATTCTGCTCAGCGACGGTCGAGGTGCCAATCAGCCATGGCTGCAAGAGACGGCCGACCCAATGACCACTGCTCGGTGGGGAACCTGGGTGGAGCTGAATCCTGAAACGGCCGCGCGACTTGGCTTAGCCAATAACGACTTAGTGCGGGTTATCTCGACCGCTGGCCAGCTCACCGCGCCGGTAGTGGTCTTCCCAGGGATCCGGCCGGATGTGGTGGCGATACCGACCGGACAGGGGCACCAGGACTATGGGCGATACGCGCAGGAGAGGGGGGCCAATGTGATGGATTTGATCGCCCCCTCGACCGGATCGGTGCATTGGGGCTCTACCCGTGTTCTGCTGGAACCCGTAGGACGAAAGGCGAAATTGGCCAGACTGGAGAGCTTGGATGGCGAAGGGCGCGAATCCTTACGCTGAAACGGGTGCTCAGCACGACGGGCCACGCTGGGGCATGGTTGTCGATCTCGATCGGTGCACCGGTTGCGAGGCCTGTGTGGTGGCCTGTCACGCCGAGAACAACGTGCCGGCAGTGGGAGAAGATGAGGCGGCCCGCGGCCGCTCGATGCATTGGATTCGCGTCGAGCGCTACTGGGAGGGCGAGTACCCGAATGTCAGGGCGCGCTTCATGCCGCTGCTCTGTCAGCAGTGCACAGAGGCCCCGTGTGAACCTGTCTGCCCTGTGTTTGCCACCTACCACACTGCGGAAGGTCTTAACGCTCAGGTCTATAACCGCTGCATCGGCGTTCGCTTCTGTGCCAATAACTGTCCCTACAAGGTCCGGTCCTTCAATTGGTTCGAGCCTGACTTCCCCGAACCGCTGCAAGAACAGCTCAATCCCGACGTAACTGTTCGATTTCGAGGCATCATCGAGAAATGCACTTTCTGCATTCAACGCATCCGGAGGGTGGAGCTCGACGCGACCGGCGAGGGCCGAGAAGTGCAAGACGGCGAGATTCAGCCGGCATGCGTCCAGAGCTGCCCCCCCTCTGCGCTGGTCTTCGGGGATCTCAACGACCCGGACAGCCGAGTGAGCCAGCTAGCGCTTAGCCGCCGAGCCTTCCGTCTTCTTGAATTCTTGGGGACTAAGCCCGGAGTGATCTACCTCAAAGGAGGGGAGACGAATGTCTGAGCTGGGTTCGCGAGAGGCGGGCCCGGACCAACCTCCGGGAGGGCCAGAATTGAGCGCACAATTCCAGGGGCGCTTGCTGCTGGAGCAGCGCAGCGATCAGGAGATCAACGAGGCTGTGCTGCGCCCGATGTTCCAGACCGGCCGGGGCTTCTGGATACTAGTCGCCGTCCTGGGCGCCATCGTGGCCTGGGGGCTCTATGCCTGGGGCTACCAGATCTACTGGGGCATGGGTGCGGCGGGCATCAACCGGCCCGTGTACTGGGGATTGTACATCGCGACCTTCGTGTTCTGGGTAGGCATCAGCCATGCCGGGACGATGATCTCCGCCGTGCTTCGCCTGCTAAAGGCCGATTGGCGGCGACCGATTACGCGCGGGGCCGAAGCCATGACCGCCTTCGCCCTGATGATGGCCGCGCTGTACCCACTCATCCACCTGGGGCGAGTCTGGAAATTCTACTGGATGATCCCCTACCCAAACAACCGCCTCTTGTGGCCCAACTTTCAGTCCCCTCTGATGTGGGATCTTGTCGCCATCTTCACCTACCTGATCGGCTCTATGCTCTACCTCTACCTGGCTTTGATCCCCGACATGGCGATGGCACGCGACCACACGAGCGGATGGCGCTACTGGCTATATCGGACAATGGGGCTTGGCTGGCGAGGCACAGAAGCGGAGTGGCACAAGCTTCATCGTGCATTAGGCATCTTTTCTGTGGTCATCATTCCCGTGTTTCTCTCGGTGCACTCGATCGTGTCCTGGGACTTCGCGGTGACCATTCAGCCACGCTGGCACAGCACGATCTTTGCGCCCTATTTCGTCATCGGAGCGGTTTACTCAGGACTCGCCGCCTTGGCTACCATTCTGATTGTCGTGCGCAAGACCATGCACCTGAAGGAGTTTCTGCGCGCCGAACACTTTGACCCACTCGGAAAGATGGTGATGGTGGCCGGACTGGGCTGGATCTACTTCTGGTTCAGCGGAGTCATCGTCGAATGGTACGGGAACGACCCGGTGATCATCGAGATCCTCAACGATGAAGTCTTCGGCAACCTGGCTCCGCTATTTTGGCTGCAAATGACGTTCAATGTGCTCCCGGTGTTTTTCCTGGCTTTCAAGCGGGTGCGAACAAATCCTTTGCTGCTGCTGATCGTTACATTGGCGGTCAACGTCGGGATGTACACCGAGCGTGTGCTGATCGTTGTAGGCAACCTGCAGCGAAACTACTTGCCCTTCAATTGGGGAACCTACAAACCCACCTGGGTCGAGATCAGCATCGTGGCCATGACGTTTGCCGGTTTCATACTCCTCTACACCTTGTTCTCTCGCGTCGTACCTTATGTGCCCGTTTGGGAGATCAAGGAGGGTCGTCTCCGCTACAGCCTGCGGCGCATCGGCCGATTGCTGGTGCCCACGGCGGCGGAGATCGAATAGGGAACAATATGTCCGAGGCAGCTAGGCTGATGGCCATCTTCGATGAGGCGGCACATACCGCGGAAGCCATCGACGCGCTCCATGAAGCAGGCGTAGCAGACGATCAGATCGTGGTCATGTCGGGAGTGCCTTATCCGGAGCGTGCTTTGGGACGACATGTCGAGTGGTTGCGGCTTCCATACATCGTGCTGGCGGGCGCGCTGGGAGGGATGATGGTCGGTTTTTTCTTCGCAGTCATCACACCAAATCTCTATCCATTGAACATCGGGGGTCGCCCCACGGCTGGGTTCCCTCCAGTTGCCGTCATCATTTTCGTCTTCACCATGATGGCTACTATCATCTCCACGTTCCTGGGCGTTCTCTGGGAAATGGGCTTCCCCGAATTTGGCCCTAAGTACTATGACAAATCGGCAACCGACGGTTCCCTGGCGGTGCTGGTGGAATTTCCCGCTGCAATTGAGCACAACGTGCGCCAGTTGCTGGAAGAGCACGGAGCGCATCATATTCGTCGACCGGAGCTGAAACCGCTGTGAGCCTAAGGGCACGTCGGGGCCTGATCATCATTGCATTGCTTCTCTTACCATTCATCGTCGGTTTGTTGTTCACCTACCAGGTTATCCGCATACCCTTCCCGTCCAATATGGTCTTCTCTCCGGCGATCGGTTACCAGGAGGGACCTCGCCGGGCCGCTCCGGAGGACGCGGTACCACTTCAGGGCCAGGCGGTGATCCCGGAGGAATTACCTGTCAATCCCGTCCCGGTGGACGAGGTATCAGTCCAACGTGGGCGCATCCTCTACTCGATGCAGTGCGAACTTTGTCACGGCGATACGGGTCGCGGAGATGGCCCTCTGGCAAGTTACTTCGCCCGTACTCCTGAGGATCTTGTGGGAGCGAAGACTGCAGCTGAATTCGACGGCTCGGTCTACCTCGTGATTCAAAACGGATTCGGCCAAATGCCTGCATTGGCCGAAAACCTGACGGTCCAGGAACGTTGGGACGTCATCAACTACATTCGCACCTTCCCGGAAACTGATGGATAGGAGCTAGCTCTCATGCCCGGACGACATCGGAGTTTTTCCCTGGCTCTGTTCGTTGTACTGCTCGCTGGATTGGCCAGTTGCGGTCCACCGAGGCAGCAACTCGAAGTGCCGACTCCGATTCCAACACTGGCCCCTGCCACTGGAATCCCGAGTGCAATCGAGCCAACCGAACAGCCCGCTTTTGCGGTTCTAAGCTACCCTGCCCGGCCACCTTCCGCCACAGTGGGCCAAGAGATCTTCGCCACTCGCTGCGCTCAGTGCCATGGGGAAGACGGAACTGGCAGCGTAACCGGTTCACGCAATTTTCGTGATCTCGACTACATGCGGGGAGAAGCGCCGGTTGATTTCTACGCCGCGGTAACCGAGGGGCGGGGAGAAATGCCGTCTTATCGAGATGTGCTCAGCTCGGACGAGCGGTGGGATGTTGTCTTTTATGTGTGGCGCTTGTCGACGACCGCTGAAATCTTGGAGGAGGGCCAGGGCCTGTTCGAGTCGGACTGCGCCTCCTGCCACGGTGAAGACGGTTCCGGAGAGCTGCTGGGATCTGCCAATTTCACAGATCTGCGACAGATGGACAACCTCGCCCCGCGCGATATGTATCTGACCGTGACCCAGGGGCGGGGGTCCATGCCGGCCTGGCAGGCCCTACTCTCGCAGGATGAGCGCTGGGCGCTTATCGACTATATCCGCAGCTTCAGCTACGACCCATCGCTGCCTGACGAAGGGACCGCTGAGTCAACGGCCGAGGTCCATGCCACGCTGGCGGTCACTGACTGCGCCGAGGATCAGGCCAACCCCTTCAATTGGGGCGACCAGGATGCCCTTCAGGCCGGGCAAGCGCTGTTTGAGGGACAGTGTGCAGCGTGTCACGGTGCCGACGCCAGCGGCGGCCTGCCCGGAACACCCGACTTCACCTCGGCCGAAGCCAATGAAGAGCTGCTCGCCGATCCGGCGGGTCACTTCTGTGCGCTGACCGAGGGTGAAGGCTCGATGCCGGCCTTCGGCGATTTGCTGTCCCCTGAGGCTCGCTGGCAGTTGATCACCTTTCTGGCATCCGTGGGGCCGTAGTGCCCGTGAGATGGCCCGCGGTTGTTTCACGGTCCGCGACCAGACATAGAAAGGGGGTAAATCCGAACCCGATCCTAAACTCACTTGCACCACAGATCTGTCTGACCCTGCATCACTCGGCGAAGATGAGTTGTGGCAGGCGCATACCTACCCGATCTCGCTGGGCCCATAGCTCGACTGTGCGAATGATAGCTTGGTGGGGGCGCTGTAAAAGGAGGTGGAATGGGAACTGGGTCGGCGGTAACTACGTGACTTACCGGTTCGATGAGAACACTTTACTAGAAAGGAGAACGCTTATGAAGAGATGGAAGATAATCGGATACGGCTTGCTGCTCTTGTTCGCCTTGCTCCTGGCAGCCTGCGGCGGAGCGGCGAGCCCGGAAGCAGAGCCAACCTCGGCGCCTCCGCCGACCGAAGCTCCCGCTCCACCCCCGGAAGTCGAGATCAGTGGTTCGGTTTCGGGGGGAGGTCTGCTCTATGACAAATGGTGGAAGGCAGCCGGGGTTGCCGAGCCCAGCGGCGACAATCCGCTCTGGGCCCGGCAGGATACCAACACCCGCACCGACACCGCCACCTGGCGGTGTAAGGAATGCCATGGCTGGGACTATCAGGGCGCGGAAGGCGCCTACGGGTCCGGTTCACACTTCACCGGCTTCCCCGGCATACTGAGCGCCCAGGACAAATCGATCGACGATTTGGCGGCCCAGATCAGCGGCGCGGTCGACCCTGATCACAACTACTCCGCCATGGGCGAGCAGGCCATACAGGACCTGGCAGTCTTCATCAAGCAGGGCCTGGTCGACTTGACCGACTACATCGACTACGAGGCCAAGGCTCCCCTTGCCGCCGACGCCGAGGCGGGCGATGAGCTATTCGATAGCACTTGCAGCGAATGCCACGGTGCGGATGGCCGCAAGCTGAACTTCGGCGGCTCAGATGACCCCGAGTTCGTGGGCACCATCGCGCTTGACAACCCGTGGGAATTCGTTCACAAGGTGCGCGCCGGCCAGCCAGGCACCGCCATGCCCTCCGCCATCGACAGCGGCTGGAGCATCGAAGACGTCATGAACGTGCTGGCCTACGCCCAGACCTTACCGCCTGGTCCGCCTGAGCCAACTGCTGCTTCAAGCGGCGGCCGGCTGTATGACAAGTGGTGGAAGGAAGCTGGCGTGGATGAGCCCAGCGGCGACAATCCGCTCTGGGCCCGGCAGGATACCAACACCCGCACCGACACCGCCACCTGGCGGTGTAAGGAATGCCATGGCTGGGACTATCAGGGCGCGGAAGGCGCCTACGGGTCCGGTTCACACTTCACCGGCTTCCCCGGCATACTGAGCGCCCAGGACAAATCGATCGACGATTTGGTGGCCATGATCAGCGGTGCGGTCGACCCTGATCACAACTACTCTGCCATGGGCGAGCAGGCCATACAGGACCTGGCGGTCTTCATCAATCAGGGCCTGGTCGACTTGACCGACTACATCGACTACGAGGCCAAGGCTCCCCTCGACGGCGATGCCGAGGAGGGCGAGGAGATCTACGAAGGCAGCTGCGCCGCCTGCCACGGCGACGACGGGCGCCTAATCAACTTCGGTGGTGCGGATGATCCCGAGTATGTGGGCACCCTCGCGCTTGACAACCCTTGGGAATTTATTCACAAGGTACGCGCCGGCCAGCCAGGGACCAGCATGCCATCCGCCATCGACGGCGGCTGGAGCATGCAGGACGTGATCGACGTGCTGACGTTCGCTCAGACGCTGCCCACCGAGGCGCCGTAAAGTGCCGTAGGCCCATGGGGACGGTATCGTGGCTTCCGAACTTGTGCAGTATGCCATGACCATGGCAGAGAGTTCGACGTGGCCACAGTCCGCGAATATAGGAGAGTCAGACGACTGACTCGTAGCAAACAGGATGGCGGGCCGGGTGATGGACCTGGCCCGCCATAGCAATAATCTTAGGGAGGCGAACTCCCGTTTATGAAGCTTCCTCGACGTGATTTCCTCAAACTCACTGCCGCCGGCAGCGGGGCGACCGCGATTGGCGCCAAGTTAGCCAAGCCATTCTTTGAGACTGCCCCTCCACAGGAGCGCCCTCGCTACACGGAGCAGTGGCTCCCAACCATCTGCTTGATGTGCCCCGGTGGATGCGGAATATTGGTACGGACGGTCAATGGACGGGCGGTGAAGGTGGAGGGGAATCCGCTCCATCCAGTCAATACCGGCAAGGTTTGCCCCAAAGCCAACGCTTCCTTACAGGTGCTCTATGATCCCGACCGGATTCGCGGGCCCATGCGCCGGGTAGGTGAGCGGGGCGCTGGAGAGTGGCAGCCGATTGGCTGGGATGAGGCGATCAGCTTTGTCGCCGATCGATTAGCTACCACTAGACAGAAGCTTGGCGCCCCGACCCTTGCTTTTGTATCCGGGCGAGTGCGCGGCCAGATGGCGGGCGTGATCGAGCGTTTCCTTGCTGCATACGGCTCGCCTAATCACATCCAGCATGACAGCTTAAGCGTGGATGGCGAACGAATCGCCAACGAACTCACCTTTGGACACCGAACTCAATTAGCTTATGACTGGGAGAACTGCGACTTTGTGCTCAGTTTTGGGCGCGCCTTCCTCGAAGCAAGCCGTCCCACCGTTCGCCAGATCCGCGCCTTCGGTCATATGCGCAGGGACCGACCCAACCATCGCGCCAAGTTTGTTCAGATCGACACACGCTTCTCGATCACGGCCGCCAAAGCCGATGAATGGATCCCAATTCGACCCGGCACCGACGGTGCCCTCGCGCTGGGGCTCGCGAACGTCATCATCGCCGAGGGGCTCTATGATGCAGACTTTGTCCGCAAGCATACCTTCGGTTTCGAAGACTGGAGCGATTCGAGCGGGGTCTCTCACACCGGATTCCGTTCCCACGTCTTGCACAATTATCATCCGGTTCAGGTGGAGGCCCTCACCGAGGTTCCGGCCGAGACCATCGTGCGGCTGGCACGCGAATTTGCGGGGACCCAGCCCGCGATCGCCGCCGGTGGACGTGGCGTATCCATCCACAGCAACGGTCTATCCAACTGGATGGCGATCCAGTCGCTGAACGCGCTTGTGGGCAGCATAGAAATTCCTGGCGGAGTGATGATTCAAAACCGGCCACCCTACGCCAAGTGGCCTGAGCTGCCTTCCGATCCGACCGCCGAGGCCAGGCGCAATGTGCCACGTATTGATGCCGCCGGCTCTTCCCATTTCCCCTTCGCTGGCAGCGTTTATCAGCGACTGGCGCAGAGCATTCTGGATAGCGA
Source organism: Anaerolineae bacterium (assembly GCA_036986135.1). Taxonomy (GTDB): domain Bacteria; phylum Chloroflexota; class Anaerolineae; order Anaerolineales; family E44-bin32; genus JADFRG01. Next base: position 130,887 of record BTQZ01000001.1, on the reverse strand, counting down.
TCCCTACCCACTCACTGCGCTGTTTCTTTACTACACCAACCCCCTATTCTCGTCCCCCGATGTCGGCCGTCTGTATGAGGCGATTGTAAAAGTCCCCTTTATTGTTTCATTTTCACCCTTCCTGGACGACAGCAGCGCCTTGGCAGATCTGATCCTGCCTGATCACACCTTCCTCGAGCGACTGCAAGATGACGAGATCGAACCGAGCACCGGCTATGCGGTGCTCGGTTTGCGCCAGCCGGTCGTCAAGCCCTTGTTCGATACTCGAGACACAGGCAACGTGCTCATTCAGATCGCCCATGCCATGGGGGGCCCTATGGAGGCGGCTTTCCCCTGGAAGGACTTCTCAGAAATCATCCAATATCGGCTCAGCGGGCTTTGGGCTTCGCAGCGCGGCTCAATTCGGACCTCTGATTTCGGCCACTTCTGGAACGAGCTGACGAGTGAAAGTGTCTGGCACGATGCGCCCTACTCGTTCGGTCAGTGGGGCCGAGTTTTCGGCACGCCTTCCGGGAAATTCGAATTCTACTCGCAGGCGCTCGAATCCCGGCTCATTCAACTGCAGGGGGAGCGAGGTTGGGATGATTGGCTGGACGAACTCGGCATCTCTGCCCGTGGGGATGCAGTCTTCATGCCCCACTTCGAACCACCTCGTTTTGTGGGGGATGAGGCCGAATACCCCTTCTATCTCAATACCTATAAGCTCATGACGCATGCCGAGGGGCGTGGCGCGAATTCGCCCTGGCTTCAGGAAATGCTCGGGCAGCACGTCAAGCAGCGATGGAAGGTGTGGGTCGAAATCAACCCTCAGACTGCAGAACGGCTGGGCATTGCGGAAGACGACTGGGTATGGATCGAATCGCCGCTCAATGAGCGGATCAAACTGCATGCCGTTCTCTATCCCGGCGCCCGGCCAGACACGGTCAACATTCCATTTGAGCAAGGCCACCGCGCATACGGACGCTGGGCCGAGGGCCGGGGGGAAAATCCCAACTGGCTCATAGGCAGCGAGAGCGACAGCCTGACGGGCATCGCAGCCTGGTCTGCGACGCGCGTCAAGGTGTACAAGGCGTGAAGCATTTCCTGGCAACAAACCAAAGTAGTTTTCAGGAGGGAAAATGCCCCGCTGGGGGATGGTGATCGATCTCGATCGCTGCGCGGCATGCCAGGCCTGTACGGCTGCCTGTCGCGCGGAGAACAACGTTCCATTTTCCGGACCCGAAGAGTCCGAAATGGGGCGAGCCATCTTCTGGCACGAAGTGCTCTCCGAGGTGGAAGGCGAGTATCCCAACGTGCGTGGCAGTTTCATCCCTCGCCCCTGCATGCACTGTGAGAATCCACCTTGCGTGCGTGTCTGTCCGGTAGGAGCGACCTACTTAAGTGATGAGGGGCTTGTGCTTCAACGCTATGAGCGCTGCATCGGGTGTCGCTACTGCATGGTGGCCTGCCCCTACGCCGCGCGCTATTTCAACTGGGGTGCACCCGATTTCCCCGAAGGTATGCAGCGTTATCTCAATCCGGATGTCCCGATCCGGCCCAAGGGAATCGTGGAGAAGTGCACGTTCTGTAATCACCGCCTTCCTGTGCCGGCATGCAACCAGGCTTGTCCTGCCAATGCGCGCACCTTCGGCGACCTGGATGACCCCGACAGCGTGGTCTCTAAATTGGCGCGCAGCCCACGCGCCTTTCGCCTGCTCGAGGATTTGGGCACTGAGCCGAAGGTTTACTACTTGCGAGAAGGAGCGTAGCGTGGAGGACCGCGAAGCTGTCCTATTCGAGCCAATTGAGGAGACGGGGCGCGGGTTCTACCGGGCTCTTGCCATTCTCGTGCCAATCCTGGCAGTAGCTATGCTCGCGCTCGGACGTCAACTGGTGTTGGGCCTCAAAGTGACGGGATTAAACAGACCTGTCTACTGGGGCATGTACATCACGAACTTCGTATTCTTCATCGGCATCAGTCACGCCGGTACTCTCGTTTCGGCCATCCTACGCGTGTTCGGCGCTGAGTGGCGCCGGCCGATCACTCGAATGGCGGAGGCAATCACCGTCTTCGCGCTCATCCTTGGTACCGGCAGCATCATGATCGATATGGGCCGCCCCGATCGATTGCTGAACATACTCCGGTATGCCCGCTTCGAATCGCCTCTGGTGTGGGATGTGACGAGCGTCACGATCTACCTCACCGCCAGCCTCACCTATCTCTTCCTTCCCCTCATTCCCGACCTCGCCATCCTTCGCGATCGTCCCGGCCTCTCCGCTTGGCGACACTGGCTGTACGCCAAATTGTCGTTGGGATGGACGGGGACACAGAAGCAGAAACATCGCCTCGAGCGGCTCATCAGCATCATGGCCGTGCTCATCATTCCAATCGCGGTGTCGGTTCACACCGTTGTCTCGTGGGTCTTCGCCATGACCGTGCAGCCCATGTGGCACAGCACCATATTCGGTCCGTATTTCGTCATAGGGGCCATCTTCTCGGGCATCGCTACGCTGATCATCGTGATGGCGCTCGTGCGCCGTGCCTACCGATTGCACGCCTATATCACGCCAATGCACTTCAGCAACCTCGGCTTGCTGCTGTTGATCTTCTCCTTTCTTTGGGCCTATTTCACATTTTCCGAGTATCTGACCGAGTTCTACGGCAATGAACCCGCAGGGATGCGCGTTCTGTTTGCGAAACTCACCGAGGAATTCTCACCAATATTCTGGGCCATGTGGGTGTTCAACTTTATCGTGCCGTTCATAGTACTTAGCAACCGACGGACTCGCACGATTGCTGGCACCGTTATCGTCTCCATCCTTGTCAACGTGGGCATGTGGCTTGAAAGGTTCAGCATCGTTGTGCCAACGCTTACACGACCGCGACTGCCCACTCCAGATGCATCGTACGCACCCACCTGGGTGGAGTGGTCGATCCTGGTTGGCAGCATCGCGGTATTCGCACTGCTTTACATCCTTTTCTCTAAAGTCTTCCCGATCATTTCGATATGGGAAGTGCGCGAAGGCGAGGAAATCGCCGCCCGGCAGGCTTCTCCTACGCACACCGCTGAGGCTGCCGCGGATTGAGATGGAATCGCCGGCCGCTGCTCACTCGAAGCGCTACCTAGAGTTGGCGCAGGCCTTTCGGGCTCCCATGGACGCAACACCGGACGACCGGATTCTGGAATTCACGCGGCTGTTTCTAGGGCCTGGTCGAGCGATTGCGAATCCCTATGAATCTGTCTACTTAGAGAGCCGGCTGGCGGGCGAATCGACAGAACGCGTGTCGCGTTGTTACGCTGAGGCCGGCCTTCAGGTTGGCGATGAATACCCCGAGCTGCCCGACCATATCTCACTCGAATTGGCTTTCATGGCTCACCTAACCATGAAAGAAGCGAGTGAGACTCCACAACGAGAACTCTGGCGCCAGCGCCAGCGCGATTTCCTTCAGCACCACCTCGCTCGCTGGCTGCCAAGTTTCTGCCAGAGACTCGACCAAAGCGACGGTTCTCCGTTCTACCGGCAGGCGGCCCAGGCGGCCAAGACCCTGGTCGAACAGGATCTAGCCCGCCTTTCAGCAGACACTCATGGGAAAGCGCCCAGGGAGGCAGGCACCCGCGCTCCATGGACGCGATTTGAAGGACCCCACCCTGCGGCGGGTCCCCGCCCTAGACGCTATCCCAACATACGATTGAGCGTCAGCGCGCAGTGTACGCTTTGTACCCTTTGCACGGACAACTGCCAGCAGAGCGCTCTGGCAGTCGAGCAGTCTTCGACGACCCTCAGCCTGAGATTCGAGCCGGATCGTTGCAATGGTTGCCGCGCTTGTCAGCGGCTGTGCCCCGAAGACGCCATCACCATACATCGAGGCAGACCTCAGCTCGCACCCACTTCGGTAGGCGCAAGCATCCTTGCAGCTGCACCGCGAGTCTCGTGTCCCAGTTGTATGCGCCCACATATCGCCGCGCCGTGGTTGGATCGGTTGGCCGAGAGATTGGGTGGGGACGAAGCGGTCCGGCGTTCGCTGGCCCTGTGTCTGCCATGTAAAGCCGCACGTGGGAACGACGCGGCCCTTTCGGTCGAGTTGGGGCAGGTGAATGCACGTGCCTAGGAAATACCCGCTCCTCGCATTAGCCCTTTTGGGAGTCGTGCTGGCCCTTTTTGCCGCCAAGGCCGCCGGAGGGGAGGCTTCGCCTACCCCCTTTGAATCTGCAACTGGCTACGTGGGCTCGGCCACCTGCGCTCGGTGTCACGCCAACACCTACGGTAGCCTGAGCGAAACATGGCACGCAAATATCCTACGCCCGGCAGACGAGTCGATTGTCCTTGGCGACTTTGCCAGCCAGGATCCGGATCTCACCTTTACGCTCGATGAGGTCAAGTGGGTTCTCGGCGGGCAGCATAAGCAGCGCTATTTGACCGAGATAGACGGCGAACTCTTCGTACTGCCGACAGAGTGGAACGTCACCACTGGGCAATGGGTCCCGTATGAGCCGGATAGCTGGCGTGAACGTCCCTATGCGCAGTACTGCGCTGGCTGTCACACCACCGGCTACGATCCCGAGACCCAAACATGGATCGAGCCGGGGGTAGGCTGCGAGGCTTGCCACGGTCCGGGCGCGGACCACGTCGCGTCGACCGGCAACCGGGGGAAAATCATCAATCCCGCCGAACTGCAGTTTCAGAGCCAGGTCGAGGTCTGCGCACAGTGCCACAGCAGGGGCGAAGACTCCACTGGAGAATTTCCGTTTCCGGTCGGCTACCATCCCGGCGGCCCGGCCGAACTCAGTGAGACCTTCGCCTTCTCCACAGACACTGCGGATTACTGGCCAGACGGCACCGCCAAGCGCCACCATATGCAGTTTCAGGACTGGCGTCAGGGTGCACACAAGGACAGCGTAAGCTGCATCTTCTGTCACACTTCACACAGCCTCGGTGAGACGGATCACCAGACGCGCATGGTGGGAAACGACCGCTGCCTGGTTTGCCACGAGGGCAACAGGAATCTCGCCGAGCACATTCCATTCATGGCAACGGCTGTGGATCGGATCCAATGCACCGATTGTCATATGCCGCAGGTCTCAAAGCTCGTGCCGACGGATTTCCAAATTCGCAGCCACACTTTCAGACCGCCCGATCCTGCGCTCAGCATTGCATATGGAGGACAAGACCGGATGCCCAATGCGTGCAACCTGTGCCATGCGGACAAGACACCGGAGTGGGCAGCCACCGTCCTGGGTCGCGAGAGTCCACCGTCTGACGCGACTCGTGTCCCGGCTCCCACATCGCCGCCCATTCCCACGAAGGTCGTTGTGCAGGTGGGTGGGCCGAATGGTCGGGGCGGCAGCTCATTGTCCGCGGCCGAAGACTCAGACGGCTCTCCCTGGTTGTGGGGTTTGGGGATTGCTGCCTTAGCAGGATCGCTTGCAGGCATATGGACCTATCTCAAGGCCAGAGCGGCATGATTACCCGCAAAGTTGTGTCGATGCTCGTGCTCCTCATTACCGCATGGATACTCACCGCCTGCCTTGGTGAACCGCGGCTGCCGGATTTGGAGGCCATCCCGGCCGCTGCTCTTGAGCCCCCTCCGGTCGACCCAACATTGGCGGCCGCCTCGCGCATAAGCCTGAGGTTCGGCGGCGATGCATTGGCATCTGTTGAGCATATTCCTCAAATCCCTCACGACCTGATAGGTCGCAGCGACTGTTTGATGTGCCACAAACAGGGCGTAAGTGGCGCGCCTCGTATCCCGGACGCGCATCGCGGGCTCAATAGCCTGACGTGCCAGAGCTGTCACACCGCGCCGGCCAGCGCGGAACTTGGCGGGGCGGAACTCTATTTGCGCCTGTGTGCCCGCTGCCATGGCGAGAACGGCGAGGGGCGCTTTGGTCCCGCCCTCAACACAAAGGGCTACTTGCAGAACGTGTCGGATGAAGAGCTACGGGAGGCGGTCATGCGGGGTCGGGGCCAGACAGAGATGCTGGCCTGGGGAGACCTCGGCCTTCTCACGAATCGCCAAATCGACGAAATGGTGGCGATGATCCGCGGCTGGGAACCGACCGCTCCTGAATCACCGGGCATCTTGGCACCCGATTCGCCAAGCTCCGCCGCAGGCGAGCCTGAGCAGGGTGAAGCCCTCTTTGCACAGTTTTGCAGCGGCTGCCACGGCTTCACGGGTGAAGCCGCAGTCGGAGAAGCCTTCATTCTGCGAGATGCGGTTGGCAGCCTGGATGATGTCACTCTCACCCGTCAAATCCGCGGCGGCAGCTCAGCAATGCCCCCGTTCCATGCCGTATTGACCACGGATGACATCAGCGATTTGCTGGCCTTGATGCGGACCTGGCACGCAGGCCCTGAGCCCGCCGCGACGCCCATCGTGCTAAGTGGAGAAGAGGTGTTTGCGAGAGTATGTGCTCGCTGCCACGGTCCGGACGGCGACGGCGGGATTGGACCGCCCCTCAATTCGAGGGAGTTCCTGGCAGCCAATGATGACCCGGCTATCGAGCAATGGATCGCGCGTGGCACGCTGGGCACCAGTATGCTGTCCTGGGGGGATCTCGGCCTGCTGACCCCGGAGCAAATCTCTGAGCTGGTTGACTTCATCCGAGCCTGGGAAGCGACCGCTCCCTCGACGGTAGGTGCGGGTACAGTCGAGGCCGGGGCTAGCGCCAGTCTGGGGAAGGCGGCTCACGGGGAACAGCTTTTTGCTCAATTCTGCTCTGGATGTCACGGTTTGAGGGGAGATCGCAAGACCGCCGGCTTCCTCCTGAACTCCGCCGAATTCCTTGATGGTCGCAATGATGAGATCATCGCCTCCCAGATACAGAACGGGGGTCGCGAGATGCCATCGTTTCATTCGATACTGACTGGCCAGGATGTGAATGACTTGCTCAGCTACATGCGTTCCGGATTCTCAGGCGCTGAACCTGCTCCCGGTTTCTCAGGGGACGTGCTGCCAATCTTGGCGGACGAGTGCGCAATCTGCCATGGAGCAGCCGGAGGCTGGAGCGCCGCAACATATGACGATGTGATGACCACCGGTGATCATGGCCCCGTCGTGATTCAAGGCGATCCCGCCGCAAGTCTATTGGCCCAGAAAATCCTGGGAGCCCAAAACCTGGGCGGCATCATGCCTCCTTCCGGCTTGATGCCAGAGGACAAGGTTCAAATCATACTGGACTGGATATCGGCCGGGGCGCTGGACAGCTAAGTCCGTCCCGGGACCAGTGTCTCTGGGAATCCCCCAGCCAGGTACAGCGGTTTTTATGACCTCAGCCCCAATCGGATCGGGTTGGGGGCTTTCCGTTGCCTCAGTACTTGGTGATGCCGAATCCAATGGCCGCCAGGTATCAATCGCGCAGCCGCGGTCTTCCGAGCCTGGGTTGGCACACCCGACCGGACGGAGTACAGAAGGACGCAGAACTGACAGATGTCGCTGGACGGCAGGAGCAGTCACACTTTGTCCAGATTGTGATAAACGTCACACTATCGCTGGAGCTTGAGACATGCCGCGTAGCGCGCTTCTAGCCTTGGTGCTTGCAAGCTTTTTGATCGCCTGTACATCGCGCTCTTCCGATGCAGAGATTGATCTTTCCGAGCTCCAACCAATGCCCATCGATCGACCGACGGGCATCATCCCGCTACGCATCGCTATCGCCAATGTGATCTCACCCACTGCAACCCTAGAAAGCTATACACCGCTGCTCGAGTATATGAGCCAGAAGCTGCAGCGCCCGGTCGATCTCGTCCAAGGGCGGAATTACGCAGAGATAAACGACCTTGTCCGTCGGGGCGAGGTAGATCTAGCTTTTGTGTGCAGCAGCGCCTACGTCGCAGGGCATGACTCGTTTGACATGCAGTTGCTCGTGGCCCCTCGGGTGCACGGCGAGACCGTCTACTACTCCGAGCTCATCGTCCCATCAGAAAGCCCCGTTACCTCAATGGATCAGTTGCGCGGGGCGGTTTTTGCATTTACCGACCCGATGTCGAATTCCGGCCGGCTGTATCCGACTTTCCTGGTGCAGGAGCTTGGCGAGACCCCAAGCGGCTTCTTCGATCGAACTTTCTTCACCTACAGCCACGACGAAGCTATACGAGCCGTCGCCGAGGGACTGGCGGATGCGGCCGCTGTGGACAGCCTGGTTCTGGACTATACAATCGCTCGCAGCCCGGAGATTGGAGAGCGCGTGCGGGTGATCCACCGCTCTCCTCCGTTCGGGATCCCTCCAATCGTCGTAAGCCCTGGGATCCGTCCCCAGCTTCGTGCTGAGTTGCTCAAGATCTTTCTTGAAATGGACGAGAGTCCGCAGGGGCGCCTCGCGCTGGCGGAACTGGACATCGACGAATTCACGCTGATTGATGCGAGCGCCTACGATTCGGTGCATGAACTTGCCAGTCAGGTGCAGGCCTTCCCGAGGGAGCAGCCGTGAGGCTGCACCTTCGACCGCTGGCTGCCCGAATTTGGGCTGTCGCTGGGGCGGTAAGCATCCGGACCAAGATCCTTGGAATCGTTCTCCCTTTGATGCTCCTTCTCGGCGTCGGTGTGACACTGCAGGTTCGCAGCGCGTTGCGTCGTAGCATGCAGGTCCAGCTCCAGGCTCAGAGTCTTTCCATCGCCCGCGATGTCGCGTCCCGCGCCTCGGATCCGATCTTAATCAACGACCTTTACGCCTTGTACCGATTGCTTCAAGATACCCAGGCCAACCACGCCGACCTCCGCTACGCCTTCATCTTAGATGCCGATCAGCAATTGGTCACACACACCTTCGGAGTCGGATTCCCGCGCGGTTTGATCGAGGCCAACGAGTGTGCGGACTGTGAATCCCAGCAAACCGTTCCGGTGCGCACGACCGAAGGAGTTGTCTGGGACACCGCCGTGCCGGTTCTCGACGGCCGGGCGGGCATCGCTCGTGTTGGGCTCTCCGAAGTGGGGCTTGAGCAGGCGTTGGCAACGGTCACTACGCAGCTCCTAGCAACCACTCTGATGGTTTCGATCGTCGGGGTGGCGGCCGCGGGGTTCCTGACCTGGATCCTGACGCGGCCGATCCTTTCTCTGGTCCGAGCAACCGAAGCGGTCGGCCTCGGCGATTTGAATCAACGAGTTAAGAAATGGGCAGACGATGAAATCGGGGCGCTGGCCGAAGCCTTCAACGAGATGATCGCGAAGCTCAGAAAAGCCGAACTGGAGCGCGCAGAACGCGATCATCTGCGCGCGCAACTGCTCGAGAGCGTGATCTCGGCGCAGGAGGACGAGCGGAAGCGAATCGCGCGGGAGCTGCACGACGAGACCGGCCAGGCCCTTACCTCCCTGATGCTCGGGCTCAGGACTCTGATGGAGGCCTGCCCGGAACCAGTTGTGAAGGCTCAGGCAGCCGAGCTCCGCAGCATCGCCGCCCGAACGCTCGACAACGTACACAATCTTTCCAGAGAGCTCCGCCCCAGCGTCCTGGACGACCTTGGACTGGCGGCTGCCCTTGAGCGCTATGTGTCCGAATACGAGCAGCGCACTCGTGTTCCGGTCGACCTGGCGATCCGTGGCCTGAGCAGCCGGCGGCTTCCCCCAGCCGTCGAGATTGCCCTGTACCGCATTATCCAAGAGGGGCTCACCAACATCGCCCGCCATGCGGAGGCCAACTCTGCAAGCGTCCTACTCGAGATGCGCAATGGGTCCATTCGGGCAATCATCGAGGATGATGGCTGTGGCTTCGACCCCGAGCGAGTGCTGGCCTCCAAAGAGCGACTTGGCCTCTACGGGATGCAGGAACGGATCCAGCTTCTCGGTGGAACCTTTACCGTAGAATCGCGGCCCGGGCAAGGAACCAGCCTGTACGTTGAATTTGGCACTTCCGAAAATAAACCGCACGCGACTGAAACTCTTAGGACGAGTGCACCCGGTGCCTGACATCACAGTCCTTTTGGCCGACGACCACCACTTATTACGCTCGGGACTCAAGCTGCTGCTTGAGCAATCCGGCGACATCACGGTCATCGGAGAGGCGGATGACGGTCTCAATGCTGTCAGCCTGGCCGATCAGCTCAAGCCGGACGTCGTGCTGCTCGATCTCACCATGCCCGGCCTAAGCGGCCTGGAGGCGCTCGAGATGATTGGTAAGGTGTCGCCCGGTAGTCGAGTCCTGGTGCTGACCATGCACGACGATGAATCCTATCTGCGGCGGGCACTGCGAGCAGGGGCGGCCGGCTATATCCTCAAGAAAGCAGCCGATGCCGAATTGCTGTCGGCCGTCCGGGCGGTCTCGCGGGGCGAAGTCTATGTACATTCCGCAATGACCCGCGATCTATTGGATGGATTGGTGCCGGCCAGCGAGGTCGCAGACCAGAGCGAGGGCGATGCGTGGGAGAAACTGAGCAATCGTGAACAGGAGGTCCTGCGGCTGGTATCGCTGGGTCACACCAATGCAGAGGTCGCGGAACAGCTCAGCCTGAGCGTCAAAACCATCGAAACCTACAGATCACGCGGCATGGAAAAGCTGGGCCTGCGCAGTCGAGCGGCGCTGGTGAAGTATGCCCTTGGCCTTGGACTACTGGAGGAATGATCGACTGCCGTAGGTCTCCCGGTTCTCCCTGCAAGCATTCCTGAGCATTCGCATTGGCAACAATCGAGACCGTGCAGTTGGATTTCACTACCATTGCCACAACCGGATTCTGAGACGGGCGTCTCTTTGACAGGTTTTCCCCTACATCCTCCTCGATTTTCCCCCACACTGCTCGCGTAACTCTAGGATATTCCCCGCTCGTTTGTGAAATCTTTCTCTTATAAGCTATTTGCGGCATCTTGCTTGTCTCGAACACGCCTACGCAGGATAGGAGAACCTTTCATGGCCATCAATCGAAGAGGCTTCCTTAAGGGCTCAGCGGGTGTGGCCGGCGGCGCCCTGGCTGCATCGTTCCTATTGGGCGAGCTGGAGACGCTGGCTCCGGCCTCCTCAGAGGCTGCCGCCCTTTCCGAGAAATGGATCCCCACGACCTGCTGGATCGGTAAACAGGATTGTGGCTTGATGGCGCGGACGGTCAACGGGCGGGTCGTCAGTTTCGAAGGCCATCCGGATCACCCTCGCAATCTGGGCAAGCTGTGTCCCAAGGGGGCGGGTCAGATCACGGCACTCTACGATCCCAACCGGGTAAAGGCGCCTCTGATCCGAACCAACGAAAAAGGGGTGCCCGGCACCTGGCGGCAGGTTTCCTGGGATGAGGCGCTGGAACTGGCGGCAGTGAAAATCAATGAGGTCAGGGAGCGGGATCCCAGGCTGCTTGTCTGGCAGAAGGGCCGCAGCAAAGCCAAAGCGCTCTACGATAAAGCCTTCGTGAAGGCCTCGGGTGCGACGAAGATGGGGCATGGAGCGTACTGCTCCGATGCCGGGTATCGCGCGCTGGAATACACGATCGGGCAGCACGGCGTGCTGCACCCCGACTTCCGCCACACGCGCTACCTGCTTTCCTGGGGCTGGAACGTCACAAATGCTGGCGGGAACAAGTTGTGTTGGCTGACTTGGCCACAGCAATTGGTTCAGGCCAAAGAGCGTGGCATGAAGATGGTGTCGATCGACCCCCGACTGAGAAGTGCGGCACATTTCGCCGACGAGTGGCTGCCCATCCGTCCGGGTACCGACCTCGCCATGGCCCTGGGCCTCTGCAATCTGCTTATCGAGCGAGGGACGGTGGACCGGTCGTATCTCAGGCGATTCACCAATGCCCCCTTCCTGGTCCAAGAAGACGGGAGATTCCTGCGAGCCGAACCGGAAGGCGAGGACGAGCAGGGTAAAGCGCTCGTGTGGGATGAAGCCCTCGGCCGCACAGTTCCCTATGACACGGAGGCAATTTCACCGGCGCTGGAGGGCACCTTCACCGTACGGGGTGTCAAGGTCAAGCCAGCCTTTGAGGTCTTCAAGGAGCATGTGGCTGAGTACACTCCGGCTTTCGTGTCGCAGGTAACGGGCGTCCCGCAACAGCAAGTGGCCCAGGTAGCACGGGAGCTGGGGGAAAACGCCATGATCGGCAGCACCATGGAGATCGATGGCATGCAGCTGCCCTACCGTCCGGTGGCCATCATGGCCTATCACATGGCCCAGCAGGAGCTTGGATTCCAGGCGCTGCGGGCAATGCTCATGATCAGCATGCTGCTGGGAGCCGTCGGTGCCGTCGGCGGGCAGCGGTGCGATTTCACTTGGAAGGCGCACAAGAACTGGGCCAAGCTCGACGAAATCAAGATCAAGGAGCCGCCTTACAATCTCTACCTCAAAGACAGCAAGTTCTATCCCATCAACAGCGCCCTCCCCGGTATTGCGGCCAAGGTGATGATGACCCCCGAGAAATACGGTGTCGATTATGTCCCGGAGGTGCTCATTCTTCACCATACCAACCCGCTAGGCTCCTTCCCGGACCGGGAGGCTTTCATCCAGGCATACAAGAGATTCAAGTTTGTGGTAGCCATCGATCCGTGGCTCTCGCTCACGGCCGACCTATTTGCAGATGTGGTGCTTCCCGCGGCCACGATCGAGAAGTACGAGGGGCCGTTGAGCGCCACGGACCAGTATGTCGACGCGACCGCGCTACGCATTCCTCCCATGAATCCACTTTTCGAGAGCAAGGGCGACATCGACATTTACCTGGACCTGTGCGAGAAGGCAGGCATCCTCTATGGCGAGGGCGGATACCTGGATCATGCCAACAAGGCCCTCAAGTTGGAGGACCCTTATGCGCTTCCGCTGGATAGGCGGCCCACTGTGCGCGAGATCTATGAGCGCTGGGCCCAAGCGAGTGGGATCGAAGACGGCGTGGCCTTCTTCGAGAAAAGCGGGGTGAAGGTTAAGGGGCCTGTCTCGGCCCGCAAGTACTATGGCTATGCAACCGACCCGCCCTTCGCCGGAGCATACCCCCATCGCCTATACGGCGAATCCCTTTTAGGCTATCAGCAGCAAATGCAGGCCATGGGGGTCGACAAGCTCTACTGGCAGGACTATACCCCCTTGCCTGTTTGGCGCCCCATGACTCTGGAGCGCTCGCCGCAGGAATATGACCTCTATCTCATGAGTCACAAGTTGATTGAGTTTAAGCAGTCCCGCACTCCCTTGCCGCTAACGGTGGAACTGGCCCCCAGACAGTTTATGGAAATCAACCCCAAGACGGCCAAGGCTAGGCGCATCGACGATGGCGACGAGGTTTGGGTGGAGTCGCACAACGCGCTCAGCGGGGACACACGCAGAGTGAAAGTCACCGCCAGCTATCGCGAAAGCATCCGGCCGGACACCGTGTCGATGCCCCACCACTTTGGAGAGTATGTCAAGCACCCCTGGATCAAGGGGCAGGGTCCATCTCCCAACAGCCTCTTCTTTACCGGTGAGGGCTACGTGAGCAACACTGCCGACCAAACCTATCTGGTAAAGGTCCAGGTAACCAAGGCGTAACCCAAGGAGTACATCATGGCCCAATATGGAATGGTGATCGACCTGGACCGCTGTACCGGCTGCCGCGCATGCATGGTGGCATGCAAGGTAGAGAACAACACGCCTCAGGCAAACTTCTGGATGTATGTCTTCCGCTTCGAGGAAGGTGAGTTTCCAAACACTCGCGTTTCGTTCATGCCCAGGCCCTGCATGCATTGCGACAACGCCCCCTGCGTGAAGGTCTGCCCGGTGGGGGCGCGCTTCAAGCGGGAAGATGGCCTCACTGCCACCGACTGGGACCGCTGCATAGGCTGCCGCTACTGTGAAGTGGCCTGTCCTTATGGCGTGAACTACTTTAACTGGAAGGACCCCGAAGCGAACTACTACTTAAACTGGGATGACCCCGGCGTCTCGGAGATCACGGGCGGTGGGCTCCCGTATGCCAACCCTGCTCTGGAGCTGGCCTACGGATCTGAGAACCGTCGCACCGCCGGAGGCGGCCACCTTAAAGGAGTGGTCGAAAAGTGCACCTTCTGCGTGCATAGGGTGGAAAAGGGGTTGCAGCCTGCGTGTGTGGAGGCGTGCCCTACCAACGCCATGCATTTCGGCGACCTCGACGACCCAGACAGCGAGATCTCCCAGATGCTGCGCAAGAGGGCCTCCTTCCGCCTGCTGGAAGACGCAGGCACTCAGCCGCGCGTGCATTACGTAGGCGGCCAACCTCCCACGACGGAAACTCGACAGATCGAAGAAGTGAAAGTGAGGGCATAGGCGATGGCGACTCGAATTGAGCGATTGCCATACGGAATAGGCCGCTGGTCGGCAGGCTGGACGATCCTCCTGGGGGTACTGCTGGCCATCATTACTGTTGGGGTTTACGCGTACTATCAGCAGCTGGCGCTGGGAGAGGTAGTCACGGGGCTTAGGGACATAGGCACCATGGGCGGAGCCCCCTGGGGGTTGTATGTAAGCTTCGTCGTCTACTTCGTCGGCGTGAGTTTCGCCGGTATCACCGTGGCAGCGATGATCAGGCTGTTCAGACTCAAGCACCTTAGGCCGGTGGCGCGGATGGCGGAAGTGTTGACCGTTATCGCCTTGATTCTGGGCGCATTCAGCATCATTGCCGACGTCGGCCAACCGCTGCGCGCGGTGGTCAACCTTTTCCGTTATGCCCGTCCCGGCTCACCCTTCTTTGGCACTTTCACGCTCGTCATGTCGGGCTACCTGTTTGGCAGCCTGGTCTATCTCTACCTGGACGGTAGGCGTGACGCGGCCCTGCTTTCCAAGCAACCAGGTCGACTGCAGAGCTTCTACCGCTTGTGGGCGGCGGGCTATCGCGGCACACCCTCGGAGCGAGAGCGGCATTCTCGCGCAAGCTTCTGGCTGGCCATCGCCATTTTGCCTCTGCTGGTTGCAGCGCACTCTACACTGGGATTCGTGTTTGGTCTTCAAGTAGGCCGACCCGGATGGTTTGGCGGGCTACAGGCTCCGGGTTTCGTTGCGCTGGCCGGCGTTTCCGGCGTGGGATTGCTTATCATCATCGCCGCCATTGTTCGACGGGTCCTTGGAGCTCAAGACCAGCTGGGCAGGAACATCTTCAGATGGCTGGGGAGCTTCCTTCTGGTCCTGACGCTGGCTTACCTGTATTTTATGATTGTCGATTTGTTGACCTCGACCTACGCCGCGCATCACCATGAGGTCCGGATCACGACTGCCCTGCTCAAGGGCGAATATGCCTGGCTCTACTGGGGTGTCGTGGCGGCGCTGCTCACGAGCGTCTCTATCCTTACCGTCCAGTACATTCCCGCGCCTGCAGGCGTGCGCTTACCAGCCGCCTGGCCGAGGTTCGTCCGAGTGGCGGGGGTGGCACTGCTCGCGGATGGCATGCTAACGGCTAGCCAAGCGATCCCAGCCATCAAGCAGAGCGGATTTGCCTTCTCTCCACAGGTAGTCGCGGTGCTGATCGTGCTGTTCATCGCCCTGCTTGCAGTCTTCTGGGTGGGCTTGCTGCCTTTGATCCGGGGTAAGCCTATCATGACGGCCGTGATTGCTGGCGTGCTGGTCAACCTGGCGGCGATTGGCAAACGCTATCTCATCGTCGTCCCTTCACAGACGTACGGTACCTTGTTGCCGTACAGTACCGGTTCATATAGCCCGACCTGGGTTGAGTACAGTATCGTCCTGGGTCTCGTCGCCTTCGGAATTCTGCTCTTCGTCCTGTTCATGAAAGTGTTTCCCATTATGGAGGTCGAGGACAGCATGCCACTCTAGGGAGGTGAAGTATGCGGACAACTCTTGTAGTTCTGATGATCGCAGCAGGATTCGCGCTTCAGGCCGTGAGCTACTTTCTGCTGGCCGCGCCTATCGGCGTTCCTACCAGCCCAGTCTATAGCGACCCGCGGCTGCCGTTCGCTCCCGCGCTCTTCATTCTCGGGGTGATGCTGGTGTTCCTGGCGGCCGTGGTCTACGAGCTGCTTCCGGAAGAAAGAAGCTCGTGAGATTAAGCGCCGGAAAAGTAGAGCCGCGCTGGCTTGCGGCCGATGGAATGGAAGCGGCGCGCAGCCGTCAGGCGACGTACCGCCTGCTTGCGGCGATGTTTCTGTATCCCAGCCACGATCGCCTAGAGAGGCTGCGCGCGCTCGCCAGAGAGTTAAGCGAAGAAGAAGATGCTACGGCGGAAATCGCAGTAAGTCCAGGGCCAGGGCGGCTGCTGAATAGGTTGCGATCGTTAGCTGACTTGCAGATGGAGGAGGAGTACAACGCGCTGTTCAGCGTGAAACCAAAGGCTCCCCCTTACGAATCGGTCTACGTGGATCCGGAGGGGTTCAACGGAGGCTGGATTGGCGTGAGCTTGGAGAGGATCTATGGTGCGGCTGGCGTCGGCGTTTCTGAGAATCACAAGGAAACTCCAGATCACGTGGCAGTGGAGCTGGAGTTCATGGCCTATCTTTGCTCCCTGGAAGCTCAGGCGTTGGCAGAGCGGGACATGACGGCAACCGCCCGGGCGAGACAATATCAGGCTGCGTTCCTAAATCAGCACCTGGGGCTATGGTTCGCTCCTTTTGCGCAGAGGGTGCGAGAGGCTTCGCCGGGCAGCCACTACGACGCGGTTGCTGACGCGGCCGATTCGTTCGTCGCTCAGGAGCTCGGTAGTCTAGGGGCAGGGGCTCCACCGTCAAAACCGAGGATCCCCAGGAATGGGCGCGCGGAGCTCCTGGAAGGCGAAGCGACGACAAGTACTGGGTTCCCAGGGTGAACGATCGATCTTGGAGCCGCTTCAGGTACCTTTAATTCGCCAATACTTCCAAGCAGCAGATATCGTGCGATCCCGAATTCGTTACCGTAATCCACTCGATGAGCCAGACAGAGGCGTTTCAATGGACGAAATGAGTGCTTTGCTCGAACAGAGCCGCGCCATGCACCACCATCTGTGCCCGCGGCAGGTGCTGGGAGTGCGAATGGGCCTGTTGGCTGGAAGGATGCTGGACCTTGCGCTGCCACGGCAGGACAAACGCCTCTTCACCTTCATGGAGACGGACGGATGCGCTGCGGACGCGGTGTCGGTGGCCACCGGCTGCTGGGTCGGTCGGCGAACGATGCGCATCGTCGACTTTGGCAAATTGGCGGCCACCTTCGTAGACACTCACACAGATGAGGCCTATCGCCTCTATCCTCATCCGGCGTCTCGCCTGCGAGCCGCACAGCTCATGCCGAACGCACGCTCACGATGGCACGCACAGCTCGAGGGGTACCAGCTTCTCCCGAATGAGGAGCTTTTGGCCCTCGAACGCGTCGATCTCCGCATCGACCTAAGCGCCATCATCAGCAAAGCTGGGGCGCGCTCCGCCTGTCAGACCTGCAAGGAAGAGATCATCAACGAGCGTGAGGTCACCATCGAAGGAAGCGTATTCTGCAGAGCCTGCGCAGGGGAGGCTTACTATGCGCTGGCGCGGGAGCACTCTAGGCAACTCGCATTCCCCTCTTAGTGCCGTGCAGCAGGTTGAACCTCTGCATAAAGGCAAGCTGGAAACGAATGAAGTGCGAGCAATGCACCGGCCCTCCTGGTGCTTGGCTACGGCGAGCCTGATTACCGCCATGTTCTGGCCGGACGGACACCACGCCGCCTCCGTCCCGAGCTGAACCGAAGAAGCATTTCCCACACTCCCTTGGAAGATGATCCGCTGCAGCATCAATATTCTCGGCGCTCTGCCCATTACATAGTCAACTTAACGACGCAATGATCTACTAGGCGCCCTCTCGGTGCGCTTGTGCCATTTGGCACAATTCGCTGAGAGACTTGTCACTCATCAATCCCTAATCATTGCTCTATTCTTCACAATATGGGAAAAAAGCCCACCCACTGTAGGGTAATTCACCCACGCATCACCATTCTTGGCCGTCGCGAACTCGATTCAGCGAGCAGACGCGGGTGAATTATCTGGGGAGGGGCACGTGTAGCTTGCATCGCGAGCCGGGAGGGGTCGAGGCTGCCGCGAGCTCTAGATTAAGGAGATTGCCTATGCATCGTAAACTTCTGTTTTTGGTCGCGCTAGCGGCCACGGTAGCGTTGTTGCTCGTGGGGTGTGCGGGTGCGGAGGGTCCGGAGGGACCTCCGGGACCAGCTGGCTCGGCGGGACCGGAAGGACCGCAGGGACCGGCTGGACCCGCGGGCGAGGCGGTTGCCGCTGCTGCTGGTGCAGAGTATGTCGGCAGTGGGACCTGCGCTTCCTGTCATGAAGAGACTTATAACACCTTCAAGCAGGGCGGCCATGCCTACAAGCTGAATCCAGTGGTGGACGGCCAGCCACCGGAGTACCCCTTTACTGAATTGACTGAGCTGCCGGAAGGATACACCTGGGATGACATCAGCTACGTCATCGGCGGGTACAACTGGAAAGCACGCTTCATCGACAACGAGGGGTACATCATCACTGATGCGCCTGGCGAATCCGGAAACGAGGAATACGTCAGCCAATACAATTTTGCCAACCGTGTAGTAGGGACCGAGGCGGGATGGGCAAAATACCATGCGGGCGAAGATGACAAGCCTTACAACTGCGGGGCCTGCCACACGACCGGCTACAGCCCGGTAGGCAATCAGGACGGGCTTCCGGGTTTGATTGGCACCTGGGCCGAACCAGGTATCCAATGTGAGGAATGCCACGGGCCAGGCAGCCAGCACGCCGCTAACCCGCAGGGCGTGCAGATGACGGTAGATCGCGATGCCGAGCTTTGTGGCCAATGCCATATTCGCGGCGCGATCGAGGAAGTCAACGCTAAGGGCGGCTTCATCCGGCACCACGAGCAGTACGAGGAGTTGTTCCAGAGCAAGCACATCACTCTCGACTGCACGACCTGTCACGATCCGCACGCAGGCGTCGTGCAATTCCGGAAAGCCCAAGAATCGGACCCCGCCGTCCAGACCACCCGCACCCAGTGTGAGAACTGTCACTTCAAGCAGGCGGCGTACCAGGATTCGCAGATCCATCCCAGTGTCGCCGAGTGCATTGACTGCCACATGCCGCGGGTCACCAAGAGTGCAGTAGGAGACGCCAGCAAGTTCACGGGCGATATCCGCACGCACTTGATGGCGATCGATCCAAATCAGATCGGCCAGTTCACAGAAGACGGTTCGGCGGCGCTGTCGCAACTAGGTCTCGACTTCGCCTGCCGCAGCTGCCATGTCGCGGGAGGAATGGCAAGCCCCAAATCGGATCAGGAGTTGATCGACAAGGCAACCGCCTATCACAACCTGCCCTAGGATCGAAACACCCTGGTTAGACACCCAAAGACCTCCGAGGTCTCCTCGGACTCGGAGGTCTTTTCACTCTTGGGTTCGCAAAGCCTCTATCTCGCGCGATCAGCCGACTCCGAGCATGCCGATCCCCGACCGAGGCAGACACCCCGAGTCGTTTGTGACAGAATTCACCAAGTCTTGGTGATGGGCGACACTGTCGCGCCCTGTGACTGGCCACTAGCATCCAGTCGAGTGCGCAAGACCACCCCCGGGCAGGCGGGCCTGCTCTTTGAGCTTCGCGACCTGCTATTGCACCCGAGGCAGTTGCTCTCCACTAGGGCGCGGCAAGGCCGGTCCGGAGGTGTGCGCCGGATGGTGGACCGCATGGATCCAGAGGATGGTGGGAATGAGAGTCTGGCCTTCTCTTTTCCTGACGCTACTCTTCGCTAGCCTTGGGCTGGCGTTACTGCGATTGGAGGCTCAGGCTCAGGGCGACGGTCCAGGTGTCGGAAATCAGACCTGCCTGAACTGTCACAGCGATCCGGCGCTCAGCTTCACTCTGGAGAACGGCGATGTTCTGCCGCTCTTCATCGACGCCCAGGTCTATAACTCGTCGGTCCACGGTGCGGCCGGATACGCCTGCGTCCAGTGTCATACGAACCTGTCCGATTATCCGCACCCGACCTTCAGGGCCGAGGATCGGCGGGACCTAAGCGTGCAGCTGTATGCCGCCTGCCAGCGGTGTCATCCCGGCGAGTATGAACTCACTCTCGACAGCGCTCACGATCGGGCACGTGCGCAAGGAATCGGAGAGGCCGCCATCTGCACAGATTGTCACGGAGCCCACAACACTCGCCAACTGACCGATGCCCAATCGGGTGAACTGTTGCCTGATTCGCGAACATGGATTCCCCAGACTTGCTCACAATGCCACAGTGTTATCTACGAGAAGTATCTCACCAGCGTCCATGGCTCGGCCCTGCTGGGAGAAGGCAACACGGACGTACCCACTTGTATCGACTGCCATGGGGTTCACAGCATTGAGGATCCTCGGACGAGTGCCTTCCGACTAAGCTCGCCAACGCTGTGCGCCGATTGCCATTCGGACTCCGAGCTCATGGCCAAATATGGGCTCTCCACCGATGTACTAGAAACTTATGTGGCGGACTTCCACGGAACTACGGTGACGTTGTTCGAGAAGTTATCGCCCGATGCGGAGACGAACAAACCGGTTTGTTTCGACTGCCACGGGGTCCACGATATCAAGCGCACCGACGACCCGGAAAAAGGCTTACAGGTGCGCGAAAACTTGCTTGCCCGGTGCCAGATCTGCCACCCGGATGCCACCGCCAGCTTCCCGGACGCATGGCTGTCACACTATGTGCCCTCCGCGGAGAAGCATCCGATTGTGTTCGCCGTGGACACATTCTACAAGTTCTTTATTCCGCTCGTGCTTGGAGGGATGGGCCTACTGGTTGTCCTCGACCTGAGTTGGAGGCTGCGACGTCGCTTTGTTGCTCGGAGGAATGGCCATCTACTCTACGAATCCCACGCAAGGTCCGCAAGCACCGGAGCTACAGGTCCCACGCCTACGCTTTCCAATGATCCTGGCGAGGATGCGAATGGCGATCCTTCAAGAGGGGCTCATCATCGACAGGAGCAGTCCGATCCAGATGAATAGCGTTACGCACGAGGTGAAACTGGGCAAACCCCAAATCTACAGGCGTTTCGATCGCTCCCAGCGCATAGAGCATGCCCTATTTCTAGCGGCCTTTACGATCTTGGCCATCACCGGCCTGGCCCAGAAGTTTGCTACCTCTCCTGGGGGCGAATTCTTGATTCGCCTGATGGGGGGAATCGAAGGCACGCGCATCATTCACCGCGCCACAGCCGTCGTTCTCATGGCGATCGGAATTTATCATGTCTTGAGCCTGCTCTACCGGGTGATCGTACGCCGCATCAGTCTCAGCATGCTGCCTGTTATGGAGGATCTTGAGCACCTCTTTCGGGATGTATTCTTCTATCTGGGGCTGAGAAACTCCAGAGCACGTTATGGACGGTACTCGTACGTCGAAAAAGCCGAATACTGGGCTCTGGTGTGGGGGACGATTATCATGGCCATCACGGGCTTCATGATGTGGAACCCCATCAGCAGCGCCCGCTTCCTCCCCGGTGAAGCCATCCCGGCCGCGAAGGCCGCACACGGCGGTGAGGCCCTGCTGGCGGCTTCGGCGATCATTCTCTGGCACTTCTACCACGTGCACATCCGCCATTTGAACCTGAGCATGTTCACCGGCAGGCTCACGCGCCAGGAGATGGAGCACGAGCATCCTGCGGAACTGGAAGACATCGATGCCGGGCGAGTCGACCCGGAACCTGCGCCGGAAGTGATCCGACGAAGAAAGGCGATCTACATTCCCATCGCAGTTGTGCTTTCATTTGTTCTGGGTTTTGGCCTCTTCGGCTTCGTGACCTTCGAGCAAACCGCCATCAAAACCGTTCCGCCCGGCGAATCCGTGACCGCCTATCTTCCCTTGACTCCCACCCCCGGCCCGACCCTCCTACCCTCGCCCACCGCCGGCGATTCGCAAGAGATATCTTGGGCCGGCCGCTATGAGGGTTTGTTCCGCGACCGCTGCAGCACCTGCCACGGCTCTACCACCGTCGGTGGTCTGTCTTTGGCCAGTTACGAACAAGCGCTCGCAGGCGGGAATAGTGGCCCTGCGCTGGTTCCCGGTGACCCGGAAGCCAGTCTGCTGGTCAGAGTCCAGGCCGCGGGGAATCACCCCGGCCAGCTTACTCCAGATGAGCTTGAGGCAGTCATTACTTGGATCGAGGCCGGCGCGTCCGAGCATTAGACCGGTCCCCGCTTCGCGTTGCAGTCTAACCAGCCATTAAATATGTGACATATTTCACTATCCGGTTGGATTGCGATCAGGCTATTCTCATTAGCAGCTCTCTTCTGAAGGAGGATAAAGATTCTCAGACGCTTAGGCCGTTGGTTGCGAAACTTCTTCCTACCTCCGGAGGGTTCTCCTCTTTGGGTGCGCCTGCTGCCCTTTGCTGTTCTGGGGGTGCTGACGCTTGTCGTGTTGGTGAGCGGCCTTTACGCCTGGGACTACACTAATTCTCCTCAGTTCTGCGGCACTGCCTGCCATACGATGCCGCCGGAGTTCACCTCCTATCTCACTTCTCCCCACGCCCGAATCGATTGCGTGGAGTGCCACATCGGGCGCGGATTCGTTGCCACGCGCATCACACGCAAGGCCGGCGACATAGGCCACATCGTCTCGCTCGTCTTGGAGGACTACGAGTTCCCAATACATGCCAAAAGCCTCCGTCCGGCTCGTGAGACCTGTGAGCGTTGCCATTCTCCGGAGAAGTTCTCCGACGACAGCTTGAGGGAGATCAAACGCTTCATTCCGGATGAAGACAACACGCCTACCAGTACTTACCTGACCATGAAGACGGGTGGCGGAACCGCGCGTGCGGGCCTGGGGAGAGGCATTCACTGGCACATAGAAAACGACATACGCTACCTTGCGCTGGATCCCCGAGAGCAGGAGATCCCCTACGTTGCTGTCTTCAACGAGGACGGCAGCGTTACCGAATATGTCGATACAGAATCAGGCTTGGTGCCCGAAACCGTCGATCCGTCTTACCTGCGCCAGATGGATTGCATCACGTGCCATAACCGCATCACGCACCTGATCCCACAGCCGGTCGATACGGTGGATGAACTCATGTCCCGCGGCGCTATCTCACCGGATATTCCGGAGATACGCAGAAAAGCGGTGGAGGTCTATCACCTGGATTACCCGGACCTGGAGGCGGCTCAAGCCGGGATCGCGGAGTTGGCCGACTACTACGAGAGCAACCATCCTGAATTCTTCGCCGCGAACGAGCCACTGGTCGCAGCCGCGATCGGCGCTCTTCAGGAGGCTTATCTTTCGAGCGTCTTCCCCAAGCAAAAGGCGGATTGGACCTCACATGCGGATAACGTCGGGCACATCAACTCACCGGGCTGCTTTCGCTGCCACGACGGCAAGCACCTGAACGCGAAGCAAGAATCCATCCGGCTGGAGTGCAACTTGTGCCATTCCATCCCGGTAGTAGCGGGACCCTCAGACTTTGTGGCCAAGATCGAGATCAGCCGCGGACCGGAGCCTGGCTCGCATCTGAATCCCAACTGGATCGGTTTGCATCGAGATGTTTTCGACCCTTCGTGCAGCAACTGCCATACTACGGACGATCCGGGCGGTACGAGCGACACCTCCTTCTGCTCCAACAGTGCCTGCCACGGCATCGCCTGGGTCTATGCGGGGTTCGATGCCCCAAGTCTGCGTGACGTTCTACGCAGCCAACTCGATCTTGTCATAACTGAGACTGAGTTGGAGGATTTGACACTGTCCTATGATGGAGCGATCGGACCGCTGCTAGAAGCTCGATGTGGAGCCTGCCACGGTGACGACGGACTCCAGGGACTCAATGTCACAACCTACAAGAAATTGATGCAGGGCGGCGCTAGTGGGCTGGCGATCCTTCCGGGCGATCCAGAGGGCAGCCCCCTGGTTTTGAGACAATCTGGTGACGAGGCGCACTTCGGACAGCTAGCGGCCGATGAGCTTGATCTGGTAATCGAGTGGATAGCGGCCGGAGCTCCCGAATAGAAGGAGGCCCGAGATGTCAGCTGACGATGCGAAGGAACCGCAAGAGACACAAAACGATGAAGTCAATCGCCGGGCGTTTCTCAGCTCCGTGACCGTGGCGATCGGGGCGCTGATAAGCGCCGGCCTTGGGATTCCGGCGGTGGCCTATATCGTAGGGCCGGCGCTGAAGCGGGCGGAGGAACAAGAGTGGATCTCTGTCGGCTCAGCCTCTAAAGTCGAACTGGGAACCCCCACCCTATTCAAAGCCAACGTGGAACGCAAGACCGCATGGATCACCGACGAGCAAGAGCTTTCCGTCTACCTGCTGACAGAAGACGGACGGGACTATGTGGCCATGTCCAACATCTGTACTCATCTCGGATGCCGGGTGCGGTGGATCGACGAACAGGGGCAGTTCTTCTGTCCTTGCCACAGCGGCGTCTTCGCCAAGGACGGCAGCGTGCTGGCGGGACCCCCACCCCGGCCGCTCGATCGTTATGACGTCAGGGTGGAAGAGGGCACGATCTA
This sequence comes from Anaerolineae bacterium, assembly GCA_036986135.1. Classification (GTDB taxonomy): domain Bacteria; phylum Chloroflexota; class Anaerolineae; order Anaerolineales; family E44-bin32; genus JADFRG01. Next base: position 106,594 of record BTQZ01000001.1, on the reverse strand, counting down.
CATTCTGGGAGGCTGACGTGGCCGCTAGCATTGGGACCTGGTTGGACGAGCGCCTGGGCTGGCGCCACATTTGGGATGCGCTTTTCCTGCGCAAGATCCCCAAGGTCAATTGGCTCTACACGCTCGGCAGCGCCACCCTTTTCGTGGCAATTAATCAGATAGTCACCGGGATCTTGCTGACCATCTACTACGTACCCACCCCAGATCAAGCACACGACACGGTGCAGTTCATCACTACGCAGGTTCCTGCTGGTTGGCTGATTCGCGGGCTGCATTACTACGGGGCGAGCGCCATGGTTGTGCTGGTCGTACTCCACATGGTGCGCGTGATCTACCACGGAGCCTACAAATACCCGCGCGAGATCACATGGTTCTCTGGAGTAGGGCTGCTGCTTGTCGTGCTGGGCTTTGGATTTACCGGCTATTTGCTTCCGTGGGATCAGAAAGCGTTTTGGGCTACGACCGTTGGCACTCGCATCGCGGAGGTAACACCGGTCGTAGGCCGCTGGGTGCTATTGGTGATGCGTGGCGGGGAAGAGTTGACCGGCGTAACGCTAGCACGCTTCTACGGTGTGCACGTGTGGGCTCTTCCCGCGGCCCTGTTGTTGATTCTGTCCGTCCACATCTACCTGGTCTTCCGGATCGGGATTAGCAGCGTGCCGGGCAAAGAGGACTGATCTTTGGACGAGCGCGAACAGCAAGAGTACCTAGACGAGTACAAGAAGCAAAAGGAGAAGGGCGTGCCCTTCTTTCCGGATGCGCTCTTCAAAGACGCAATTGCTGCATTATTTGTTTTTCTCCTGCTTGCGGGACTGGCGTACTTGCTCGGCGCGCCGCTCGAAGCGCCGGCCGATCCGGCCGACAGCACCTACACGCCCAGACCGGAGTGGTATTTCCTTTTCCTGTTCCAGTTGTTGAAATACTTCCCGGGGGAGTTGGAAGTTGTGGGGGTGTTCGTCATTCCCACCCTCTTGATCCTGCTGCTTTTCGGGTTGCCTTTCCTGGACCGCAAGCGAGAGCGGTACTTCACGAAACGTCCCGTTGTCGTCGGCGCTGCCGCACTGCTCAGTGTTGGCGTGGTATTTCTCACGGTCCAGGCGATGGTTGAACAACCCCCACCGGCTCAGGTGGCGCCCGGCGATCAGACCGCCGCGCTTTATACCGAAAACTGTGCCGCTTGCCACGGCGCGAGCGTGGTCGTTCCAGCCGGGACTAATCTGCACGAGGTCATCGCTCAGGGAAGCCACGACGGTATGCCGGCCTGGAGCGGGGATCTCACCAGCGACGAGATCGATGCGCTGGCGGGATTCGTGCTCTCACCCGCCGGCAGCCTGCTGTTCGTTCAGAACTGCGGCGACTGTCACGAAGCTCCAGATCTGGTGGCCGGTGATCCGTTGGAGCTGAAGAGCGCACTCGAGCTGGGTCTCGATTTCACGCCGCACGAAGACCAGGCCATTTCTAATTGGCCTGAAATTCTCAGCCCAGAGAGCCGGGCTGCATTATTGAACTTCCTGGTCGCCCCGGATGGTCAGCGGCTATTCGCAACCAATTGCGCCTCGTGCCACGGTCGGTCCGTCGCCGTAACCGGAGACGAGGCTGAAATGCGAGCGCTCATCAGCCAGGGTGGGCTGCACCTCGAGATGCCCCCTTGGCGTGAGCGTCTCAGCGACTCCGAGCTGGACGCCTTGGCGCGCTATGTGGTCGATCCCGGCTCTGCACCAGAGGCAGAGGATCTTTTCGCGCAGGATTGTCTCGCCTGTCACGGCCAGCAGGTTCCAGCCTCACGCGATGTTGCAGCGGCCAAAGAGACCATCGCCACCGGCGGTGCGCATGAGACCATGCCCGTTTGGGGAGAAGTGCTCACCGATGAGCAGTTGGACGCTCTCGTCGCCTACACTCTCCAGGCGGCCGGCGGTTCCCCCTTGGAGGTAGGCCAGCAGCTCTACGCCAAGAATTGCACACCCTGCCACGGAGACTTCGGCGAAGGCGGCCAAAACCAGGCCCGCCCGGGTGACATCATTGCTCCCATAAGCTCCGCGGAATACCTCCGGACCCGAGACGATGCCACATTGCGATCCATCATAGCCCAGGGACAACCCAACTTTGGCATGTCCCCCTTTGGCACTACCTTCGGTGGGCCCCTGGATGATGAAGACATCAGTGCCATCGTAAGCTTCATTCGTTCCTGGGAAGCCGACCCGCCAGTGGAGTTTCCGCCCGAGATTCCTGCCCAGACAGTGAGCATCGACGGTGCACAGATTTACTCAGATGTTTGTGCACAGTGCCATGGTCCTGTTGGCGAAGGATTGGTCGGTCCGTCGTTGAGGGCCACCGATTTTCAGTCATCGATCACCAACTCGGAAATGTTCGACAGCATCAACCTGGGACATGCAGTCACGCCAATGATCGGCTGGGGCGAGATCCTCACGGCCGGACAGATCCAACAACTAGTCACATACATTCGAGAGTTAGCCCAGGGCGAAGAGCTCGAGATGGGTGGAGCGCCGTCGTTCAGCGGTGACGTGCTACCAATTCTCGAAGCCGGATGCGCCGCTTGTCACGGGTCACTCGGCGGCTGGGATGCCTCCAGCTACGAGGCGGTCGTGACCACGGGTGACCATGCTCCTGTCGTCGTTCCGGGCGATGCTGAGGCCAGCCTACTTGCCCAGAAACTATTAAATACGCAAGAGCAAGGCGCGATGATGCCTCCCGCGGGCACACTGCCCAGCGCCAAGATCCAGATCATCCTCGACTGGATCCTGGCGGGCGCTCTCGACGACTAGACCTCAACCTACCGCGTCCATTTGTTACGTTTGTCACTAGTCGACGTGACCTCTTAAACTTGTCCAGCCAGGAAAAAAATAAATGATTGGGGTTGTGCGATCCGCGTGGGGTATTAGACCCATACAGGGATGGGATTATGCCCCATCGGATCTGCATTTCGCAGCTCTGAGGCTCGGCTGCAGGGCTTCGAGCCACATGACTCATTTCATATAGGGGCGCGTGCTGGCGTAATGCGCGCTTCCAAGGCTTCTTACAAACGAAAGGATGACGACCATGGTGGTGACCAGGCGTGATTTCCTCAAGAGCAGCATCACCGTTGGGGGAGGCGCGCTTGCCAACAGCTTCCTCTTCGGCGGCCTTGAGACACTCGTGAAAGCAGATCCCCTAAGGCTGGCGGCCATAGACGAAAAATGGATACCCACCACCTGCTGGATCGGCAAACAGGACTGCGGCATGCTTGCACGCGTTATCGACGGCCGCGTGATCGGCTATGAAGGGAATCCCGCGCACCCCCGCAATCGAGGAACGTTGTGCCCTAAAGGTGTCGCTCAGATCACCTCCCTCTATGATCCCAACCGTGTCCACGGTCCATTGGTGCGCACCAACGAGAAGGGCGTATCGGGAACCTGGCGCCAGATCTCATGGGACGAGGCGCTGGAGTTAGTGGGATCCCGCATGGCAGAGGTAATTGCTAAAGATCCCGGCCGATTGATCTGGCAGAAAGGCCGCAGCAAAGCCAAGAGCTTCTATGACAAGGCCTTCGTCAAGACAGCCGGTGCCACGAAACTGCACCACGGCGCCTTCTGCTCGGACGCTGGGTATAGGGCGCTTGAGTACACCGTCGGCATGCACGCGGTCCTCAGCCCGGACTTCCGCTACACCGACCGCATCATCTCCTGGGGCTGGAACGTCACTAGCGGCGGGGGCAACAAGATGTGTTGGCTGACCTGGCCGCAGGAGCTAGTTGACGCCAAGGAGCGCGGCGTTCAGATGGTCAGCATCGATCCCCGCCAGCGCAGCGCGGCCCACTTCGCCGACGAGTGGATGCCCATTCGGCCAGGCACTGATTTGGCACTTGCGCTGGCGCTCTGCAATGTTCTGATCGATAGCGATACGATCGATCGCGAATACCTGTCTAAATACACCAACTCACCCTTTCTCGTCCAAGGAAACGGCTTCTTCTTGCGAGCCGAGCCCGATGGCGACGATGACGAGGGCAAACCGCTGGTTTGGGACCAGGCCAGTAACTCTGCTCAGCCATGGGACGCAGACGGCGTGGAATCGGCACTAGAAGGCGAATTCACCGTGGACGGGGCGGCGGTGAAACCGAGTTTCCAACTCTTTAAAGAGCACGTGGCAGATAAGACGCCGGCATGGGCCGCCGAGATCACCGGTTTGCCGGCATCACAGATCGCCCAGTTGGGCCAGATGATCAGCGATCATGCCAACATCGGGGGGACCATTGAAATAGACGGCATGACCCTGCCCTACCGGCCGGTCGGCATCATGGCCTACCACATGGCCCAGCAGGAACTGGGCTTCCAGGCACTTCGGGGTATGTTGATGGTGGCGATGCTGATTGGCAGCATGGGCGCCGTGGGCGGTACGCTTTCCGACTTCACCTGGAAGGTCCACAAGAATTGGAAGGGCCTGGACAACATCTCCATCACCGACTCGCCTAACCTCTATCTCAACAAGTCTGCCTTCTGGCCGATCAACAGCAACAACTCCTCGCTGGTCGCAAAGGTGGTGGTCGATCCAGAGAAGTACGGCGTCGCTCCGAAGGAACTACCAGAGATGGTGCTCCTGCACCACGTCAATCCGCTTGGATCCTTCCCGGACCGTGACGCTAACGTAAAAGCCTATGAGACCTTTAATTTCGTCGTCGCAATCGATCCATGGCTCTCGCTAACGGCAGATCTTTACGCCGACGTAGTGCTTCCCGCGGCGACCATCGAGAAGTACGAAGGACCGATGAGCGCGGGCACGATGTATGAGGACGCCAAGGCGATGCGCGTTCCGCCAATGAAGCCAATGTTTGACTCGCGCGGCGACATAGATATCTACCTGGATCTTACCGAAGCCGCGGGCTTACTTTATGACGAGGGCGGCTACCTCGATCGGCTCAACTCCGAGCTCAAGCTCAAAGACACGTTCGCGCTTCCGCTGGATGTGAAGCCGACTGCTCGAGAGATCCTAGACCGCTGGTCTCTATCCCAGGACTTGGACGGCGGAATTGAATTCTTCGAGCAAGGGGAGGCCATCCAGTATAAAGGTGAACTTTCAGCCGCCAAGCGCTACGGCTACGCGACCGATCCGCCCTTTGGCGGCGCCTATCCGCATCGGTTCTATGGGGAATCCCTGCTGGGGTATCAGTTGGAGATGAAGGACCTCGGGGTGGACAAGATCTACTGGCAAGACTATACGCCGTTCCCCATATGGCGCGATCTCACCCTTGAAAGTTCACCCAGCGAATTCGATTTGTATATGACCAGCTACCACATGATCGAGTTCAAGCAGTCGCGAACGCTCAGTCCGCTGGTGCGCGAGCTTTCCCCAACCATGTTCATGGAGATCAATACGGATACTGCCCAAGCCCTCGGAATTGCGGATGGAGATGAGGTGAAGGTGGAATCGCAGAACGCGTTGACGGGGGAGACTCGATCCATCACAACGCGCGCAAGCCTGCGTCAAGGCATCCGGCCCGACACCGTCGCGATGCCGCACCACTATGGCGACTTTACGGTACATCCCTGGGTGACCGGTCGTGGACCCACCCCTAACTCTCTATTTTTCACGGGTGAGGGATACGTGACCAACACCGCCGATCAGACGTACCTGGTGAAGGTACGCGTCGAGAAAGCTTAAAGTAGGGAGGTGACAGTCATGCCCAAATATGGAATGGTCATCGACCTGAGCCGCTGCACTGGTTGCCGAGCATGCATGGTCGCATGCAAGGTCGAAAACAATACGCCTCAGGAAAATTTCTGGATGCATGTATTTCGGTTCGAGGACGGCACATACCCAGATACGCGCGTGAGGTTCATGCCGCGTCCTTGCATGCACTGCGAGAATCCTCCGTGCGTGGATGCCTGCCCCACTGGCGCCCGTTTCACGCGCGAAGATGGCCTGGTGGCGACCGATTTCGAAACCTGCATTGGGTCTCGCTACTGCCAGGCGGCCTGTCCTTACGGAGTCAACTACTTTAACTTCGATGAACCAAGCGGACGCTACTACCTGGATTGGGATAACACAGTAGTCCCTCCGTATGCGAATCCGAGCCTCGACGTGCCGTACGGTGAAGAGCAGCTAAAGGTTGCCGGCGGCGGGAAGGCTCGTGGAGTAATCGAGAAGTGCACCTTCTGTGTCCATCGCGTGGAGGACGGGCGATTGCCCGCGTGCGCGGCCGTGTGCCCGACCAACGCCATCCACTTCGGCGATCTTGACGATCCCAACAGCGAGGTATCGAAGTTGCTGGCCGAGAGCGAATCGTTCCGGCTGATGCATAGGTTCGGTACAAAGCCGAAGGTGCACTACATCAACGGTAAGGCACCTAGAACCGGCATGGTCGAAATCGAGCAGGTGGGAGGATACTAACCATGAGCAGGCGAGAAACCGTGTATCGCATTGCCTTTCCTTTGATCAGCATCCTTCTGATCTCTGCACTTCCCGTCGGCTGTGCAGGCCAGGCAACCGAGGAGAAGGTCGCCGAACCGACCGAAGAAGTCAGGCCCACTCCAACCGAGAAAGACCCAATCGCGATTCTCGCCGCCGGCATACTGAGCGGGGAGATCGATGTCGGGGAAGAGTTTTCTATGAGTCCCGGAGGCCGGTACCATAAGATCCACGCAACTGTGCTTGAAATCGAGTGCACGACGTGTCACAAAACGGACATCCCATCGGAAGAGGCCGTCTTCTTCGACCAGAACCGCTCACCCAGCGCTCCGGGGCCGGTAGATCGCGGATTCTGCCTGGAGTGTCACCAGTCAGGGCCCTCTTCGGAGCTTTACTAGCGGGAGTGATGAAATCTCCTCGCCAGCGGCAGCTGGCTTACCGCCTCCTCGGTTCGCTGTGCCTGTATCCCAACCATGAGCGAATTGGGACGCTCCGCGCTGCAGCCGAGGAGATGCAACAGGATCACCATTGGTGGTCCGACTCTGCTTTCGCTGACTCCTGGCGGCCATTATGGGAGACCCTCTCGCAGCTGCAAGAGAGTCCATCGATCGCGATCGAGGAGGAATATACTCGCCTGTTCTTGGCGAACGCTTTCGCTCCCCCCTACGAATCTTTCTATCTGGACCAGCAGGGACATGTACGAGGTGTCATCGCGGTTCAGCTTGAGCGCGAGTATGCTTCGGCCGGCCTAGCACCGTCTCCCTCTCTGAAGGAACCAACAGACCATATCGCGGTGGAATTGGAGTTCATGTCTTATTTGTGCGACCTCGAGGCCCAGGCTCTTGAGAGTGAGGATCTTGACACAGCAAATGAGGTCTCACAGCGCCAAAGCAGATTCCTTTCCACGCATCTTGGTCGTTGGGTTCCCGCCTTCGCAAGACAAGTGCAGAAAGGGGAGGCAGGTAGGTTGTATGGTAAGGTGGCAAACGCGATTGACGCGTTTGTGCGACTCGACTTAACCACACCTGCGAGCCTGTCGTCACACTAAAGGCACGAAGCGATCTTCACGCTCGAGAATTGAGGCCCGCCTGTTCCGGCAATCTGGCCTGAGCAAGGAGGATATGTGGGCCTCATGCTTTCAGAGCACGATTGGAACCTTGTTTAAGAAAGAGCCGGAATGCCCACCAGAATCGAACCAGCGGAATTCCTGATCGTTCGCTCCAATCCGATCATCCTGTTCGGACTTGGCCGGACCGGATCGGAAGCTTCGGCTGCGAGCTCGGCACGGCGATGTGCTCCTTTCGCAAGGAGATCACCGGTTCAATCGGGGAGAACTAGCCCGTAGGGATCACGAGCAACGGCATGAAGCAATTGGCCAGGTTCCTGGAGCAGTCCGCCAGTATGCACCGGCACCTTTGCCCTCGGCAAGTGCTCGGCGTGCGAATGGGAATGCTTGCCGGTGATATCCTGAATCTAGACCTGCCGCAGTCAGACAAGCGCCTTCTGACATTCGTGGAGACCGACGGCTGCACTGCTGACGGCATCTCGGTGGCCACTGGGTGCTGGTTGGGTCGGCGCACGATGCGCTTGTTTGACTTTGGCAAAGTTGCGGCGACTTTCGTCGATACAAAGACAAATGCCGCAGTTCGGATCTGGCCCCATCCACGCTGCCGAGAAATCGCATATCGGTATGCTCCAAAAGCGAGCAGTCGCTGGGTCTCTCAACTTGAGGCGTATCAAATCATGCCGATGAATGAGCTACTGGTTGCGCAGGAAGTGACTCTGAGCATTTCACACCAGGACATCGTGAGCAGGCCGGGCGTGCGCGCCAGATGTGACATCTGTCATGAGGAGATCATCAACCAGCGGGAGACAGTGCGTGATGAATTGGTGCTCTGTAGGGCGTGCGCGGGTGCTGCGTATTACACTTACCAGGAAAGCAATCTCAGCGCATCGGAAGACCGTCGTAGCGCAGGGATGCACGCAACTCACCAAGGGGAAAGGGGATCGACTCACGCCTGAGAATGCCACCGTTGAATGAGAAACGTAGAGGAGGACCACGATGACAGATTTACCGGAAGCCTATCGCCGGTTCATGGATGAGTATCCTGAGATTGGCGACGCATATAACAAACTTGGCTCTGCCGCACACGAAGGGGGCCCCCTTGATCAGAAATCACGTCAGCTCTTGAAGCTGGCGCTAGCAATCGGAGCCGGACGCGAGGGGGCCGTCCACTCTCACACGCGAAGATCGCTCGAGATAGACATCGCTTCAGAGGAAATCAAGCATGTCGTTCTGCTCGCAATCACCACCCTTGGATTTCCCGCCGCTATTTCGGCCTACACGTGGGTAAACGATGAATTGGATAAGCCGTAGGGAGTGAACATCTTCGTTTATTGGGCCACAAACAAGTAAGCCTCCCTCAGCTATTCTCCCATCCCCCAAGATTCAAGTCATGCTTGATCGGATTGGGCGAGCGCGCTCGACGACTAGTACCCCCCTTCACATACTTGTGACGTTTGTCACGAGCCCCCATTACCTTTTCCACTAAGGCGTCTGCGAGTGATCGTAGAAGATTAGCCAGGCATTAATTCATGGGGCGTCCAGCCCATTTACTGGTGTGTATTTGGCCCCACGAACATAAGGGGAACCTTGGAAATCGGTTTCTAAAACGAGCGTTAGGAGAATGCCATGAAGAGACCTACGTTACTTGCCGGGATTGGTTTGCTGACCATCTTGGGATTTGCCACTCTCCTGGGTGCGTGTGGGCCCGGCGAGACCCCATCTCCGGTCGTAATCAAAGAGACCGTAGAGGTGCAGGTCGAAGTTCCAGTTACTGAGGAGGGCATGGTGGAAGTGCCCTTCGAGGAGCAGTGGGCCAGTTCCGGTCACGCCGATGCATCGGCGGAGGCCTTCACGCATTGGGACGAGGATGACCCGGCAGTCGTTCCGGCCTCCTGCGCACGGTGCCACACGAGCACCGGCTATCTTGACTACATCGGCGCGGATGGAACGGAAGCCAATTCTACGGAGGGTGACCATGCCGTTGGGCAGGTGATCGAGTGCGTAACCTGTCACAACGATGTCACGCTCGAGATGGACACGGTGCTCATGCCTTCCGGCGTGGAGCTCACGGACCTTGGGCGAGAGGCTCGCTGTATGCAGTGTCACCAAGGCCGGGAGTCGACGGTCAGCGTCAACGAATTCATCGAAGGGGTTGGCGTTGGAGAGGATGATGTCAGCGAAGAGCTCCGATTTAGGAACGTCCACTACTATGCGGCCGCCGCTACCAAGTACGGCACCGAAGCCATGGGTGGCTACGAGTACGAGGGTAGCACCTATGACGCCTTCTTCACCCACGTCGAAGACTACGAGACTTGCGAGGCATGCCACGACTCGCACACTCTGGAAATCAAGATCGACGAGTGCGCCGCTTGCCATACCGATGTGAGCGCGGTGGAGGACCTCAGGGACGTCCGCATGCCCGGCTCTCAGGTGGACTATGATGGCGACGGCGACATCACCGAAGGCGTCTACTACGAAATTGATGGCTTACGGGAGAAACTTAGGCAGGCGATCCTTGCCTATGCAACAGAGTTCGCCGGAACGCCAATCGTCTACGATAGCCACTCCTATCCCTACTTCTTCATCGACACGAACGCCGACGGGGAAGCCGGTGACGATGAGGCGAATTACGGAAATCAGTACAACGCCTGGACGCCACGGCTCTTGAAGGCGGCCTACAACTACCAGTTCTCTCTCAAGGATCCGGGCGCGTTCGCACACGGAGGGAAATACATCATCCAGTTGATGTGGGACTCCATCGAGGATCTGAACAGCGTGATCTCTGATCCTGTGCTGCTGGAGGATACACATGCCACTCATCAGCACCGGATCGACATGGGCCACTTCGCAGGCTCTGAGGAGGCCTTCCGCCACTGGGACGAGGACGAACCCGCGGTAGTCCCCGCGAGCTGCAGCCGCTGTCACTCGTCAGCCGGCCTCCCGCTCTTCATCGAAGAGGGGGTAACGGTCGCCCAGGAGCCTACCAATGGCTTCCTCTGCAGCACCTGCCACATTGATCTGGAGACCTTCGCTCGCTATGAAGCGCCTTCGGTGACTTTCCCGAGTGGAGCAACGATCGACAGCGGCGATCCGGAGACAAACCTCTGCATGACCTGCCACCAGGGTCGCTCGTCTACAGTAAGCGTCAACCGCGCCTTGGAAGGCAAAGCGGACGACACGGTCGACGAATCGATCCGCTTCATCAACATACACTACTTCGCGGCCGGGGCGACTAGGAACGGCACAGAGGTTCAGGGCGGATACGAGTATCCGGGCCAGACCTATGTAGGTCTCTTCTCGCATGTCGAGCCCTACGACGACTGCACCGAGTGCCACAATGAACACCAGCTGGCCGTGCAGTATGAGCAGTGCAGCGCCTGCCACACGAACGTCAGCACCTACGAAGACATTCGCGACATCCGCATGTCCACCGCAGACTACGATGGAGACGGGGATTCCTCCGAAGGTCTTAATAAAGAGATCGAGACGATGGGAGATGCACTGTATGCTGCCATGCTGTCGTACGCAGCCGACAATCCGGAGGCTGCGGCGATCGTCTACGACTCGGGCAGCTACCCCTACTACTTCATCGACACCGATGAAGACGGTGTGTCTGCGGGACCGAGCGAAGCCAACTACGGCAATCGCTATGCCAGCTGGACGCCAGCCTTGCTAAGGGCGGCCTATAACTACCAGTACGCTCAGAAGGATCCGGGTGCCTTTGCTCACAACGGGAAGTACGTGCTGCAGCTTCTCTACGACTCCCTGCAAGACATCGGTGGCGATTCGGGTGGGATGATCCGACCGTAAGGTCAGGAACATTCCATTTATCGAACCGGGCGCCTTTCAGCGCCCGGTTCATCATTTAAACAGCCGCGCTTGCGCGAAAGCGTATCTCCCCTCAGGGCTTGATGATCCCTTTTCGAATGGCGTACTTGACCAGCTCCGTCCGAGAATGCAGGTTTAGTTTGGCCATGATGTTTTCGCGATGCCGAGCCACGGTCTTTGGGCTGATCCCGAGGGCATTGCCGATCTCGGCGTTGGTGGCTCCGTCTGCGACCTGCGTAAGCACCTCTAATTCCCGCTCGGTTAGCCCATCCAACATTCGCGCGTCTCGAGCCTCGGCGTCCTGGACCAGATAGTCTTTGACCAGAAGCGTCGCTAGCGAAGGATATAAGTAGACCTGGCCCTGCGCCGCAGCTCGAACGGCTGTCAGCAATTCCTCCGGAGCGGCTCGCTTTGGGACATAACCAATGGCCCCTGCTTCCAGCATCCTAAAGAAGTATTCCTTGTCTTCATGAATGGTCAAGGCTACCACCGCCAATTCAGGCTGGATCTCTCGGATGCGCTCCATCACCTGAATCCCGGATATGTCGGGCAGGCTGATATCCAGCAGGATCACGTCGGGCCCCAGTTGTTCAAGCGCTTCAAATGCTTCGGCAGCGTTACCTGCTTCTCCTACGATTTGGATATCTTCCTGACTCTCTAAGAGCATGCGGAGTCCGCTCCGCACCACTTCATGATCATCAACCAGCAGCAGGCGCATGGACCTCGTTCTCTTCGTCTTCCAAGGGTACGGTGACTGTGATTCGGGTGCCCTCCCCCGGACGTGAGCTGAACTCGCGCTCACCAGCCCTCAGGGAGGCCCGTTCCGGCGTGCCGAACCATTCCAATGAGTTCGCGATCGGCGACCGGACCACCCGATTAGCCAATTTCCTTCGTGGCCTCTCTCGCCGTTCTGCCGCCAGCTAGCGATCGGCCTAAAGCTTTGCTAATCGGGGAGTAAGCGGCCGGTGTCCGCGCCACCGACCAGCTGTCCCGGCCGAACCGGACCATCCGCGTCTCCCGAGACGTACCGCATGACGAGCTCAGGGCCCACCGTAACCCTCCCGGGCGCGTTGACTGATCTGCGTGGTCATTTCCGCCGCAACTGCGTGCCGCACTGCCGGCAATAGACATCGCTGATGCCGGCAGCTGCACCGCATTGATGACAATACACGGTGGAGGCCTCCAGTTCGACATCCGTCCCGCGCTTTCTGCGCCTCCTCGGTGCCCGCTGAGGGGCGAGCCGCTGCCTGAAGGCAAGGTAGTAGACTCCACCGCCTAATGCTACGATCCCGGCCGCAGCAAGCAACCAAGGGAGAAGGTCAAGATTTCCCGACTGCAGGTCGGCCGGAGTGGAAATCTCCCCAAGCGGCCGAAGTGCTTCGACCGACAGCGCGGGAGTCGACTTTTCATAGGTCACACTGATGGCCGTAACTCCCTCAGCTGGCTGAGGGCCCAGATCGCCGGTCAGGTAATTGAGGCCGAATGCGCCGGGACCTTCACGATCGGGAGCCGGGTTCACCCGTAGATCGGTGGCCGAAACTGGCTCTTGGACTTCATAAGACATCCCACCAAGCTCAAATCCATCCGGCCACTCGAAGAGGAAGCTGCGCCTTGTGTCGGCGAAATCCATGTCTGAGTAGAACTCGATTTGGCCGGTTCGAGCTTCAGGCATCTCGATCTGGACGATCAGCCATTCGCCAGCGCTCTCGCTTGTGAAGGCCGCGTCATAGAGAGTGCCATCGGAGCCGAGCCAAGCGATTGCCGTCGGCTGCCCAGCAGCAGCTGGAACGGGCAGCGCAACTGTGGCAGGGAGCGCTGTGTCTTCGGCAAGCTCAAATCGGTAGATCACCAGCATGGCCGGCCGGTCGTACTCAGGCCAGAGAGCCACTTCGAGGTGGTCGACCGGTGCGGTATCGCTCTGGGCCGAGCCACCGACTGAACCAATGATCAGCAGCAGCAAGGCCGCAGCCGTCGCCGAGAGAAACCACGCGATGTTGAGCATCGGTCGATTTCTAATTTGCTTCTTGAGGATCACATCCAGCTCCTCCATAGACATGAAGCGGATACGCCGCTCAGCCGGCCCTCTTGGCGCCTCGATAGTAAACGACACCGACGATGATTCCCATGACCACCAGGGCTGCCAGTGTCAACAGCACAGTGTTTGCGGATATGGGTCCCTCTGTCGGCAAGGGTGGAGGCTGAGGGGAAGTACTCACGGGGCTGAGAGTCAGGACAAACGCAGCCACGTTGGCTATGTCTTCCACGCTGAGCGGTCCCCCCTCCGCCTGTGCCCAGGCGGGCATCGTCGTACCCTGTATTCCATCGCTTGCTACCGAGCGGATATAGACCTCCGGCTGATTGCCCGACCAGGACTTCGCCAGCGGCACTCCGAAGCGGCCCTGGCCTTGGTCTCCGTGGCAAGCGACGCAATTCGACTGAAACACGACTACCCCCGCCGATGGATCACCGTCGATATCCGGCAATGGGTCGATCGCCGGGGCGATGTACGTAGGCGCAGGAGCGATTGGATCTGAGCCAGCAAATGCCCCCTGGATGTAGGCTGATATATCGGCGATGTCCTGATCCGAGAGCGGGCCGCCGTTGACCCTTCCCCAGGCCGGCATCACCGTACCGGCCACACCGTTCGTGATCGTGGCTTCAAGTACGACGCCGACATCGATGGCGGGGAAGTTCTGTAAATTCGCGCCGATTCTCCCTGTACCGCTGATCCCGTGACAGACGGCGCAGTTCGCGACATAAAGCTCCCCGCCGCGCTCCGGATCATCCTCGGTCTGCGCCAGGGCCGTGCTCCATCCCACCAGCAGTGCTAAGGACACGCCAATGCTCAGTTTGAGTAACTGCATTCTCCCGAATCCTCTCACCTGACTGATTCTAGCCACAGACCATCGCCCATTCAAAGTGATGTTTCTCCCTGTCGATCTGTTACGAACGCCGCCGCCTTGCAACGGCGGCGGCAATGGGCTTGGCCATCTGATATCGCAGCTGCGTCTATTCGAAGGTCTTCATGAACGCCAGCAAATGCGCCATGTCCTGCAGCGTGATCCGTTCACTGAAGTTGGCGGGCATGATGCCGGGTTGGAAGTCCTCAACGACATGAATGTTGGCTTCAACGACCGACTCGATCAGGTACTCATCACCTGAAGTGGCGTTTCCGGTGTAGTTGTCCTGCTGAATGCGGATATCACCGCGCACCGCAATGCCGGGCAATCCGCCGGTGGCCGCCCATGGGGGACCCACCGTCGAGAGAATGTGACAGGCTGCGCACCCAAATTGGCTTTCCGCCAGATTCTGCCCGATTTCGGCGTCCCCTTCCGGAAGTTCGATGAAAATATCCGTGCCCATCATCAAATCATCGGTTATTTCGGTGGGTTGGACGCCGGCAATGGCTCGGTCGCCCCAATTCATGATGAATGCAGCCACGTTCACGACTTCATCGGGCCGAAGCGGTCCACCGAAGGCCTGGCTCCAGGTCGGCATCCGTTGCGGGAAGTTCGTTCCCTCGGTGGGAAGGGGTCGGCCAGCGGAGATGGTAGATCTCAAGAAGTCATCAAGCGTGCCCGACCAGCCGATGGCGCTAAGGTACTCGCCATCGAACAGGTCGGCACGGTTCAGCGGCGGGCCCAGAGGGGTACCCTCACCCTGCGGCCCGTGGCAGGGCCGACAGCCGCTTTCGAAAATGAGTGCGCCCCGCTCGATCTGACGCGACTCGTAGGACTGCGTAAAGGATTCCATGCGCGCCGGTTCCATAGCGCTCATAATGATCAGCAGCGTGACCGCCCCGATGAAAGCAAAGGTTCCGCCCGCGATGTAGTACTTCACAGACTACTCCCCCTGGCCATAGTCGCTGTTGCGGTGGAAGTAAAAGACTTCGCTAAACTCGCTGGGTTCACCCGTCTCTGGATTGGCCCAAACCACTCGCAATGTGATCTTCTTGAGGTCCGTCTGCCAGTCCTCCACGATCATGAAACCTTCAACGTCCCCATAGATCGGGTTATCTCTCCCACGCTCCAGTGCATCGTCGAACATCTTAAGCAGCTTCGATGTCGTCCGGGTCGGCGCAGTTGCCCATTCGCTGGCAACAAAAGTGCCGTAGGGGATGTCTTCCCAATCTGCCAAGCGTAATGGCCCCGGCTTCGTCTGGGGCAGCAGCACTGCCACCGCCTCTTGATCGGGCGAGGTCGCTACGGCGAACCACGGTGTACCCATGTAGGTCAGGACTGCAGCCAAGACCAGGCTCCCGGCCGCGATCGAGAGTCCGATACGTCGGGCCCCGTAGCGTCGGTTGCGCCCGACCTCTATATATGGCCATACGACAAGCGTACCAAATACGAGCCCAAACGGAATGAGGGCGCCAAAGATGAATTTATCGCCGAGTTTCATCAAGCCCTGGATCCAGAGAAAATACCATGGCGAGGTCGTATGTAGAGGAGTGACAAGCGGATCCGCGTGCGGTTCGAGGGGAGCATGATAACCAAAAGTGAACGCGGATGCTCCGAGCAGGAGCAGCGTCAACCCCGCGACGTAAACCAACTCGCGGGTGAGGATCTTCGGCATAAAATAGGTGCGTACGTTCATGGGCACTTTTCGGGCGGTGTCTACGCCGGCGTCCTCTGCCTCCGGGGGCAGACTGTGGCCGTGAAGGATAACTTTGTAGTAGTGCACACCCAGAAGGATGACCAGCATAATTGGAAGCAGCAGCACATGTATTAGATACGCACGCAGCAGCCCGTTTGCCCCGATTTCGGGACCGCCGCGCATGAGCAGGTCCGCCTCACGCCCAACAAACGGCGTCGCCTCTGCGGTCGAGGCTCCGATGGTCACCGCCCATAGACTGAGCTGATCCCAGGGCAACAAGTATCCGAAGAATGAAACGAGCAGCGTAAGGATTAAAAGCAATCCACCGGTGGCCCAGGTGAACTGGCGCGGCCGCTTGTAAGAGCCGGTGACATACGTCCGCAGCATGTGAAACGCGACCACCAGCACCATCAGTTCCCCGCCCAGCTTATGCGTATCCCGCATCCAACGCCCGAAGGGGACATTGCTCAGGATATTGAGCATGTTCTCGTAGGCCACAAGCGGGGAGGGCGTGTAGAAAACCATTAGATAAAGCCCGGTAAGGGTTTCCCAAGCAAAGAAAAAAGTCGCCAGCCAGCCCAGTCGAAAGGTCGGGTACAGGCCATCCATCAGGTTGTTGTAGTAGCTGGGCTTCATGTGCAGCCAGAAGCCCTCCGCGTGCGGCGTCAGACGGGGGTTGGGCCTTGCCGGGACATCACCGCGCAGGACGGACCGCACATCGGAAATATTGAGGCCAGACGTGACACGCGTGACGACATCATCCGCCAGGTCGGTGGAGGCCTTGACCACTCCCTTTTCTTCGATATCGTCAAGGAACGGAAGGCTGAGAATCTTGGGGCGTGGAATTCGCATTGCGAACCTCTGTCGCTACGTGCCGCCGCCGGGCTTGGTGTTTGGCGCACCGAGCAAGCGCTGTCCAGTATCGATCCGCAGGGCTACCGCTCCGGGCGGGATGGGGAGTGATGTGCCTTCCCGGTTCCCTGACCAGGTCGCTTCGGTCTGATCCAGCACATTTCCGGCAGCGTCCAGAACCTGCATCAGAAACTGGTCCAGATTCCGGCGGGCGGGGCCGTCAATACGGGCGTTGCTCTTGAGATATTTGGAGCCGTGGCATGGGCACTCGAAGCGGTCGTTGACGGGCACCCATTTATAAAGGCAACCTAAGTGCACACACACCTTGTAAAGGATACGAACCCCGGAGTTGAGCTCGTAGTTGTCGGGTTGGCGCGGATCGTTGAGAATTTCCTCCCCAACGTTGACCAGCCAGAACCGGCCTTCGGCAAATTCCTTTGGGTCGGCGTCCGGTGCGGGAATCTCTTCGACGGGAATGATGAAGACGCCCCCAAACTCGCCTTCACGGAAGCGCGGCAGCGCGAACCAGATCGTAACTCCACCCGCTCCGACCAGGAACACGGCCATGGACGAGGCCCATAAATAATAAAGGAATTCCCTGCGTGTCAGGGCTGGGGAAGCTACCCCCAGATCTTCTAAAGCCCCCGCCAATCCTTCCGCTGCGGGCTGCTCCTCCGCGTCCGTCATCGAGGCGGACCTCCTTTGGTTGTCATAATCTGTTGGAATAGGTGCACCTTTGGCAATGCACCGAAGCAATTTTCAATATTTGTAACATACCTCACATAGCCAGGCAAGCTAACTGCTTCTGCGCCTTATATTGCCGGTTTCTGGGTCCACATAGCCACCTTTCAACAGGTGCGGGACCCGACGTTATAATCCGAGGTGGAGAGGTGCCGGAGTCTGGCTGAACGGGACGGTCTCGAAAACCGTTGTAGCCTTCAAGGCTACCGTGGGTTCGAATCCCACCCTCTCCGCTCCCCAATTCACTGCTTGCGCTAGATCTGTCTCCTCCTCCATTATTCAGGCCCCGGATATCCGTATGCGAATCGAATGCCGATCTCGCCAAAGTCATGAGGAGGGCAATTTTCGGGTGTCAGTTTGAGCTCTGTACCTCTAGATGCTTGAGAGTAGATTCGATCAGGGATACCGCCTTACCCAGCGTTCCCGCATCGAAGGCCAGCTTCGCGCCCGCACGCTCATAGAGCTCAACCAGAGGCAAGGTGCCGCCCAGCGCTAGTGCTTCCCTATACTGTTTCACGGCTGCCGATTGGTCATTGGTGGCATTTCTCCAAATATGAACCGCACCAAGCTGAGCCAGCCCGTAGTCAACGTAGTAGAACGGATAGAGGTAGAGATGCAGCTTCCGATGCCAACCGGTTTTCTTTTCCGGTTCCAATCCACTCCAATCTACGAGGGGCATAAATCGGTCCCACAACCGCCCCCACTGCGTTTCGCAGGCATCGGGATCTGCGGCCGTCTGCGGGTTCAGATACGCCCAATGTTGAAAGGCATCAACCACCGCCATGTAGGGCCAGAACAGAACGATATCCTCGAGATGTTTAATGCGGCTGCGCGCAGCCTCCGATTCCGAATAAAAGCCGCCGTTGGCAGTCGACAGATACGGTGCGGCTAGCAACTCCATGGACATCGAAGCCACTTCTGCGAATTCAGAAGGCAATGTTAGTTGCTGGACATAGGGAAGGTGGGCGCATTCGAACACATGAAAAGCGTGCCCGCCCTCGTGCAGGAGCGTCTCGACGTTTCGCGCCGTGCCGACCGCATTCATGAAGATGAATGGCCGCCTCGCAGCAAGGAAGTACTCGGCGTAGCCACCGGGAGCTTTGCCCTCGCTGTTATCGAGATCCAGGAGCCCCTCGGATTCCATCGTATCGAAATATCCACCAAGTTCCGGATCCACTGCGTGAAAGATGTTGGAGGTCTTGCGGATCAGCTCCTCAACAGTCGCAAACGGCTCAAGCGGTTCTCTCCCGAACGTATCCACTTGCAGATCCCACGGGCGCAAAGCATCCAACTGCAGGGCTACCCGCCTTCGTTCCAAGATCCTTGTTGCCGCGGGCACAACCACCGATTCGATCGACTCATGGAATTCCATGCAATCGTCCGGTGTATATTCCAGGCGTAGTAGTTGTTGCCAACGATAGGCACGATAGTCCGGCAAGTCGGCATTGGCCGCGATCTCGTTTCGCAATCTAAGCAAGCGCACCCATACGTCGTTTATCGCCGATCGGTCGGCTTGGTAGCGGCCCATCGCCAGCCTCCAAGCCCTTTCCCGCGTACTCCGGTCGGGCTGCTCAAGTTCTCGAAATAGGCGCGGGAGGGTGATCGTTTCGCCCTCCCATTCGACCGTTTGCGCCCCGATGATCTTGTCGTATTCCGACCCCAGCTTCTTTTCCTGCTCCAGCAGGGATAGGTTGGGCTCCCTGAAGAGTCGGGCCTGCGTTCGAAGGTTGCGCAGTGGAATTGCAAACCCATCCGGTTCCAGCCCGGACTCCAGCAGCATCTTTTTCAGTCCTTGTTCGTGCTCCTCCGAGGGGGTGAAGATCTGCTCGAGGTAGGTGTTGTAGCGCGCCTCGCGGCTCTCATCCGCAGTGTCAAGCGTCTTGGCCACGTAGAGCCGATCGAGCGCCTCCTTTACCAACTCTCTGAGACGAGACCAGGCCGTCAACCACTCCTCAACCGTCCCAGCATCGAGCATTCGGCCTTGGAGATCTATGTAATGCGCCTCGACCTGCTCCCAGTCCCATTCGGCAAGCTCGAGCGCGGAGCTCGGCAGAACCCTAAGTGAGATGTTACGTTCCAATTGCATGCATCCTGTTCCCCCCCCCATCCCATGTATTGTGTTCAGGGCGTGATCTATTAGATTCAGTTTTCGACGGACATCGCTTCCAGCTGCTGCAGGGCTTCCTCCACGACCTGGAAGCCTCCGTTCCAGAAATCGGGCGACGTCACGTCGATTCCCGCCCGGTCCAGGATCCGAACCGGCGAATCCGAGCCACCCGCCGACAGGATCTCAAGGTAGCGAGGCTTAAACGAATCCCCTTCTTCTCGATATTGCTTATACAGTGACAGCACGAGCAATTGCCCGAATGCATATGCGTATACATAAAAGGGATAGTGATGGAAGTGGGGGATCATGCTCCACTCAAACTTGAATTCATCATTCAGTTCGACCGAATCCCCAAACTGGGCCTCGAGATTCTCCCAGTAGGCAGAGGTGAGATCGTCAACCGATGCCCCGCCCTCGATGAGCTCGAAGGCGGTCTTCTCGAACATGGCGAAGAATGCCTGGCGTTGGATCGTGGCAAAGGAGTCATCCATCTGACGGAACAGCAGGTCGCGCTGCACCTCCGGGTCCGGATCCCGCTCCAGCAACTCGTCGATCAGCAGCATTTCACTAAAGGTGGAGGCTGTCTCAGCCAGCGGCAGGGAGGAGCTCTGGGTCAGCGCCGAGTGGTCGGCGGCCAGGAGTGAATGGATGGCATGGCCAAGTTCGTGTGCCATCGTTGCCACATCATCCGGGCGCCCCTGGAAGTTCTGCATGACCCAGGGGGTTAGCTCCGGTTCGACCGTCAAGCAGTAGCCGCCAGTCATCTTGCCGGTTCTCACCTCGCCATCGATGTGATGCTCATCAAAGAGCTTGCGAGCCAGCTTCGCGACCTTGGGCTCGAACTTGTCAAAACTCTCTAATACGACCTCTGCGGAGTCCGAAAATGAATAGGTCTTCTCGGTCTTCACGACCGGAGCGTAGAGGTCGTATCGACGTAGTTTGTCCATCCCCATCCACTTGGCCTTGAGCCGGAAGTATCGCTGGTACAGATTCGCGTTCTCCTTGCAGATCTCCAGCATCATGTCGACCAGATCATCGGGGAGGTCATTATTGAGGTTTCGTACCGCGATCGGGGAAGAATATTCTCGAAGTCGAACGTTCTCACTGGACCAATCCCTCGCCCTATACTGATAGATCTGGCCGAGGATGGGAACGTCCTTTTCATAAACCTTGAAGAGCGACTGATAGGCTGCCGCGCGCACATCCGCCTCCGGGCTCTTGACATACACCATCAGCTCACCTCGAGTGAGTTCCTTGACCTCTCCGTTCACCTCTAGAGGGAAAGTGTAGCGATTGGTGATGGAATCGTACAGGGTGATCAATGCTACCGGACCATTTACGTCCTTGATATTGATTACCTTTTCTTCTGGCTCACTGAGGGTATATGGCTTCTCGAGCCGCAAGGCTTCCAACCAGTACCGGTAGTCGCCAGCGGCTGCCATCAGTGGCTCGGCTTCGTCGTCCGCCAAAGCTTTCCACCACAGTTTGAAAAACATGGTGCGGTTGTCCATCTCCGCCCCTAATTGGTGAGCGCGCGCCTGGAAGGCTTGCGCGACCTGGTCCTGCGTGTCTTCGGTAAATTTCATCTGACCGTAAGCCCCGATGCGGGAAATTGATCTCACCATCCGATCATACTGATCCAAGGCCTCCACGAAAGTCTCTGCACTCATGCCGGCCGAGAGACGATCGCGATGTTCTTCGAAGCTTGCGACCTGCGCCTCAAGGGCATTGATCGCCTCTTCGATTTCCTTTGAATCGAGTGCTGGAAACAGCTCGTCCAGGCTCCAACGTTCTTGTGCATACTCTTCGCTTGACATTAATGCTCTCCTCGTTCGATCTATTTATTTCCGTCCGCTCCGGCGCGCTCGCTATCGATCACACATTGAATCGGATGTGAATTACCTCTCCGTCTTTCGGCGTATACGCCTTTCCTTCCACGCGCAGCTTTCCAGCTGCGCGCGCTTCGGATAGACCTCCAAAATCGACTAAATCATCCCACCGGATCACTTCGGCTCGGATAAATCCTCTGGCCATATCGCTATGGATCGCTCCAGCGGCCTGCAGGGCCGTGCCGCCCTCCGGGAGCAGCCAGGCCTTGACTTCCGACTCGCTCACCGTATAGAACCGGATTACCCCCAATAGGTCAAGGCAGGCTGCCATGAGGCCCTCGTTTCCAGCCTGCGCGATCCCAAATTCCTTTCGGAACCCTACCGCTTCCTCGGCCTGCAGCTGGCTAAGTTCCGCCTCTAGTTTTCCGTATAGTGCGAAGGAGGGCTGATCGGTAGCGAGCGGCTGTGCGTCCTTCCCCTCCTCAAGATTCTGCACGACCAGCAGCGGCTTGGTTGTTATCAAACCAAATCCTTGCACAAGCTCGCGGTCCGCGTCTCGGAGATTCTGGTCTCGCAGGGGTCGATCTGCCTGGAGAGTCTGGTCAAGCCGTTGAAAGAGGTCGGCTTCTTGATCCAGTTCCGTAAGCTCGCGCGCACCCTTCTGCCGGTCTTCCGCCAGACGCTCGAGGTGCGCCTCGACACGCACCAAGTCGTTAAGCAAGAACTCCGCCTCCATCGCCTGAAGGTCCTGCACTGGAGTCGGAGGCGCTGCCGTTAACGGATCTTCAAAGGCGCGCAGGATAGCAAGGTACCCGTCCCACTGCGCCAGTTGATTGACCAGTTCTCCCGATAGGCTCCCATCCTGGCCCAATCCTGCCACGTCGCCGAAAGTAATTTGAGCATGGGTGGTCTTGCGTGGCTGATAAAGTGCGTTTAAGCTCTCCAGCCGTGGGTCAGGTATGTCCGCCACGCCGGTATGAACTTCGACGTGGGCGGCGTGACCACCTAAGGGGAGGTCAGTGCCTGTGAGAGCGTTAAAAATAGATGTTTTGCCAGCGCCCGGTAGCCCAATGATCCCCAAACGCATCGCCCTAAGCAACCACCCTACTTTGAATTCCCTTGCTATCCTGCGGGCCACCTTGGGAGGCCAAACTAGTCCACGCTTGCCATCTCGAGCAGCGGGGAACATTGACCGGTCGTGGGCCTTTGAATATACTGCCCAAAGGCCGAAGTGGCGGAATTGGCAGACGCGCGCGACTCAAAATCGCGTTCCTTCGGGAGTGTGGGTTCGATTCCCACCTTCGGCATCGGGCGATTCTAGCATAGGCGACCCTGACCCCATTCAATCACTCTTTCATGGGGCCGGGGTCGTACGTCTTTGAGCGCATGCAAAACAAATTAGCCCCACTGATCTTTGGCCTCGTATTCGGCGCCTTGATCGCCGTCGCATATGGCTGGCTCGTGCGCCCCGTCGAATATATCGACACCAGCCCCGATTCGCTGCGCGTAGATTTCCGCACGGACTACGTGCTCATGGTTGCCGAATCCTTCGCCTCGGATCAAGACCTGACCCTGGCACAGGTCCGGTTGGCGGCCCTCGGACCTCAGGCGCCTGACGAATACGTCACGCAAGCTATCGACTACGCGCTGGAACATTCCTTCAGTGGTGCAGATCTGGAGCGGCTCAATGCGTTGGCCATCGTCCTCCGTACGCTGCCGCAACCGGGAGGCATCGGACCTCCGTGAGCCGCTGGCTGTTCCTCATACTGGGATTCGGCATTGGGCTGGCAGGGGGACTGTACTTTGCCTGGCTGGTAAGCCCGGTTGAGTACGTTGAAACCGCGCCCGACTCCTTGCGTGCCGACTTCCGGGCCGACTATCTGGGGTTGATCGCTTCGGCATATGTCAGTGGCGGCGATCTGGTGCGTGCCCGGACCCGGTTGGCCTTATTCCCCGATCTCGATACAGCGACAGAATTGGCTGCCCTCGCTCAGCAGCGCCTTGCGGCGGGTCTTGCCGACACAGAAGCTAGCGCACTCTCGCAACTTGCGAGCGCCCTCAGCCAGGGCCCAATCCGTACTCCCGTGCCGACGGTATCGGTTTCCCCGACTCCTTCCAAAACCCCACGTCCGAGTCCGACCCGTAGACCTACCGCAACACCCGGAGCGGCTTTTCTGCTGACCTCTCGAGAGCGGATCTGCGATCCGCTGCTATCACAGCCACTGATACAAGTTGTGGTGCTCAACGCGGCTCAAGGATCGGTGCCAGGCCAGGAGGTGATCGTCGTGTGGGACACGGGCCAGGATCACTTTTTCACCGGTCTGAAGCCTGAGTTGGGTCTAGGGTACGGGGATTTCGCGATGACGGAGGGTGTTACCTACACCTTGCAGCTGGCCGACTCTCTGCAGCCGGTCACCAATCTTGCGGCTCATGAGTGTGAAGGCCAGGGAGATGAACCGTACCTGGGCTCATGGCTGCTTCAGTTTGAACAGTCCCCCTAGCCCCATACTGCGAATCTACTGGCTCAGAATAGAGAGGACCGGGGCAAAGCCCAGCCCCTTTCGGATTTCGACCTAGTTCTCTTCCGCTTGCTCTTCTTCACCCTCTGCCTCGGCCGAAGGCCCCAGGCCCAAGTCAACCTGCTCCTCCATCGTGATCTTGCCGCGCAGGAAAGCGCCCTCCTCGGTCGAGAAGCTGGTGGTTACGACATCCCCCCAGACTCGGCCCGTCCTCGCTATCTCGACTTTTCCGGCCGTGATATCGCCTTTCACGGAGCCGGCGACAATGACGGTGGCGGCTCGAATATGCTTGCAGGTGACGCGTCCCTGCTCTCCGATGACCACCAGACCTCGGAGAGCAATCTCACCGTCGAACGCGCCATCGATGCGTATACCCCCCGTGCCGGTCAGCGTACCTTGCCAAGCCACGCCGGAGCCAAGGATCGAATCGACCTGCTCCGTGACTTCGCGTATCTCTGTGGCTCGATCCCCGGGACGTCTGAATACCACTACCCCACCTTGTAGCCGATCTGCCGCAGAAATGCGCGACGGTGCTTAGCATCCAGTTCGGTTTCGATCCCTTTCGTCTTGTCTCCGTCTACCACTCCCAGCACGCCCCGACCTTGCTCTGTCTCCACCACTACTACCTCCACCGGATTGGCCGTGGCACAGTAGATCCGGCAGACCTCGGGTACATTCTTTATCGCGTTGAGCACGTTGATTGGAAAGGCGTTTCCCAGAAAGATGATAAACACATGTCCCGCCGAGAGCGCCAGCGCATTGGCCTTCGCCAGTTCCGTGAGCTCATCAGAGGTTCCTGCGGCGCGGACCAGTGCGGGTCCCGAGGCTTCACAAAAGGCCAGCCCGTACTCGATACCAGGCACTGCGGTAACCAGGGCCTCCTGGATATCCTCGACGGTCTTAATGAAGTGGGATTGCCCCAGGATCAAGTTGACCTCGTCTGGCTTGTCGATCTTGACCGTTTGTAGCTCCATCGCACTTCCTCTATGGAGAATGCGGAGCTTTCGGAACGCTCCGCATTAACGTTTGCTCGGCCTGCGCGCTAGGACCCGAAAAGGAATAGGCGGCTTGTGCCTATTCGACCAGCGAGTTGATGAACTCCTCGATGTCGACTGCCGCCAGCGTGGTGATCCTGATCGATCCTCGTGAAGCGAGCTTCACTGAGGCTTTAGCGATCGCGGCGTTGCTGTCTGCCTCCACGACATTCACGAAATCGTAGGGTCCAAGCGTAGCGTACTGCGCGATGACTTTCACGCCGGCTTTCTCCAATTCCGTGTTGACCTCCTGGATGCGCTTGGGCTTCTTAGAAACCGTCTTGGCACCGGCATCCGTCAGGTTGCTCAGCATGATGTAGGTCGGCATGACTTCTCCTCCTAAAGTTCGAGCGGATATCCTTCATTGTAAATCAGCTCGGGCGGAGCTCGTAGCCTAGTAGGTCCGCAAATTGGCGCACGCTAGCGGGGCTGTGACCGGCAAAGTGATTGTTGAAGTAGCCATACACATCGACCCCCTCGTCCAGGAAGCGTGAAACCCGCTCCGCCCAGCGACCCAGCACTTCGGATCGATCGATCTGAATACGATCGTACGCTCTGATGTCTTTGCGGCGGCCAAGCCAGCGCACAACGGAAAAGTCAGCGGTGATCCAATCCAGCCGCGGCATATAGTGCAGGTCCTGCAGCACTAGCGCCACGTTGTGTTGTGAAAGCATCTCGCCCAAATTGCGTTTCAGCCATTTTCGATTGCGGATCTCAACCGCGTAGCGCGGGCCTGCGGGGAGGGCTCCCAGGAAGGAATCCAAGCGATCGAAGTTGTCGGGCGCGAAATCGTAGGCAAACTGGAGCGTCAGCAGACCCAGCTTGTCGCCGAGCGCCTGCATGGTTCCCACAAACGCCTCCGCGTCGCCTTCCGCGCCATGCAGTTGTTTCTCATGCGTGATGAGTTTGGGAAACTTGGCTGCGAATCGAAACCCTTTGGGCGTACGCTCCCGCCAGCCTTCCACCACGGTGGTTCTCGGAATCGCATAGAAGGTGGCGTCGATCTCCACCGAAGGAAAATGCTTCGAATACTCCTCCAGGAAGCGCTTCTTGGGCGTGCCTTCCGGGTAGAAGGGACCCACCCAATCGTCAAAGGAAAAACCTTGCGTTCCGAGCAGGAGCGTTCCCTTATCCATATTCACGCCCTAATCGCTTTCCACGGCTGTGCGGTGTGGAGAGTCTAGGCCAAGACGACCAGATCAATGTAAACTCATGCCTCCTATCTACACTAAGTTGCTGCCTTCATTTCTTCAAGAACCCATGCCTCTCAACGATCGATTATCCAAGAAAACAAACCTGATGGCGCTCGGGTTCTACACTCTGCTAACTCTTGCAGTGACCTGGCCTTTGGCACTGCATATGTATGACAGAGTTCCAGGCTTTTTTAGGGCTGACAACTATGAGTACTTGTGGAAGATGTGGTGGTTCAAGCGCGCGATTCTGGATCTGCGCCAGACCCCATTAGTGGCCCCGGACATCTTCTACCCTATGGGCTTCTCACTGGCTCACGCCGAGCTTACTCCCCTGCATACGGTCCTTGGCATGCCCCTGACGGCGGTTTTTGGGGAGGTAGTTACCTACAACATCTTCGCGCTGCTGTCCTTCGTGCTTTCTGGTTGGGCGACTTTTCTCTTGGTGAAGGACTTGACCGATCAACCCTGGGCCGCACTTCTCGCCGGAACATTGTTCATGCTGGTTCCCTATCATATCGTCCGCTATGGTGGAATTCTCCCTCAGCTCTCAATCGAAGGGATTCCCATCTTCTTTCTCGGCATGGAGAGGTGGGCCAGGACTCGCCGACTGCCATGGATCCTGCTTGCGGCGCTGGGCTTCCTGCTAGCCGCCTGGGCCACTTTCTATTACGCGCTTGGCATCCTGCTTCTCGGCCCCATCTATTTGCTGGTGAGGCTGCGCGCAGCACCCAAGGGACGTGATCAGTGGCTTCAGCTCGGTCTATTGGCGCTACTGATCGGCTTGATTCTCATCCCAGCAGGGATTCCCTATTGGCAATTGAGTCAAAAGATTTCGCTAGAAATCTCTCTGGCCGAAGTTGATTTTTGGTCCGCGAGCCCCACCGACTATCTAGTGCCTCCGGCTCTTCACCCGCTCTGGGGAACTTGGGTGCGCCAAAACCTGCTATCGGTCCCCGAAGAGTTCGATCAGATTGCTCTCGAATTCGTGCTGGGGCTTGGATTCATCACAATCCTGTTCGCGACCTACGGCATCCGTCACGACAAAAGGAGAGTTACCCTGGCTTTCATCGCCCTCGCTGTGGCGGCCGCGGTGCTAAGCTTCGGCCCTCGGCTGCACTTTGGTCGCCACCCGATCACATTGCCCGCCCCGGAGATTGTGGTCGAGAGATTCCATCAGGTAATGAACTCTATTGGCAGATTGTCGCCGGCAGGGGAGACCTATCAGGAACTCGAGGAAAACGGCATAACGATCCCACTCCCGGCGCTGTTTCTAAGGTGGTTCGTCCCGCCGCTAATGGGGCTCCGAGCCTGGAATCGGTTCGCGGTCTTTTTCTCCTTGGCCATCACCGTTCTCGCAGGGATCGGTTACGCTGCTTGGCTGAGGCGGGAGGTGACACCAAAGTCGACAGGTTCTTCTCGGCGCATATGGTTCGGCGGCCTCATCGTGATGGCGCTTGCAATCTTTGAACTTTGGCCAGGGCGCATCCCTTTGCAGATGATTGAAGCCAGAACCGTTGACACCTGGCTGGCCAAGCAGCCTGGCCAGTTTACGATCATGGAGCTTCCGGTCTCAAGCGCACTGAGCGCGCCACAGATGTTGTACACGCGCTATCACAAGAAGCGCACCGCTTTTGCCTATGGCACCTATTTCCCGATCTGGTACCGGGAGAGGTTCCCAGAACTACAGGAGTGTCCAGGCGCGAGCTGTCTCGAAAGGTTGCGAGAGTGGGAAGTTCGTTACCTGCTTCTCAATCTGGAGGCGGAGGATCCCAGCGGGCGATTAGAGCAGGAGCTGGATCGCTCGATCGATCTAGACTATGTGATCGAGCTCGACGCAATTCGAGTTTACAGATTGCTTCCGGAACCCTAGCCTCTTTCGGTATCCGCTCCAGGGATGGATCGGTCGGGAACTTTCCCCATTACAGAAAGACGGATATCTCATCGAGGCTCTTCTTCCGTATCTTGGGCACGACGGCCTTCGCCGCGGGATAGCCGACCACCAAAAGCAAGAACGGCTTTTCGTTCTCCGGGCGATCCAGGATCTCATTGAGGAATCCCATCGGACTCGGTGTGTGCGTCAGGCTTGCCAGGCCGGCGATGTGGATGGCCGTGATGAGCATCCCGGTCGCAATTCCAACCGACTCGGACGCATAGTAGTGCTTCACCTTCCGACCATCCGGCAGCATGCCAAACCGCTCCACGAAGATTGCGATCAGGTAGGGTGCGATCTGCAGGTAGGGCTTGTGCTCGTCCGTCCCCAGCGGCTCCAGGGCCGCCAACCACTCCGGCGTGGCGCGACGTGTGTAGAATTCGTGTTCCTCCTCCTCGGCTTTCTCCCTGATTTGCTTCTTCAAATCCGGATCGGACACCACCACAAACTTCCAGGGC
Organism: Anaerolineae bacterium; assembly: GCA_036986135.1. Classification (GTDB taxonomy): domain Bacteria; phylum Chloroflexota; class Anaerolineae; order Anaerolineales; family E44-bin32; genus JADFRG01. The sequence continues at coordinate 78,042 of BTQZ01000001.1, read as the reverse complement.
TGCATGTTGGCGCCGCTGGGGGCGGTTGAGGCCGCTCTGAGGCAATTTTCGATGAGCTTACGAGGGACGGGCCGATCGGAGAATTGGCGCACGGTCCGCCGCCGGGCCATGTCGGCGTAGAATTCGGCCGCGCGCCCGACCATGACATCCTCAGGATATTCTCGGAACCCCGGAAGGGGGATAAATTCCGGCTCAGTTCCCACCGGCGTAAAACTCCATTCCTCGAGCAATGCTCATTTGGGCTTTTCCCCCAGGAGTTCCTCGATTCGCTCCATTACCGCTTCCGCTACTTCGGATTTCCTCATCAAGGGCAGCTCTTCGCTGCCGCCGCTGGCGCTGATTAAGGTGACCCGATTCGTGTCCGTGGCAAAGCCGGCGTCCTCGGCGGTGATGTCGTTGGCGACCACAAGATCTAACCCCTTGCTTTTTAGCTTGGCCGTAGCGTGCCTAATCAGATCCTCGCTCTCGGCCGCAAAGCCAACCACCACCTCGGGGCGCTGCTGCGCAACTTGCGCCAATATGTCCTCCGTTGGCTCTAGAGGCACTTCGGGAACGCCGCTAGCGCGCTTGATCTTGCATTCGCTCACGCCGCGCGGACGAAAGTCGGCTACCGCGGCCGCCATGATGAGTGCGTCCGCTTCTACCACGGCCTTCAGCACCGCCTGTGACATCTCCTTGGCGGTCTGCACATCGATCCGCACCGCGCCGATTGGAGCAATCTCCTGACTCGGAGCACTGATTAGAGTCACTCGCGCCCCTCGATCGAGCGCCGCCTGAGCCAGCGCGTAGCCCTGCTTTCCCGAGGATCGATTGGCAAGGACGCGCACCGGATCCAGCGGTTCTTGAGTGCCGCCGGCGGTGACAACAATCTTGCGGCCGGCCAGTTGGCCGTCCTTTCCAAGGACCAGACGAATACTCCCCACGATGTCCGCCGGCTCCGACATGCGTCCCAGCCCAGCGAGCCCGGAGGCCATGCGACCCTCAACGGGACCGACGATCGTGACTCCCCGTTCTCGCAGAACTTCCAGATTGGCTTGAGTAGCAGCATGCTCGAACATGCCGGCGTCCATGGCCGGCGCCACGATCACCGGGCAGGTGGCGGCGAGCGCGGTGATGGTGAGTAGGGAATCTGCCCTACCGTGTGCCAATTTGGCGATCGTATCTGCGGTTGCGGGAGCAATCACAAGCAGCTCTGCGGTTTGGGCCAGGCCCACATGCAGGATGTGGCCGTCGTCGGACCAAAGGTCAGCATCGACGTAGGCGCGTCTTCCTGACAGCGCTTGGAAGCTCAATGCAGCGACAAAGCGCTCCGCGCTGGTTGTGAGGATGCAGTCGACTTCAGCTCCGGCCTGCGCCAGTTTGGAGGCCAGATCGGCCGCCTTGAAAGCGGCGATCGAACCTGTCACACCGAGTAGTATCCGGCGGCCCTTGAGCAGGGGGATTTCGTTTTCAGGCATCGATCCGTATCGTCCCGTCAGCATCGATTTCAATCCACTGTCCGGTCTCTAACCGCTCGAAAGCTGCCCGATCCACGGCAAGGATCGGGATCCCGCTCCCATACATCTCCTCCGCCACGATGCCGGCCAGCGCGAAGAAGGCATCTTCAGCCATGGTGAGGATAGCTGCGGGCGCCGTGCCGGCTCTCAAAGCCTCGAGTAGGACGGCGGTTGTTGTGCTGGAGCCGCGGCTGTAGGGAAGCACTAGAACGCGTCCTGCCGCAACCTGGCCCGACAGCGAGTGTCGGCGATCGATGATCTCGCCTGTCTCTTGATCGTAGCCACCCCACAGGCTCAAGGGTTCTCGGCTGACCAATGCTTTCCCTTTGGCACGGCCTGCCACGACCGGCTTCGCCTGGATCAGATCTGCCAAATCCCGTTCTCCTGCACGATCTTGCCGCGCGCTGCCGAATTCACACACTCCGCCATGCCTCCGTAGGCCACGCTGACGTTCAGCAGCCCCGGAGAATAGTAGGCGTACTTGGCCGAATTCGTCATCAAGCTGCGTATCTTTTCGGGGAGCATGGGAGTGGTCAAAATGCAGGTGTCGAGCGTGATTCGACCGCCGAAGTCTCGAATCGGATCCAGCAGGCCGGCTCTTTCCGCCAGCGCAGCCATGGCGCGGCTGGTAGTGATCAGAAACTGAACCTTGGGGTGTTTGGAGGCGCCCTTTAGCATCGGCGCCAGGGATTCAAACTCGGCGAGAGAGAAATGAGGGCTGCCGAGCACGACCATGTCCAGTTCAGTCCCCGGAGCAGTCGTGAGTTCGCTGCGCGCGCTGCGCAGTCGATCCATGGAGAGCTTAATCTGCTCCTCAGGTTCCCGCCCCTGAAAGGCCGCCTCCAGGGAGGGCGCCTCGGGCGTGACGCCGGGAATGTGGAACAGCGCCACCGTACCGGAGGAGGCCGCTGCGGCGCCAAGCGCCTTAAGCTGGTCTTCGTTCGGCTCAATCTCGAAGCCGGAGATACAAGCCACGCGATCGCCGGCAATCCCACCCAGTAAGTATCCCAGCACCGGATAGAACGAGTCATGCTCCTGCAGTTCTCTCGGTATGTCTTCTAATTGCAGGTGCACCTGCGCAGCACGGTTCGGTGTTAGGTGCAGCCCCACCTCTGGAACGCGCCCCGTGATCGCGGCGCAGATGTCCAGCAGGTCTGGGTAGCGTTCGGTTCGCGCGCCGAGCACGGAGTTTGCAAAGACGATGGCGCTGGATTCGCCCCACGCCACCTGCTGTCCGAACTCCGGTCTCAGTTCCAGCTGATAAGGAGCGCAGGTCCAGGTCGGAGTACAGCCCATACCTTCATACGCGATCATCTGCTGGCGTGCTTTCTTCGCCCAGATAGCGGGTACTTCCCATTCCTGCCAACCGGCTTCGTCTACACCGCTGACATTCAAGGTGGTCGGCACCTTGACCTGCGCGCCGAGATCGGACAACTTCTCGGCAAACTCCAGCGTCGCCTCTCCCATGTAAAGGCTGCTGTCGATGTGCGCGCCGGTGATATCCATCAGCCGCTCCGCGCCGACGACCGACGCCATGCGTGAGACGATGCGCATCGCCAATTGATCAGCCGGGCCCTGGACTCCATCCAGCATGGATTGATCGGCACCTGACAGCCAGAGCGCAGATGTGGAGCTAGCCGCCAAACCGGATTTCACGAAATCTCGCCATGTAGCGGTAAATGTACATTCCGCCTGTTCCCACGATCACCAGAATCCACCACCCTGCGATAAGCGGCCCCGCTACCTGCTGCCAGCGGCCGCTGTCCATGTAGAAATACAGGTCCGATTCGGAGGCAACATAGCGACCATTCTCTTCCTTCACATACTGAGTCAGGCGATGGAAGTCATCCTGGTTGAAATAGAGGTACTTGAAGTAGTCGCCTTCCTTTCCCAGGAGGAATACATAAACGAGGCTGGGTCGCGGCTCCATAGGTTCCGGCCCGGCCCGCGTCCCCAGCAGCTCCGTCATTAGCTCAGAATCGGCCTCTCGCAACGCGCCTTCAAGAGCAAATGCCACCGAACTGGGCGTCTCGTATCGTGCTTGGTACTCAGCCGTGAAGTAGCTGTCATCGAAGCGAGTGAAATCCTGAACGATCGTGATTGCAAATAATACGAGCAGGAAGGCGACAGGCAGTAGCAGCAGGCCGATCACAAACGGCCAGTCGATCAGCTTCTTGTCAGTCATTCACGTCTCATCATTTCGGCCGTGCAATTCTAATCCGCGGCCTCGGCTACCAGCGTGCGTTGCGTTCGGAACCGATCGCGAAACACACCCGCCACTCCGAGCAGTACGAGCACCGTTCCCACTAACGTGTAGCCCGTGATTGGTTCCGACAGGATGATGGCTCCGAGTATCACCGCAACCAGCGGATTGACATAGGCATTGGTGGTGGCAACGCTCAGCGGCAGCAGGCGGATGGTTTGTACGTAGGAAGTGAACCCGATGACGGAGCCGAACACGATTAAATAGGCCCAGGCAATCCAGGCTTCCGCAATGGGCGACGAAGCCGGCTCCCCCAGAAGAAACGATAGCGTGAGGAAGCCCAATGCTCCAAATAGATTCTGATACGCAGAATTTGCGTAGATCCCGAGCTTCACGGGTCGGCGGCTCTGAACCACGGTGCCTGCTGCCCAGCTTAGGGCCGCTAGTAATAGCGCAAGAATCGACAGTGAATCGGCTCTGACCCCGCTTGTCAGGAACGGCACGCTCAGGACCGCAACTCCTAGCAGAGCCATGCCCAGCGAAGCTAACAGCAAGAGCGAGGGCGAGCGCCGATCAAGATAGGCTTCCATCAGGCACGCCCAGATTGGCATGGTCGCGATCACCAGGGCCGCGGGTCCGGCATGGACTCGTTGCTCGGACCACGTAACCAACCCATTGGCGCCGGTCCACAGTAAGAGCCCCGCGGCAGCCACGACGAACAGCTCCGCCCGGGTTGGCCGCAATCGCTGCTTCGCGATCCATGCGATGGCAAATAGGATGGCACTTGCGATCAGAACGCGCGTGCCAGCCATGATGAAGGGTGCGAAACCCGATCCTTCGCGCACCGCTACACGGATGGCTAAAAATGTGGTTCCCCAGAGAAGGTACACGATCCCCAGATGAACGAATCCCATCCTTCGCATCAGTCGGCGTTCACCGTCGATCGCAGATCGAAATCCCCTTGTGCATAGAAGCGTTGATCTTGTTTGCGCTCAGTTCCATGATTTGAGACTCGCTTGAGCCGAATATGGGAAATCCAATTTGCGCGAGCTCTCATGATCCTAGTCCGTGTTCATGTCCCAGATCAGCCGCAGCCCATCTAGCGTCAGCCACGGAGCGCGAAATTCGATGACGTTCGTTTCCTCCGCGATGAGGTCCACCAATCCGCCGGTTCCAATGATCTTGGTCTCCTTTCCCAGTTCCGCCTTAAAGCGGGCCACCATACCCTCCACCAGTCCCGCGTAGCCATACACCAGACCGGACTGAATGGCCGCCACCGTATTTCGGCCGATGGCGGCTTCCGGCCGCGCCAGTTCCACGCGCGGCAATTTGGCCGCCCGCATGAAGAGCGATTCTGCGGCCAGATCGATGCCGGGTGCGATCGCGCCGCCCAAGTACTCGCCTTCCGCCGAGATGGCATCGAAGGTCGTGGCCGTTCCAAAGTCGACCACGCAAGCGGGCGTGCCATAATAGTGCCGAACCGCGACCGCATCTGCCACTCGATCCGCACCGAGGGCGTTCTTCGGATCCTCGTAGCGAATGCTGAGCCCGGTTTTCACGCCGGCATCGATCACCAGCGGCTCGGTGCCCAGGTAGCCCACCGCGGCCTGAATGAAGGTTCCTGTCAGCGGTGGTACGACGGAGGCCAGTGCGCAGCCTTCGATCTGCGCTACGGAACAACCGGCGTGCTCCAGCAGCCCGAGCATTTGGAGTCCATATTCATCCGGCATGCGATCATGAACGGTGGCAAGGCGCCAGGCGTGCATGCGCTTGCCCCCATCATAAAGACCCAGCGTAATATTCGTATTTCCGATGTCAATCATCAACAGCATAAGGACCTCACTCTTCTCCCACCGTCATGTTGTCGATGAGACGGATCTTGCCTATGAGCACCGCCATGGAAAGCAAAGCTCGCTCGATCGGCCCATGCAGCTCTTCGAGCGTTTCGGGGTCTGCCACCGAGGCGTACTCCGCGTGCGCGAGCGGTTCGGTCCCTAAGAGGGTCTCCATCTCCGCCCTCAGTCTGTCCGCTTCCCGCTCCCCGGTGTTGAACAATTCATCTGCAGCAGATAGTGCACGGTAAAGCACCGTCGCCGCCTGCCGTTCGTCCAGACTGAGGTAGGAATTTCGGCTCGACATCGCTAAACCGTCCGCTTCACGGAGCGTTGGGCACACGATCACCTCAATGGGGAAATTGAGATCCTGCACCATGCGACGGATCACGATTGCTTGCTGTGCATCCTTCTGACCAAAATAGGCTCGGTCGGGCTGGAAACTGTTAAACAGCTTGGTCACGACGGTTGCCACACCTCTGAAATGTCCCTCCCGGATCTCCCCCTCTAGATAACGAGTGAGCTCTTCCACCTCCACCCAGGTCTGATACCCAGGGCCATACATCGCGGCCGTTGTCGGCATCCACACCAAATCGACGTGTATCGACTTAAGTAGCTCCAGGTCTTGTTCAAGATCCACCGGATATTGGTCTAGATCCTCCGCCGGCCCGAACTGAGTTGGGTTAACAAATATGCTTACTCCGACGCTCGCACACTCTTGCCTCGCGCGCCGCACCAGGGAGAGATGGCCGTCGTGAAGGAAACCCATGGTGGGTACCAGACCCACGGGGCTGGCCATGGATTTCCTTATCGCACGCAGCTCGGCCAAACCCTCTACCACCTTCATCCTTGCCTACCCATGGGTCCCCTCAACCTTGGCGCGCACCAGGTTCCACAGCGACCAGTTGACCGGGGTCGATACGCCGTGGCGCTCCCCTTCCCGCACGACGGCTCCATTGATGGCATCCACTTCGGTCGGAGCGCCCCTGCGAATATCTTGGAGCATAGAAGATTCGTTCTCTGCGGTACGCGTAGCGACTCCTTCCACTTCATGGGACGGATCGTCGTATGGAAGCTGGATGTCTTGCGCCTGAGCCACTCGGACTGTTTCCATTGCGGCCTCATTCATAAGTCGCCGAGCATGTGGGCGCTCCAGCAGGTCACCGTTCCGAACTTCCAGAAGCGCCGTAAGCGCATTGATTCCGGCATTCACGGCCAGCTTGCCCCACACCAGGCTTGCTAGATCAGAAGCGGCGTGGATTTCAAAGCCAGCCGTCTCCATCAAATCCACCAACGGTTCCAGCCGTGGGTGCGGAGCCACGTATGTCGGTCCTTCTCCGCCCGCCCGGACCGTGCCAGGACCTAGCAGCATGGCGCCGGCCGTGGTAACTCCTAGCGCGGCACGCTCGGTGCCGATGGCGGCCTCCAACACTTCGATATTGCCCAGTCCATTCTGCAGCGTAAGTGCCACTCCCTTGGGCGCCAAGCATTCAGCAAGCATGTGTCCGGCGGCTTCCGTTTGCCAAGACTTGACCAGCACCAGAGCGCTCAGCGCACCTTTGCATTCCGACGGATCATCCGTTGCCTTCACGCTGGCGGTTAGGGTCTCGCCGTTCTCTTGAATTCGAATCCCACTCGTTCGCAGCGCTTCAAGCCCCTCCGTCCAGGATCCTAGGATTGTCACTTCTGCGTGCGAAGTTAGCCGGCCTCCAAAGAGGCCGGCCATGGCTCCCGTTCCTACTATAAGGATCGAAGGCTTATTGTTCACCGCGGTTGTTTGTCGCTAGTGCTCTCTCCCGTTCAGCCACTGCTCCAGACGTACCCAGTCCTCTTCCGGCATTTCGACCGTATGCTCTTGAGCCGGGAACACGCCAGATTCGACCTCCTGCTTATAGGCCGAGATCGCCTTCGCCATCTCGCCGTATAAGTCGGCATATTTCTTCACGAAGCGGGGTGTGAATCGGTCAAACAGACCCAGAATGTCGTAGGTAACCAACACCTGGCCATCACAGCCCGCCCCTGCGCCGATCCCGATGGTAGGGATCGCCAGCCGGTCCGACACCAGCTTTCCAAGCCGTGCGGGGATGCTCTCCAGAACGATCGAGAAACATCCCGCCTCCTCAAGGATCTGTGCATCTTCCAGTAGGCGAATTGCGGCACCCGAAGTCTTGGCCTGAGGGCCGAAGCCTCCTAATTGGTGTAGCGATTGCGGAGTCAGGCCAAGGTGACCTTGCACGGGGATCCCGGATCCCACGATGGCGCTTATCGCGTCGGCGCGTTCCCGACCCCCCTCCAGCTTGACGGCGTCCATGCCGCCTTCCTTCAAAAAGCGTCCGGCGTTGCGCACCGCTTCTTCCACCGAGGCCTGATAGGACATGAACGGCATGTCGCCGATAAGCAGCGCATATTTTGCCCCGCGCGCCACCGCCTTGCAGTGATGGAGCATGTCCTCCATGGTCACGGGCAACGTGTTGTCATACCCAAGCACGACCATGCCGAGCGAATCCCCGACCAGGATGGAATCGATCCCAGCACGATCCACCGCCGATGCTACGGCATAGTCATAGGCCGTCAGCATGGTGAGAATCTCACGCCGCGCCGCCTTTAGGCGGAATGTGTTCGTAGTGACTTTCTTGCGTTCCTTGGGGGGTGCTGCACTTGACATGGCTATCTCCTCCTTCGAGTGAGACGCTCGGCAGAAACAAAAACCCGCCCGGGCCTGGGGCGGGACAGCCGCAACATTTTTGTGGTCCTTCCGTCTCGGTCGTGGCCCGATCCAAGCGGCGAACGCATTATACCGTAGAGGGAGCGTGATACTAGTACACCCTAGGTCCCGTCTTGCAGGAAGGCCATGAGGCTATCGACTACCTGACGAACGCTTTCTGTTGAGGCCCCCAGGTCACCAGATACGTTCATGCTGTGATCAGCCCCTTCAACCAGCGAGAGCTCAAATTCCTTCTTGGCTCGGAGACTTTCAAGCGCCTCAGGGGAATAGAAACGATCGGCCGTACCGACCGCTACATAGGCCGACTGCCTGGTTTCCAGGAAAAGCGGATCAAAGAAGGGCGTCCCCAGGGCGGGCGTGAGGTAACCGGCTCGCGCTTGCTTAAACTTCGGCTCATCGGCACACAGCTGCGCAACCACGGCCGCTCCCAAGGACTTTCCCACCAGTCCCAACCGCGGATAATCCCGAACGGCAAGCGCCGTCGAAGCAGCGGATCGGCACTCGGCCAGCAAACCATCAAGACCTTCCTCAAACGGTTCCTTGCCTGCGGTCTGGAACCCGTAGCTGACGGCAAGCGTATCCCAACCCCGAGCTCTGAGTAGTTCGCAGGGGTAGTAGAGCAGCGGCCCGTCCATGCCATAGTGATTGCCGGGATACACTACCAGCAACCCTTCTGCCGTGTCGGGCTGTCGGTAGAACTTGTGGATCAAGGGCCGGCCGTCGGCCGTCTTCAAATCCAGATTCACTAACTCGGACACGGTTATTCCTCTGGTGTCTGGTGAACTAGATCGCGTGCTGGATCGCCGGTCTGGGCTACGGAATCCATTGTGGGAGATATCCTCCCTCCACTAGGAATTCGTGAACCTTGCCTTCCCGGTTCGTCATCCAGATCTCAGGCATCTCGTTCGGATCGGCCTGATTCAGCCGCATGTATGCTATCCGGGTCGAGTCTGGGTTCCAAGCCAGCGAAGCGTGGCTGAAATCCGGGTCGTCGGTAATCGGACGTGGTTGCGATCCATCGGCCTTCATAATCCACACTTGACGTCCTGGCGTCCACCGCTCATCCAGGAATTTACGTCCGAACGCGATCCACTCGCCGTCTGGGGAATATACCGGGGAGGCATCTTCTACCATGCCAAGGCTTAGATCTTTGATATCCGACGTGGCCGCTTCGATACGATAGAGATGGCTGAAGAAATCGACCTGATCTCCTCCATCCGGCTCTGGTATTGACGGAAAGACGATCTCCGGCAGGATCAGATAATCGCCGTCCGGCGACCAAGACCCCAGCAGTCCCAATCCGTTCGGAACCAAGTTCAGTGGCTGAAGGCCTTCAGGTTCAAGAAATATCACCGCACCTAGCGAGTCATTATAGAAGGTGAGGATCCCGTCGGGAGACCAATCGGGTGAACTAGTGACCTGCTCTTCTGGCTGCACACGCGTCGGTTGTCCCCCGGGGCCGATCGGAACCAACCACACCTGTCGGGCACCCGGAACCCGTCGGCCCGCGGCGCTTGTCTCCCACTCAAACTGCTCAAAGGCAAGAAGAGTTCCATCGGGCGAGATCGCGGCGGCCTGGCAGCGACCGATTGCATCGCATGCATGCAGCAGTTCGTCCGATCCGGTTTCGAGATCCATGAGCCGGATTTCGGAGCTACCGTCTTCTTGGAGCGCGGTGTAAACAATGAAAGTCCCATCGAGTCCAATGGAATAATCGATAACTCCGGCCTCCGTTTCGGTCAGCCGACTGCGTTTTTGACTTGTCAGATCCAGCAAGTACAGTTCGGAGGGTCCTCCCGAAGGCCAGAGATATGCCAATCTGGGCTCGCCAACTTGAAACGACCAGTCCAAGGAGCGCAACACCGGCAGAAAGCGCGTAGACCGCGCGCCCGCGTCGAGGCCGACAGATATATCCTGCCCCGTCGGCCAGCTCTCGATCGGTCGATAAAGCAGCGTGTTTCCCTCCCAAGTGATCTCGCCTGGAATGGCGGGCTCCATGGAGAACCGCGTTTCGACCGAAATACGGTCCATCCGTCGATCGAACTCGATGCGGATGGGGGCTCTGGCCGGTATGTGCGGCGACTCTCTTTGCGGGCCGAAGGCTGTGACTTCCGGCGCTGCGAACCCGCCTATCAAGACCAGGCCGACCAAGACCCCTAAAGCGCCGAGCAGCGCCGCTCGTTGGCCGCTAAACATCTCTAGTCATCAGATTCTCAGGCTTCCGTCAGCCGCTGCTTGAGGTCTTGCATAATGGGCACAGGTGTAGGATCGGTGCCATATGCCATCGCAAGGTAGTAGGCGACGTAGTCGCCGAGATGCAGACTCGTCCATTGGTGGGCCAGTCGCGACTGGCCTTGGGCTTCCAGGATGTCCGTGTTGAAGCCCTCTACCATGAGGATATTGCGCGTGGCTTCGAGACGCTTCAGATTGCGTGGATGATTCAGTGTTGAGCGCAGAAACACCACCATCGTGGGGCCAAAGAGCGACTCGGGATGCTGCACACCCTCGATCATGTTGTGATCTGCCTCGGGCAATTCCTCAAACTGCGCAACGGCCTTGGGGAGTTCGGCCACCTGCGTGCGCCATCTGCGCGCCACCGGAGCCAAGAATTCCGAACCGATGACGGTTGGCCAACAATCCATAAGTTGACCTGCCATGCGCTTTGCCAGGTTACTGGCGACCGGCACCTCAGCGCCAATCTCGCTCATTTGAGCATGCATCGCGGCCACGGTCTCATTGAGATCCTCGGGGTGAAAATCGATGAAACCCAGTCTTGCGAGGGCAGAAAGCAGCAATCCGAACGAGAAACCCACCGCAGAGCGAGGTTGGCCATCGTGCTCAAAGCGCCATACCGGCGCGCCTACTTTAGCCGCTTTCTCGGCCAGGGTTCCGCCCGTGGTCACAGCCATCACTTTGGCTTCCTGCTCAACCGCCCGATCGAAGGCGGACAGCGTTTCTTCCGTATTGCCGGAGTGGGACGAAGCGATCAGCAGCGTCCGGCCATCGGATACAAAGCCGGGGAGATCGTAATTTCGCCAAACGATGATGGGAACCTTCGCCATGGGCATCGCATACGATGCCAGCAAATCGCCTCCGATGGCTGAGCCCCCCATGCCGGCGATGACTACCTGGGTCACGCGCTCTGCATCTGGAAGCAAATATTCTTGCCCGAGCTCCCATGCAGCCTTAAGTTGCTCGGGCAGGTCTAGAATGTACCCGAGCATATCCAGCGGATCGAGCTCCTTGAAGCGCTCTGGTTCATCGAGGATCATTCCCCCTCCTTCGCGAGACGATAGACCTCGCGCCGCGGCCAACCGGTTTCGGCTGCCACTTGGCGTGCCGCCTCGGATCGTCGCATGCCTTCGGAGATGCGACGCGCAACGACTTCTCGGATGCTAGCTTCGTCCCATTCAGACATCAAATCCGCGCCCCCGATCACCAGAGTGATCTCGCCGCGCGGCTCTTCTCGCTCAAACTGCTCGCGCACCTCTGACAAGGAGCCTCGAACGATTTCTTCGTATCGCTTGGTCAACTCTCGGCAGATCGCGATCTGCCGCTCTGGACCAAATACCGCCTCGAGGTCTTGGAGTGTTTCGCACAGGCGGTGTGGAGCTTCCATGGCTAACATCGTTCGACGTTCTGAAGCCAGCTCCTGGACCGCCTTCTGCCTTCGACCTGCCTTACGAGGCAGCCAGCCCAGGAATACAAAGGAATCGGTGGGAAGCCCGGAGGCGACAATTGCCGCCATGGGCGCGGAGGGTCCCGGAATGGGGCTTACTTCGTGACCCGCGGCCGCGGCCGCACGCACCAATTTGAAGCCAGGATCTGCTACCAACGGAGTCCCCGCATCCGAGACCAGTGCCACCGAGCCTCTCGAAAGGTGTTCCAGCATTACCTGCAGACGAATCGCTTCATTGTAATCATGGTAACTGAGCAGGGGCGTCTCGATCTCATAGCGATCGAGTAGTTTTCGAGTGTGCCGCGTGTCTTCTGCGGCTATGATGTCCACCTCGCGCAGCACGCGCAGTGCTCGAAGCGTGACGTCCTCCAAGTTGCCGATAGGCGTTGATACCAGGTATAGCGTTCCCACGCGCGTATTCTAGCAGAGCCGAGACGTGAGTTGCCTTAATGGGCTGGGTCGTTGCACAGGGACTCCCATTGATTCGTTCAGAATCCAAAAGCCCGGCGGTCAGCCGGGCTTTTGGATTGAATTGCGTCACAGTTTCTGGTACTAGGCCACTAGGTCCGGAGTTTCATCCCCGGCCTCTTCATGCCCAAGGTCATCGGAGGTCTCTTCTTCGGACCCGGAAGCTTCGTCCTCTTCCTGCTCGGGTTCATCGGAGGTCTCTTCTTCAGACCCGGAAGCTTCGTCCTCTTCCTGCTCGGGTTCATCGGAGGTCTCTTCTTCAGACCCGGAAGCTTCGTCCTCTTCCTGCTCGGGTTCATCGGAGGTCTCTTCTTCAGACCCGGAAGCTTCGGCTTCGTCCTCCACCCTCCACGAGGTTTCGCCCACCACACCCTCGGCTGGCTCGTCGGTGGGCTCGGCCGTCCAGGAGGTCACATCAAAACCTTCGGCACGAACCTGCACTGCCTGGGGGCCCTTCTCGGTGTCTTCGACAACAAAGGAGACCTTCTCGCCTTTCTCCAAGTTGCGGTAGCCCTCGCCTTCGATGCCAGTGAAATGTACAAAGATCTCGCTCTCGTCATCGTCAGGTGCGATGAAGCCATAGCCCTTGACCCGGCTGAACCACTTCACCGTTCCAGACATTCGTTCGGCTGCCATTCTTCACTCCTCCATAGAACGGACCCTATTCAGGGTCCCTTCATTAGAACGGGCGCAGGATAGCACAGGAGGGTTTCTCAGTCAACGCACCCTGTCTCAATGGATTATGAGGCCCGGAATTGCCCTTTATCTGCCGCCCTCTCCCCAAGAACTGCTGTACGCAGGTCTTTGTGGTAAACTCCGCGAACTCATCCAGAGAGGCTGAGGGACCGGCCCTGCGAAGCCTCGGCAACCTCCCGTGAGGACGGTGCCAATTCCGGCAGAAGCGGCGGAATATATCCGCCAAATTTCTGGAAGATGAGGGATGATCGTGAAGTTTCGCGGCCCCTTCGTCCAGAAAGGGCCTTTTCTATTTTGATAGGCGGAGATGAGCCCTAGATATTCATTCGCGAGGAGGATTGGAAGGTAGGTATGGGAAGAATCCTGACCCAGACGCTTGGCTACCCGCGCATCGGTACCGATCGTGAGCTCAAGAGGGCGCTTGAGGCGCATTGGCGAGGCAAGGTCGGAACGCGCGAGCTGCTGGAGACGTTCCGCACGGTGCAGCGTCAGTCGGCGGTGGCTCAGGCAGACATCGATCGAGTGGGCGTTGGAGATGCCACGCTATATGACCATGTCTTGGACTGGTCTTTTCGTCTGGGACTCATCCCCACCCGATTTGAATCATTCGATGGCTTGGAGCTCTATTTTGCAATGGCCAAGGGCGCGGCGGGCCTGCCGGCTCTTGAGCTAACCAAGTGGTACGACACGAATTACCACTATCTCGTTCCCGAGATCGAAGCCGACATGCGGCCCAGCGCAAATTTCGAGGACTTCGTAGAGCAGATCTCACTGGCACAGGAGCTCCTTGGCGAGCGTGCGGTACCTGTCGTGTTGGGTCCAGTAACTCTATTGAGCCTGACCCGCCTGGAGCGGCAGTTTGGTGAGGTACTCGAAGAACTCATTCCGCTTTATGTAGAACTTCTCAGCACGCTTAAGCAGCTTGGGTTGGCTGAAGTTCAGCTGCACGAACCGAGGTTGGTGCTCGACAATGCGGAAGAGTTTGAGCCCCACTATCGAGAGGCATACCAGGAGTTTGCCAAAGTCGATCTTCCCATCAATCTCGTGACCTATTTCGATGATTTAGGCGACACCTATGCCTGGGCAGTGGATCTACCGGTCGCGGCGCTCACACTAGATTTCACCCGCGGCGACAACTTGAGCCTCATCGAGCAGCACGGATGGCCGAAGGATAAGACGCTCTGCGCCGGATTGGTGGACGGCCGGAGCATCTGGGCCATCCAGCCTGCCGAAGTGCTTGACACCCTGAACCGCATTCAGCAGCAGGGAGATATTAGGGTGAGTGCGTCGAGCTCGCTTCAGTTCGTGCCTTATCGCGCTAAGCGAGAGGAGCACCTGCCGGAGCCGCTCAAGGGCGTACTGGTCTTTGCCGAGGAGAAACTGGCCGAACTTGTACTGATGGGACAGATTGCCAATGGAGAATCCACTGAAAGCGAAATCGCGGCCAGCGAGCGCGCCTGGTTGGAGTATCGGTCATTTGCCCAGGGCGAACCGGAGGTTCGAGAGCGGATACGGGCGCTGGAAACCGGCTCCTATCGGCGCCAAACTCCTTACTCTGAAAGACGGCCGAGGCAGGTAGAGCTTCCGCGCTTCCCCATCACGAGCATTGGATCCTTCCCACAAACGGTAGAAGTTCGCCGACTGCGCGGCCGATACAAGCGTGGCGAGATCAGCCTGGAACGCTACGAGGCCGGAGTGGACGCGTGGATTGGCTACACCATCGGCACTCAGGAAGGCATGGGCCTGGACGTCCTTGTGCATGGCGAGTTCGAGCGATCCGATATGGTGGAATTCTTCGCCGAGAAAATGAACGGCTTCGCCTTTACAGAGTACGGCTGGGTACAAAGCTACGGCAATCGATATGTCCGGCCGCCGGTCATCTGGGGAGATGTTCGGCGCACGGCGCCCATGACGGTACGGGAATTTCGGGTCGCACAATCTTTCACAGATAAGCCGGTCAAGGGAATGCTCACCGGGCCTGTGACGATCTTGAACTGGTCCTACCCGCGTGCTGATGTGCCTCGAAAGGAGGTAGCGTTCCAGCTGGCTTTGGCCCTGCGTGAGGAGATCGCGGATCTTGAGGCGGCGGGCGCCCGCGTGATCCAGGTGGACGAGCCCGCGCTTCGCGAAGGCCTGCCTTTGAAGCAGGCTCGCTGGGATGAATACTTGGAATGGGCGGTGGATGCATTTAGACTTGCCACCGGAGGCGCTAGAGACGAGACCCAAATACACACCCATATGTGCTATGCAGAGTTCGGCGACATCTATGGCGCCATCGATGGTCTGAACGCGGACGTGATCCTCATCGAGAACGCGCGCAGCGGCGATGAGACTATCCATGAACTCGCCGAGTATGGATACGGCCGCGAGGTCGGCCCCGGCGTGTATGATGTCCACAGCCCAAACATCCCGGGAGTGGAAGAAGTGAAAGCCAGACTTCGGGCCTTTTCGGAGCATCTAAGGCCCGAGCAGATCTGGGTCAACCCGGATTGCGGCCTCAAGACTCGGAATTGGGATGAGGTGTTGCCTGCATTGGGGAATATGGCGCAGGCCGCGCGACAGGCGCGAGAAGAGTTGGAGACCGTCGCCGAGCCCTCCTCGGCATCGGACTAATGCCCATGAGCAACCGCGCGAAGTTCTTGGATTGGTTGGCCAGCGGAGAGCCCATCATAGCGGATGGTGCAATGGGTACTCAATTACACGCGCGGGGCATTCCGTTTGATGCTTGTTTCGATGAGTTGAACCTGTCGCGGCCTGAGTTGATCCTGGATATTCATCGAGAGTATCTCGAGGCGGGGGCGAGAATCATTGAAACCAATACTTTCGGCGCCAACCAGCACAAGCTCTTAGCGCACGGGCTGGAGCATCAGGTAGCGGAGATCAACGCCGCGGGGGTGGCGTTGGCGAAACAGGCTATCGAAGAGACGGGCGCAGATGCGCTCGTTGCCGGAAGCGTGGGTCCGCTGGGTGTACGCATGGCTCCATTCGGTCGAGTCAAGCCTGAGGAAGCGTATGATGCATTCAAAGAACAGATCACCGCTCTTGAGCAGGCGGGCGCGGACTTGATCTCGCTGGAAACGCAAAGCGATCTTTATGAGTTGCGAGAGGGGATTCAGGCCGCCAAAGTAGTAGGCGACCTACCCGTAATCGCTTCAATCACATTTACGCGAGACGATCGCACGCTGCTCGGTGACACACCCGCCCAGGCTGCCAGGGCGCTTTGGGAGGCCGGCGCGGATGTGATTGGAACGAACTGCTCCGAGGGCCCGGCTCAGTTGCTTCGAGTGCTTCAAGCAATGCGACGCGCGGTGCCGGAAGCCAAATTCTCCGTCATGCCGAATGCGGGTTGGCCGGAGCAAGTGGGAGGACGCATTATGTACCCTGCCACTGCCGATTACTTTGCAGATTACGCGCTGGCATACAACCAGGTCGGAGCCAGCATCATCGGAGGATGCTGTGGAACGACCGCCGAGCATATCGCTCATATGCGTGTGGCATTCGAAAAAGCCGATCCCACCCAGGTCAGCACCATATCCATTGAGACCGACGAAGATCTGGAGATACTCACAACCGGTAAGTTGGGACCCACCCATTTGAGTTCAAAGTTGGGAGCGGGCGAATTTGTTCTCTCCGTTGAAGTCAATCCACCGCGCGGCCTTTCGGTAGAGAAACTTCTTGCCGGAGCGCGTTTGCTTGCCGATGCTGGGGCGGATGTCATCAACGTTTCGGACAGTCCGATGGCTCGCCTGCGTATGAGCCCGTGGGCCGTGTGCCATCTCATCCAGCACGACGTGGGGCTCGAGACCGTGCTCCACTTCCCGACCCGCGGTCGCAACTTGCTACGCGTGCAGGGGGACCTCCTGGCCGCACATGCCACAGGAGTCCGCAACATCTTCGTAGTGATGGGCGACCCCACTTCCATCGGCGATTACCCGGAAGCGACCGACAACTACGATGTAGTTCCCTCAGGGCTAATCAAGCTCGTTAAGCATGGGTTCAATGCCGGGCTCGATCACCACGGGGATGAGATCGGGGAGGCCACCTCGTTTTATGTAGGATGTGCACTAAATCCTGAAGCAGCCAATGTGGAGCAGGAAATCCGTGTACTGCGACGAAAGATCGAGGCCGGCGCGGATTTCGTGCTGACCCAGCCCGTGTTTGAGCCCGAGCGTGTCGAGCAAACAATCTCCGCCTTTGAAGATCGGCACGGGCCCCTTGGCATACCGGTGCTTGTCGGCATACTTCCGTTGTATGGAATCAAGCACGCCCGGTTCTTGCATAACGAGGTGCCTGGCATCTCGATTCCGGAAGCGATCCAGAAACGCGTGTCGGCCGCTGGCGATCGCGCACCGCAGGCTGGGGTATCTATTGCAGTCGAGATCCTTGACCAACTGAAACATAGCGTGGGCGGCGCTTACCTGATGCCGCCCTTTGGCCGGTATGATATGGCGGCCGAGATCATCGAATCCGTGGCAGAACAGGCGCCAGCGCGACTGGGCAAGTAGAGGCGTCTGCGAGTTCAACTTCGAGAATGAGCCTATCTTCGGCTCCTTAAAGGATCCGGATGAGAACTCCCTTCAGATCATGCAGGATAGTTAGCATGTCAATTCCAGATTCGGGGTGAGGGTTCCAGAATGAGTGACCTAGCGGATCGCGATCTTAATCCCCCTCGCGGGGGAGGCATCTCGCCCCTCGAGGGGGCCGAGCTGCAGCGTTACCATGAGAAGCTCGGCAACGACTGGGAAGTTATCGACGGACGGCATTTAGAGAAGCAGTACAAGTTCAAAGACTTCCAGTCTGCCCTTGACTTCGTGAACAAGGTGGGAGAGCTGGCGGAGGCGGTCGACCACCATCCTGACCTCTGCCTGGGCTGGGGGAAGGCCAGCATCACGATCTCGACTCACAGCATCGATGGCCTCTCCGAGGCCGACTTCGTCTTCGCCGCCCGCGCCGATCGGTTCGCTGAGTCGATCTAGTCAGGATAGCCAACCGATCAACCGCGTACACTCGGC
The DNA here is from genome assembly GCA_036986135.1 of Anaerolineae bacterium. GTDB lineage: Bacteria > Chloroflexota > Anaerolineae > Anaerolineales > E44-bin32 > JADFRG01. The sequence continues at coordinate 59,931 of BTQZ01000001.1, read as the reverse complement.
TGTTCGGAAGTAATAGGGGCCCCGCGAAGTCATTAGCGATCGTTATGTAGCGATTTGACAGACCGCTGCTACTGCAAGGCGGTTTTGAAACTTGCGCTTGTGACGGCCCGGATCTCTTCGAGGGATGAGTTGGGCATGATCTCGAGCAGATTCAGTTCTTGGCCGACAAATTCGAAAACGGCTAGTTCAGTGATCACGGTGTTGACTGCCCCCAGGGCGGTGAGCGGCAAATCACATTCCGGTACGATCTTGGGCGATCCGTCTTTCTTGCGATGAGTCATAGTAACGATCAAGCGCTTCGCGCCTTGAGCCAAATCCATCGCGCCTCCTACGCCGAGCAGCGGCCTGCCCGGCGCGGCCCAGTTCGCCAGGTTGGCCTTCTCATCGACCTGTAGACCTCCCATAATGGCCACATCGACATGTCCGCCGCGAATCAAGGCAAACGAGTCGGAACTGTCAAAGTAACTGCTTCCCGGAAGCGCGGTGACCGGAATCTTGCCGGCGTTGACCGGATACTCCATGGCGCCGCCTTCTTCCGGTGAAGGTCCAACACCGAGCATCCCGTTTTCGCTATGCAGGGTCACGTCATGATTGGGGGTGATGAGGTTGGCGATCAGCGTGGGAATGCCTATTCCCAGGTTGACGACATCACCCGGTTTTAATTCCCGTAACGCTCGCTTGGCGATTCGCATCCTCAGCTCGCTGACCTTCAACTCTCCGGCAAGGACAGAGGCGGAGGAACCCAGGTCGTCCGGAGAGGTGCTGACCTTGACCAGGTAGTCCACGTAGTTTCCGGGCGTGTGTATATGTTCCGGATCGAGCTCACCGACCGGCACGATGTGCTCAGCTTCCGCGATCACCAGATCGGCAGCGGTGGCCATGGCCTTGTTGAAATTGCGCTCCGTCATCCGGTACGCGAGATTCCCGGCTGTGTCTGCCTTCCACGCATGAATGAGGGCCACGTCGGCCCGCAGCGCGGGGACCAAAACATAGGTCTGGCCGTTGATGACCTTCGTTTCGGCTCCTTGTCCCAATACAGTTCCTGCGGCCGTTCTTGTATAGAAGCCGCCGATCCCCGCCCCACCCGCGCGGATCGCTTCGACCAATGATCCCTGCGGTATCAGCTTCACCTCAATGCGCCCTTCCTGCGCGGCCTGCACCGCTTCCGGATTGGAAGTAAAGAACGATCCGATAGCCTTCTTGATCTGCCCGCCCAGCAGCAACCGCCCGCCTCCGAGGCCCGGTTCTCCGACGTTATTGCCGACATACGTTAGATTCTTCGTATCAGTCTCGGCTAAGGCGTGTAGCAGGTGTATCGGATTGCCCGTCATTCCGAACCCGCCCGCCATCAGTGTGGCGCCCTCGGGCACCATGTGTGCGGCTTGCTCTGGGGTGATCTGGGGAACACGTCTCATCGGGACTCAATAATATACTGTCGAATCTACTGGAGGGTTCTCAAGCGTGGTCAAGACCCTCCGAACCTGACCACTGGGCGGCTATCAGGTGCTGGATGAGTACAGCCACCGCAGTCGAACCATCTATGCCTACAAGCGCCCGCAGCACAAGAACCCCGCCATTGGCGTCACCTGTTTCTGCGTTCCCGATTGATTGGCACATAAGCTGAGCATCTAGCTACCCCGTTGTCTGTGCTTGACCCCTTTGGATCAGACGTTACAATAAGCGCGATGCTAGGACTCGCAGGGATGGCCATGTGCGGGATCTCGCCGCCGATGGAGCGAGCGCCATCGGCCTGGGAGGGGCGCGCCTAACCAGCGCAGATCCGACCGGAAGCATCGCCAGCCTCGCGCTGGCGATTTTTGTTTAGGAAAGCGAGCGACACATGAGCGATAAGATCCATGTCAGTGTGGGCTGGCCCTACGCCAACGGCGACTTGCATGTCGGACACCTGGCCGGCGCCTATCTACCGGCCGACATCTTCGCGCGCTATCACCGTCTCAAGGGAAACCAAGTGCTGATGGTGTCGGGCTCGGACTCGCATGGCACCCCCATTACGGTCGAGGCGGATAAGAAGAACCAATCCCCGAGGGAGCTGTTTGAGCATTTCCATGGGCGGTTCTTGGAGACACAGAAAGCGATCGGCATCAGCTACGACTTGTTCACGCATACCGACACCGAAAACCACTATCGGATCGCACAGGATTTCTTCCTGCGACTGCGCGAGCAGGAATACCTTTATTTGGAGAAACAAAAGCAACTGTACTCCGAATCCGAGGGACGATTTCTGCCCGATCGATACGTCGAGGGCACCTGTCCGATCTGTGGATATAGCGAGGCGCGCGGCGATCAATGTGACAACTGCGGCAACCTGCTGGACGCTCTAGACCTGATCGATCCGCGCAGCAAGATCGATGGCAGCACACCGGTAACGCGTGAGACCGAGCATTTCTTCCTGGACCTGCCTGCATTTACAGATCGTCTGTTCGAGTATCTGGATCAGCATGCCGATCATTGGCGGCCTAATGTCTACAAGTTTGCCCGCAACTATGTTGAGGGCGGGCTGCTTGGGCGCTCCGTCACGCGCGATATCAAGTGGGGCATCCCAGTTCCGCTGCCGGAGTGGGATGACAAGCGCCTCTACGTGTGGTTCGAGGCGGTGATGGGATACTTCACAGCCTCCGTGGAGTGGGCCAACAACATCGACGAGCCTGAAGCTTGGAAGGCTTGGTGGTACGACCCCGCGGCCAAGATCTACAACTTCATCGGCAAAGACAACATTCCCTTCCACACATTGATCTGGCAGGCGGAACTAATGGGCGTGGATCGCATCTATGAGCAGGATGAGAACCTGCATCTCAATCTGCCCTACGATGTTCCCGCCAACGAGTTTATGAACATCGAGGGGGCTCAGATGAGCACCAGCCGAAATTGGGCTATCTGGCTGCCGGATATTCTCGAGCGATACGACCCGGACTCGATCCGATATTACGTAGCCTCAGTGATGCCGGAGACGCGGGATAGCGCCTTTTCTTGGGCGGATTTTCTCAGTCGTAACAACGATGAACTCGTTGCGACGTGGGGAAATCTGGCCAACCGGGTGATCTCATTTGCATACAGACATTGGGACGGGAGGGTGCCCGAGCCGGGAGAGCTGGGCGCCCAGGATCAGGAGATATTGAAACGGGTTGAGGGCGGCTTTGAGACCGTGGGCGCACACCTGGAGGCAGTGCGAATTCGGGCTGCGCTACAGGAAGCGATGCGGTTGGCCCGCGAAGTCAACGGCTACCTGGATCGGGCCGCTTGGTTTGGTGTGATCGATGAAGACAAGCCGAGGGCTGCCAGGACCGTCTATACCGCGCTTAGAGCGGTCGACTCGTTGAAGGTGCTGTTTGCGCCCTTCTTGCCCTTCAGCTCCGAGAGACTGCACACCGCGCTCGGCAATGAGGGCCAGCTGTTTGGGGAGCAACGAATAGAAACCTATCAGGAGGAGACCCGCGCGCACTCCGCACTGATCTACGATGAAGCAAGTGCCATTGGCCGCTGGGCGCCGAGCGAACTGCCTCCTGGCCAATCGTTGGCCAAGCCGAAGCCACTCTACAAGAAGCTAGATGAAGACATCGTGGAGTTGGAGCGGGCGCGCCTCGGATCTGGCTGAGTCCGGAGACGATGGACTGCAATGGTTAGGCTGTCAGCGCGCTCCAGAATACTCCAAGAAGCTTGCCTACCTCGGGTTCGGCATCGAAGTAGGCCAGCCGCCTTGTGAATGCAGGCATGCGCTTCTTCGTCACCTGGAAGGGATTGGGGAACTTCTTGAATGGCGCCCGGATGACGGCCTTTTGGGTGCGTTCGAACATGAGGGCGTTACAGATCACTCCGATTCCGGACTGCACATCATAAATGTCGTCATTAGGGTAGCCGCCCCAGGGGGTGACAACCCAGCATATGCCAAAGCCCGTGAAGTCGTTGACATAGACCGTTCCGTAGCGCAGGTCGGCGATGGCTCTCTCGAGCGCAGCCGCAATCTCTGGATCCCGGAGCGACTTCGGGTGAACCAGAATCGTGGCGCTTAACGTTCCCCAGAGACGATCGTTGGCAAAGGCAACCGCCCGTTCGAGATACTCGGCGACGCTATCCGCCTCCAAGGCAGTCTCTGCCATAAGTGAGCAGAAGCCTTCGGTAGTGAATGCGATTTCGTCCTCCCGAGTCGAATCAACATCCGCGATCAGTGTCCAGGGCAAGTGGCCCTCTTCTACCTGACCGAAGCGCAGCGCCTCCGGATGCTCGGCCATGAAGGACTCGTGAATTCCAGCCGAGCCGGGATACCAGGCCCTACGAGTTTCCACGCTTGAGAAGACATCACCTAGTTTGGCAATCAAGTTCTGCCTGTGGATCCACCCTTTGTGTTGTATGAGCACGCGCGGCGTCAGGCAATAATAGCCTGAATTGAAGATCAGCCAGGTCGCTAGTTGCGTCGCCTGGTATTTAAGGTCGCTTTCGCTCCAGGGTCCGGGCACAACGATCACCGGACTCACGTTGCCGAGCTCCGCTTCGATCCGCTTCGTCAGTCTTGGATCCCGACGCGCCTTCCTCTCGTGCCGCTCCTTGCCCACTCCGAACACGATTGCATCAAAGGTCTTGTCTGAGCCGGTCAGATGGATCTCGTCCACTAGCGGGTGATCGGCCAGGTAGGAACCTTCGCTTACTCCGCCATACACCATCCGCATGTATCCGCGGTCAATGAGCGGGCGGAGCACCTTCTCCATGATCGGACCGATATAGGCGTTAACGGGGTTGAGCTTCAGGATCACGACCTGCAGCGGCACTAAGAGCTTGTACAGCGATTGGCCAAGGGGCAAGTATGGGATGTTCCCGGCGCCGAGAACCAGCGCCACCTTCCCAGCTGAGGGTGGGTCTCTGTAGGGCAATGCCTGCTCCTCAATCATGGCCTGGCGTGTCACTTCCGGCTGCATCCACACCTCACCTTTTGTCCCAAGATAAAGGAGCCGCTCAAGTTGCGTCTGAGGAAATACCTGCGCCACAACCTGTCCGTCCGAGCGCTCACGGATCGGCCCAGGAATGCGCGGCCGGCCACTCACACGAATGTCCTCCAGTGACTGTCGCATAATGCGCAGCAAACGAAAGATGGGCCAGATCGAGGCCCATTCTTCGCCTTCCCCGAAGCTGCCACGCTCTTCATTCTTCATCTCGAGGCTGACCGCAACCCACTCTTCGGAGACCTCCTTCATGGCCTCCATCATTTCGTCCAGGATCTGGATGCGTTCCTCGATCTCAAGGGATACCCATTCATCTTTGTGCGCCGACAGCTCGTTCAGGGCATCGTCCATCGCGGCCTGAGAGGTTTTCCGGAATCCCCCTTCGAACTCGGGGAACTTAATCGTCCCGGTAGTTTTCCTAGCTTGCGTTTCTGTTGCCCGAAACATAGCTGGTCTCCTGCGGCAGAAGAATGAGTTAACGGAATGCGGTTACCGCTGGAATTGCGCGAAGCTCGTTACGCGATGTTGAATTGCCGGGGCAGGGAACTCGACTAAGTTACTTCCCTTGAAACTTAGGCTCGCGCTTTTCCAGGAACGCCGCCACACCCTCGGCGTGGTCTTCGGTCCTCCCCGCAATCTCTTGCAGTTCAGCTTCGTACTCGAGGGTCTCTCTGAGAAGTGCCATGTTGGCGCGGTTGATGGCGCGTTTGCTGAGCCCGTAGGCTCGCGTCGGCCCCTTGGCCAGCTTGGTCGCCAATTCACCGACCGCTTCGCCAAGCTTGTCGTCCGGCACGACCTGGTTGACCAGGCCCCAATCCAGCGCCTCCTCCGCAGTTACGGCCCGATTTGTAAAGGCCATCTCGACCGAGCGCGCCAGACCGATCAGTTGCGGCATTGCAAGCGAAGTTCCGGAATCGGCGCTAAGGCCGATCCCCACAAATCCGTAGATGAAGCTGGCGCTCTCGGCGGCCACCCGCAGGTCGGTGGCCAGCGCCACGCCAAGCCCGGCTCCAACCGCGGGGCCGTTGATAGCGCCCACGATAGGTTTTTCCAGACCGCGCATCTTCGTGATGACCCGATTGTAGGTGCGGTAGAGATGCTCGCGGAAGGAGACTTCTTCCTGATTGAAGGCGGTCACGTCTTGGCCCGCGCTGAAGATGCGTCCGGTCCCGGTCAGGACCAGGCAGCGCACCGAGTCGTCCCGCTCCGCAGTTTTCAGGACCGAAAGCCACTCTTCAATCATGGTTTCATCAAAGGCATTCGCCTTGGGACGGTTCAGCGCTGCGGTTAGCACACCGCCTGACTGATCGAGGGTGATGAACTGGAAATCGCCCATTTATGGGCTAGGAAAGGGGGTCGAAGCCGTCGTCCGGATAGTCATCCGGACCATCGTCGAAGTCAATGCGTACCTGGAAGGGATCTTGAACCAGGCGAACCCAAAGCAGCAACATCTGGTTCTCGTCCACCTCTCCCCACCGGGCGGCAATGATCTGCGCTTGGTCCGTGAGGCCTTCTTCCGAGCGGTATTCGAGGGTCATGGGCTGGTGATCTCGCCAGGCCCTATAGCAGCGCTCAACAAGCTCTGGGGCATTTTGGCTTCGTAGGCGACACATCGCCACCTGCGAGGGGACTGGACCTTCGACGAGGCCCGGCAGCCACGAGTCTGTGTCCAGCTCAAACGTCGGCGGGGGGCCTTCGATGATGGTGATTTTGTCGGGTTCCGCCAATTAAGCCTCGAATTTTGGAGGTGCGCGCTATCTTACCACAAGCGCTCATCTGTAAGGTTTCGTACCCGTGGCGTAAGCCGGGCCGCGTAGAATCATCGAGTGGAATCTCGCAACTGTAATCTAGGGGCCCTCACAGTTCGGGCGGCGAATCATATCGCCAATCGAGTGCTCGGCATCGGCCCGCGTGATCTGCTTAATCCTGAGCCCCCTCAGGGCGGCCTCGAGAATCCGGCGCGCAACCTGAGAGAGATCGCCAACGATATGCGCAGCCAGGCCATTTCTCCTGACACCGGCGAGGTGGACTACAGCAGGCTGGTGGAAAGCGAATCCTACGTACGGTTCAGAACCTTTACGCGAGCCCTTCCCTCTTGCACTAAGGAAGACCTGGGGGATAGAGCCCAGCAGATCGCCTTCTGGATCAATCTGTACAACGCACTGATCTTGCATGGGGTCATCCACTACAACGTCAGCGGCTCAATGCTGCGTGACATTGGATTCTTCCGCAGGGTCGCCTACAACGTGGGCGGAATGAGATTCTCCGCGGATGATATAGAGCACGGTGTGCTGCGTGGCAACCGGCGGCATCCCTATTTCCCCTTCCTTCCATTTGCCAGGGACGATCCGCGTCTGATGATGAGTATTGAGGATCCCGACCCTCGCATTCACTTCGCGCTGGTGTGCGGGGCCCGCTCGTGCCCGCCAATTTCAGCCTACGATGGCAAACAGCTGGACAAACAGCTTGATCAAGCCGCGGCCGCCTTCATCAACGGAATCGGAGCCCAATTTGATCCAGGGGCACGGACCCTGTCTCTATCTCGCATCTTCAAATGGTATTCCGGGGATTTTGGCGGGAGGGCAGGCGCACTGCGGCTAGTGGACGAGTACCTGGACATACCGGAAGATATCGATGGCGCCCGAATCCGCTACCTTCCCTACGACTGGTCGGTCAACGCCGCAGCCTGAGACCCGCCTAAATGGATCTGAGCCCCGGCTCCCGCAGCCAGGGCCTGGAGCGTCGAGCGTAGGCCGAAGCGTACGCTCTGACTTGGAGCGTGTGTCTAGAACGTGAGAGTGACTTTGATGGCGCCGGTTCCCTTATTCATGGCGGTGGAAATGGCCTTTTGATAATCGGCAAATGGAAAACGATGCGTGATGAGCTCGGCCTCGCTCAACACCCCCGCCTGCAGCATCTCGATTACCAGATCAAAAGTGTGCACACTTCGGCCGTCCAATCTCTCCATTCCGAAGGTCTTGGATCCAATGAGATCGACCTCCTGGAACCAGATTGGCGTCGTATCAAACTTCATTCGATTGAGCGATATGCCGACGATGACTACGGTCCCGCCGGCCCTCGCCAGACGGAGAGAGTCTCGCAAAGTGTACTTGCTTCCCACACAGTCGTAGACCATATCGTAGCCACCCAGGACCATGCCTCGATTTAGCGTACCCTGGTAGTACTTCGCCTTGGTGATACGTGCCGCCTTGGCATAGATGTCTCCCCCATCGCTGATCACCTCGTCCGCCCCCAGCCGCGCGGCCGCCTCCCCCTGATGGGAGTAGCGCACAACCGAGGTAACGTGATTCTCAGGAGATAGGGCCTTCAGAGCTTGAAGGGTCAGTAATCCGATGATCCCTGATCCAATCACGAGCACCTTCTCGCCCGCCTCAGGCTGCCGCCGCAGCACGGCGTGCACCGCCACTGCCATCGGCTCGATCAGCGAGGCCTGGTCGTCGGTGAGATCATCCGGAACGTGCCAGACCTCGCTCGCGTGAGCGGTATAGCTGTCTGCCCAACCGCCGCCCGCTCCCGCGGGGGCCATACCGAGCGAACCGTTCTCGCACAAGCGCGTATCGCCTCTCGCGCAGTACTCACAAGGTATTTCGATCTCCTGTGTGTAGCAGTTGGGGCTGCCCCCGGGCCTGGCCTCGATGACGACCCGGTCGCCGACCTTAAAACGCTCCACTCCCGGCCCGATCTCTACTACCTCTCCCACAGCCTCGTGGCCGAGGTAGATGCGGTTGAGGCCCGGCAAGGCGGCCGGCGCGACTCGGGGGTCTATATCCACGAAGAAAAGGGAGAGATCGGTTGCGCAGATGCCACACTGACGGTTGCGCACCCGCAGCCACCTGGGTCCCGGAAGCTCCGGATCGGGGATTTCCTCGACACCGGTCGGAGCGATCGGAGTCCACACAACCCCCGGCCATACCCGCTTGATCACCTTGGTGGCCAGGCCCTTGGGGATGTTCTTGTCAAAATAGATGGCTTTCAGAGCGCGCTAACCACCTTTCCACTCTGCCGGACGTTTCTCCACGAAGGCCTTCATGCCTTCCTTTTGGTCTTCCGTGCTGAACAGAAAGTAAAAGCTGCGTCGCTCGTCTGCAATTCCATCTGTCAGAAAAGTTTCGTATGCGTTATTCACCGCTTCCTTGGCGAATCGAATGGCCAGCGGGGCGCGTACGGCGATCTCGTGAGCCAGCTGGATGGCGTTCTCCAGGTAGAGTTCGACCGGCGCCACGCGATTGACCAGTCCGTAGCGCAGCGCCTCATCTGCAGTGAGATTGCGGTTGTTCAGCACCATCTCCATGGCCAGCGCTTTGCCGACCGCGCGTGTCAGGCGCTGCGTGCCGCCGGCGCCAGGCATGACTCCGAGGTTGATCTCCGGTTGACCAAATTTGGCCGTCTCAGAAGCCACGATCATGTCGCAGCCCATGGCCAACTCGTGTCCCCCACCCAGGCACCAGCCCGAGACCGCCGCGATCACGGGTTTATTAATTTTCCGGATGCGGTCCCAGCGGGAGATGCGATCGGCCTTGAGCATATCTACCGATGAGGCATCCGCCATCTCCTTGATGTCTGCCCCGGCCGCGAATGCGCGCTCGTCGCCTGTGAGCACCATCGCGCCGATATCGGGATCGGCGTCAAATTCCTCCAGCGCCATTGCCAGTTCTTCCATGACGATCGCGTTGAGCGCATTGAGGGCCTTTGGGCGGTTGATCTGAACTAGGCCCACTCGGTCGTGAACCTCGGTTCGGATGGTGGAATAAGTCATCGGTGCCTCCCGATCTCCAATCTATAGTCGCTGCTTGATTTTTCGAATGTGCTGCGTGTGATCGCGCTCGTGCCACAATGTGCGCCGCATCACCTTGCGAGCCGACCAGGTTTCTCCTGAAAGCGTAGCTACCCCTCTGCGCGCGGAGAGCGCCGGCAAGCTGGCTAATGTGTGATCCCGCACCTTGATGAGCCGGGCGCGCGGGTCGGCCGGCAATTCGCTAGTGGAGAGCGCCAACCCCATTCGGTCGAAATACCATTGCTCCGCGGATGCGACATGGTCGAGCACGCCCATGATGGACCACCTCTCGCCTGGAAGCTCGGTCGTCGCCGCTTCGTCGCTGATCCCCTCCAGTTCAGTTTCCAGATCCTGGCGAGTGGCATGCAGAATCTTCTCCAATTCCTTAACCTCGCCCTCCGTAAGCGGGGGTCGATCGGAGGCGAAGAAGGCATTTACTTCGTAGTCCTGCTCGTAAATCCATGCGCGGGCCACCTCTGCCACGATCATAGGTCCCGATAGTCCCAAAATTCGAAATCCATGACTGTTGGACCATTCCACGTAGCCATCCACGGCCTTCGGAACGCCGCTGATGGCGGCTTCACGCTCCTTATGCGCGTTGAAGCAGCCCGGTAGATCTGGGACATGTGCTACCCAATTCCCTTCCAATTCCTCCGCGCAGACGACGTAGGGCATCTCTGTTAGCTCCCTGACGAGCCTTGTGAACGCAGAGCTATTGCGCGCCGAAGGGCATGGCCTATACTGGCCTTGTCATCCGATTTATCCGGTTTATTGAGGGCATTCATGCTTTTTTCTTCCTCGAAGGGCCAGGGGCTCGTTGAATACGCGCTGCTGATCCTGTTGGTGGGCATAGCGGTGATTGTGCTCCTTGCGCTTTTTGGAACGGGGGTAGGAAATATGTTCAGCAACATCGTTGCGAGCATATAGGCACGCCTTCCGCACGCGATAGAATCTTAGGTCATGCCGGGGCGCGCTTTCTTGGATCCACGAGATCAGCTCGCCTTCTCGACCCAATCCTTCATCCGGCGAGCCAAATCCCGCCTAGGAAGCAAGATCCTGCGATCACAAGTCTGACATTTCAGACCAATATCTGCCCCTATACGAACTACGCGCCATTCCGAACCACCACACGGGTGCGGCTTTTTCAGGCGTACGATATCGTCCATTCGAAGTTCTACAAGCACTTGTGGTCCTGCCTTGTGGGGGTCGGGGCATTATATCATTCGGCGCCTTGGGGCCGATTCGCGGCCACATTCTCGGCCTCCGGGCTTCCAGCCTGCAAACAGGCCCCAAAGGGCGGATGGTATAATCGCCCGCCATGCTCGCAGGGTTAGGCAACAACCCCGTTCAGTTCGCGTATCTGGCAATCACCCTGGTGATTGCGCTTACGGTACACGAGTTTGCGCACGCGTGGGTGGCCTTCCAGTTGGGGGATGATTCCGCCCAGCGCGCGGGCCGTCTCACTCTAAATCCCCTTAAGCACCTCGACCCGCTTGGCACGATCATATTCCTTGCGGTCGGATTAGGATGGGCTAAGCCAGTGCCGTTCGATCCTTACGCCGTGACGCGTCGCAATCCGGCAGGAATCATGTTCGTGGCCGCCGCAGGGCCGCTCTCCAATCTGCTGATGGCCATTTTGGCTTCAATCCCGTTCCAGACCGGCTTGCTCAATTCGGCATTCACCTCTCAGGGCCTCTCGTTCTACGCGGCAGCCTTTCTCCAGACATTCATTTGGTACAACCTGATCCTTCTTTTCTTCAACCTGATCCCCGTTTCGCCGCTGGATGGAGAGAAAGTACTGACCTACTTTCTGCCTCCAAGTGGCCAGGCCACCATGGCTAGAATTCGCCCATACGGCCCGATGCTGCTGTTGCTGCTTCTTTTCGCAGGTCGCGGCTTTTTCAGCACACTGATTCTTGGACCCGCAAATCAGATCCTGCAATTCCTTGTTACCTAGCTAAATTCGATTTAAGCTAGCCGACGGGGGAATCTATGACCAAGACCGACTGGATCTCGGACAAGATCGCCGACCTTCGGACGGCGGGATTGTTCACCCAGATCCGCACTATTGAATCTCCACAAGGGGCCTGGCTTGTGGTCGACGGCCAGAAGGTTCTCAATTTCTGTTCCAATAACTACTTGGGGTTGGCCAATCATCCTCGATTGGTGAAGGCCGCCAAAACTGCGCTTGATAATTATGGAGTGGGACCCGCGGCCGTGCGCACGATTGCCGGCACGATGGACCTTCACCTTAAATTGGAGTCGCGTTTGGCAGCATTCAAGGGCGTGGAAGCCGCCCTCACGTTCCAGTCGGGCTTCAATGCCAATCTGGCAGCAATTCCAGCGCTGGTAGGAAAAGGTGATGGGGTCTATTCAGACGAGCTGAACCACGCCAGTATCATCGACGGGTGCCGGCTGTCCGGAGCAAGGATTATCCGTTACCCACACACGGATGCCCAGGGGCTACGGCAAGTCATCGAGGAGCACAAGGGGGAGCATTTCAATCACTCGCTCATCATCACCGATGGCGTATTCAGCATGGATGGAGACGTCGCCCCATTGGACGAGATCTACGCCGTCGCCCATGAATTTGGCTATCTACTCATGGTTGACGACGCGCATGGTGAGGGAGTGCTTGGCAGCGGTGGACGCGGGATCGTTGATCATTTCGACTTGCATGGCAGGGTCGACATCGAAGTTGGCACGCTGTCGAAGGCCTTTGGCGTCGTCGGCGGCGCGGTCACAGGCAATCAGGTGATCATCGACTGGCTTCGGCAGCGTGGTCGTCCATTTCTATTCTCGTCAGCCATGACTGCGCCGGACGTTGCCGCCTGCCTGGCGGCCATTGACCTTCTGGAGGAGTCATCTGAACTCGTCGAGCAGCTCTGGGAGAACACAAAATACTTTAAGGGGCAAATGGAGCAGCTGGGATTCGACACCGGATCCAGCACAACACCGATCGTTCCCATCATGCTGGGCGAGGCGCCGCTGGCTCAGACTTTCAGTCACCGATTGTTCGAGGAGCAGGTCTTCGCAATGGCGATCGGCTTCCCAACCGTTCCGCGCGGCAAGGCTCGTATTCGAGTCATGAACTCGGCCGCCCACACTCGAAATGATCTCGATCAGGGGCTGGCGGCTTTCGAACGTGTTGGGAAGGAATTGGGAGTAATATAGAGATCGAAGATTAGGGCTGAATTCAAAACAAAAGAGCCCTGGCTAGGGTGTGATGGTTGCCAGCTTGTCGCGGGCGGTGATCGATGAGGCCAGGGCTCGGGCAATTATAGTGCAGTCTGTGACATGGATCACGATCGGCGTCGGGGATGCCGATATAGGCCGAGGACTAAAACTGAAACCGGGGTTGATGCCGTACGATCTTACGCCTGTAATTAACGACAAATTCCTGGAGTCGCCCCTCTAGGTCCAGGAACTCCTCCGAAGACAGTCCTTTTTCGAGCGCCTCGGGAGTGTCTGCCATAAATCCTATCAGGCGTAGCGGGTAGGGGCCGTAGGCCGTGTGCCAGGCTTCGCACATGGGCAGGCCCAAGTTCTCCATGGCAGGTATGAACTCGCCCAGAACGTAGCGGAAATATTCCTCCCGATGCTCGGGAAGCGGATCATAACTCAGCAGAACCTTCACGCTCTTTCCATTGACCTGCACGCGATTCTAACCTATCGCACGGGGCGGGGCCGTCGACGAGATCGGCCCTCTACGGTTCCCTTCCGAACGGCTCCGGCGTTTGTTGGCCACACTCCCGGTATTTGATTTCCGCAAGTTGGGCAACTTCCGCTGTCTGTTAAATGGTAGGCGAGGATAACATATCCGGCTCGTTCAATCAGGCAAGTTCTGCATGTGGGGCAATAGGTGTTCTCATAGGTTTCTACTCGACCGGGAAGATTTCCCGCGTATACGAAGTGCAGACCGGCCTCAAGACCAATTTCGGCCGCCCGGATGAGGGTCCTGGCAGACGTATTGTCGTGATCGGTCATCTTGTAGTCTTGATGGAAAGCAGTGACGTGCCACGGAATATCCGGAGAGATAGAGGCTATGAAGCGTGCAGCATCCATGAGTTCGTCGGTGCTGTCGTTGAATCCAGGGACGACCAGCGTCACGACCTCCAGCCAATAACCCCTCTCGTGTACCTGCTCCAGGCTGTCCAGCACGTGCTGGAGTACACCGCCCAGCCGGCGATATTGCTTGTCCTGCATGCTCTTGAGATCAATTTTGTAGCCCGTTACATAAGGTTTCAAGAATTCGAGCACTTCCAGCGTGGTGTTGCCGTTGGAGATATAAAGACAGGCTAATCCCTCTGCTTGCGCCTCCTTGAATACCTCTACCGACCACTCCGACGTAATCAGCGGCTCGTTGTAGGAGGATCCAACCGCCCTGGCCCCCATGCTCAGGCCATATCTAACCAGTTCCCGTGCAGAGATTTCTCGCAATCCGGCGGCAGAGATATCGGCCGCTGGATCTCGCATGGCCTGCGAGGTCACCCAATTCTGACAGTAGCCGCAGTGGAAATCGCAGCCCAGCATTCCGAAGGTCAGAGTGTCGGAGCCTGGATAAAGATGATAGAAGGGCTTCTTCTCAGTGGGATCACATTGAAGGGCGCCTACGTATCCCCAGGGGACTCGCAGACGCCCATTCTGGTTGAACCTTACTTGGCAGATGCCCCTTCGGCCCGCCCGAATTAGGCAGCGGTGGCCGCAGGCGTAACATCGGACCGCACCATCCTCCAGGGGCTCGTAGAGTTCCCCTTCGATCGTTAGTGGGTCAAGTAGATCTCCGAGGGTGCTGGTAGGCCGCATCGCGAAGTTCGCGGATTATATCACCCGGGTAAAATCGGCCCATGCTTACCATTTCGGTTCAAGCAGGCGGACGGTCTATCAGGATGGGACGTGACAAGGCGCTGATTCCGCTGGGGGGAATGCCGCTCATCGAACACGTGTTGCGGCGGGTGGAGGGCCTCGGAGATGAGGTCCTTATCACGACCAACCGACCGGAGGATTACGCCTTCCTTGGGATGCGACTGGTGGAGGACCGCCGTCCCGGGGCGGGTGCGCTTCACGGCTTACTGACCGCTCTGGAGGCCGCGCGCGGCGAGCGCGTTCTGCTAGTGGGGTGCGATATGCCCTTCGTTAATCGATCCCTACTTGAGCATATGCTGGCAATATCGACGGATGCTGAAGTGGTTATCCCTCGGCGCGGGGGGAAGCTTCAGCCGCTGCACGCGATCTACTCCAAGACCTGTGCCGGGCTTGTCAGCCAAGCACTGGAGGCTGGCGAGAAGCGCATGATCAGTTTCTTCCCACGCCTCCAGACCTGGATCATCGAGCAGGAGACGCTAGATCAATATGACCCGGATGGTCTGAGCTTCTTTAATGCAAACACGCCGGAGGAACTGGCGCAAGCGGAGCGGCTGCTCGGCGAAGTGGGGCTGTAGGCCGGATCTACAGTTGATCCGATTTGGGCCACACTTCCTTTTAAAAGCACAGGCAGACATCTAGATGAGGGGGACACCCAGACGTCTGACTGTATGCGCTAGTATACCGATTCCAAATTTGACCGTCAAGACTCGCCAGATTGAGAGCCCGCCCACATTCGACTCGACTGTTATACTCCCCCGGATTCTGCAGAGTTTGCATAGGAATTGGCATGAGCGTATCTCGCACAACATTGATGTCGCTTGGAGGCTTGCTCGTTCTGGCCGCTTGCGCGGTGCCCACTCCGAGTGAGGCCGACCTGTTTGAAACAGCCGTGATGGGCACGGTCGAGGCTCTGGCCAGTCTTCCCCCCATGACAGCCACACCTTCACCCAGTCAGACACCCACCCCCACTCCAACCAGCACACTCACTCCTACTGCAACCCTCACGCCGACTCCACTGCCTCCGATGGCCAGCGTATTGCTTGCCACCAATTGTCGAACGGGTCCCGGCTCTGCATATCCCTTCGTATTGTCACTCCAGCCGGAACAGGTTGTCGAAGTGACAGCCAAGAGTACCGTGGACAACTATTGGTTCGTCGCAATTCCCGATCAGGCCGACGAGAATTGCTGGCTTTGGGGAGAGTACGCCACGGTAGAGGGCGATGTGAGCACCTTGCCCGTGCTTACTCCGGAACCTGCTCCCGTCCCGAAGATCGACTTTATCCTGTACCAGCACAGTTTTATGCGCTGCGGTTCTTTGCATGTTTCCTTCACGGTCGTCAATAACAGCCGTACAACCTTCAAAACCGCGAAGATCCATGTTCAGGACCTTAACTATCCCGATGATATCTTTGGCCCAGCGGTCGACCGGCATCCGTTCGCTCCCAGCCCCTCTGTTTGCCCGCCTGGGCATAGCAACTTCTTCCCGCCCGGCGCGGCGGCCTATCTCGTCGTACCCATCAGTCCCGTTCGCGCGGGGAACGATGGGCTGGCAACCATCAAGCTGTGTACAGAGGACTGGGGCGGGGGAGATTGTGTTACGAAGACCGCCTATTTCAAACTCCCTGACGACTAGGATCGCGTCTCATTCAGAATCTGGCCCAATTACATAGAGTAGACTTCATTCGATCCACCCCTCGGGGTTAGCGATGTCCGGAGTTCAGAAACGTCTTGGGATAGTAGTCACCACGCTCGTGGTGGTTGGCCTGGCATGCAACCTTCCCTCGACCAGCCCAACCGAAGTATCGGCTGGGCAGGCGGAGACGGCCATCGCAGGCACGGTTAGGGCGCGAATTGCGGAAACGGCATTCCCAGCAGAGCCCACCGAAGCGGATACACCAGTTCCGGTGGCCACTGACGTGCAGCCGCAGTCTCCGACCGCCCCTGCTCCGCAGGCCACTACGACCCTGGCGTACACTGCGACACCATCCGTTCCCATGGTGAGCGTCTCGCTCAATACCAATTGCCGTACCGGGCCAGGCCGATCCTATGACTATCGCGGCGCGCTACTCGTTGGCGAAACGGAGGAAGTCGTGGCACTCAGCACCGTCCCCAATTATTGGTACATCACGAATCCCGACCAGCCGGGGAAGTTCTGCTATCTCTGGGGAGAATACGCCACGGTAGTTGGAAACACCGAGGCGCTGCCAGAATTCACGCCGCTGCCCAGTCCAACCGCAACTGCTACTCCGACCCCTTCTAATACCCCCACTTCTACCTTTACTCCCTCACCCACGCCCTGATTTCGGCAGGTTGGCCAGGTACTCATCGATGAGTTTGGGCACCTCGCTCTCAGTTTTGTAGGCTCTCACCACCAGCCCCGGCGAATCGTTCCCCAGGATCATTTTGGAGACCGGAACTCCCTCCCGGTAGCAGCACAGCACCGGCTTGCTGTGCCGCAGCGCGTAGGCGATCTCATATCCGACGCCGTGTGAAGGCGTGCTGACTTCCGCGATCAATGCATCGCAACCTTCGATCCAGAGAATATCGCGCGCATAGATTTCGTCCGCCGTAGTTACTTTTTCGAGCTCCATCACCCCCGGATCCGCCAAGTGAGCGGTCGGAATTTCGTGTCCGGCACCTTCGAGATGCCGCACGATGACCCCGTAGATCCCTTCATCTTGCCGGCCTCCGGTCAATGAGCATGAGAAATAAAGATTCAATCCTCGACCTCCCCTAGATTTTGTCCGCTAACAGGACTCATGCTATTATGCATTTGGCATGGAAACTAGTGATCCGATGCGCTTCCTTCAATTGGAAGTAGCCCGCCTGACAGACGATAACCGCGATCTTAAAGATGAACTTCAAGTTCTGCGCTCGTCGGTGCGGGCTCTGGGCACCCTGCAGGAAATCATTCAGCGCATCACCCCCACGACGGATGTGCTTGTGCTCCTGGACGATCTGCTGGCCTCTGCCGTGGCGGTCGTCGGCGCAAGCGACGGTTCTCTTCTACTGCTGGACGAAGATACCAATGAACTGGTGTTCGCCGTGGTTCACGGCGAAGCACGCGAGCGGCTCTCAGGCTACCGCCTGCCGCCCGGCAAGGGGATCGCCGGCTGGG
Organism: Anaerolineae bacterium; assembly: GCA_036986135.1. Taxonomy (GTDB): domain Bacteria; phylum Chloroflexota; class Anaerolineae; order Anaerolineales; family E44-bin32; genus JADFRG01. The sequence continues at coordinate 42,200 of BTQZ01000001.1, read as the reverse complement.
TCGCGGAGAATAAGCGGCCCCTGTTTCTCACCAACGTGCGGACTGATTCACGTTTCTATCCCAAGATCGACGAAGCCTTTGGATTTCACACGCGCTCACTGGCTGCCGTGCCACTACTCGACGGCGATCGCGTGCTGGGTGCGCTGGAGGCCATCACCAAGAATTATGACCGTGAGTTCACGGACGTGGATCACGACCTGCTGATGATCGTGGGCCACCTGGCGAGCGTTGCTTTAGGTAGAGCCGAAGCCTATGCTAAAGCAGCCGAAGAAGCTGAAGAGGCCGCGCAGGCCTAGAAGTCCCGCAGTTTCGCCCCAAGCTCCTTCTCCAATCGATTGACGATCTTACTCCGCACCGTGGCGACTTCCTCGTCAGTCAGCGTACGGTCGTCCGCCTGATACACGATCGAAAAGGCCAGGCTCTTCTTTCCCTGCCCCACCTGCTCTCCTTGGTACAGATCGAAGACTGAAACTTCAGCTACCAAGGGCTTCCCCGTCTCATGTATCAGTGTCCTCAACCGCTCTGACGGCATCTCCTGGTCCACGACGAAGGCCAGATCTTCGAGCACTGGTGGAAACGCCGGAACCGGCCGCACAGGATAGCGTTCGGGAATCCGCTCGAATAAGGCGTTGAGATCCATCTCGGCCGCTACGATCGCCGTATCCGGGCTCTCGAAACGCTCGGCCACCATGGGATGCACGACGCCCGTAACCCCTAATGCCGTACCATCCACCAAAATACTCGCACACATGCCGGGGTGGAAGGCGGCATGCGCGGTCGGCTCGTACTGAACATCGCCCACATGGAGCCCGGTCAGCAGCCCATCGATCACACCTGTCATATCGTAGAAATCCATTTCCCCCAGCTCGGTGACCTTCCAACTGAGGGGATTAAGCGGGCCGCGCATAGCGATCGCCAGCCGGTCGGATTCTTCTGGAAGCTGCTTCCCACTGATCGGCAGGAAGACGGGCCCAATCTCGAAGACGGCTACTCGCTCCCGACTGCGAACGTTCTTGCCCACCACCTCTAACACGCTGGCCAGCAGATCCTGCCGGAGCACGATCCGATCCTCTCCGATCGGATTGGCCAATCGTACATACTCCCGATCTTCCGTACCTTGCGAGGCGAGCGCCTTCGCCTCCCGGGCGGGAGAGGTCAGGCGATACGTGACCACCTCCTGGAGTCCCATGCTGGCAAGTAGATCTCGCACCCTCGCCTCCGCTTCCAAGCGTGGGTTGGCATATTGGGGAGGGATGCGATCCGCAATTTGGGTCTCCGGGATTCGGTCGTAGCCATGGAGGCGGGCCAATTCCTCCATGACGTCCGCTTTTCCCACGACCCCTGCTCCGATATCCAGGCGATGATCCGGCGGCGAGACTCGCAGACTGTTCGCATCCATCTCGGTCGAGAATTCCAGCCGCTCAAGCAGCGCCGCGGCTTCACTCAGTTCGAGTTCGATTCCGAGCCAGCGTTGGACGTCGGCCTGTGTGATCTCAACCGTTGAGGCGGCCGGCGGGCTCGGATACTTGTCGATCAGTCCTTCGGAGACCGAACCCCGAGTGAGCTCGCGCATCATTTCAAGGCCCCTGCGCACGCCGCGTTCCGCCATGGCAGGATGTACGCCGCGCTCGAAGCGATAAGCGGCTTCAGAGGAGAACTTTTGCGCAGCCACCGTCTTTCGAATATTGATGAAATCCCAACCTGCCCCTTCGAGCAGCACACGCTTGGTGCCTTCGCCGACCTCCGATTCTCCGCCGCCCATAACTCCGCCGATGGAGAGCGCTCCGGCCGTATCGGCCACCAGGATCGTGAAATCGTCAAGCTGGCGCTCCACATCATCCAGCGTGGTTAGAGTCTCTCCTGGCTCCGGCAACCGCGTGATGATGGTGGGCGAGCCGCCTCCCGCCCGCTCCACGAGCACATCGTAGTCGAATGCATGCAGCGGCTGACCAATCTCCAGCATCACGTAGTTGGTGGTGTCAACGATATTGTTGATCGGCCGCATTCCAGCCAGGCGCAGCCTCCGCTGGATCCAAAACGGACTTGGGGCGATGTTCACATCTTCGATTAGGCCAAGCACAAAGCGTGGGTTGAGTTCGGGCTCCCGAATATCCAGCTTCACCTGGCCCTCGATCGAATGTCCTTCCCACCTGACTTCGAACGAAGGCTCCTTGAGTGAAACGCCAAGCTGCGCGGCGGTCTCCCTTGCCACCCCAAGGATGTTCGCATTTCTGGCAATGTTTGGAAGGATATCGATGTCGAAAACCACATCTCCCATGTAGTCGGCCAGCGGCGTCCCCGGTCGAGCATCATCATCCAGCACAATGATTCCACCGTGGTCATCCGATATGCCGAGTTCCTTCTCAGAGCAGGCCATAGAGCAGGATTCGACGCCGCGAATCTTGACCGGCTTCAGCGTCATGAGCTCCCACCCGGCGCTCTTGCCGTCGTAGATTTGGGATCCTTCCTTGGCGTACGCCACTTTTATCGGTGTCTCCAATGGGCCAGAGTCCTTCAGACCAAGCAGGTTTGGCGCCCCGGTGAGAACGGTGTGCTCATGTTTTCCATCGCTGAGCCGGGTGAGCACCAGGCGATCCGCATTCGGATGTGGCATGACTTCCAGAATCTCCCCCACCACGATCTTTTCCGGATCCCAGGCCAGACCAGTTACTTTCGTTTCCGCGTAAGCGATGGGCAGCCCGACGTATCGGATCTGCTCTACCTCCAGCCCGGCCAATGTAAGCTTCCGCGCCAGCTCATCGATCGAGACCTCGATGTCGACGAAGTCCCTCAACCACGACAGTGGAACCTTCATCTATCTATCCTTCCATCTCTGAGGCCGCGCACTAAAACTGCTCCAGGAATCGCAGATCATTGGCCCAGAAGTAGCGTATGTCTTCGATCCCGTGCTTTAGCATTGTGATGCGTTCTGGACCCATGCCGAAGGCGAACCCACTGTATAGTGACGGGTCGTAGCCCCCGTTCTCGAGCACCGTGGGATGTACCATCCCGCTTCCGAGGATTTCCAGCCAGCCTGTGCGTTTGCACACCGTACAACCTTCCCCACCGCATACGAAGCACTCGATATCCAATTCTGCTGAAGGCTCCGTGAAGGGAAAGTAAGATCCGCGAAATCGCGTACGGACCTCTTGTCCAAAGAATCGACGCGCAAAAGCACTGAGCGTGCCTTTTAGATCGGCCATCGTGATTTGGTGGCCCACGGCCAGGCCCTCGATCTGATTGAATTGGATTTCAGATCGAGCCGTGATTTGCTCGTGGCGATAGCACATACCGGGCAGGACCACGCGAATCGGCTCTGGCGCCCGCTCGCGCATGACGCGTATTTGCCCCGGCGACGTGTGTGTGCGCAGAATGACTTCTGGGTCGGTCGTATAGAAGGAGTCCTGCATGTCGCGCGCAGGATGGTGAGGCGGAAAGTTGAGCAGCCCGAAGTTGTACTCGTCCGTCTCTACCTCGCGGGAGCGATAGACCTGAAACCCCATTTCGGCCCATATACGGATGATCTGCCGCATCGTTTGAGTGGATGGGTGGATCCGTCCGCGTGCCGGAGATAGACCTGGGAGCGTGACGTCCAGCTTCTCCTCAGCCATTGAACGCTCAAGCTCCTGCCCGCGCAGGACTTCCTCTCTTGCAGCATAGGCATTTTCCAAATGGGATTTAACTTCGTTCGCCCGCCGTCCGACGGACGGTCGGTCCTCGGATGGAAGCTCGCGCAATCCCTCCAGAACTTTGCCAACTTCTGCCGAGCGACCCAGGTGTTTGACCCTCCAATTCTGCAGCTCCCCCGCGTCCGATACCTGATCCAGCTCGGCCAGCGCCTGCTTCTCGAGCTTGTCTAGGTGCTCCTGCATGCGGCTTACTCCTTCTCGAAAAGAAAACTCCCGCCCTTCAAGGGACGGGAGGACCCGCGGTACCACCCTTGTTAACCATACTGGCTCTCTCAGCTCCGATCACAACCGATCGGCACCCAGTTGATAACGGCTGGGTTCCGGCCCGAACTACTGGCCCTCAGAAGAATCCGCTATCTTCTGGAGCGTTCCCACGGGCGGCTCAGGAGGGAACTTCGGCGGGCTCCCCTCGGGCGGAGGTTCCAGTCACGCCTCCACCTCCCTGGCGAGTTCTGCTCGCCTACTTTCCTCCGTCGCTGCCTATGTGAGTGATTATCTCCGAATCAAGCGGCTTGTCAACGCCGGAGGCAGCCGGTGTTGAAAGAGAAGTGAGGCTTCTGGGACCGATGGCCACAGCGGCGGCACATCCGCTGCTATCCCTACAATTCCACCTTTTCGTAGGCGTCGTACGGCGGTTCGCAGGCTGGCAGATGTGATGGGCGTCATTTGCAGCCCGTACTTGCCCCTAAGCCGGTTCATGATCCGTGTATTCAACGAGGGCTGCGGCGGGTGACGAAATGAAAAGCTCCCGCGTGGAAGGTTTTTGGGTGTGAGGTAAGACTGGGTTGATTGCCATTTGAACGCTCCTGTTCCTTGGATTCGAGCTCAAGCTAACAAGGCAGCGTTAGGGATGCGTACCGGCTCCCGCTAATGGGTTGTCTGTTGTGGGAATCTACTCTACACCGACGGGCCTCAAGCACTTGTTTGTTTCGTGTCAGCCAGGCCCAGTCGGAGGAAGAGCCAGGGCGCCCCGAGGCTGATCCACAGCCCTACCAGGCCGTAGCGAATGAACCGAAATACAGCGTATAGTGATTCTCCTTCACCGGGGAAGATGAAGCGCAGGCCGAAGTAGATCGCGGCGACTAGGGCCACCCCCAAGACAAAGCGTACTGCTCGCTGCCAAAGTGGACCGCCTGCATCGAAATCCAGATACCAAACTCCCAGCGCTACCCCAACGGCAATTCCCGCGAACGCACCGGTGACCTGGACCATCACATCATTTGGCTGCAGGGCGAGGAGCAGCAGCGGTACGGCTGTGGCCACGAGGACCTGTGCCGGCAGCGATAGCCCACCGAGCCAGGTCTCTGTTCGCTTTCCCAGGGCAACGTAAGTCCCCAGGATCACGATCCCGATGGCCCATCCCGCAAAGACATCAGTCGGGAAATGAACCCCCAGGTAGATCCGCGAGAGTCCGATGAGCAGCATTAAGAGAATCGCCGTAGCCCACGCCCATGATTTTTCGACCCAGTGTGCGATTACGCCCCAAAACACGATCGCATTCTGAGCATGTCCGCTTGGGATGCCGTAGCCCTCGGCCTGATCTATGCAAATCTCGGGCCTGGGTTCGCAGGGCCGGGGCTGCATGAACGTGTTCTTGAACGCTGCGTTGATGGAGCTCGAGAGAAGCAGGAGAATGCCGAGCCGAGCACCGAGCCTGTAGTTCACGCACCAGATGATGATTGGTGCGAGCAGCAAATAGAATTCGGCATCGCCAAGGAAGGTGACGCCCCGGAAGAATGCGTCCAGCGCAGGCGATCGAATGGTTTGAATCGCGACGATGACTTCCAGGCCCCACTCGAGAATTGGATCCATCCTTTATTCCTTTCATTACTCACGGTTACCTTCTACGAGAGCATTATGCCTTTATCGCATCTTCGGACCCTAGCCGAGATCGATTTCACGCTCGATTCCAACATTCCCCTTTCACTACCCCCGTTTTCAATATATCGTGGATGTTAGAAGTCGGGCTGCTCGGCCAATTCAGTCTCCAGCGCGAAGGCGAGCGGCTGGGAATACCCTCGCGCCCCGCTCAGTCTCTCTTTGCGTACTTGGTCCTCAACCCAAGCGTCCGACACCGGCGCGAGCGGCTGGCTGGCATGTTCTGGCCGGATTCACTGGAATCCGGCGCCAGAAACAACCTGCGCCAGGCCTTGTGGCTAATCCGTAGCTCGATCGAAGACGAAAAACACCAATACATCACTTCCGATCGGTTGCATGTGGGCTTCGACCCTGAAGCGGAAGTGTGGCTGGATATCGAGGCACTCATTGACCGCGAACCGAACAAACTGGATGAGGCCTTTCGTGGCGCCCTATCTGAGCAGGCCATCGGGCATCCACTCCTTACGATCGAACTGTTGCGCGAGCTGGAGGGGAGAGGTGATCTGGTTCAGGATTCGAAGGGCCGCTGGACATAGACCACCACACCGGACTGGGAAAAGCTGCCGGCCATCGAGCAAGGCCAGCGCCACACGTACCGAGCTGCGCTGCGAAGAGTCTGTGACCGTTTTGATCCGGGAATTAGGATGCCCGATCTGGAGCAGGCTCGCGATCTCTTGAGCACCTAGCTCTACGCGATCGTCGCCCCCTCCAGCCTCAGCAGGTGCGCTTTCGTTTCGATCCCACCCGCGCCCGAATATCCGGTGAGAGATCCGTCCGCGGCTACCACTCGATGGCAGGGGACGATGATCGGGATCGGGTTTCGAGCCAGAGCCTGCCCTACCGCCCGCGAGGATTGCGGCTTTCCGATGCGGGTTGCGATCTCTCCGTAGGTGGCGACATAACCGGGCGGTACTGCCACGGCCGCCTCCAGAACCTTACGTTGGAACTCCGTTGAATCCCGCAGATCGATATCTATTTCAAACGACCGCCGATCACCGGAAAGGTATTGCAGGATCTGACTCATCGTTTCGCTGACCCGCTCCATGGAGCGGATAGCCGTGACGCCGTGCCTCGCTTCAAGCTCCCCCACAAATCCCGCTTCATCCGTACCGAATTCAATCGCAACCACTCCCTGATCGCTGACCGCCACCAGAAGGGGTCCGACTGCGGTGTCCCGCAACGCGTCATACCAGATGGCTTCTTGCCACTGCCGCACGCTGTGGCGCAGCCTATCCAACACCTCGGTTCCCATCGCTGGTGTGCCGTAGATCGCGTCGAGCGTCTCTTCAATCTTGTCCATCGTCAGGCAACCTCGCTGTTTTCTTCTGCCAAATTGGGTACCGGCAAGGCACCTCCGTTACCAAACTGTGTCCGCAGCTTGTTGAGCGCCTGGTAGACATTCGCCCGGGCGCTTTCGGCGCTGGTGTCCAGGATCATGCCGATCTCCTCATAGCTGAGCTCCTGATACTTCCTCAGAATAACTGACGCGCGTTGCTTGTACGGTAAGCCCTCGATCGCCTGGATCACCGCCTCCAGCTGGAACGTGTTCTCTGCCTGCTGCTCAATTGGAAGACTGGAGTCTGAATGCTCCTCGGAGAGCAGAACCCCCGTGCGCAATCTGCCTCTGAGGCGAGTGCGGGCCGTATTGCCCGCGATGCGGTAAAGCCAAGCTCGATAGTTGGCCGACCCATCCAACCGATCGTACGCCAGGTAGGCTTTGAGAAACCCCTCTTGAAGGCAGTCTTCGGCATCTTGCTCATTCTGGAGCATCCGCCACAGGTAGGCATAGATCTCACCCGCGTGTGCATCCACGAGAACATCAAATTGTGGCTTCTTGTTTGAGGCGCCCACGGTCACTTCCATAATCTAAGACTCAGTAGAACCAATAATGTGAAATCTGATCCGGGTGTCCGAAACGAGCCTGTTTGGTCAGTATCCCCGTCGAGGGTCGTAACGATTTAGCAAAGGTTCGTTCGCAATGTAGCGGCGTAGGTTCTCCGCGAAGAGATCGGCAGCTCGGGCAAGGTATTGACCGGAGGTGCCAGCTACATGTGGCGAGAGGATGACATTCGGCAGCTCCCAAAGCGGGCTGCTCACCGGAAGGGGTTCCACCGGGTAGACATCCAGTCCCGCGCCCGCGATTTCTCCTTCTTTCAGGGCCTCCACCAGGGCTCCTTGATCGACCACTCCGCCTCTCGAAATGTCAATCAGATAAGCGGTGCTTTTCATGCTCTTAAATACCTTAGCGTTCACCAGCCCACGTGTCTCAGGCGTCAGCGGCACGGTAAGGATCAGGAAATCGCATTCTGAGGCCATCGAGGGCAAGGCTTGGGGCGGATAGATGCGTTCCGGAATGTCCGCTTGCGCATCTCCCAATCCCTCCAGGGCGTATCCGCCCATTTCGAGCACCCTTAAGTCGCGCTTGGTGGCCAGCACTTGGGCCCCGAAAGACTGGCAGAGCCGTGCGATCTCCCGCCCGATGTTGCCGTAGCCGACGATACCCACCGTGCTACCGCGCAGTTCCACGGGCCGAAAACGAGTGAATCGATTGTCGGCCCAGATTTTCTTCCCCTGATCCTCCATCATCGCCGGCAAATGATGACCCAGGGCCATCATCATCGTCATCGCGAATTCCCCCATTTGGGGAACGGCGGCGCCGCTCAGCGTTGTCACAATCACATCGGAGCGCAGCAAGCTCTGATCCACGAAGTCATCAATGCCCGACCAGTGAAACTGGATCCAGCGCAGGTTGGGTACCTGCTCCGGCTCCGGCAGCGCTTGTCGCGTGTACAAGACTTCCATCTCCCCCAGTTGCTCTTCCGTGAAATCGGATGCTTCACTGGTTGGCTGGAGATCGATTTGGATGTGGGGTGAGACCGCTCGCAGCCGATCCAGGAGCGCCTCGGGCATATCCACGGTGATGAGCACGGGGATATCGGCCATCGAGGTCATTGTACTGTATCGCCTCGGCTATACTTGGCTGCGCTTGCTGCTCGCTGACTGTTCCGGCAGGGATCCGATATGGAAGTTGGCATAATCTTTCCCCAGACCGAATATGGGTCCGATCCGGGCGCAGTGCGCGAGTTCGCCCAGACGGCGGAAGAGCTCGGCTTTTCGCACATTCTCACTTACGAACATGTGCTGGGCATTGACCCCACCCGGCCGGGCTGGAAGGGGATCTACTCCCTCGAAGATCCATTCCTCGAGCCCTTTTCGCTTCTTAGTTATTGGGCAGGTGTCACTGAGCGGATTTCCTTTCTGACCGGTGTCTTGATTCTCCCGCAGCGGCAGACCGTGCTAGCGGCCAAGCAGGCTGCGACACTGGATGTCCTCAGCGGAGGGCGACTGCGGTTGGGAGTTGGGAACGGTTGGAACGAGCCGGAGTACTACGCTCTTGGCAAGAATTTCCACAATCGAGGCCGACGAATTGAAGAGCAGATCGAGTTGATGCGGATCCTGTGGACGGAACGGCTTGTGAATTTCTCTGGTCAATGGGAGGCGGTCGAGGATGCCGGAATGAATCCGCTTCCCATTCAGCAACCCATTCCGATTTGGTTTGGCGGTCACGCGGACCCAGTCGTCCGTCGTGCCGCCCAGATGGGCGATGGATGGATTCCTACCTATCGGACGGCGGAAGACGCCAAACCTCATCTCGATAAGCTCAGAGAGTATTTGGATGAAGCGGGAAGATCTTTCAGCGATTTCGGGATCGAGGCCCGGCTCCACTATCGGGGGGGCGATCCCAAACGGCTGGGAAAGGCTATGCAGGATTGGCAGGAGGCGGGTGCGACCCATATCGGACTCAATACCATGCGCAGCCGGCTCAACGGTCCTGCGGAGCACCTGGATGCGATGCGCGCCTTCGCCGAAGCGCTGCTGGACTAGGAAGCGATGACCTTCGAATCGATTGACGACCTCCAGACTTCTCTGCGAGACCAACTGTACCTGACGGATCGAGGGCTTGCCACGGCCATCTTCCTGGCGCTCAAGCTTGAGCGGCCGCTCTTCCTGGAGGGTGAGGCCGGTGTGGGCAAGACCGAAGTCGCCAAGGCCCTGGCTGGCTCACTGGATACGGAATTGATCCGCCTCCAATGCTATGAGGGGCTCGATGTCCATCACGCTGTTTATGAATGGAATTACACGCGCCAGATGCTGCATATCCGGATGCTGGAGGCGCGTGACGAGCGGCCCGAAGAGCAGGACCTGTTTGGCTCCCAATTCCTGCTGCGTAGGCCGCTGCTGCAGGCCATTGAGTGGGAGGGCGATCGCGCGCCCGTTCTGTTGATCGATGAGCTCGATCGCGGCGACGAGGAATTCGAGGCCTTTCTGCTCGAAATCCTCTCTGAATTTCAGGTGACCATCCCAGAGATTGGAACGATCCGCGCCCAGCGGCCACCCATCGCAGTCATCACCTCCAACCGAACGCGCGAAGTACATGATGCCTTGAAGCGCCGCTGTCTCTATCACTGGATCGACTATCCCTCATTTGAGCGGGAGTTTGAAATCCTCAGGCTCCGGCTCCCCAAGGCGCCCGAGCAACTTTCGCGGCAGGTCACGGCCTTCGTGCAAAAGGTGCGCGAAGCCGATCTGTACAAGGTCCCCGGCGTTGCGGAGACTCTGGATTGGGCGGAGGCGCTATGGGCGCTGGATCAGGAACAGCTCGATCCGGCGATAGTGGACGACACGCTCGGCGCGCTGCTCAAGTACCAGGACGATGTGCTGAAGATTCAGGGCGCAGGGGCGCGTGCCATCTTAGCTGAGTTGTGATCACAGCGACCTCTCAAGCGTTTCCCCAACCACTCAGGTCGCAAGGATTTAGTGTCTCTATTACTTCGTTATCGAGCAGAATCTCAGACAAGCTAGCTTGGAAAACATGAACAGCCGACGTAGCCAGTTGATCCGTCTATTCCTCCGGGCGCAGAAACTCGCACAGCGCAGAGCGACCATTGAATCCGTGCGTCGCCTGTCGAGATGGAGTGAGCGGCTTTATTCGGTGCCGAAAGACGTGCGCTGGGAGAAAATCATACAAGCGGAGCGGTATCGATTTGCCCGGTATTTGACTTCGAAGGTGGCATTACTGGCATCTATTCGTGCCCTTTTTACCAGAAGCGCAGCAGGCAATGCAGAGCATCAAGTTCTTCTTACACTCGTGCATACAGCGAGAGGCAAGCGCGGGCTAAGAGCTTGCTGGGCCGTCCTTGCTCATGGCTTGGACAATCACCGGGTGTATTTCACTTGTCCATTGAAATCGCTGCTCTAATCATGTACCCTTGATCAGTCAATTATATAATCATTAGAGCGGCCGATTGTGAGGGTAGGCCGTGGCGTCGGACTGGGCCACGCACCTCCATCGAAGCATGCAAGCCCGACTCTCTGACGAGTTGGGCTTTCGTCTTTCTCAGGGTAATCGTGGATGTGTGGTGGTGATGTTGAGAGGTTGCTGACACCGCACATCATCCGGACATTGCCCCCGAAAACTAACCCGGATGTATGTTGGGCCAGTACGAAAAGGAGCAGAAGCCATGACGATCCTGTCCATCGAGGATGTCCACAAGCGATTCAGGCGGCTGAAGGTCCTCCGGGGAACCAGCCTCACCGTCGAACGCGGCGAGGCTGTGGGGCTGGTCGGGGAAAACGGCTCCGGCAAGACGACGCTGCTGCAGATCATCGTGGGGCTATTGTCCAGGGATCGGGGCGAGGTCCAGGTCGATGGCAAGTTGGGATACTGTCCGCAGGAGCCCGTGCTTTTCGACACGCTCACCATGCAAGAGAACCTCACCTATTTTGCGGCAGGCTATGGGCTGTCCCCCGATGAACTGCTCGGGCGGTCCGACGAGCTTTTCGACCGCCTGCGCTGCATGGACTACGCCTCCATCCGCGTGACGAATCTGAGCGGCGGAACCAGGCAGAAGCTGAATCTGGTCATCTCCCTGCTCCACCAGCCCACGCTGCTGGTCCTCGACGAGCCATATCAGGGGTTCGACTATGAATCATATCTGGCGTTTTGGGACCTCGCCGACGAACTCAAGCAAAGGGGCGCGAGCGTTCTCATCGTGAGCCACATGCTCATCCACCATGAACGGTTGGATCGTGTCTACTCCATGCAGGATGGGCGCGCCGTGTTGGAGGAATAGGCCATGCATGGAGGCCGCTTTCGAACATCGCTTCTGATGCAGTTGCGCGAGTACCGGGCGCGTGCGCTGCCGCTGGTCATGGTGGCGCTGCTGCCCATGGGGATGTGGGCCGCGAGTTTCTTTTCCTCGCCGGCCGATGAGACAGTTCCCGCGCAGATGCTGGAACCATACATAGCGGACATCGGCCCTCTTGTCTGGTCGGAGATCCCCGTGCGCGACGACTGGCCCGAATTCACTTTGCTCATGGGGGTGGCGTGGGCCATGGGCGCGGCCGCGCTCTTCAGTGTCATCGGGAGCGGAGGCCGTGACCGGCGGCTGGTGATGGCGGGATTCCGTGCATGGGAGATCATGCTTGCCCGCTTCCTGATCCTGCTCTGCATCGCCATACCCGTCTCACTCATCCCCGTGGTGATCATCGCCGGGTTTTCCACACTGCCTCCCCCCAACATCGGCCTGGTCTGGCTGGGGTCGTTCTTCACGGCGGCCCTCGGGGCAGCGATCGGTTTTACTGTCGGCTCCCTGCTCCCCCGCCCGCTAGAGGGGACCCTCCTGCTCCTCGGGATCATCGGCCTCGAGATGATGACCCCTCTGAGCGTCTCGTTTCGGCACTACCTTCCGCTGTACGGACCTCAGGCGCTCTTTCTGGCGGCGAGGTGGACCTCAGAGCCCAACATCATCATCCACTTGTTGCGCTCCCTCGCCTGGGCCGCCGGCCTCTTCGCATTCGCCATAGTCCTGTGGACCTGGCGGGTGCGGAATTTCCAGACATCGGCCGCGCCTCGAGTCAGCGCCGGTGTAAACCGGGGCACGTCCTAGCGGAGGCGCCTCCCATATCCGAGCAGAAGCGTATTCTCGCCAGGCTACGGACACAATTTGATGACAAGGAAAGATGAGGACCCAACATGAAATGGACCTATGAGCTAGGCTACCGTATTCAAAAATGCCGTATGACAACGGACCTGACCAACATCTCGTGGGGTTGCTAGAGAGCGGCCGCATCCCTCCCTGCCGGGCCATTGACCTTGGTTGCGGAACGGGAAGGAACGCCCTCTTTCTTGCTCAGAAAGGCTTCGATGTAACTGGAGTAGACTTCGCCTCCTCGGCCATTGCAAAGGCCAAGCAGAAAGCAGATGTCGCCGGGTTGAAGGCAGAATTCATGGTGGACGACCTCACCAACATTCGAAACGTAACCGGAACCTTCGATTTTCTGGTTGATGCTGGCGTTCTGGATGTTCTGCATCCGAAATCCCGCGACCTCTACGTACAGAATGTGTTGCCCCTGACTCATCCGGGTAGCAGATTCTTCCTCTCCGGTTGGGAGTGGACGCTGTCCAGGTGGGAGCGGATTCTTTTTCGGCGTCTGTCACTATTCGGCGCCATCCTGGAGCCAGGAGAAATGGAACGCCGTTTCGGGGAATATTTTGAGATTGAGCAGATATTCCATGAGACCAACCCTCGGCACGGGATGGTCGCCATTATGACCGGCAAAGAGAAGGCGCCGGGCTACGCTGGTTACTTGATGACGCGGAATATCGAAAGCTGACAATGAGTGGTGGGAGAAAGAGGGTAAGTGGAAGCAAGCTGATTGCGAGCCTACTGATTGGCGCGCCAGGGGCAGCCATAGATGCACTGATCTTTCAGTCACTTTCCGCGGTGCCCATCGCACTAGCCTTTGCCGCCGCTGGGGCCATCATGTGGTCAGACCCGGGCGCGCTGGCCCGGCAGTCCAAGGTTGCAGTCTAAGTCATGTTATCAAGATCTATCAATTTCCCTATGCAGGATGGGCGCGCCGTGATGGAGGACTAAACCGTGAATGGACGCCGCTTTCGAACATCGCTTCTGATGCAGTTGCGTGAGTACCGGGCGCGTGCGCTGCCACTGGTCATGGTGGCGCTGATACCCATGGGGTGGTGGGCCGTGAATTTCTTCAGCGTGCCGGCCGAGGCAGAGCCGGTTCTCCCACCGGAGCTGGAATCATTCGCAGCGGGCATCGGTCCTCTGGTCTGGCCGGATCCGCTCGAGGGGAATATTTGGGCCATGTTCTCTTTGCTCACGGGGGTGGCGTGGGCCATGGGCGCGGCCGCGCTCTTCAGTGTCATCGGGAGCGGAAGCCGTGACCGGCGGCTGATGCTGGCCGGGTTCCACCCACGAGAGATCATGCTTGCTCGATTCCTGATCCTGCTCTCCATCGCCATACCCGTCTCACTCATCCCCGTGGTGATCATCGCTGGGCTTTCCACACTACCTCCCCCCAACATTGGCCTGGTCTGGCTGGGTTTATTCTTCACGGCGGCCGTCGGGGCCGCGATCGGCCTGATCGTCGGCTCCCTGCTCCCCCGCCCGCTGGAGGGCACCATCCTGCTCATCGCGATCTTCAGCGTCGAGTTCAGCATTCCTTCTAGCGTCCCGTTGCGGCACTACCTTCCCCTGTACGGTCCTCAGGCGGTCTTTCTGGCGGGGAGGCTCACCTATGAGCCCATCCTCCTCATCCACGTGTTGCGCTCGCTCGCCTGGGGCGTCGGCCTGCTCGCGATCGCCATAGTCCTGTGGACCTGGCGGGTGCGTATCTTCCAGCCATCGACGGCGCGGCGGCCAGCCGGCGCCTAGATTCCGACTGCCAGAATGGAGGTTTGCTTGAGAGTTCCGGAATTCTGAAAACGTAGCGGGCATCCTGTTTCTCGCACATGGGAGGTATCTGATTGCAGAACATACTCAGCACTTTGATGATTAGATCAAACAATATCAAGGAAAATCCCATAACCCGCATACCCAATTCAGGAGGAGAATCATGAAGGACTCACGTCTAGAGAAACTGGCGCCACTGACAGGCGTCGTCATGGTTGTGCTGATGGCAATTGGAGCTGCGCTACTCGGCATCTATGACTATCTGCCAACAGCAGACAGACTAAAGGAGATTCTTAGCGACAATGCCACCAATGTGTTCGCCGGAGGATACATCGGCTCCATCTCGGCGTTCTTCATGATCTGGTTCACAGGCAGTGTTTTCAGTGCCTTGCGCGAGCGAGAAGGCGGCACTGGGCGGCTGTCGATGGTAGCGTTCGGAGGCGGGGTGGCTTCGGGTGTCGCCTTGGCAGTCGGATTCTCCGCCATCTTGGCCTCCGGGGCTCGAGCTGGGACGGAAAGCGGGATCACTCCCGTCGAGGCAGTTACGATGTACGACATTTATGGCCAAGTCTTGGGGGGGGTGTTTGCGATCGCCATGGCGGTATTCATCGGGGCCACAGCGGTTGTCTCGCTGCGCACGCTGATGTTCCCTAAGTGGTTTGGCTGGGTGAGTGCCCTGATCGCCTTTGGGCTTCTCACACCTTTTGCGTACGCTGTCCTTGCCCTAGTCCTGGTGTGGCTGCTCGTGTTGAGCATCTGGTTGTACAGGCGGGGGACGTCGCCCGCGTAGCATCGAGCCGTTCGACCCAGGTGATATCTGGGAAGTTACAGACAAGATGAACCGTTGCCAAGAGCTTCGGTCGATTCAAGCAAGCACAAGCACTCTAGCGAGTACAAGCACTTTGACGAGTGCAGGCAGGTAGCTCGTCCTTACTTCGCAAGGATACTCTGACGAACACGAGCACTCTGACGAGCACAGGCAAGCAGCTTGGAGCCACTGAAGCAAAAGCGGAATTGGAAAGTGGAGTGAGTGAGATGCGCGCGAAGGATACTCACCAGATTGCTAATCCAGAAAAAGTGTTTGATTTTGTGGTGATCGGCTCTGGCTTTGGCGGCAGTGTTTCCGCTATGCGACTGGCCGAGAAAGGGTATTCCGTCCTGGTGCTGGAACGCGGCAAGCGCTACGAGGACAAGGCCTTTCCCAAGACCAATTGGAACATATGGAAGAGTCTATGGTTCCCAGCATTGCGTTGCTTCGGTACATGGGAAATGACCTTTCTAAATGGCGCAATCGCTCTGCATGGCAGCGGAGTCGGCGGGGGAAGCCTCATGTATGCGAATGTGTTGATGGAGCCAGATGATCGTCTCTTTGAATGGCCAAGTTGGCGTCACCTCGCAGATTGGAAGACCATCCTGCGCCCACATTACGATACTGCCAAGCGAATGCTTGGTGTGACGACCAATCCGCGACTATTGAAAGCAGATACTGTCATGCGCGAGATTGCCCGAGAGCGCGGCACGGCGGGGAGCTTCCGCCCGACCGAGGTTGGCGTTTTCTTCGGCGAGGAGAATGCTACCGTCCCCGATCCTTACTTCGGCGGCGAGGGGCCGAGGCGCACAGGATGCAACTTCTGTGGTGGCTGCATGGTCGGCTGCCGCTTCAACGCCAAGAATACCCTGCCGAAGAATTACCTGTACTTCGCTGAGAGATGGGGAGCACGCATCCTTCCCGAGGCCGAGGTCAGGAACATCCGCCCCCTGGCAGAAGAAGGCTCGGATGGAGCCCGTTACGAGGTCGAGTACCGCAGTTCAACTGCTTGGTTTTTCAAGTCGCACAAGTCGGTTCGGGCACGCAATGTGGTGGTCGCCGCCGGAGCGCTCGGCAGCCAGCAACTGCTCTTCCGCTGCCGAGATCAGACCCGTTCCCTGCCGCGCCTCTCGGATCGCCTGGGTAATCGAGTTCAGACCAACAGCGAGAACCTGCAAGCTGTCACCAGCCGCGATCGGGATACGGACTACTCGAAAGGAATCGCCATTGGCTCCGTTATCCGCGCGGACGAGGAGACGTACGTCGAGCCTGTACGCTTTTCCGACGGTTCTTCCCTACTTCGTAATATGGGCGCGCCCCTGGTGGATGGTAAGCGCGTCCCCGTCCGTATTTTTCAGACTCTATGGGAAATAATCCGCCATCCCGCAGATTTCTTTTACGCCAGGTTTTTTTCTCGCTGGGCACGCTATACCACTATTTTGCTAATGATGCAGCCTGTTGAAGAGCTGCTCCGTATGCGTATGGGTCGCAACCTGTTCACGCTGTTCCGCAAAGGATTGATGTTCTCCCCAGAGGAAGGTCAGCAACTACCAAAGCCCCCTGTGATCAGCAACACCATCACGCGCCACTTTGCCAGCAACATTAATGGCATCCCGGCGTCCACGTTCATGGATAGCCTATTCAATTATCCCATCACGGCCCACCTGATGGGTGGCGCACCCTTCGGCCGCGACGATATGCAAGGCGTGATTGGCCTGGACTTTCAGGTGCACAACTACCCCGGGCTCTATGTGGTGGATGGCTCGGTCATGCCTGGTAATCCCGGCTTGAACCCCAGCCTGACTATCACTGCACTAGCCGAGTATGCTATGAGCCAGATCCAGCCGAAGGAGGATGCAATCCCGCGAACACCGCTCATGTCAGCTTGAGAAACGGTAATCCTCGCTACCCATTGGGCAGATCCTACTTGTATGCTTTGACAAACTGACTCTCGGCGAGCCACGCAGCGCAAATAGAAACTGCGGTTTCGCCAAAACTGACAAGAGGTAGCAGAAATTAGCGAAAATCCAGGAGTGCCTTTTGAACTTTCCGTGAGGAGGAGAAAGTGAGTGCCACTTTAGCTGATAATAGTTCCGCCTCTGGTACCCGTCTCAGCTGGGTGGACAGTAGTTGTCGCCTGTTACAGGTAACTCGTGCCGAGTTCGCCGACACGCAACCGTTTGCTGGTCTCACTATCGGCGTGTCCATTCACCTTGAGCCGAAGACCGCCGCGCTAATTGTCACACTCCAACAGGGTGGGGCCAAGATAGTCGCCACCGGAAACCTCAACAGCACCCAACCCGAAACGGCAGCCTACCTGAAGGCTCGTGGCATCACCATCATCGGCCATCAGACCAAAGACGCTACCGTTCATGCCGCCTTCCTCGACCAGATTATCGCCGGCCAGCCCGATTTGCTGCTCGACAACGGAGGCGATCTCTTCACGCGCTACATTGACCGTCCCTATGATGGACTCCTAGGCGGCACCGAAGAGACGACATCCGGTCGAATGCGTCTTGCACCCTTGCGCGAGCAAATTCAAAAACCGGTTCTGGTCATCAACGACAGCCCCATCAAACAGTTTGCCGAGAACCACCACGCCGTTGGGCAGAGCACAGTGGAGAGCATCATGCGCTTTACCAACCGCGTTACCAACGGCCGCCGCGTCACGATTATTGGTTATGGATCTTGCGGCAGGGGCGTAGCGGCCCACTTCCGTAATGCCTACAGTGTGGTCACAGTGGTCGATACCGACCCTGTTGCCACCCTACAAGCTCATCTTGATGGCTTTCTCACTCCGGAGCGCCCGCAGGCCATTGCCAGTGCCGATGTGCTCATAACCGCCACCGGTGCCCAGAATGTTCTCACCGCCGCCGACCTGGCCCATCTTAAGGATGATGTAGTGCTCGCCAATATCGGCCATTTCCCGCAGGAGATTGACGTGGCGGGCATCGAGGCATCCGGCCAAATCGAAGAAGTCATCGCCTACGACGATGAAATCACCACCTGGCTGCTGAAGGACAAGCGACGTGTCCACCTTCTCGCACGCGGACACATGGTCAACCTGGCAGGCCCCAGGCCGCTTGGCAACTCGATTGAATCGATGGATCTGGGATTCACCCTGC
Organism: Anaerolineae bacterium; assembly: GCA_036986135.1. Classification (GTDB taxonomy): domain Bacteria; phylum Chloroflexota; class Anaerolineae; order Anaerolineales; family E44-bin32; genus JADFRG01. Next base: position 23,941 of record BTQZ01000001.1, on the reverse strand, counting down.
AAGCACGCTGTTTAGAAGCCGTCGCCCGTAGGCAAGTAGGCCCCCAACACTGCGTTGTGCCCGTTCCGCCCGGAATTGATGCCAAAGTAGCCACTGCCTATCTGGACTTGGTGAGAGCACCCCTGTAAATCTGCCAAAGGAAAGGATAGCCCGCCACACCTCGTCCAAACCGCTTTCGGTGATCCGGCAACCCCCAACACATTTTACGCCGCCTCGCTCTGGCAAAGATGAACGTGCCCGAATCATTAGTTGACATAAAGTATCCAGCTTGCAGCACATTAGGAACGTGCAGCCGGCTTCGCGCACACATTTCCTCTGAGCTAAGCTGTCCGACTCGCGGTCCTTTCCGAATACCCGGTCCACCGTAAATCAAAGGGTCGGCCGCCGCGAGTCACGACCTCGTACGGGAGTTTGTGCAATCTTTCACATTCGTCACCTTGTACGCTTCGGAGTGTTGTCTCCTTTGTATCAGGCCCAATATGCGGAAAAGCGACCCTGTATACGCGGTCTGCGAGAAAGATAGCCTCCTTATTTTTTCGGTTGAAGTTATGAGAGAGCAGCATGTTGAATTGCTGCCTCCGCAATAGCGGGGGCTCTTTTCTTGTCGAAAGGAGGTGCGCTAGAAAACAACTTGGTTAGGTGGGGGTCACCGGGCTCGCTACGCGAGCATTCTGATCTCATGCACACAGGAGGAAATATTTATGACAACCGAGACAAAAAGCATCGACGGGTATCTGCCCAACGATACGCCCCCAGCAGGCAAGTTAATCCTGTTAGGCATCCAGCATGTGCTGACCATGTTCCCGGCCACGGTGTTCGTGGCGGCCTTTACGGGCTTCCACATCGGCACGGTGCTTCTGGCTTCGGGTATCTCCACCATCGTCGCTCTGCTCCTATCGAGGAACCGAATCGGCACTTTCATACCACTCTTCTACGGGTCGAGCTTTAGCTACATCGCGGCTTACCTGGGCGTGGCGGTGCTGATGACTGGCGATATTCCGGCATTCGGCGTACCGCTTCCGAATGAAGTAATCAGCACCATGCAGGCCGGCATCGTCGTAACCGGTGTACTCAACATCTTGGTCGGGTTCATCATCCGGCGGGTTGGCAAGGACGCGGTAGACACGGTCCTGCCGCCTGTGGTGACCGGCTCTGTAGCTGCCATCATCGGCTTTGGACTGGCCTTCGCCGCTCTGGGTATGGCGCAGGCCAACCTGGCAATCGCGGTGACCGTGCTGTTCGTGACCGTTTTGTTCTCGGTATACCTGCAAGGCCGTGGCTTTGCCGGGATGCTGCCGATCCTGCTGGGCGCCATCTTTGGCTTCTTGCTGGCGGCCGTGGTCGACCCAGAATCGATCGCCTGGGGTGCGGTACAGCAAGCAGATTGGTTCGTGCTTCCAACAATCACGTTCCCGATCTTTACCGGCGCGTTCGTGGTCACGGCCATCGCGAGCATCTCGATAATGGCCATCGCCACCATCCCCGAATCCACCGCCCACCTGTATCAGATCAGCCTCTATGTGGATCGCTTCGCCGAGGAATTGCATCGGGAGAAGTCCCACCTCGACAAGTACATTGGATGGAATCTGGTCTTCGACGGTATCGGTGATGCCATCAACGGCTTGCTGGGCGCGACCGCAGGCACGAACTACGGCGAGAACAACTCACTGATGGCTATCACGCGGAACTACTCCGGGCCCGCGTTGATGATGGCGGGCGTCGTCGCCATACTGCTGGCCTTCGTGGGGAAGCTGGCTGCACTCGTTGCGGCAGTGCCGCTGGCCGTCACTGGCGGGTTGGCGGTCTATCTGTTTGGCGTGATCGGGATGCAGGGCTTTGCGCTTATGCAGGAGCATCACGTCAGCATGTTCAACCCGCGCAACCTGGCGGTAGGCGCCACCATCATGGTGATCGGCATCGGCGGGAACATCGGCTTTGAGGGCGGATTCATCCCCGTTACGGTCGGAGAGGTCTTCCCCAACGGCCTGCCTGCGATCGCCACGGCTGCAGTCCTGGGCATTCTGATGAATTTGATCTTCGTGATTTTTGCTCCACCGGAGAGAGCTCAGATCGCGGAAGCAGCCACCGCAGCAGCAGACTGAGTTTACAAGAATCGTCATCAAAAGAGACGGGCAAATTGCCCGTCTCTTTTGCGTTAAATGCGCTTGAAATAGCGCTCATATTCTAAGTACTATCATCTTACACACGGCTTACAGATTAACCGGAATGTAAGAGTTAGGTGCAATAATCGATCTAAGTATTACAAGCGACCGGACAGGGAAGCCGGAAAGGAACTAACGATGGTGATTTTGGGATACGCAATCTACTCTTTATTGATCGCCGGCTTCGTCTGGGGTTTAGTGGACATGCTGGTCCAAATCCACAAGCAACCGAAGAGACCGCTCAGCGTACTTCGGCTGACTTCCTATCCTTTTGTTCCAGATGACGAGACGCTCCAGGTTATGCGCGAAAAACAGAGACCCGATGGCAAACTGGAGCCGAGCCCCGTTCCAGTTAGGATCAATTACCGGTAGTTCGTAGATCTCACACGTGATCTCGGAGCGGTCCACACAGGCCGCTCTTTTGATTCCTAAGCGCTGGTGACTGAAGAATCGGAGTCTCAGAGCCCGTGGTTTGCCCGCGCGAAATATCTTGATCTCGCGTGTGAGTGGAGATCCGTCAGCCCGGCGCCGAGAAGATGGCCAGAAATCCAGCCAGGGCATCCGCTCCGGAAGTGTGTCCACGATGGATCAGCCGGATGACCACCTCCTCCACCGCCCGGTTCGACGCCAGCGCCCGTGTCAGGAGATGCCAATCCTCCCCAGCTTCTCCTCGAGCTGCGGCTCTGAGCCACTCGCCGGAGATGGCGTTGGTGCGCGGGGCGGCCTCGTCCACAATCGCATCCCCCATGCGTCTGGCACGCTCCTCGTTCAATCTCGACCAGAGCGCATGGACGGCGCCCTGCAGATAATCATCCCCCGAAGGTGTCACGCCCCCTCCTAATCCTGCCAGCCGCTTGGCGGCCTTCACCGCCTCCCCGAGGTCGCCGCGCGCCAGGCTGTACCGAAGCGCGTTGGCCGGATCGGCTGCCGCACGCAGGGCTTTCGACTGGAACGTCTGATCGGGCTCAGGCATTGTGCTATCCGCCAGCGGTGCGAAACTGTCCGGCGGGGCGTGCCGGCGGAGCAACGCCGCGAGCTGCGAAACCCGGGCTTCATTCAACTCTTCACCGAGTCGCCGCCAGTCCGGCCTGGGCCGCCATTCCACCGCGTTCGCCGCTTCGACCTCGATATTTCCGAGTTGGATACGGCGGCCACGAATCACAATCGGTCTCTGAACATCCAGTGTGCTGAATCCTGCGAAAGAGTCATCCTCCGGCGCGGCTACGACGGCAAATGGGCCTGGGCCGACGCCCGGCAACACCACCGACAATAGACCCTGCCGTGTGTCGATGAGATTGACCGATTGTCGGTACAGGCTGTGGATTCGAGGCTCTCTGGCCGAGGCCAACCACTCGCGCGCCCTTGGGGCAATCAGTTCGCCGTTCAGGCGGACCATGGAATGCTTAATCGCTCAGATCCTCGAGCAGCTTGCCGCCGACGATGATCGCCATTGGCGGCTGGTGAAAGCGTAGCGCGCCAAGCACATCCGGCTGCCGGAGCACTGCCAAATTAGCAGGTGAGCCGACCTGTAATGTGTGCCCTTCGATCCCCATGGCGGCGGCCGCGTCGACCGTGACCATGTCGTACAGAACCTCCATGTCCTCCCGGGTCGTCATCCACAACAGGTGGGAGGCCAAGAACGCCACCTCAAGCATGTTGTTTTGGCCATAGGGATAGTAGGCATCCGAGATATCGTCCTGCCCCAGGCAGACCACGACTTTCTCCTGTCTAAGCTCCTTCACGCGGGCATGCAGCGGCCCAGTATGTGGATCGGATACGACCGCGATCTTGGCCTTCGCCAGCAGCGCCGCCAGCTTCTGAAAGTAAGGCTTGGGATAGAGCGCCATGGCGCGGGCGTGGTGAGCAAGCACTCTGCCCTGCCAGCTGGTTTCCAGGGTCTTGATCGCCATCATTTCCAGCGTGCGCAGCCCGGGATCCCCTGCGTCGTCCACCAGCATCGAGATCCCGGCCTCAAACTCCACGGCGATGGCAAACATCTGGTCGATGTGGCTCCTGGCGTCCTTATCGGAGTACTCGATCCACGGGATCCCGCCCACCAGGTCCGCCCCTAGTTCCATGGCCGCGCGGATCAACTCCGCAGCCCCCGGATCACGGACGACTCCATCCTGCGGGAATGCCACGACCTGCAGTTCGACCGTACCCCTGAATTCCTCACGGGCCTGGATGAGCGCCTTCACTCCCTCCAATTTTGCCTTGGTGTCGACATCGGCAAAGGCCCGAATGTGCGTGTTCCCATTCATCGCCGCCCAGCGCAGGGCGGTGCGCACGTTCTCTAGGATCCAGCTCTGCTCGTAATTCTCCTTGACCCGGGACGCTTGTTCGATGGCGGTCATGGCCTTACCCATCGAGTCACCGTGGTAGTCGCGCATGGCTGCGTCGTCGAGCATGGTCAGGGTGAAAACTTTGTCCAAATGAAGATGAGGGTTTACGAAGGATTCGGTCGCCAGATTTCCCTGCGCCACGATCGTTGTTCGAGCAGGACCTTCGATATCTCCCTCAATAGCGTGAATCATTCCCCCGCGTATTCCGATGTCGACCGTCTCCTCACCTCTGCCACGGAGACGACAGGCCTTGACGAGAAGATCCAACTCATCCGTCATTGTGCTTACCCTCCCTGACCAATCTTTGAAGATACTGAGCAAAGGTCGTTGGTTCCCGACCCAGAAGGCCCGCCAGCACGCGCGGGTTCCCCCAGAAACCGTGTTCGGCATAGTACTCAAACATGGTAAGCAAGATATCGGCGCGATCCGGATCCAACTCAGCCTCTCGCCGCCACCGATCGCGTGAGATCTCCATGGCCTCCACGAGCATCCCAAATGCCTCGCTCATCCGACGCGCCATCTGCGCCGGCGTCAGAAGCTCCGGGCCGGCTAGTTCGTAGATCGCTCCTTCATGGCCCGGCGCGCTGAGGACTTCCGCCGCCAAATGCGCCACGTCCCTCAAGTCGACCGGGCTGAATCGAACGTCGGTAGGATACGGAACCGGGTAACGCCCTTCCACGACCGAGGCCCATACGCCGCGCACGTTTTGCATGTAGCTTGCTGGCTGGAGAATGGTGAATCCCATCTCCGAATCGATCAGCTGCTCCTCAATCAAGAGCTTGCTCCAATGATGCGGCATGGCCTGTGTCTGAGGATGAAGCACCGAGTGCATCACGAAGTGGGGTATCTCTGCCGCTCTAGCGACCGAGATCGCATTGCGGCCGATCTCGGCCTCTGCCGGGTGGGCATTGGGACCGATGTGGTACACCGCGCGCATGCCGGCGAAGATGGGTTCGAGAGAGTTCGTATCCAGGAGGTCGCCAATTTCAACCTCGATGGCTCCAATCGCCTTGGCCTGGTCGAGTTGTGCGGGTCGACGAACCAGAGCTCGAACCGGTTCTCCCCGTGCAACCAAGGCTCGAATCACCGCCCGGCCAGTCTTGCCGGCCGCTCCAGTGACCAAGATCACCGCCCCGCTCCAATCATCCAAATTCGGCCAAAATACAGAACCCCAAGCATGCGCGGCTTGGAGCTCGGCTCATGTGACGCGGTGTGCATGCTTGAGTCTGCCTCTCTCAGCACTCCCTCTCAGATGCACACCCGATCTCGCGATCGATCAATTTTGTGTTTGTTATAAGTGTGGATAAGCATTCGGCTGGATCGCTCAGCTCCCGCTCGCCTCCTGAACCAGCTCCCATAACCGGCTCGGACTTAGCGGGATCTCCAAGATCTCCAACCCCTCTATCTGCAGCGCGTCTTCCAGAGCCTGGGCAAACAGTGGGCCCACCGGTATGGCGCCCGCCTCGCCTGCGCCCTTAGTGCCGAGCGGATTCAACGGAGAGGGGGTTTCCTGGTGACCCACGCTCACGTTGGGCACGTCCAGAGCGGTCGGGAGCAAGTAGTCCATAAACGACCCATTGAGCAATTGGCCGTTACCATCAAATACGAGCTGCTCGTAGAAGGAATTTCCAATCCCCTGCGCCACCCCGCCGTGTACTTGGCCATCCACGATCATGGGGTTGATCACCCGCCCACAATCGTGCACCACCACGAACTTCTGGATATCCACCATCATGGTCTCCGGGTCCACCTCCACGATCATGGCATGCACGCCATTGGCGGTCGCGCCCCGATCCGGTCCAAAGTAGTTTGTGGCCTCCAGTCCTGGCTCCGTCCCGGGCTTCACCGCTCCACGCAGGGGATTGGCATTCGCGGCCAGTTCCCCCAGAGAGATCGATCGGCTGGGTGCGCCGACCACGCGCACCTCGCCCTCTGCCAGTTCAAGATCCTGCTCCGCAACCTCCAGCTTATCGCTGGCGGCCTTCAGGATCTTTGCTCGCACGTCCTTGGCGGCCTCGTTGATGGCGTTGCCGGCCACCACCGCCCCGCGGCTGGCGAAGGTCCCAGTGCCCCAGTGAAACTGATCCGTGTCGCCGGTCACGAGGTCAATCTTGTCGATGTCCAGCTGAAGCTGCTCGGCCACGATCTGCGCATAGCTGGTGAAATGCCCTTGCCCCTGAGTTCCAATTCCAGTCGCGACAGAGACCCTTCCGCTCTGCTGCACCTGGATGCGAGCCCCTTCATAAGGCCCGATGCCGGTGCCCTCCACATAAGCCACGACGCCGATCCCAACTTTACGACCTTCCTTGCGCGCCTTAGGCTGAATCTGGGATACAAAATTGTCGTATCCGATCCTTTGCAGCGCGTCGTTCAGCGAGGGTTCATAGTCTCCACTGTCGTAGACCAGATTTGTGAAGTCCTGGTAGATGATTTGGTTGTCGTACGGGAACTCGTCGGGCGGAATGAAGTTCCGGCGTCGAATCTCAGGCAGCTCGATCCCGAGTTCCTTGGCCGCGAGATCCAGCAGGCGCTCGATCACAAACACTCCATGTTGACGGCCCGCGCCGCGATAGGGTGTCACGGTGGTCTTGTTTGTAAAGACCGCCGTGAACTCACTGTAGTAGTTGGGGATCTTGTAGGGTCCGAGCAGCGTACATTGGGCGTTGAGGGGTACGGTCAGCCCATAAGGATCGTAGGCCCCCGAATCGTGCAGGAAGGTGTCATGAACCCCCAGAATCATTCCATCTGAGCTCAGCGCGATCTCGGCCTGATGGATCTGACTGCGCTCCTGAGTGGTAGCAACGAAGTTTTCCGACCGATCCTCGATCCATTTGACTGGCCGGCCGAGGCGCATCGCCACCCAAGGTATGAGCATTTCCTCCGGGTAGAACATCATGATCTTGGGCCCAAAGCCACCGCCGATGAAGGGAGCAATGACCCGCACCTGGTTCTCCGAGAGCCCCAGCATGCTGGCCAGGCCGTTACGGATCGGGTTGGGCGCCTGTGTCGTGTCCCAAACGGTTAGGCGCTGGCTGCGCGAATCCCACTCGGCTACAATGCCACGGTTCTCGAGCGCGGCCGCCGTGCCGTGATCGTAAGTCAATCGGCGGGCGATCACGGTGTGTGCTCCGGCCTTTGCCTGCTCGTAATCCCCGATAGTCTGAACGACATGCGCGGCTATATTGGAGCCCACATCCTCATGGACCAGCGTCGAATCTTGCCCCACCGCTGCCTCAAGATCCACGACCGCGGGTAGCGGATCGTAGTCCACCAGGATGTCGATCAGCGCGTCTTCCGCCAGATAGCGACTCTCCGCTACCACCGCCGCTATCGGCTCGCCGAGATGTCGAACCGTGTCCATCACCAGGATGGGCTGCGTGCGCTCGTTAAAGACGATTCCTTCCACGGGTGGCGGGGATACCAACAAGGGGCCTTTGCACCAATAGTCGCCTAGGTCCCCGGCGGCGTAGACCGCCACGACCCCCTCGCGCTTGCGGGCCTGTGAAGCATCAACCGCTTTGAGCCGAGCGTGGGCGTAGGGGCTGCGTAAGAAGGCCACGTGCAGCATCCTCGGCAGGTTCACGTCGTCCACAAAAAGGGCCTGCCCGGTCAGCAGCCGGGGATCTTCATTGCGCTTGATGCGCTGGCCGAAGTATTGCGTAGCCATCAGTTCCGTCGGAGCCCTCGTCCAAAGCCGACCACGCCGAGGCCGAGCAAGATCGGCGGAATAGCGAACACGATGTCGGGACCCTCGCCGAGCAAGCGGGGAAGGACCAGACTCAATGCCACTCCGGCAAACATGAGCCAGCCGGGCCACGCGGACAGCGCACTTACTCGAGTGTGAGCGATCGCAGAGAGCAGCAGCCCGACGCCGAACAGGATGCCGGTCGCCGGGGAGGCGGCAGGAAACATGTCCGCCGTGTCCTCGATCCTGGACAATACGAACGAAGATGCGGTCTGGATCGTTATGAACAGCGCGTTTCCAATCATTGACAGCGCGTATCCAAGCAGACCTAACATGCCGGTATACGAATAGTATGTGGCGTATGCGCCCGTGAGCAGGAAGAACAGCAGGATATAGCCGGTTACAAACAGCGTTCCCGAGACGACCGGCTCGACGAAAGGTCCAGCGACGGCGCCCGCGATGATTAGCAAACCCGAGGCCCAGCCTGCAAGCCCGCTCCACCGGATCAGCTCGTATCGAGACATGCCCTAGTCCTCGTCTGCCGAGCCTTCGAAGTAAACGCGCATCGGCCGGAAGTAATGCTCCTCCCATCCTTCGGCGTACATTTCGGCCTGGCCATCGGGAATGTCGGAGTGTAGAAACGTGAGGCGCGTGCCGCCCTCGACCGCGTTCATCAGAATCTCCAATCGCGAATCCTCGCTCCCCTCGGGGAACTCAGTGGTTCGCCAAGACTGCACGATCCGGCCGTAAGGCTCGAGCTCCTGGATCACGCCTGAAATGTAGCCGTTCCAGGCCCTCATCTCGCCGCCGACTTGGCCTTCCACCGAGGCGCTTGAGCCAGTGAATGCGGAGTGTTCTTCGCTGTCCAGCCAGGCCTCGTAGATACTTCGGGGGCTGACGGTCCACTCCGTAACAAGCTTCAGCTTCTCCACTATTCCTCTATAGTCTTCGACAGACTTCGTCTAGTCTTCGACAAACGCCACCGCGCGACAGAATGCAGCCTCGCCGCCCTTAAATTTCCATGGAAACGCGCCGACAGTCAGCCGCTTGTTCTGCAACTCGGGCGCGCCGATTTCGCCGCCCATGTTCTCGACGTGGAAGCAGTCGTGCGGAAATAGCGCGTTATGGGTGAGTTGGTATGCTCTGTCAGGGAAAAGCTCATCCATCTTGTCGGCGCCGAATTTCTCCTCACATTGCTGGGTGACCCGCTTCCAGTGCTCCAGGCCACCCTTTCCCAGAAAGCGACCGATAGGTAGGTTCATGGGGTGGTCGGTCGAGACCATATCCACGCCCCACAAGTGGATCTTCTTATCCAGCAGCCAATCCACGATCTCGAAGTGCGGTCCGGGATGCCGCTGGATGTACTTTTCCTCATCTGGCTCTGAGCCGAACTGGGCGTGCTTGTGCCAGCCGGTATGGATGAAGAGGATGTCGCCCTCTCGGACCTCGATCCGGTCCTCGATCATTTGCGGCGTAAACAAGTCGAGCTCGTCCAGTTCATCGCTCAAATCGACGATCACGCCCTCCCCATAGAGCCAATCGAGAGGCAGCTCATCAATGGTTTTGCCGCCGGTCACGAAATGGCGAGGGGCGTCCATGTGAGTGCCCATGTGGTTGGAGGTCTGGATATATTGCGCGTTCACTCCGTGCTCTGACTTGCGTTTGATGTACTTGACCTCGAAGGGTGGATAGAACGGCCAGAATGGTGCGTCTTGATTGAGCGGCTGCGATAGGTCGTAGATTTTCATTGATCTCCTCGATTCTTGGGTGGCTCCTAACTTTGCCTATAGTTCGTAGCGCTCAGCGTACGCAACGAGCGCTTGCTCAAAGATCTCTTTCGGCGGCCTCACAAGTCCCGCGCCGACCTGGCCCACTCCCGGTTCTTTGTGGGCGATGCCGGTATTAATTCGCGGCGTAATTCCGAGTTCCACCACTTTGCGGATGTCTATGCCGGTAGGCGTACCGCGGAAGTCCAGCGGTGGGATCGTGAAGTGTTCGTGTTCGGCGACTGTAATCTCATACATTTCCAGGGTAGCGTTCAAGGCATCTTGCGGTGTTCCGCTGACAAACGCAACGATCGCGGGCGCGGCTGCCATGGCGAAGCCGCCAATGCCGGCGGTCTCCGTGATGGTGCTGTCTCCGATGTCTGGATTGGCATCCTCGCTCGTGAATCCAGGGAAGTAGAGGCCCTCAGGAATTTCTGCCGGCGCAGTGAACCAATCGTCTCCTAATCCGCTCACCCGCATTCCAAAGTCGGTCCCGTTGCGGGCCATGGCAGTCACCATCGTGCTGCCCTCCACACCGTGGGCCGCATCTGCCATCGCCTTGCACGCCGCCATCACCGGGTTAAGCACGCTCAATGCATTGTCGCCGAGAAACTGCAGTACCTCGGCCTCCACTGCTTCATCTCTGGCAACTTTGGCGATCAGCGGCGAGAGCAGTTTCAGATACAGCAGCGAGCCGGCCTTGTTTCGATTGTGACCCTCATCGCCCATGTGCAATGCTTCGGCCAGCAAGGCGCGGATGTCCAGGCCATCCGACAGCTCAAGCGCCTCGCGCAGCAGCGGGCCCAAAGATCCATTCATCCAGCGCAGTTTGTCCAGTACTTCCTCGCTGTAGGCTCCGTAGCGAAGCACCTTGCCATACCCCTCATTCAGATTGGAGTAGGCCCGATTTCCATGCGTCGAATTCTCGAGGATGTAAACCTCCATCGAGGCCGAGATTACGCCCGCCATAGGCCCTACTGCATTATGGTGGTGGCAAGGGGCGAAATTCACCTCCCCTGCCTCGGCCATGCCGGCGGCGCTCTTTTCGTCCTTCGCCAGGCCCTCGAATAGCAGCGCCCCGACTACCGCCCCGCGCAATGGCCCGGACATGCGCTCCCACTCTATGGGCGGTCCGGCATGCAGGACCAGGTTGTCTTCCATCCCCGGAATCACTTCCCGGGCGGGGGCGAGCCCGGTAAGCATCGGCCGGGCAGCCATCATTCGTTCGACCGCGGTTTGGTTGGAGGCATCAATATCCATCGTCTGTCCTTGAAGTCCCTAGCTTTTCATTTTCTGCAGAATGGCCTGCAGCCGTTCATCTCCACCAGCGGGTGGCTTCCAGTCCACATGCACTGCCTTTGCACCCTGCTCTCGCAGGCTGTCATAGAAAGATTCGAGACCCACGTTGATGGCAGCCACCGGACGTGAGAGAAAATCGGCTTCGGCTGTCTTGCGCTCGCTCCCAGCGAAAGCAGAGATTGCATGAGCGACGGCTGCGGATGTTTCCGCAAAAACCACTGCGCCCGCTTGTTCCAGCTGTTGTCTTTGCTCCTCAAGCCCCTGAGGGTCCTCGTCTGTTCCGACCAGAATGACGACCACTTCGACATTGTGCTCCGCACGCGCCTCTGCGATGGCCGGAGCGAGCTCGGAGGCCGGATCAGGATGCGCGCCTTCGCCAAGCACGATGTCCAGCAGAATAAGCCCCACTTCCGGGTCGGCTACTTCCTGTCGCAGGCGACGAATCCGGAGATCGTTGTCGATCATCGGGTGCAATCTACCTACGGTGAACACGTCCTCCCCAAGATCCAGGAGTGAGTGCTCCTTGCTGATGAGCGGGTCTCTCAGGCGCGGCTCGCTGATGTTGGAATAGACCGGCCCAACCACCGTCTGAAACCCCGCCAATGCCTCGGCCGCCAGCGTTCCCCCGGAGAATAAGCCACGTAGATAGCGTGCGCCTGCGCGCAACTCTGGAACTCCCAGCTCCGCTACTTCCGCGCCGACCAGCCCAACGGCTGTTTCTGCCGCTTCGATAAGCGAACGCGCGAAGTGCAGGTTGCCGAGCTGTCTGGCCGGCGGTGGATACCCGATAAAGCTGACAACGATTGGCTTGCCTGCGACCCAGGCCCGCTGTAGAAGCCGGGCAGTCACTGCCGCATCGGGCGGCTTGGAGACCAATACGATGACTTCGGTCTCCGGATCGTTGGCCAGCAGATCGAGACCGCGGGATGCCATGGCGCCTGCCACGCTGCCATTGAGATCTCTCGAACCGGTCCCGAGCGCCTGAGAAATGCCTTCACCCATCTGATGGATGCGGGAGGTCACATATTGCAGACCGGTCCCCGAGGCCCCGACCAGGCCTATGCGACCGCGCCGCACGCGGTTGGCAAAGCCGAACCCGATCCCCCCGACAATCGCCGTGCCACAATCCGGTCCCATCATGAGCAGGTCGAGTTCATCCGCCCGCGCCTTCAGCTCCACTTCATCGTCCAGGGAGACGTTATCGCTGTAGAGGAATACATGCTTTCCTAACTCAAGCGCTTCGCGCGCTACCCCTGCCGCGTAGCGTCCCGGCACCGAGATCAAGACCCAGTCAGCCTCCGGCAGCATTTCAGCCGCAGACTGCAGACTCTTGGGACGAAATTCGCTGGCTGCCACCGATCTTCTGCGCGAAAGCAGTTCATCCACCTGCCCCAGAGCTGCCTCGGCGGCCTCATCGGTCGCCGCTTGAACCACGATCACGAGATCCTCTGGGGCAGCCTGTATATGCTTCGGCAACAAGTTGTTTTGGGCGAGCAGCTCCAGATTTGCGGCCGTCCCCATGACGACCCCCGCATCCATCACGTCCGGGAGACCGGCGAGCGCGCGCTGAAGCTGCATGAGCACCACTGAGTCGTAATAGGCTCCAGGGCGGATTTCATGGGAGGTAGTCATCCTCTGTCAGTCCTCGGCGCCCGCGCGCGCTAGATCCATGATCTTCCCCAGCAAATGCAATAGGCGCCGCGGCGCATTCTGTGGGATGTTGCCACAATTCCTCAATCCTCGGTCAGCGCACGTTCCACAGCCACGGATTCCGCCAGCAGCCGCTCGTCGCCGTACCATGCGCCGGTCAGCTGGATTCCCAGCGGCAGTTGATCGGGGCTCCAGCCAGACGGCAATCCGATGGTCGGCAGCCCGCTGTAAGTCCAGGGTAAATTCATAGCCGGGTCCCCGGTGCTCTCGATGCCTTCCGGAGCGGGACCCGGCGCAGCGGGAGAGATCCAGGCGTCTATGCGATACTCCTCTGTCAGAGCCTGCAGCTGTTCGCGCAGTTGGCCGCGCCCCTCCAGCGCCGCCGTTAGCCGATCGCCCGATATTTCGCGCCCCTTCTCAATCAGCTCGGCAGTTTTTGGATTGTAGAGTTCTCCGTATTCATCGAACCAATCCTTATGGACGGCAGCCGCCTCGGCGGCCAATATCAAGTAGTGCCGCTCGGAGATCTCGGCGCAGTTGGCCATGGTCGGCACATCGATTACGCGCAGCCCGCCCCTTTCGAGCCGGATCTTCACACTCTCGAAGTGTGCGAGGGCTTCATCTGATGCGCCTTGCATATAAGGACCGCGTGGGATTCCCAGCCTGATCGTCCCCGGGGCAAGATCCCCCAGCCTAGAGTCCAGGTCCCCCGGCTTCCAATCGGAAAGCAGATGCGGTGCGACCGCCAGCGCCCCACCGACTTCCGCAGTGAAAAAACCCACGTGGTCTAGCGAGGGCGCAAGCGGGATCACGCCGGCCGTCGAAATCCTACCGTAGCTGGGTTTGAAGCCCACCACTCCGCAAAAGGCCGCAGGCCGATTGATCGATCCCACCGTTTGAGTGCCAAATGCGAACGGGACCAGACCCGCGGCGACCCCGGCCGCCGATCCGCTGCTCGATCCTCCGGGGGTATGGTCCAGGTTGTGGGGATTGCGGGTGGGTCCGGGGGCGAAGTAAGCGAACTCTGTTGTTACGGTCTTACCCAGAACCAGCGCTCCGGCCTGCTTCAGTCGAGTCACACTTGCAGCCTGCTGCCCGCCCAGACGGTCTGCGGGAAGCCGGCTCCCAGCATGAGTTTCGAAGCCGTCCGCATGAAAGATGTCTTTGACTCCTATGGGGAGCCCGAACAGCGGCGGGCGATCCTGTCGTTCTGTATAGCGCTCATCCAGCGCCTCATAATCCGCTCGCACCCGGGCAAAGCGCTGCTCATCGGGCAGAAATGCTTGAACCTGTGATTCTCGCTCTTCGAAATTGGCTTCCAGCTGCTCGAAATAGGCGACCGGCTCTTGCTGGAGCAGGTGCAGGGCCTCTGGAATCGAGGTCGCGGCACGATCCGACGCATTCACTCCTGCCTCCCTTCGGCCGCCAGAAGCGCGGCCTCCACGATGTTTTGATAGCCCGTGCAGCGGCACAGGTTCCCGGATATCGCTTCACGAATTTCCATTTCCGTGGGCTGTGGATTTTCCTCCAGGAACGGCAGTAGCGTCATGAGGAAGCCAGGGGTGCAGAAGCCGCATTGCAGGCCGTGTGCCTCCCAAAAGGCCTGCTGCAGAGGATGTAGGTCCTCAGGACTGCTCGCAAGGCCTTCAACAGTTGATACTTCGTGGCCATCTGCCTGTACCGCAAGCATCAAACACGAACGCACGGGCTGGCCGTCCAAGAGCACGGTGCACGCCCCGCATACGCCGTGTTCGCAGCCCACATGAGTCCCGGTGAGTCCGAGTTCGTGACGCAGGTAGTCGCTGAGCAGCATGCGCGGCTCGACTTCGCCCCTATGGGCCTGGCCGTTTATCGTAAAAGCGACCGCGTGAGTTTCCATCAGGTTTTCGAGTTCCCCCCACGAGCAAAGGCCTTCAAGAGCGCGCGCTCGGTCAGCACCCTGGCCAGGTGGCGCTGGAAGTCAATCGAGGCGTGCACATTGCCCATTGGATCGATCTCATGGTCCGCTGCCTCTGCCGCCGCAGCCGCGATGAGTTCCTGCGTAGGCCGCTCTCCACAGAGCATGGCCGCCGCATTTTCAGCTTCGATCGGCCCATCACCAGCATTCAAGTAGACCAGACGCGCTTCCTTGCAGGCCCCTTCGTCGTCTACCATTACCTCGACCGCCACGCCCATCATGGCGTAGTCACCCCTGCGCCGGGAGGTTTCCTCGAATCTCCACCCAGTTTGCGACGTCATGGCAGGGAAGGTCACTTCCACCAGCATCTCATTCGGTCCGAGGGCGGTTGAGAACATCCCTTCGAAGAAATCCTTCGCCTCGATCCAGCGATCTCCTATCGGTCCGCTGGCTTTCATGCTGGCGCCGGCGGCAATCGCGACCGCCGGCAGCTCGGCTGCCGGATCGGCATGGGCCAGGCTTCCGCCGATAGTGCCGCGAGTGCGGATCTGAGGATGAGCAATGTGCGGCATGGCCTCGTAGAGCAGCGGCGCTACACGCTCCACATCGTGGCTCTGCTCTAAGTCACGTTGGCGTGTCATGGCGCCGACAACGAGCGCGCCGTCGTCGGCACGCCGGATGTATTCCAGGTCCTCGATACGGTTCAGGTCGATGAGTACCGAGGGTTGAAGCACTCGGAAATTCATGGCGGGAATGAGGCTTTGGCCGCCGGCCAGCAGCTTGGCCGCCTCTCCATGCTCTTCCATCAGCTCGAGGGTATGCTCCACAGATTCGGCTGCGATGTATTTAAATGGAGGTGGTTTCATTGCCGGGTCTGAAGGGTACGCATTGTACAACACCATCTCGCCCGCCTCAGTTGTGCACGTACTATAATTCGACGCGCCTCGCATGATCAGCTCCTCTGAACCTTCCGACAAACTGCTCGATGGTGTGCGTGTCGTGGATTTGACCCGCATCCTGGCCGGGCCCTACTGCACGATGCTGCTGGGCGATCTTGGCGCGGACGTTATCAAGGTGGAGGTTCCAGGCCGCGGCGACGACACAAGACAGTGGGGGCCCCCCTTCACTGCCGGCGGGGAATCGTCCTACTTTCTCGCCGCAAATCGCAACAAGCGCAGCCTGACCCTCAATTTGAAATCCAAACGCGGGCGCGCAATCCTGAAAAAGCTGATCCAAGAGGCCGATGTCCTAATCGAGAACTTCCGAATGGGCACACTCGAGAAATGGGGGCTTGATTACGAGCAGCTAAAAGAACTAAAGCCAGACCTGATCTACTGCACGGTTACCGGCTACGGATACACGGGGCCGTACCGCGATCGCCCCGGATACGACTTCATTGTCCAGGCGTTGGGGGGATTCATGAGCGTCACCGGACCGGAGGATGGCGAACCCTTCCGTGCCGGTATCGCCATAGCAGATCTGGCCAGTGGAATGTACGCCTGTAATGCGGTGCTCGCCTCCCTGTACGCACACGAGCGCACCGGGGCCGGCCAGCGGATCGATATCTCGTTGCTGGACTGCCAGGTGGCCTTGATGTCGTATGTAGCCAGCAACTATCTCGTTTCCGGCGACCCACCGCGCCGCTTTGGCAACGCGCACCCTAATATCGTGCCCTATGAGGTCTTTGAGGCGAAAGATGATTACTTCGCCTTTGCGGCCGGAAACGACATTCAGTGGGCGAAATTCTGCGAGGCTATCGATCGAGAGGCGTGGGCAGCGGACGAGCGGTTCGCCACCAACCCCGCCCGCTTGCAGAATCGATCCGAGCTGGTGAGGCTTTTGAACGAGTTGTTCTCTACTGGTTCCGTTGAGCACTGGATCCAGCTCTGTGAGAGCATTGGGCTGCCGGCAGGTCCGATAAACACCATTGATGCTGTGCTATCAGATCCCCAGGTTCTCGCTCGAGAGCTGGTCATGGAAGTACCGCACCCCACCGAAGGCAGCGTGCCGCTTCTGCGCTCGCCACTGAATATTCCGACCGCATCGAGTGAAGTGCGGTATCCGCCGCCGACCTTGGGGCAGCATACGGACCAGATTCTGTCAGGGCTGCTGAGCTTCGACTCGGAGGATATCCGGGCCCTGCGCGAGGCGGGCGTCGTTTGAACGACTGCGCAGCATGAATTCGTGATGCACAGTGTGGCTGCTCCAGGGGAATTGAGACCAGCATGCGCCCTGTAAGCATCGTAGGCGCCGCCCAAATACCTATCCAAGCGGCCACGCATCAGGGCCTGCGGCAGCTGGGATCGCAGGTCGTGCGCGGCGCTATGGAAAGGGCCGGCGTCGAGCGCGTTGACGCTCTATTCGCCAGCAACATGCTCGGCGACGAGCTGCAAGGTCAGAAGCATATCGCGGCGCTCATTGCGGATGAAGCCGGACTGGCTGGAATTGAGGCGCTTCAGGTGCAAGCCGCCACGGCGAGCGGATCCGCCGCCCTTCGGATGGGCTACCTGGCGGTGGGAAGTGGGGAGGCAGACCTGGCGGTGGTTGTGGGCGTCGAAAAGATGAGCGAGGGTCTGGCCACCCCCGCGATATCCAAGGCCCTGGACGCCAAGGAGGTGGAGGACGGCGCCACACTCATCAGCAAGAATGCAGATCTGATGCGCCTTTACCGGAAGCGGTATGACGTACCGGAAGATGGTTTCGTAAATTTCCCGGTTGTTGCGCACCATAACGCACGCAACAACCCAAACGCACTCTTCAAGGACATGATTGTGAAGCCCCGCACTGTAATGAAATCGCGCATGGTGCATGATCCCTTACGGCTGCTTGATTGCTCGCCGATTTGCGACGGCGCAGCGGCGATAGTGCTGTCGCCGGCGGAAGAGGCGCGCACACACAGCCCACATCCGGTGCGCATCCTATCCAGCAGTGTGGCAACGGACCGTTTTCGGGTTGGCGACCGGCCAAATCCTCTCTGGTTGGAGGCGGCTCAGCAGAGCGCCGCAAAGGCCTATCGACAGGCGAATGTCCATCGAGAAGACATCGATTTCTTCGAGGTGCACGATGCGTTCAGCATCATGGCCTGCATGCTGCTGGAAGCCGCCGGATTCGCGGATCAGGGTCAGGGATGGCGTCTGGCTGAGGAGAAACGGATTGCACTGCGTGGAGATATCCCAATCACCACTATGGGGGGATTGAAGGCGAGAGGCCACCCGATCGGCGCCACAGCCCTCTATCAGGCATCTGAAATTGTTCTGCAGCTAACGGGGAGAGCGGGCAAGAATCAAGTGCGCGGGGCTGAGATCGGCATGATGCAAAGCGTCGGAGGTGCTGGCAGTACGGTCATCACCCACATCCTCGGCGTCTAAGCTGCTAGGTTTCGAGAACTCCCCTTACACAGTCGAAAAAGTTGTTCGCAATCTTCTTGCTGACGCTTCCCATCATGCGCGAGGCAAGACTGGTGATGGTGCCTGACACCACCACGTCGGCGGACCAGGTCATGCGGGTCCCACCGCCGGGCGTGTCCTCGAGTCGCATTTCCCCATTGACGTCCGCTGCGCTACCAGGTGCGGTTCCGTGGGCCGTCATCTTCGCCAGGTTTGGAGCATCCAGCTCAACCCAGCGTACGTTCGTCACAAATCGCACTTTGATGGTCCCGAATCCAATCGCTACGACTGCCTCGAACTGCTTGTCTGGCTCGATGATCACCATCGACTCTAATCCCGGAGCACACTGACTGACAGATTCCGCATCGGTGAGGAACTCCCATACCTTCTGGCGGTCCGCCTGAATAGTCACTTCACCATCGAGTTTCATGCTTTTTCCTCCACTAAGACCTGCGCAGCCCGATAAGCATACCCGCGGCAATCAGAGCCATGAGGCCCCAGACAAGCCACTCGGCTTCCGCCCAGTAGAGCGCTAAAGAAGGAAGCATGATAAGCCCAAACGCGATGGCTTGAAGTATCACGGTGCGACTCATCTTTGTGCCGCCAGCCACACGACCAAGCTCAGCGCGACCAGCAGTACGCCGCAGTAGAGAATCAAGCGTCGCAAGATAATTCCTTCTTTTCCTCCCATGCCGGCCGTGCTGGCTCCCACCACGATCTTCGAGGGCGCCAGCACCGAAAAGATAGCCGCACCCGCGGTCTGTGCCGCGAGCAACAGCGGAACGCTGTACCCGAGAAGCTCGGCGGTGCGCAGTTGGAGCTCGCCAAAGACCACGTTCGAATTGGTGTTGGATCCGGTCATGAAGGCCCCAAGTCCCCCGATCCACGGCGCCAGGGCAGGGTAGACACCCGCAAATGCGCGCGCCAGCCCCTGGGCCAACGCTTCCGTCATACCGGCGTGCCCCATGACGACCGCCATTGAAACGAGGGCCGCAATTCCCAGACTGGAAGGGATGACGCGCGTGATGGTGCCCACCAGGATTCTTCGGGCCGCACCGGGCCGATACTGACCCGCACGGCGATGGATGAGGTAGGCAACGATGGCGGCGTAGAACAGCAGGGCGCCGGCGTGGGTGAAGATCGGTATCACCCGTCCCGGTCCTTCCGGCGTTGTGAATCCACGCGCAGTGCTCAACTCCGGGAACTCGAGCCGAATCTGCGGGCCTCCCAGCGCTTCTCGAACAACCGGGATCAGCTGGACTACGACCGTTATTGCGATGAGCGCCAGGTAGGCAGACATCGCTAGTAGCAGCGCCCGCGAGGGCCTGCCCTCTCGGGCCAAGAAGTATCCAACGACCATTCCCGCCAGTCCTGCGCCAAATCCCGCGAGGTTCCACAGTCCGTTTGTGGCCAGCAGATACTGGGTCACTCCCATCACGGTTCCCAGTATGAGGATCACAACCGCCAACCGGCGCACAGCGCGCCAACCGTGAGCGGCATGTTCGGCCCCGATTCCGGAACCATATCCGAGCAGCCCGAGCAATATCGCTGAAGCCGCCGCCAACTGCTCCCACCCGAGGCCGGAGGCAACCATCAGGGCTTGAAATGAGGAACCCAGCGACCCAAAGGTCACTGACCAGGCCTGGCCGATGGAGGGCACGATCACCGCCGTCAACGGTGCATAGCCAAGACCGATGAGCAGCGGCGCCGTGACGGCCGTCGGCACGCCAAAGCCTCCGACTCCCTGCAGGAACGAGGCAAAGGGCCAGCCGATCAACAGCGCCTGCATGCCCCGGTCCTTGATGAGGCTGGGGAGTGTCTCGCCGATGACCTCAATTGCACCGGCTTCGTCGGTTACGCGGTAGAGCAAGAACGCTCCCCAAATGATGAGCAGCACGTCGAAGGTAAGCAGCAGCGCCTTCGTCTGCGCCGCGGCGAGGACTTCTATCCCGGCCCCAAAATAAAAGGCCGCCAGGAGGACGGCCACCAACCAGCCCGCTGGCCCAGCCTTATCGGCGCCCCAGCGGAAGCCCACCAGCAGCACCAGGATCGTGGCCAGCGGTAGTGCCGCCAGCAGCCACTCAAGGAGCATAAATCTGCACTCGACCCTCGTTATCGATCCTATGCGCCATGGGCTCTTGCTGCTCGTCCTTCGTGCGCCCGCCGATCTTATGGGCGCGTGCCAGCGCTTCTGTGCGAATTGCAGGGGGTTGCGACATGACGCTGCGGATCGTATCGCATCCAGACGGGTGGGTCAATTGTGGTTGAGAGCTGGGATTCAAACGGGGCCTAGGCTGGCCCGACCGCTGTAAGCATAGCGTAAGGTCGTCGCTTTCCAAAGCCCGCTACACTGAAATCCACAGGGCATATGCATCAACAAACAACCGTTTCGGCGCCGGCAACAATCGCTGTGTCGAACGGCCAGCCCGGGTATCGGATGCTCGTGTTGACCCACCGCCTGAAGATGCCAGGCCTGCTCGAAACCATGACCGACCAGGCGCCAGAAATACGCCGGGTCATGGCGGAGATCGAAAAGGGCCTGGGACCCGCTATGGAAGCGCTCGAAGGTGGGCCATGGGAAGTCAACTCACACGACGTGTCCATCTACAACGGGCTGGTCATCGCCAGCTTCTTGTTGCACCGCTAGCGTACCGGCCGCCTCCCATTGCTGCCGCGTGGGCTCCAGAGATGGAGGCCCGCGTGCG
Organism: Anaerolineae bacterium; assembly: GCA_036986135.1. GTDB lineage: Bacteria > Chloroflexota > Anaerolineae > Anaerolineales > E44-bin32 > JADFRG01. Next base: position 3,049 of record BTQZ01000001.1, on the reverse strand, counting down.
CGCTTATTTCGCACCGGAGGGTTAGGTCCACTAATTGGAGAGCGCGCCAGGTATGTAGATGATGGCCGAAGCCAAGCTGCCAGTTGAGGTGCTCGGCAAATATCGCCTGATCGAGCAGATCGGTCAGGGCGGTATGGCCTCGGTATTTAAGGCGGCTGACGCAGAAACAGGCTGGCAGGTGGCCGTAAAGGTCATGTCGCCGGTGATGGCGCAGGATTCCCAATTCACCAAACGCTTCCAGCGTGAGGCCGAAGTCGTGATGCGCTTGAAGCACCCCCATATCGTTCCGGTCGTGGACTTTGGGCAAGACGCGGGCTACGCCTATCTCGTGATGCCGCTACTCGAAGTCGGAAGTCTGGCAGACAAGCTAAGGCTAGGACCACTGACGCCTTCTGAAGGCGGCATGCTCGTGGATCAATTGGGCAGCGCGCTGGAGTTCGCTCACGAGCAGGGCGTTATCCACCGGGATGTGAAACCCTCTAACGTCTTGCTCGATGAAAAGGGGAATGCGCTGCTGGCCGACTTCGGCCTTGCCCGCATCCACGACGCATCGGTTAGCCTGACCGGATCGGCGCTGCTGGGCACTCCGGCCTATATGTCGCCTGAACAGGCACGCGGCGAAAAGGTGAGCGCGGCCTCTGATCAATACTCTCTGGGAGTCATTTTATTCCAGCTCTGTACGGGCGAGTTGCCATTCCAGGCCGAGACTCCCATGGCCGTGATGCTCAAACACATCAACGAGCCCATTCCGCTCGCCCGCCTCAGGAGTCCCAATGTACCGGAAGCCATTGAGCGGGTCATCCTAAAGGCGACCGCCAAGAACCCGGCTGAGCGATTTGGCTCGATGGGCGAGATGAACGCAGCCTTTCAGTCCGCGCTGGCGCATGCGCAGGACCCCTTTAACAATCCGGCTCCGAACATCGAAGTGCCGCCTTCCTCGATCGCGGCCAGTATCGTGGTCCACGAACCCGAGCCGCCGAAGAAGAAGGGCAGTCGCCTGCGTCGGGTGGCGGCCGCAGCTGCAGTGCTCCTGCTGCTCCTATTGGCTTGTCCGGTTGCGGCATCAGGGTTGATGGAAATGCTGGACGGCGCGGCCAATCCGGCGGAGGGCAGCGGATTGTCCCCGGAGGACATGAGCGGCCCGCAGCTAACGGCGCTGGCCGGGACGATCGAAGCGCTGTCCACTCAGCTTGCGGGCGCTGGAGGCGATGAGACGCAGTCACCTGAACAAATCCAAACCGCCGTTATGGCCACGCTGGCCGGTGACTTCGAAGTGCTGGGAGAGCTCGAAGGGACTGCGACCCCCGTTCACAGCGCAACTCCAGGCCCCTCCTTGACCGCTACAAAGACGTTTACGCCGGGTCCCTCACCGACCGCGAGCAAGACCTCCACGCCAGGCCCTTCGCCGACGCCGAGCAGGACGCAGACGCCCAGCCAGACCCCGACGACTACCTACACGCCGAGCCCGGGGCCTTCACCAACCGCGAGCAAGACACCGATTACGAGTAAGACGCCCACTTCAACCTCTCCGCCAACCGCCAGTTCGTTGCCGAGCAAGACTCCTACCTGGACCCCCAATGCGGGAACGTCGCCTACGCTTTCTCCAAGCATGATGCCGAGCAAGACCCCCACTCGGACCCCGGCTTCTACGGCAATGATCCCGCCTACCGACACCCCATGGCCGACGAGTCCGGTGGACCCCTGCACTAATATCTTGCCGGGAGGCTTTCGGATTGGGTCCAGGGAAGCAGGCACGGAAATATTCAACGATAACCCGGTCACGATCAAGATCATGTGGATCCATCTGAATTGGCCTGATCCAAACGGCGATCTCATTAAAGTCAGGCTGGAGCCCGATACGATCTGGAATGATAGGGCTCCACCGCCGGAGGCCTGGCTCACGTCGCTTAAAAATGATCGGAGCATCCCACCCTTTGGGTCGAAGCCGCTAATCTTCTTCTTCCAGAACAATGTTCAGCCGTGGGGATACTTCCTCGAGATGGAGTTCGACAACGGCTGCTTTATCTCTGACGGCATCTAGAGAGTCCACTCTCTGAAAGCCCCGATCGCTCTGCCCAAGTCGCTAGGCTCCCCAGCGGGCTCCAAATTTAGCCTCGTAAAGACCCACTCCCGCAGCGGATGGGACGCTAGTCCCGTTGTGAAGGATTGCTCTAGCGTAGGATTCACGTAGATATTGCGTGGTGATTCCGACCAGCACGGAATTACCCTCCCATGTAATCTAATGTCGGAAGGGTGGAAATCTCTTCTTCTCCTCCTTACTAGAGAGCCGGGGTCGGCGTCCTCGGCTCTCTCGATTCAGGCTCCCTTCCCGTTCCGCAATCACTCATTCTTACCGAGTTGTCTAATCGCTGCCGCCTGCCTGCGGAACAGCTGACGCGCCACACGGTCCGCCGCATACGCGCTGATCGAGAGGCTGACAAAGGCCGAGAGGCCGTAGTAGAACGCCACGATCACCGCATCCACCTCCTGTACCGCAACCACCAGAATGCTCAGGCCCGAGGCGATCCTGGCAGTCGGCCGCGCCTGCTCGGCGGTTCCTCCGCGGCGCACGGTCAACCACGCGGCTCCGGCACCGAGTCCGATGGCGAAAATCAAGTGCAGCAACGGGGAGCTTAAATCAAAGTAAGCGAAGCCCTCTCGCACGGAGCGCATAACGGCGGCCGGCACGAGGGCCAGCGGGAGCGGATCCGCCAGCGATCGCCCGATTAGGCTCGGCGCAGTGAGCTGACTGACGATCAAACCCGCGCTGCCTAATAGCAAGCCTTCGATAACCAACCTTCGGGTCAATCTTCTCAATTTGCCACTAGTCAACTGTCGGATAGGCCAGACAGATTGTCATGAACTCTGGGCGCAGCGCCTGTGGGTCTCCTTACGACTCGCCGTAACGACTTGAGCCTGCGTCGCGCCCGCCGTCCGCACCGCCGATATTGGGTAGATCAGGATTGCCCGGGGAACGACAAAGGGGCTGTCAGCTTGTACAGACAGCCCCTTCGGGACTTACTTGATGCTTCCCCCTATTCGCGGCGAC